>JBLIRO010000057.1:0-33103 GCA_049472335.1 bacterium | reverse complement strand
ATGTTATATCTGGAAATTGATTTTCTATCTGTACTCTTAATTGCTGATATTCATTATTTCAGGAGAATGCAATCATGACAACAACTATTCAAATCAACGAACGGGGAACACTGACACTTCCTAAAGAATTACGAAAAAGGTTAGGTTTGGAAAAGGGAGGTGTAATAATAGCCGAGGTGTCTGATGATGGAATAATTTTAAAACCGGCTGTGGCATTCCCCATAGAAATGTACACTAATTCACGAATCAAGGAATTCGAGGAAGAGGATAAAAAGCTTATGGGGCACCTTAAAAAACGGTCAACCGGGTAATGCGTATTTTCCTTGATGCCAACATCCTCTTTTCGGCATCGGCAGATGGAAGCGCCACAGGATTGCTTCTGGATGCGATATTGAAATATGCGGATGAATGCATAACTTGTCCCCATGCCTTTGAGGAAGCAAGGCGGAACATCGAAACAAAACGCCCGCAACAATCATCAGGATTAAAAAGGATAATTAAAAACATTTCTCTCAGTAATGCCTTTTATACTGATCTTCCAGTAGATTTGCCACAACAGGATATTCCGATTCTTGCAGGGGCAATCGGAGCACAATGCACCCACCTCTGGACAAGTGATAAGAAGCATTTTGGCCCATTGTACGGAAAATCAATTCATGGTGTTCAGATTGTTTCAAGCTTATTGCTTGTTGATATTTTAATTGATTTAGGGTGGAGACCAAGATTCTGATTATGAATAAAAAATTGAGTAAAGCCCCTTTTCAGAAAAGCTTCTTAATAATACAAGAAGGAATTGGCTCAAATCCATTGCCTTTTGATTTCTTCATAATGCTTTTTAAAGTCTCAGCTTTTTCCTATTTCCGGTAAATAACACACTATATATGCGGAGCTTCGCAATGATTATAAAGTTATAATTAACCGGAATTACTGCGTGATTGTTCTATATCCTCGATAATCTCTTTGGATTTACTAGTGCATAGGCGGGCAGAGGAGAGAGCCGCCTGAGCAGAATCCTGCGTGAATATATCCCATGGGAGAGTATAAGTGGCTTCATCTCCATAGTCTGTCATGAAATGATCCTCCACTCCTAAAGTAATAAAATCCGGCAAAATATCCTTTATCTTTTCTTGAATTTCCTGAGAGATTGTATTGGATTGAATCAATCGGGCTAAGTATTTGGCAGGTTCATGGGTTTTGGGAGAGACACCAAAGAGAGAGAGAATTGCTTTGCCTGCATTTTCAACTGCAAGCTGGGCATTATCTACGCATGATCGCCATCGTTTGAGTTCAAAATCTTCTTCTGCCTCTTTTAAAAATCCTTGAGCCAGTTTTAAGCGGTATTTCACCTCATCACGAGAATTCATGATACCCTTCCCAGGTAAGCTCCCAATCTTTTTGCGGAGCCTTTTCAAATTCCCAGAACCATTCTCTGCCAATGCGTTTTCTCATAAGACCTGATTGCTTTAATGCCTTTAATGCCTTTTTATGCAAAGGCTCAAAAAACTCTTTTCCAAAAAGACATATGCCATCTACACATATATCTAACATTAGAGGCGTAAGATTCCTTTCAATTTCGTCAGGAGTTTTGGATATGGTATTGATTCTTAGAGGAACATTGATCAAGCACATTCGTACCTGTTTTAGTCTGGCTATAGGTTCATTAGGTAAATTATTGATAATAACGAGGATATCATGATCACTGGTTTCTTTTTCCTGACCACGGGCACGGGATCCAAACAGAATAACGCACTTTAGATTATTTCCAAAGGTTTGTTTTAAAGTATTTATCATAGATATATAAATTTTAATATCCATATGCGAGTCTTTAGTTAAGAATTGTAATCATTACTGATAAAATTTACTATTCCTATAACAAAGAATAATGAATATCCGGGATTTTGTCAATGCAAATTTTCAGAATTGTCAGATATTAAGAATTTTTTTCACAAAATGATGGATAGTTTCTATTGCATGATGTTGGCCCGAAGCAATCTCATTTAGAGATTGCTTCGGGCCACAATATCTCGAGCAAGACGCCTAATCATTGATAAGACGTCTGCCGGTGCTGCTAGTATAATCCGATACTCGGGACTGTTATCCCATAATAGGCCACTATATTGTTAGGCGGTAAGCTCGGGATAACAGGTGTAGTCAGCCCATAAAAGGTTGCTATATTAGTAGGAGACTGTATGGGGCTGGGTATGCCGTATAATAACCGGATGTCGGGAATGCCCGGATAGTTGCCTCCCCAGGAGCCTCCCCATGACCACGGGAAGCTTCCTCCGAAAAGCCCGCCCAGATAATTCCAGATGGGAGAGAAAAAGCCGCCCGATCCCCATGAACTCCACGGGTTATAGCTGCCAAAAGGGTTTGTCCATGAAGAGAAGGGACTGTATGGTGAATAACCGTACATCCCGAAAAGCCCACCGCTCCCCCATGGGAAATAGCCTCCTGTTGGATATGTGGTTGGAGGACTGATACCATAGAGCAATTGCGGGGTAAGGGGATTGAAGCCTATGCTCCCCCATCCGTAGCTGTCCGGCAGTGGAGCCGAATAGATCGCTATTGGGGTGGTTCCTCCGATTCCTGTTAACAATGTCTGAGTGCTTTGTCTCTTTTCTAATCTTTCAAAAAATATATGTGCCATGATTATATACCTACCTTTCCCTTTTACTTTCTATTCTGTAAAAGCAGTAAGGATTGTTAAAGAACGAGCCGGTAAAACAGTAGGCAGTTGATTTACAGCCTCCGCGGCAGATATTGCCATATTCACAGCCTGAGCAGTCCCCCTCAAGCTGGTCCGAATGAAAATCACGATTATAAGAGAATGCCCCCGGTCTCTCCCATATCTCCTTCAGGGGCTGTTTACGAATGTTTCCTTCAATGAATTGAGGCAAGGAGGGCATGGACAGGCACCCCTTGATGTCTCCATTTGCATCGATGCCCATGGCCTGCATACCGGCATAGCAACCGGTCCAGAAGGGCAGCCTTGAAGTGGGCCTGGATCGGAATATTTCTTCGTTTCTTCCAAAATAGCCTATGTTGTCCGCAACGTCAAGGCGGATACGTCCGTCCCGGCGGACCTTCAGGATAAAACGCTCCAGTTCCGGCAGCTCTTCCGGCTGAAGTATGAAGTCGCTGTGCTCACACAATCTCCCTCTGGGAACACCAATCTGGATTTGCCAGATCTCGGCCTGCTGCCGGACTATTATCTCGAGGAGCTCATCCAGTTCCTTTATGTTGGCGTGGCATATGGTTGTTACTACGGCAGAGGAGATCTCGTTTTTTCGAAGAAGTGTGAGGGCGTTAAGAACCCTCTGGTAACAATCGGGTTTTCTCCTGATCTTCTCATGTGTTTTCTGGAGTCCGTCAAGGCTGATGGCTACATTGGTGAGCCTTGCCCTCTTGATCCGGTCCACAAGCACTTGGTCCATAAGATATCCGTTCGATATGGTATTCACCTTCACACCATATTTATTAAGGCATAAGGCGAGATCGTCCCAGTCTTCCCTTAAAAAGGGCTCTCCTCCGAGTAGAGTCAATATCTCACAATCCATTTCCCCGAGCTGCCGGCATAGGTCCAGGGCCTCTTCATGATTTAATTCTTCGCCCCGGGCCTGGCCTGCACGTGATCCGCAATGGGCGCAATTCATATTGCACCTCAGGGTGAGCTCCCATACCACGTTTCTGGGATAATATTTTATCTGATCAAGGAAGTACCTTGGTTTTTCGTTAAGAAGTTTGAGTATATAACGCTGCATTGGTAATCTCCCGATATACCTGCTCCGCTTCAAGAAGAAAGCAGGGATTTAATCCATGTACTCTGAATAGCCAGCACCCCCCCCTGCATGCTGAAAGATAGGGGCATCTTTGACAGCCCTCCGGAAGCCCTTCAGGGGTAACTTTGCGCAACAATGAGAATCCATTATGCCAAATCTCCTGCAACAAATCCGTTGTGCAGTTCCCTTCTTTTATCTCCGGAACCGTTTTTACAGGGCAGCCTTGAACCTTGCCATCCACATTAATGCAAAATGTGTTCCAACCGGAACCGCAAAAGAACGGGGTTGAACGTATCAATGGCTCCAATGGCCCCAGATAACCGAATTGCTCCCCTGCTTCCACAGGGAAGCCGCGCCTTCTTGCCTCCAGTATAAATCTGAATGCATCCTTGACTGTTTCCGGCGAATTGCGAAAAGGTTTTCCATTGTGCAGGATGCGAGGCTGAATCTGCATCAGATTGGCCCCAACCCGGAACACATCTTCTGTTAATCTGGGAAACTCTTTGAGGTTGTCATCCAGAAGGATAGTGGATACGCAGATCCTCGGAACTCCTATATCATGAAAGAATTCAATGGTCCTGATCCCCCGCTCATAGGAGCCGGGGGCATTTCTTATCCTGTTCTGTGTATCCCCGTAACCATCAAGTGTAACGACCAACGACTCCAATTTGATATCGGAAAGGGCGGAGAGGTTTTCCTCTGTCGCCTGTCCATTTGTGGTTAGTCCCAGTTTGATTCCCTTTTCATTGGCATAACGTGCTATATCGAAAAGGTCTTTTCTCAGCATAGGCTCGCCGCCGGTAATAGATAAAAATTCACAGCCCATTTCAGCAAGCTGATCTATAATCTTTTTGGCTTGGGTGGTTGAAAGTTCCCGGTTATCATTCTGCGCGACAGTTGTTTCACAATGGGCGCATTGAAATTGACACCGATCGGTAACCACCCATTGCACGTATCTCGGCTTTAAGCTCCCCTCATTCAAATCACGTTCATATTCAGCAATCAGATTTTCTATGATCATAGATTCTTTGATGGCGGCTTTTTCCTTATCTAATTGCACAGGAATTGCATCAACCTCTACAGACTTTGTAACCCCTTCCTTTTTCGAGGATTTCTCTGATTCGGCTTTTGGTTCTTCTTGTTTTGCTCCCCAGGAGGTTTGAAACAGCTTTTTTGCGCCATCCACGAACGGACCCAAGAGGTCCAGGGGCAGGGGAAAAAGGATGGTGGAGCCTTTATTATTGGATATATCCCTAAGGGTTTGTAAATATCGTAGTTGTAATCCCTGAGAATTACTGGATAAGATCCTTCCTGCCTCTGCCAGGGTTTGTGACGCCTGGTATTCAGCTTGAGCGTCAATGAGCCTGGCCCTGCGCTCCCTTTCTGTCTCTGCCTGTTTGGCCATGGCCCGTTTCATCTGTTCAGGCAGGGTTACTTCTTTGATCTCTACTATAGAGATATTGATACCCCATTGCTTGGTATGCACACTTATAATTTCTTCCAGTTGTTTGTTTATCTTTGACTGCTGGCTCAAAAGGTCATCCAGTTCCACCTGCCCAAGTACGTTGCGAAGTGTGGCCTGAGCGATAAGGAAGGTGGACTGATAAATATCCTGAATGGTAATAACTGCCTGTGCCGGGTCAACCACATGAAAATATACCACGGCGTCAACAGTGACAGGCACATTATCCCTTGTCATGATGTCCTGCCTCGGAACATCTATGGATACAAGACGAAGATCGACCTTCTTTATACGGTCAATGAACGGGATCAAAAAAACCAATCCCGGACCTTTGGCAGAAAGCAGTTTGCCAAGACGGAAGACCACAGCCCGCTCATATTCCTTTAATATCTTGAAGGCTGAGCCAATGAGGGCCACGGAGCCCAATATGATTAATAGTATCTTCAAAAATCCATAATTCATCTTTATTCTCCCTTAAACAGGATAGAAACTCATATCTTGATCCCCAATCTAAAAAGGTTTATAGCAAACCATATAAGCCCCATAATTGAAAAAATTGTGAAAACGACAGATAAAAACCCATATATGGAAAGCCAGTGGAAACGTCTTTTGTGAAAATATTCCCTGGCCCTTTGGCGCAGATTCACAGTACGGGTAAAATCCGATAATAACCAATATCCGTCCCCGTTTACAAGAGGATTCATAATAATACTCCATCGGGTGTATTGAAGTATAAGCAATGGAGTCACATAATATTCCATGGAAGGATAGTACAATACGAGTATTACAAGCAGGGTGTTGAAACCTAGGTCCATCAAGAGCCCTGAAGAATTTATAAGCAACCGGATATTGCGGGGAAGACACCATGACGCATGGGTGTCAATATAAACCGCCGGAAAAAACCACAGGAAAGTAAAACCCAGACGAGGGGTAAAATAAGGCTTTGAACTGAAATAATGTCCAAGCTCATGCAGGATTATGGGGAATATGGATATTAATCCGATCAACAGGGTTTCATACCAGTGACGAATAGTGAAAGTGCCTGCAATATTCTGAAAATATTCTATCTGTATTGCAGCAAGCAGGATAAACAGAAAAACAAAGGGTGCGATATGAATATCATCCTGTTGGCTTGCCTGGGATATTTTCCCTTCTCTTGGTGAAACTATGGCTCCTTCATGCTGAAGATTTGCTAACAAGGTTTTCAGTTCATTCGGATCAATTTTATATTTTTTACACAAGGGAGAAAAGGGCATCCCTGCGTTTAATTCCAGAAGAAGGCGAAGGGTAAGCCAATCAATATGATACAAACCTTTTTTAGGTGTTCTTATCCAAAGGGTCCCGTCATCCAGATTACCATATTCAAAATTGAATCGTAAGTAATAGGTCTCCCTTTCAGTATCCGGGTAAGTAAAAGGAGGAGGGCTGCCTGTAAAGTATTTTTGTGATTGGCGGGTTTCCAAAATTCATAGCTCCTTTTTATGGGGGTCAAAACATTTATAGTTGTCAAAACTTTGTTGTCAGGAGGATACTATAATAAGTCCCTTCATGCAATATGTCTTTACTCCGTTAAAGGAGTCTTTGGCATACCCTCCCACAGGGTTTCCAAAAATCTTGACGAGTATTAAGAAAAAGAACTTACGTGGGAAAAAGGTAACTGCTCAAAATATTGTGGTTTTCGAATAGTTAATGAAAATTGCAAAATGTAAAATGAAAAATGCAAATTTAAGGAATACATTATTTTGAGTTTTAAAATTTGCATTTTGAATTTTGCAATTCTTCTCAAGATGCAACCGGGATTTTGAGAAGCTGCCAAGAATGCGATATTCCTTTAAAGTTTTTGATATTACTGGCCGATAGAAGAATTAGATTATGGGATTGCTATTGGTCTAAGTAATTCAAAATTCTTTACCGTTTAATATCTAGTTTTATAGAGTTTTTAAATATTGCTGGGTAAAGAGTGCTGTAGATAAGGACGTAAGAAAATAATGACAAATCCTTCGGATAACATATTTGAGCTTTTGACCCATCATATGTCGGATAGTGTTTTGATCCGAATCAATCTCTTCGGGGCCGATCTTAGCATAACCAAATATGTGCTCTACATGTTGATCATCTCTCTGGGGCTCTTCTGGTTTCTCTATTCGATAGCCAGAAAATATAAAAAACGCGGTATCTCTGCCCCGGACCGTTCCATGATGTTGATCGAGGTCTTTATTGAGTTTGTCAGGGATGACATTGTCAGGCCTTTTATCGGCCCGGACAGGGAGCGGGCTTACTTACACTTTTTTTGCACGCAATTCCTGTTCATCCTGGCCTGCAATTTGGTCGGCCTGATCCCTAAATCTGTGACCGTGACTTCGAATCTGGCGGTTACCATGGGACTGGCCCTGGTTACATTTTTCTTCACGCAGATATACGGTATGGTCCTGCGCGGACCTATTTCCTACTGGAAACATCTGGTGCCCGAAGGGGTGCCGGTATTCCTCGCGCCGATAATTGGTTTGAACGAGTTTATAAGCATGTTCAGTAAACCCTTTGCCCTTATGATAAGGTTGTTTGCCAATATGCTGGCCGGCCATATCATTATTTTTGTCATTCTGTACCTCGTAATTATGTTTAGAAATGTCTTTCTCGGGGTTTTGACCGTTCCAACGGCTGTAGCAGTAAGTTTGCTTGAAATCTTTGTCTGCCTTTTGCAGGCATATATTTTTACCTTTCTTTCTGCCATTTTTGTCGGTATGGCAGGAGAAGCCCATTAATATGAAATCCTTGAGTTTAAAGGGAGGAGGAATAAAGAGATGTTACCAAATATTGCAGCATTAGGGGCCGCACTTGGCGCGGGATTAACAGCAGTAGGCGCTGGTATCGGAATAGGTCTCATAGGCGGGGCTTCCCTTCAAGGAATAGCCAGGCAGCCGGACACCCTCAATCCCCTTAGAGCAACTATGCTTATAGGAGCCGCACTTGTAGAGGGTATCGCACTTTTCGCTCTTGTCATCTGTATCATTGTAGCAACAAAATAATTTCTGAAAAGGGAATAATCGGATGTTTGATATCATAAAGGAGGGACTTTTAGAGATCCAGCCCGGGCTGGTTATCTGGACACTGATTACTTTTGGTCTCCTGGTTTTTGTCCTGTGGAAGTATGTTTGGGGAGTGATCCTGAACGCATTGGAAGCCCGGTCCTCAAAGATTGCCAGTGAGCTTGAACATATTAAGCAAGAGAGGGAAGTGGCTGACGGGCTCCTGGATCAAAGAAAGAAGATGCTCCTTAAAGCTAAAGAAGAATCACTTGCCATTGTGAGCAGGACAAAGGCCTCAACGGTTGAGATCAAGAATAACATCCTGACTGAAGCCAAGAAAGAGGCGGAGAAGCTTCTTCAGAAGGCCCAAAGAGATATTGATCAGCTTCGTCATAAGGCACTTGAGGAGTTTAAATCCGAGCTGGTTTTTATTACCTTTGAAATGACCAAAAAATTTCTTCATAAAGAGATCGATCCCCAGGAAGGGGAACGTTTGATGAATAAATATCTTGATGAGTATAAAAGGCATGTCAAACAAAACTGATCCTTGTACAACTGATGATATCCAGAACGAATTAGAGCACGATGTCTTGTTGAATATGGGACATAAGAGGTATAAGGCTTCCATGGCCTATGCCAGGGCCCTCTTTCAGTTTGCCAGGGAGACAGATCTTTTGGACTCGATGAACGAGGGGCTTGGTAATTTTATAGCTGTTTGGAAGGAAGTGCCGGAATTGAGACAGTTTATTCAATGTCATGCGATCGATCGAAATACCAGGAAAAAGCGAATAAGAAACTTCTTTGAGAATCATATGCATAAGGTTGTCCTGTGTTTTATTGAGAAGATTATAGACAATAATCATACCGAGCTTTTACCCGGAATTTATTACGCGCTTTGCCAAATGACGGACGAAGTGAATTTAAGGAGGAAGGTTCGGGTAGTCTCGGCTTTCCCATTAAACGATTCACAGATGAAAGGGCTTCAGGAAGCTTTGGTAAAATCCCTTAAGATGGATGTTATCCTTAACAATGAGATTGATCCGGATGTTTTAGGGGGGTTTGTTTGTTATACAGATTCAATCAAGATAGACATGTCATTAAAAAAGGATTTTGAGAAACTGAAATTTAAAATTTTATCAAATCCTTGTGAGGGGGTTAAAAAATATGAAGGTTAATCTGGCTGAACTGTCTCAAATCATACAAAAAGAGCTGGAAACCTATGAATCCCATTTGGAAATCGAAGAGGTGGGAACCGTTCTTGAACTTGGAGATGGTATTGCCAGGGTCAGTGGACTGAACAATGCCATGTCATCAGAGATGGTCGAGTTTGAGAATGGAATCCAGGGAATCGTATTCAACCTCGAACAGGAAACGGTCGGGGTTGTGATACTTGGAGATTACCTGAAGATAAAAGAGGGTTTCCAGGTGAAAAGACTGAAAAAACTACTCTCCGTCCCGGTAGGAGAGGCACTTCTCGGGAGGGTTGTCGATCCGATTGGAAATCCTTTGGATGATATGGGATCTGTAAGATGTGAAAAGTTCCGTCTCGTGGAATCCTCCGCGCCCGGCATCGCTGATCGTAAGCCTATAAAAGTGCCGCTTCAGACAGGATTGAAGGCCATTGATGCCATGGTCCCCATAGGCAGAGGACAAAGAGAACTGATCATAGGGGACCGAAAGACCGGAAAGACAGCGATTGCTATTGATACAATTTTAAATCAAAAAGAAACCGGGGTGATTTGTATCTATGTGGCCATAGGCCAGAAGACTTCAACCATTGCTGCTGTGGTTGAAAAACTGAAACAATTCGGGGCCATGGATTATACTGTAGTTGTTTCTGCCGGAGCCAGCAGCCATTTTCCTCTCCAGTATATCGCACCGTATGCCGGGTGTGCCATTGCAGAGTGGTTTATGTATGAAAAGGGCCAGGATACGTTAGTGGTTTATGACGATCTGTCAAAGCACGCAGATGCTTACAGGCAATTATCTCTTCTTTTAAATCGTCCTCCCGGCAGGGAGGCTTATCCCGGCGATGTATTTTACCTTCATTCAAGACTTCTCGAAAGGGCAGCCAAGCTTTCAGACGAGATTGGCGGAGGCTCCATGACAGCCCTCCCTATTATTGAGACTCAGGAGGGTGAGGTCTCTGCCTATATACCAACCAATGTCATTTCCATTACTGACGGCCAGATATACCTTCTTCCTAACCTGTTTGCCGCGGGCATACGTCCTGCCGTGGATGTGGGTGTATCCGTGTCTCGTGTGGGTGGGAATGCGCAGATACCTGCCATGAAGGAGGTTGCCGGCACTTTGAGACTTGAAATGGCACAGTTTCGGGAACTCCAGGCATTTGCCCAACTCGGCACTGATTTGGACCCTGCTACTCAAAGACAATTGAAGCGTGGTATGTGTCTTGTTGAGATCCTCAAACAAAAACAATTTCAGACTATGGCTGTAGAGGACCAGGTGGTTCACATATATATAGCCACACATGGATATTGCGATAATATACCATTGGATAAAATAAAAGAGTTCGAGAGTGAATTTCTTGATTATGTTCACGGGGTTTATCCTCAGGCTTTACAGGAAATAAGAGAAAGCGGCAGGTTGGAGAATAAAAGGCTTCTGAATGAGATCGGGGAAGAATATAGTCAGAAATTTCTCAGAGACAACAATGTCATTCAAGATACAGATGATTTGGAAAATGGTCAAGAGAAAAACCCTGAGCCACTCGTAAAAAATGACACTCAGGTATCAAAAAAGCAAAAGTGCGGGGAATAAATATTGGCCAACCTTCGTGATATAAGAAAAAGGATTGAGGCTGCAGCTAATATCCGGAAGATTACCCAGACCATGGAGAAGATCTCTTCTGTGAGGGTGCTTCGTACAAGCCGCAGGCTCGAAAAAACAAGGGATTATGCCATGTCGCTAAAGGATATGGCGGCAGACCTTTTTTTTACAGCCCTGCAGGATGAAAACAGCTTCAGGGACCTTTGCCTGCTCCATACCAAGGAAAATGTCAATACCGTAGGACTTATAGTAGTGACAAGTAATCAGGGGATGTGCGGGGGATTTAATTACCATGTGCTTCAGGAAGCAGACAGGATTTATGATCAATATTCAAGAAAGGATCTGTCTCCTGTTGTTTACGCGGTAGGAAAAAAGGCGATTCAGCATTTCAGGAACAGAGGGGTTCAAATGAAGTTTTGCACCGAGCAGTTTTCGGATAAGTTTACCTATGAGGATATTTTGCCCCTGGCACAGAATCTTATCCAATCCCTTGAAAAAAGTGAGCTTGACGAGGTTCTTCTTGTCTATACGCATCTTGAATCCACCTCAGTCAGGTATCCTGTTGTTGAGGCCCTTCTGCCTTGTGATGATTTTCTGCAGGAGTTGAATTCTCCGGATAAGAATAAGCCCAGACAGTTTGTATGCGAACCCAATGTCCATGATATGATTGGTGTCCTTTTACCTGAACTGGTAATAAACAGGCTTTTTCAAGCCATCCTGGAGAGCATCGTAGCGGAACATATAAGCCGAAGACTGGCTATGCAGCAGGCCTCCACATCAGCCAAGGACATGATTACAGAGATGCGCAATCTGTATCACGCACTCAGAAAATCAAAAATAACAAGAGAACTCAATGAAATTATGGGTACAGTTCTGGCATTACAAAAGGATTAATTGAGGTGATCATAATATGAATAAAGGAAAGGTTGTTCAGATTATAGGCTCTACACTGGATGCGGAGTTTCCGCACGGCCATTTACCGGATATATTTAACGCATTGAAGATCGATGTGAATATTGAAGGTAAAAGATCCACAATCATAGCAGAAGTCCAGCAACATATCGGCGCAGGGCAGGTGAGGGCGGTTGCGCTTTCTTCCACCGACGGAATAGCAAGGGGTATAGATGTGGAGGATACGGGTCACCCTATACGTGTACCTGTTGGTGAGAAAACGCTTGGAAGGGTATTCAACCTCCTTGGAGAGACTGTGGACCAGGGGGGAACTGTATCTGCAGAAGATTATTATCCCATTCACCGTGATCCACCTAAATTTGTGGATGTTGAGCCAAAACTGGAGATCTTCGAAACCGGTATTAAAGTGGTGGATCTCCTGGAGCCCTATATAAAAGGTGGAAAGACAGGGCTTTTTGGAGGCGCGGGCGTGGGAAAAACAGTCCTCATTATGGAGCTTATAAACAACATAGCAAAGGTCCATGGTGGATATTCCGTGTTTGCAGGCGTGGGGGAGCGGACCAGGGAAGGGACGGACCTTTGGCTGGAGATGAAGGAAGCGGGAGTTCTTGAAAAAACGGTCCTTGTTTACGGTCAGATGAACGAGCCTCCAGGTGCCAGGCTTCGTGTGGGCCTTTCTGCCGTAACCATGGCAGAATATTTCCGTGATCACCACCATGTGGATGTACTTCTTTTTGTGGATAATATTTTCCGTTTCACTCAGGCCGGATCCGAGGTGTCCGCACTCCTCTCAAGAATGCCGTCCGCGGCCGGTTATCAGCCTACCCTTGCTACTGAAATGGGAGAGCTTCAGGAAAGGATTACTACTACAAGATATGGCTCAATCACCAGTATTCAGGCTGTGTATGTCCCTGCGGATGACATTACAGACCCGGCCCCTGCCACAACCTTCTCACATCTTGACGCGAACACCGTTTTGTCCAGAAAGATAGCTGAAAAGGGTATCTATCCCGCGGTGGACCCCCTCGAATCCTTTTCGAGGGCCTTAAGCCCGGATGTGGTCGGTGATGAACATTATAACATTGCCCGCGAGGTCCAGAGAGTTTTACAGAGATACAAGGACCTTCAGGATATAATTGCCATACTCGGCATGGATGAGCTTTCAGAAGAAGACAAGTTGTTGGTTTACAGGGCCCGAAAGATCGAAAAATTTCTTTCCCAGCCCTTTTTTGTGGGTGAATCCTTTACCGGGATGCATGGCAGATATGTAAAGCTTGAGGATACCTTAAGAAGCTTCAAGGGGTTGCTCTCAGGCGAATATGATCACCTGCCGGACCAGGCATTCTATATGGTGGGGGATATTGATGAGGCAGTTGAGAAGGCAAAGACATTCAAGACGGGGTCCTGATTCATGCAAGGCTCTAAGCCTATAACAGTCAAGATTATAACACCAGAAAAAACCATTTATAACGAAGTGGTAAATCATGTGGTGCTTCCCGGAAAAGAGGGGGAAGTGGGGATATTTCACAATCATGCCCCCTTTATGACATATATCACACCTGGCAATCTTCAAATTCACCTTCAAAACCAGCGAATTATCCTTATGCCCATAAAGAGCGGGCTGATAGAATTTAAAAATGATTTTCTCACTATACTTACCCTGGAAGATATTTCTCAAAACGAGATCTCCGTAAATATACCTGAGGAATCAGAAGAAAAAGAAGAAAAAGAAGAAAAAGAAGAGAAAGAAGGGAAAGAAGAGGGAGAAGGCCAGCAGGATTAATCCTGCTGGCTTTGTGGTTAATATTTTTAATTCGAAAAATCAAAAAGTCTTAATATCCTTTTGCACAAGGATATCACTTCAACTGGTCGTAATATCATAAAATCGATGCCCAGGAGGGACCTCCGACACCAGTCTGAAACCAAGTAGGTCCAGCGACACCGGTCTGAAGCCATGTAGGTCCGGCAACACCAGAGAATAGCCAGGTTGGGGCACCAGTACCGCCTATGCCGCCGATACCTGTAGCACCAAAACCACCAACACCACCGAGACCGGTAAAGCCTGTAGCACCAAAACCACCAACACCACCAAGGCCGGTAAAGCCTGTAGCACCAAAACCGCCGACACCTGGAGTGCCAAAACCACCAACACCACCGAGACCGGTAAAGCCTGTAGTACCAAAACCGCCGACACCGCCGATACCAGTACCCGGAGCTGAAGTCCCTGTTATCCAAGATGGGCCGCCAATACCCGTCTGGAACCAGGTGGGCCCACTAATACCTGTCTGGAACCATGTAGGGCCACCAATGCCGGTTTGAAACCAGGTAGGACCGATTAATTGAGCAAAACATGTACCGGAAACCAATCCTATTGTTGTAATAAAAACTAGACCTATTAATAAAGACTTCAAAAACCTCGTTTTCATTTTTTTTCCCCCGTTAGATATTTGTAACAATCTAACCCATAATGAATCCATTGAAGACTATCTATGAATAGAATCACATCAAAAAATAATCACCTCCTTTAAAATTTAATAAATCTATTGAAGATAACAATATAAAACAATCACCTCCTATCTGCCTGCATGGCATTTAATACCGGACTATTTCCGGTGGTTATAATAAATCCGTCTAAGGAGTTTTTATCTTTCTTCGAAATGCCTTTTATTTTTGTGTGAAAGACATTTTCCAAAAAGAATATATTGTGATTTTCAAAATTACCTAGAAATAACAAAAAAAATACCTAAAAAATATTAAATAAATAACTATATTTGATGATAAATTAAATGATTTTTTTGTTTGTGTCAAGTATTATTCAGTGGAATTATTCAGTTGTAACTGTCAGTAGCGTTAGTTCAGGAAGAAAAATTGGCTGGTAGAGGTATTAGTATAATTTTTTGACGTAGAATAGAAATTAAAAGTTACGGTGGAAAAATTTTTTCAGCACATCTCTTTACATCTCAGCAGCAATTAGTTTTAAATATAGACAGACCTGTTTTGGGTTTTAAAATCCTTATCCGGCATTTTAATTCCCCTTTATGAATCAAAGATCCATGATTGTTTCATCCTGATTCTTGACATTTTATTTTTGTATCTGTATTCATATTACAGAAGTTATATAAAATGGATATGATTAATAATATATATAACTCAGACAGAAATGCCGTAAACATGCAAAAAATAAGAAATCGTATAGTTTACTATCAATTTTCATCATTTCAAAAGTATTCTCCTGGATTAAGGCATCTCATTACAACCAGAATAAGGGGTTATAGTCAAAAACCATATGATACATTGAATATTGGGCTTCATGTCGGAGATAAAAAGGATGATGTTGTCAGAAACAGGAAACTCGTTTGCCAAACCTTAGGTTATGACGTTGATTCAATGATAGCGATGCAGCAAAGTCATACTGCAAATGTAAGGGTGATTGACGGCCATTACAAGGGTAGAGGTGCTCGAGAATGGGAGGATGGCATCGAGAACACGGATGCAATAGTTACTGATTCGAAGGATATTATACTTTCAGGAATGGCAGCAGATTGCAGCTTGAACATTCTTTATGAACCGGTTAAAAGGGTTTTGGCGGTTTGCCATTCAGGATGGAAAGGGATTGTCTCAGGTATTTTAAGAAATACTATTTCTGAAATGGTGAAGACATTCAACTGCAGAAGGGAATATATCAGGGTGGGTATAGGACCTGTAATCTGCAGCAAATGTTATGAAGTCGGAGATGACTTGATAGATGCAATGGAGTGCTCATTTCCCTCTGGTATTGACAGTATCCTCTCAAAAACAGAAAAGGGTTCCAGATCCATAAATCTGGTAAACGCATTACATATACAGCTTTGTGATGAAGGTATTAAGCCAGGCCATATTGAATTATCTAATATATGTAATGCATGCAGGATTGACGAATTTTATTCTTATCGCAACGAAAATGGGATTACAGGACGATTTGGCCTGTTTGCCGTTTTAAGTTACTAAGGAAGGCAGTACGGGTATTATCTCAAATATTTTAAATTTCTTTAGAAAAACCAGGGAATCCCTAGTCCTCCAAAGCCATAAGCTCCAAAAAGGCCTGGCCCCATAAGATTACCCATACCATATAGACCTCCGTAGAGCCCGTAGAAACCTCCATACTGTCTACCATAGAAGCCATAAAAACCTCCATATAGCCCGCCACCGTAAGGTCCGTATAGACCACCCATTGAATACGGTGAAGAGCTGTTCGTTCCGTATCCATAGGGGCTATAGAAATTTATAGAATCTACATTGATGCGCATGAAAGGCGTAATAACCGGAATGTTCTGTGATCCTGATCCTGTGCCATAAGGAGTACCATAATTGAATGGAAGATATTGCGCATTACAAATATTCACAGATAAAAAAATTCCAAGAAAAATAAAAAAGAAAATAATGATAGAGTTCTTGAGAACAGCTTTAAATGACATGATCTTTAGCCTCCCTACAAGCTTAGATTAATCAAAGTAATTCTATTTATATAATTATTTTATAGAAAATTCTTAACCTATATTAATTATACATAAAAACGGGTTTTTATTTCAATAAGATTGGTGAGTTAAAAAGCTGAGGCAAATCAATAGTGATAGAATATATAACATTTTAGCATCTGGTCACCGTGCATAGAGCATATACGATTTACTACATTTGCTCAATATTTCCCTGCCAATAAAAATATTCTGTTGAATATCAGATTTACTATATTATTTTCTGATTGTTCAATGAAGGATTTTTCAACAATTTCAAGAAATTTTTTCTGGTATTCCGGATTTATGGGAATACTGTAATAATCTTGATTCAGATAGCCCGCAGATGCACCGGATTTAAAAATTTTAAATACTTCAGCGGGAGAATATTGTGTTTCAATCCTTTTAATCTTTGAAAATACTACATCAAAACCGGCATTTTTAAATAAGGTACTATACTCATCAGCATTTTCAAGGAAAACCCACGGAGGCCTAAAATATGAGAACATATTTGCCGTGTCAGGATAATTTTTTACCTTATGAATGGCCTCTTGGAAATTTGGAGAGTAAATTTTCCCGCCTGGGGCTTGAATACCAATACGTCCATTTTTTTTCAGGCTAACAAAACAATTTCTTAATGCCCTTTCCGGGTCTTGGAACCATTGGAAGGCTGAATTGCAAAAGATTGCATCAAATTCACTTTCATAATGGAGGTTTTCCGCAGAGCCAATCTTGAATAAGATATTCTGGCGTTGATAATCTTCATTTGCCTTTTGGATCATTCCACTAGAAGGGTCGATACCGACTACTTTACCCTTTGTCAATTTAGCAATCTTAAAAGTTAAATGACCGGGACCGCAGCCCAGATCCAGAACATCTTCGAAATCCTTGATTTGAAGGAGATCCAATAAGGTCTCACCAGCCGCCTTTTGAACTAATGATGTTTTTATATAATTTTTTGATATGTCTGAAAAATTTGATATGTTCATTGAATTTCGAGTTTTTCATATAAGTTACCTGTAAGTATAAAAAAGAGGGCAGCGGAAGCCCGCTGCCCTCTTTTTTATCGCATCCTAAGCAATAAAACAAGAAATTATCAATAAGACCACCAGGGCTTGACATCCAGAAACAATTCCATAATCGCGTAGCCGCCTCTGATATCATAAAATACAATCTCGACCAGATAAGAGCCAGGGAAGTTGCTCTGAAATTTCCAAATAAAGTTGCCATTGGTATCGCGCCCACATGAACCAACATTGCAGGAAGCATATAGTTGATCACCATCAGCATCCACTACTATAAATTGCGGGTAATGCAGTATCACCTCTTCTCCTGCCTTAACAACCATCGGCTCAGTTGGACGCAATGCTATGTATGGCGGATGATTCAACCATGTCCCGCCGCTTACCGAAATAATCCAGGTATCGGCAAATGCAGTGCCGCCACGGGCATCCGAGCAGGTGACAGCTATATGATTAGCACCTTCGAACTTTGGCACCCAGCTAATCAAACCACTGCATGGATCTATAATGGTTTCGATCCACGGGCCATATTGATAGGCGCTCAAACCATTAATTGTAGCCTGAAAAGTGAGATCGTCCATATCGGTCCTGAAGGATCCAGAAACTGGAAATCCAGGCACATGAGTTGTCGCTGGAGCAGGTGACATGGAGAAAATGAAGCAGTCAGGATCGATAAAGGTAATAACGTGCTCACCTAACTGGCCGACCATGAAGACATTGGCCAGGATATTCAACTGGACCACGGGTGGATAGTTTTCCACCGGATAGTTTACCACACTGATGGGGAATGTCCTTACATCGGAATGTACTCCATTGGTTACCTCGATAGTCACAATCAGATCTTCGAAATACTGCGGTGTGTAATCAAGGGCGGCAATATTTGGCCAGGCTTTGACCCCCGCGTTCCATAAAGCGCTCTCAAGAAGGAAAACCAAGCCGGGGCTAAAGTGAGCTTTTCCATAAGTTTTGATAACATCAATGGCATTATAATAAGCCGGTATATAGGTTGGCATGCCATCATAGGGGTATATCGGAAGTGGCTGAAGCAGGAATGCCTGAATACCATTGGCTCCATAACCATTCACAGTCGCATTCCAGCCCAGGGTGCCTGCGTCAATGATTGTTTGTGCTGTAGGTCCTGGACCGGAAGTAGTCATTCTCAGATTTGGATCAGCAAAGATGGGCAGGCTTAAATCAACAATGAAATCTCTCCCGAAGAGATCTTCAAGATTTGGATCTGCCTCTTCCCCGAATTTGTTGGGATCTGCCCCCAAATCGGTCCAGTATTTTACGACAGGGTCATTCGGATCATTCGGATCTTGAGTGATAATAAAATTGTCGGGATTGAGCATTAAATCGGCAAGAGGTGAGCATTCACAATCATGTGTGTGTACCTGCTCTGCTACTGTGAATTCACCTCCGGCATAGTCAGCTATGAAAAGATACCTGTATGGCTCGAAGATCTGGGCATACAGCGGACCCATTTCGAAAAGATCGGGATTGTAAATAGTCCTGTGACCCGGACCTGCCCTGAACATTAGATTGTCCAATCGGAACATCTGGCCGCTGACTGCCACGGCACACGCCTTGGCCATATACCAATCCGGTTTATCATTATCATCAATACCATCGAATCCATCCAAGGCAGCCCTTACCGCCTCATCAAGATCCACCATTATAGCATGCCATGAACCATCGAGCATACCACGGCCAATGGCTACAGTAACCTGTAATTGTCCGGCTTTGTTGAAGCCGGAAACAGCGGCGGTTATACCATACATACCTGCAGTGCTGGTAACTGATCCCAGGTAGGTCCCGTCAGGCGGCTGCAAGGGTACAATCCTTACAGAGATGGTATTGTCGCCATCTTCGCTTTCTCCTATTACATCCAGTTCAAAGATATCCCAGGGCTCGATGCCAATGGGCGCTCTGAAGTCGAAGCTCACGACCGGGTTCGGTGTGTCGTCATCATCGTTAGGTCTAATACGAATACATGCCTCAGCCTCTGAATTGGCAGCGCTCGGGGGTGTAATAAGGCTGTGGAATATCTGATGCCTTTCATAAGGTGTGCTGAGTAAAAATATAGAGGGCGGACGATACACATCAAGTACCCTGCTTCCCTCCTGCAAATCCAGTACCGTATTGAATATTGTGGCATAGCCTATGCCGAATCCATAGACCGGATAGGCAGGCTCTTGCTGCATCCACCCATGATTGTATGGGCTGTCCCAATACTCAAAGTTATCAACAAGGATGTCTCCTTTTCCGTTAAAGGGGTCTTCCCAGGTTGGAACCTGAAGTGGCTGTGTTTGAAATGACGGAAAATCCCAAAGAGGCGGGGCGCCAAAACCCACCTGTGCAATAGCTGTTGAGCTGAAAGTTACAAATGTCAGTGACAAAATTGAAAAAAATATTAAAATTTTGATTCCAATCTTCATCTAAATGCACCTCGCTTCCTAATAAATATCCAATTCCCAGTTACTGCAATAGTACCCAACTCAAATAGAAATCTGGTGAACCATAGGCATAGGTCGGATAATCAAACCGTGCATAGGGTATTGGGGTGCCTGGTAACGTGGTATAAGGAAAAGTTGTCTGATAAGGGGACCCGAAATATGGCCAAGTGGGAATACCATAGGAATTATATGCATAGGCCACACTTGGGGTCAGGAAAGGTGTAAAAGGGGCATATCCCAACAGATATCCGTTGATCGAATTAAAATAGCCATAACCTGAATAATACAAAGGATTTGTATAATAGTATGATGTTGGAAAGATTTGGGCCTGGCATATCGATCCGGACAGAAAAGTGACACTGATTATAAGCACAGTAACGATCAACCATACTTTCAAAAACCTGTAATTATCCATAACCATTCTCCTTCAAGATGTAAAATGATTCAAGAGATTACTGAATTATTTTTTTATCGTTATTATCACCTCCTAAAGAAAAAATCCTATGAATGATCTTGATACAACTGAAAAGAATGTGAAGTTTGCTTCTGACACAGATATAATCTAAATCCTGTTTTCGATTCACCTCCTTATAATGATAGATTCGCTTCTTACAAAGCCGTGTGAGAAGTAAAATTGAGTATAATAATATAAAGTATAGTTATAGTCATAATAAGAATGTATTAATTTTGAAGAAATTGGAACAGGTGTATTTACTTTAAGAAATGATAGAAAAAAGACATATCCATATAACAGGAAATTTAGAAAAGAATAGAGAGCAGGAAAGATAAAAATCCACTGCGGTTTTCGAATAGATATAGATAGGGTAATCACATATGCGAAAAACAGGCTTATCATCGCCGCAACTCCTATCATCGCTGGTTCATTGTTTAGTGGACTTCCTATAGCCACTGAATCTGCTGGACGCGATAAAATGTTCCCTTAATATCTTATTTCAATAAGAAAATTTTGTAGATCCACTTAATAAAAACTTATACTTCCCCCCTCTCCCACATAATCCGTCCTACATAAATTCTAACAACTTTATTATCTATTTTAACACAAAAATATTATAAATGAAAGCAGGAGTGATTCCACTAACCATTTTTCCTAACAAATACATTGTTAATTTTTCAGTAAAATATAAAAGATTATAAAAGGTTAGCCTTTTTGTTTATTTTTCTAAAACTAAAAATTCATCCTTTGTATTATTTTTATGAATTTGAAAATGTAATCTATTCCACGGATATCTCTTTAGAATTTTGCCATAATCCATGGATGTTACAATAGGAAGATGCCATTATTGTTCCCGATTTATCCGTCTTGAACTGAATCATTACTTCAGGATTCGTAAACACTGTGCTTGTGTTTGGTCCCTGAGATGATTCCCCGTGAGCGGTGAACTCTGATTTGCAGATTTGATATGGGAATTTTTCTCCCTTTGGGAGAAAATAGACTTCGATCCATCGAATATGATGCTCTGTTGTGTTAGGATGAGGAATCTCTTTGCCAACTGTTACCTCCACAGGTATAGATTCCCCTTTTTTCGATTTTGCAGGAGAATTTATTACTGGGACATGCTTTTCTTGTTTCCAATCCGAGATTTGGAATAGTTCATTAATAGTTGACATTTTTATAACCCCTTTTCTATGTTATTATTGGTAAGGATTTAAAATGGTATCAAAAGTTTCATAAATGACAGATCTTGTTCACTGTCATTCAAAAAAGATTTTTGCTGGTTTTTAAAAACTTATATTTAATAAAGTATCTTGCATATAATGTGATCGGGACCGTATGGTTGAAAGGGATTATCATCTGCAATCAGAAATAAGAAATCAGCCCTTAGGAATGTATATTAATAAATATAACAGATAATTCACTAATCGTCAATCATAGGGGGATTAAGCAAAAAATAACAGATTAAAAAACAAAGAGAAATAGTTCCATTGTTAAAAAAAGGCTTGAGCAATGAAAAATATCCGTATAAAATAAAACTAAATTTTAGATTGAGAAAGGGTGTAATTCTATGATCAATTCCATCTATCATATAGGAATATTTACTAATAATCCCAAGGAATTAACAAGGTTTTATACTGAAAAAATAGGATTCCAGAAAGAGGCGACAAAGATTATTCCTGAAACCCTGATGCGAGATATCTTTAATATTTCAACACCGTGCAAATTGACAAAGCTTAAATATGACCGGGTAGTTATCGAGATTATTTCTCCTCAGGATTATAAATTGAGGAAAAGGGAGAGTGATATTACAGGATATAATCATTGGAGTCTGGGTGTGGAAGATAAAGAGTTTTTTTGTCAAGAGCTTATAAAAAGGGATGTGCCTGTTTTGAAGATCGAAAATAAAGGGAGATTTGTCTGCTTTATAAAGGACCCGGATGGAAACCTCATTGAGATTTATGAAGCAAGAGAAGGGATTCAAAATGCTTAAGGAAGCAATGTGTTATAAAACTCTTAATGACAAAGAAACGGAGTGTTTTCTCTGTAATCACAAATGCAAAATAGCTCCGTCTAAATTCGGGTTTTGCGGGGTGAGACAAAACATTGACGGACGATTATATACACATGTGTATAGAGAGGTCATTGCAGCCAATGTGGACCCAATAGAGAAAAAACCCCTTTATCATTTTTTGCCGGGCACAGTATCTTTTTCTATTGCCACTGCGGGATGTAATTTTCAATGTGATTTTTGTCAAAATTGGCAGATTTCTCAGGTTTCAAAGAGGGATGGAATGAATTTGTCAGGTTATGATCTGCCTCCTGAAGACATTGTCTCTAATGCAAAAGAGAAGGGATGTCAGAGTATTTCATTTACGTACACCGAGCCCACAATTTTTTTTGAATATGCCTATGATACTGCTAAGCTGGCAAAAAAAGAGGGGCTTGCAAACATATTCGTCACAAATGGCTTTATGACTTCGGAGGCACTGGAGACAATAAGCCCTTACCTGGATGCATGTAATGTCGACCTTAAATCCTTTAATGAGGAGTATTACAAAAAGATGTGCAAGGCACACCTGAAACCGGTCCTGGATTCAATCAGACTTATGAAACAACTGGATATTTGGGTGGAAATAACGACCCTCGTCATACCTGATGAGAATGACGGCGAGGAGGAATTAAGCAGTATTGCCGGCTTTATCGCTGAAGTGGACCCGGATATCCCCTGGCATGTTAGCCGTTTTCACCCTGATTATAAATTAACCGATAAAGGTCCGACACCGATTGCTACATTAAGAAGGGCCTTTTCTCTGGGTAAGAAGGCAGGCCTCCGATATATTTATATTGGTAATGTTTTGGGGGAGTCAGAGAATACCTTATGCCCTCAGTGTCAGGAGCTCCTTATTCGAAGGCGCGGATTTTCCGTTTTGGAAAATAAAGTGACCGATTCTGTATGTCCTTCTTGCGGTAAGGTTATTCCAGGGGTATTTAAAGGAATTATTTAATATTGTTTTATACAAATTTAATGTATTGCCAAAAATGATCATTTGTGTTTAAATTAAGCTGATCTCAAATTTAAATCTTAAATAAATATCCCAGGAAAGGGGGGAACAGTATGAAAAAATTATTTAACGTTCTTTTCGCTCCTATGTTGGTGTGCCTGATAGTTCTTTTCCCAGTAGGCATAATTAACGCACAGGAGACTACTCCGTCACAGGAAGTGGCTTCGTCGCAGGAAGCTGCACCTTCACAGGAGGCTGCTCCGTCTCAGGAGGGCGATTCTCTCCAGCAAACCGCGTCCTTACAGGAAGTTGCTGCTCCTGAAGCTGCTCCGATAAAAATTGCCAGGGCTGTTATTTGCAGAGATGTAATGGATCGGGAACCAGTAGAGGTAGGAGAAAGCTTCGATGCTTATGTGGGTAAGCTTTATTGCTTTACAAAAATTATAGGTGCCAAGACTCCTATTGAAGTTACACACGCATGGTATTACGGTGACACCGAAATGGCGAGAGTGGATTTGCTTGTAAAATCAACAAGCTGGCGCACGTATAGCTCTAAAATCATTATGGCGGATGCAGTTGGTGACTGGCATGTTGACGTAATAGGACCGGAGGGTGAAGTGCTGCAAGCCGTTGAATTTAAAATCTCTCCGCAAGATTAAAAAGGATCATGGTCCATTTGTTGTAAGTGCCTAAAGTGTCAATTAACTTTAGGCACTTCTTCTATAACTTTAGGCATTCATTCTGCTATAGGCTTAAGAAATCCGAATTGGTTAAAGCCACCTATGAGGTCTATTCTATGTATCCCAGTTGTATCAATTGCTCATGAAGTTTTTTGTGACCTTCGGAAGCATCGAATACTTTGTAATTCTTCAATTGAATAAAGGCCTCTTGATCTTTATCCCAATTTTTCTTTAAGAATTCAGATTTATTTTCAATAACCCTTATATTAATCTTGTCCAGTTTTATATCAAGCTCGTAAAAGCTCCCTCTATAGTGAATGTCTTTGATTAAGCATGGGAAAAAATCCTGTAAAGTCCTTTCCCTTATAAGAATAATATCCTCCGGCCTGACAAGCAGTACAGTGTCAGAGTCGTCAATCATATCGAAGGACTTGTCCTCTATTTTGTATTCTGTGCCTTTGATGAATAAATTATTATTCTTTACGAAGGCATCGATTATATTTACATGTCCTATAAAGCTTGCAACGAATTTGCTTTCCGGATGTTCATAGACCTCTTCAGCATTCCCTATCTGTTCGATCCTTCCCCTGTTTAAGACAACTATCTTGTCGGAAATCTCTATCGCTTCATTTTGATCATGTGTTACGAAAATACTTGTAATGTTTAATTTGTCATGAAGATCCTTAAGCCATGTGGCCAGGTTGCCCCTTACCTTGGCATCCAAGGCACCAAAGGGTTCGTCGAGAAGCAGGACCCTTGGCTCAGTGGCAAGGGTCCTGGCGAGGGCGACCCTTTGCCGCTGCCCGCCGGATAATTGTGATGGATAATGTTTTTCATAACCATGCAGCTTTACGAGTTTGATAAGTTCTTTTACCTTCTTTTTAATTTCACTCTTTTTCCTTTTCTGGATCTCGAGGCCGAAGGCTATGTTTTTTTCTACTGTCATGTGCTTGAAAAGGGCGTAATGTTGAAACACAAAACCTATTTTTCTCTCTTGAGTCAAAAGGTGAGTGACATTATCACCTGTTAGATATATTTCTCCCGAATCCGGTCTTTCCAATCCCGCTATGATTCTCAGGATTGTGCTTTTCCCTGAACCGCTCGGTCCTAATAGTGCTACAAGCTCTCCCTCTTTTATCTCAAAACTTACATTGTCAACTGCAACAAAATCCCCGAATTTTTTATTTATGTTTTGAATCACTATGCCCATGGCTGCTTCCAATCGCCCCTTTTATAAATGAATTTCATAGTTGTTAAGAGTGAAAATGAAAATAATGCCAATATGACTGAGGCTGAAAAGGCCCCCGCGTAGTTAAAGTCTGTAAATTGCTGATGTATGTGCAATGTTGCCGTTTGTGTCCTGTTAATGATGCTTCCGCTTACTACAAGCACAGCCCCGAATTCACCTATGGACCGGGCCACGGTTAAGGTTGTGCCATAGATGAGGCCCCATTTAATAGAGGGAAGGGTTACCTTCCAAAAGGCCTGCCATTTTGTCGCACTCAGGACATATGCAGCCTCTTCCTGTTCAAGACCGAATTCCCTCAATACAGGTATCACTTCTCTTGCCACAAAGGGAAGGGTCACGAATAAAGTGGCGATTATCATCCCCGGAAGGGCATAAATGATTTTTATGTTATAACCTTCGAACAAACTGCCGATCCATCCCTTGGGACCAAAAAGGATAATAAACATGAATCCCGCAACCACCGGTGATACGGCAAAGGGCAGATCCAAAAGGCCTTCGATAAGCAATTTCCCCTTAAAGTCTTGTTTTACGAGAACCAGCGCAATAATAACGCCAAAGATGGTGTTTATAACAATGGCAGAGACTGTGATCAGCGTGGTTAACCAAAATGAATGGCGGGCGGCAGGTGTGAATATGGAGGCCAAAAAGATCGATATTCCATAAGTGAATGTTCGTTTGGCAATCCCATAAATCGGTACTAGAATCAAAACCAGGAACCAGGCTATCACACTGAGAATCAGGATATTCTTCCCTGTTTTTTTTTGTTTCACGGCTATCTTTACGGTATTATCCCGCGTTTTCATATTTTCTGCTCCAAACCTGCAAAAGATTCAAGAAAATCAGAATAAGAAAAGAGCTTAACAGCAATAAAACAGATACGCCCAACGCTCCCTGAATATTGTAGCTTTCAATCTCCCCATAGATATATACGGCAGCCACCTGGGTCTTGAAAGGGATATTTCCGGCAACCATAACGATCGAGCCGAATTCCCCCAACGCCCTGCTGAATGACAATGCGGCCCCTGTCAGAATTGACGGCAGTAATGAAGGAAGAACGATTCTAAAAAAAATGGTCTGAGGCGAGGCGCCGAGTGTTTTTGCCGCTTCTTCCATGTCCTGTTCCAACTCCAGTAATACGGGCTGTACTGATCGCACGACAAAGGGGAAGGTGACAAACAATAATGCCAGTATGATTCCAGGCTTATTAAAAATGATCTCAAGGCCGAATTTTCCCAACAAACTACCTATCATGCTCTTCGGACCATATAATATAACCAGCATAATACCTGTTACCACCGTTGGAATGGCGAAGGGCAGATCGATTAAAGAATCCATGATGTTTTTAAAAGGAAATTTATATCTGACAAGTACCCACGCGGTGGCCGTTCCTGTAACAATATTGATAAGGACCATAATGACGGCCAGAATAAAGGTTATTTTTAAAGAGAATAATGCCTGGGGCAGGGTTATGTTGGCCCATAAATTTGAAAAACCCCCTCTGAATGATTCCGTGGTGATCGCAATGATAGGGAGTATTACCAGCAAACCGATATAACCGAAGGCCAGACTTCTAAGTATAAAATCATCTTTCCCTATTTTTAAAGGGTATGGCACTTTATTCTTCATGAGTGATTTCTTCTATTTTTTAAAGGGTATGGCAGTTTATTCTTCATGGGCGATTTCTTCTATTACTGCGGTCCAGATTCCGTTAGGGCCGAACAGGTCCTTTTCCAACAGGTCCCATCCTCCCAGATAGGCTATATCGAATAGATGTTTGGGTACAGGGTATTTTGCTGAAGATTCCTTTTCCACTTCTTCGATAACAGACCTGAAACCATATTTGGCAAAGGCGTTTTGTGACTCTTTAGTAAATAGAAATTGGATAAATGCCTCTACCGCCTCTCGGTTATTATGCTTGTCAACGTTTTTATCAATAAGCGCAACCGGATTTTCTATAAGAACCGTTTCCTCGGGTATGATAAACGGAAATGGTCTCCCCTCCATTTGCCTCAATAGGGCCTCATTTTCATAGGTGACCAATGCATCGCCTATTCCGTTCTCAAATGTGGTTACTGAAGCCCTGCCTGATTTGTCCATAACCTTGACGCGTTTTTGTATGGATTTCAATAACCATTTTGCATAATCTGCATCCTTCTTTCCAACATTGACTTCCGTAAGCTTCAATCCCGCGCCATATATGGCATTGATACACCACATTGCGCCGCCGGAGGTCTTTGGGCTTGGATAAAGCACGCTTATATCATCCCTTGTCAAATCGATCCAATCCTTGATTTTTTTAGGATTATCAGGCCGGTAAGCAATCACGATGACAGACCTCGTTACAAAACCCTTATACGGATTATCTTTCCAGTCATGGGTTATAAGGCCGTTTTCCCTAAGCCTTTCAACATCCTGCTCAAGGGACAGCGCGGCAATATCCGCTTCAAATCCACCAATGATCGCCCTGGATTGCGCGCCCGAAGCGATATAGGATTCCTGAAATTTGACCTTTTGTCCTGTTTTTTCGAGCCAGTATTTCTGAAAGGCAGGGATGATTTCTTTTTGATATACCTCTTTCGTAACCGTATAAGCACCTAGTGTAATCGTGACCTGTTTACCGTTTCCCTTTGTTTTTTCTGAGCTGCAGCCACTTATGAAAACCAAAAAAAACAGACAAAAGACGATAAACCTTTTCATATGACACCTCAGGTTGAATTGGAATTAAAAATATCAATTGTGTTTATCATTTATAATCCATATCATATTCATAATAAAATTTATGACGTATATGTTGTTCATATTGTACTATTATAATAATACGATTATAGTACAATTATATCAAGTTTTATATTTTTGTCAAGTGCCATAAATAAAAAATGAATTTGTAACTATATGCAAAATAGAAATTTATTTTCTATTTTGCATATAAGTTTGTTAAAAGGATATTACCCAGAAAATTTACTAACTATTTAGAATTATTCCCAGTTGTATCCATAATAGGGCCACCACAAGCAGGAAAGAATACTATTCCATGTTGAATAAGGAAATACTTAATGAAGGAGGTTTAATACTTTTAAAAGGTAAGGTTTAACAATATCAAGAATAAACAGAAATTAATTGTTTGTGGAAATTTCTTATAAATCTATTAAAAGATGATTTCTTGATTTAGGATTTTTCTTAATTTTTTATCCAGGGTCCATATTTTTGATTTTGAACGAAAAGCCGCTATAATAATAACTGTGTCAATAAGCCCAACGCCCTTTGAGGCCAACCTGTTTTCTCCGGAATATTTCCCTGCTTCTATCCATATTTCTTTTTCATCTATCCTTGGTAAATAATTCCAATAGGATATTATCAAATCCCTTTCACTATTATTTTTCGCACCCTGGAGAAGTTCTCCAAAAATACATTCTAATGCATAGACCTCTTCTGCTTCCAATATCTTTTTAGCTGTTGTAAATATATCTAAATTTTTCTTAAAGAACTCTATCCAGACTGATGTGTCAAGAATGATCATGATCTTCGATTAAGCTCACGAATATCATCAGCATTAAAATCAGTTGAAAATTTTAATGGTGTTTTTTCTATTTTTTTATTTAATTCTTTAATATGCCGGAGATTAGACCATTCCTTTAAGGCAATAATTAAGCCCTCGGTAAGATTTTTCCCTTTAGTAAACTCTTTTACTTCTTCTATGAGATTGTCCGGTAATATAGCAGTTACCTTCATAAGATATATAATACGATAGGATATCTTATTTGTCAAATTTGAATTTAGAGGGAATTTAGAGTTAAGAGGGGACGTTGTTTACAAACCTTACTTATTAGATTTATCTTAATTGATCTTTTCAAGTGGAAAGACAAGCTCTCTTGCATGATATCTTCTTCTTGGATATACTAACAACCCTGTATTCAGTTGATATAAAAATGTAATATTCAGGGGATATAAGAACTAAGCACATACTAATATGTTGATTTTATGTGTAAAAGTATTAAAAAAGAGCAATAAAATTATGAAATTGGAGATATAAGGATGCCGAGTTTTTTTGAAATTAAAAAGAAAACCTATAAAACCTATATCCACCCAAAGGGTTTTAGAAACTATTTTTCTCTTTTTTTCGTTTTATTTGTTATTTTGGCTACTTCTATAACCCTATCTCTGTCAGTAAAGGCAGGCGCGACCGATCTTGAATCCAGGGTCATCGGCAAACAGCTTTCCAATGGAATGACCATTCTTATAATGGAAAGGCACCAGGCGCCGGTTTGTTCTCTGTACATCAGATACAAAGTAGGAAAGGTTGACGAGCCGAAGGGCCGCACCGGTACAGCGCATCTCCTGGAGCATTTGATGTTTAAGGGAACAAAAACAATTGGAACAAGGGATTATGAGAAAGAGTCCGTTATTCTTGAAAAGATTAAAAAGGTTGGTCAGGCACTGGATAAAGAATTGCTTAAGGGCAGGGAAGGAGATCCCAACAGGATAGATAAGCTTTCCGCTGAGCTTGATTTACTGCAGCATGAGCATAAGGCTTATGTTGTGAAGGATGAAATGGACCTGTTGTATTCTCAAAACGGGGCCGTTGGCTTTAACGCATTCACAAGCTCGGATATGACCACATATACGGTAAGTCTGCCCAGCAACAGAATAGAGCTCTGGGCAAGGCTTGAATCGGACAGGATGCTTAATCCTGTATTGAGAGAGTTTTACTCTGAACGGAATGTGGTAATGGAGGAGAGGCGGCAGAGTTATGATTCGCAGCCTTTCAGGAAGCTTCTTGAGCAGTTTCAGGCAGCGGCATTTATAGCCCATCCATACCGGAACCCTATTATAGGCTGGGAATCGGATATCAGGTTCCTGGATCCGGACAGCACTATGGCCTTTTTCCGCAGCTATTATGCGCCCAATAATGTCGTGGTGGCCGCTGTCGGAGATATAGAACCGGAAAATTTCATGGCATTGATGGAAACCTATTTCGGCCGGATCCCTTCACAACCCCCTGTTCCGCCAGTATTGACAAAAGAGCCGGTCCAGAAGGGAGAGCACAGGGTGGAGGTCATTTTTGATTCCGAACCCCAACTGATTATTGGCTATCTTAAACCCACCTTGCCCGATCGTGTAGATTATGCCTTTGATATTATTAGCTCGGTTTTGACGGATGGCAGGACTTCCAGGCTTTACAAGAGGATGGTTTCAGAGGATAAAGTCGCTGTTAGAGTAAGTTCATCCAATGGCCTGCCGGGTGCACGCTTTCCAAATATTTTTACTATCTTTGCAACACCGCGTTATCCAAATACAACAGAGGAAATAGAAAAGATAATCTATGAAGAGTTAGACAGACTTAAGGAAGAGCCTGTATCGGATTGGGAACTCGGTAAGATAAAGAATCAGATTCAGACGGACTTGATAAGGGAACTCAAATCAAACTCCGGGATGGCAAACAAACTGTCTTATTTTGAGACCGTTGCCGGAGATTGGCGTTATATCAGCACATACCTGGATGTGATAACAACGATTACCACACAGGAGATCCAGGATGTCGCCAGGGAGTATCTGAAGCCAGACACTAGAACTGTGGCAACGCTGGTCAAGGAATCTGAAGGAGAAAACGGATTATGAAGCCATTGATCAGAATAATGAATAAAAATATTAAAAAGGGAAACAGGGAAAATTTTTATCTTTGCTGTCTGGCCGTCTTTTTCATCCTTGCGGTGACTATTTTTCAGGCATGTATTCCGGGCCAGATGGACTCCATATATAAGCATCCTTCCCGGCTTATCTACCCCCCTGTTAGTTTTGTGCCGCCTAAACCTGAGCGTGTTGTACTCCCTAACGGAATGATAATCTATCTTATGGAAGATAATGAGGTTCCGATGGTAGATATCCATTGTCTTATTAAAACGGGCGCGATTTATGAACCGGTTGATAAGGTCGGACTGGCACAAATCACCGGTGAAGTTATGAGATCGGGAGGAACAAAGACATTGGACCCGGATGATCTGGATAAAAAACTCGAGTTTATGGGAGTGATCCTTGAAACAGGGATAGGGACTGAATCGGGTTCTGCGAATCTTTCTGTATTGAAGAAGGATCTGGATGAAGCCCTTGGTATCTTTTCAGATGTCCTGCGTAACCCTGCCTTTAAAGAAGAAAAAGTCGAGCTTTCAAAGATGAAGATGATAGAGTCAATTCGCAGACAGAATGACGATCCTTTTGGGATTGCCTCCAGAGAGTTTAAAAGAAAGGTTTATAAAGGTGATCCAAGGGGGAGGATCAGGACTATTGAAGGTGTAGAGAGGATCACCAGACAGGATCTTATTGAGTTTCACAGTATTTCCTTTGCCCCGGATAATATCCTTATGGGAATTTCAGGGGATTTTGAGAAAAATCAGATACTGGACGCTGTTTCCAAATTGTTTGGCGACTGGGAGAAAGATTCAAACTCTCATTTTTCCAGACCTGTTCCGGAAAGCCCTTATGAGAGATCAATTGTATATGCCCCAAAGCTTCTTCCTCAATCCACAATAGTTTTGGGACAACTATGTTGTCCGAAGAATCATCCGGATTATTTCCCGATGGTGGTTTTGAATGATATTCTGGGTGATGGATTCAATTCGAGGCTGATGAGGGAGATCCGTTCGAATCGGGGACTTGCCTATAGCGTTGGAAGTTTTTATCGTGGTGACATTGATTACGGTGTTTTTGGTGCCTATGCAATGACAAAATCTGAAACAACTGCAACAGTTATTGATCTCATAATTAATGAGTTGAAAAGGGTAATAGATGAAGGTGTAATCCCGGAAGAGCTGACCTGGGCAAAGGAATCAATAATCAACAAATATATCTTTTCGTTCGCATCCACAGCAGGTCTTGTTGAGCAATATATCTCCCTGGAATATGATAATCTGCCTGAAGATTACCTTGAAACCTATCCTGGCATGATATCTGCAGTAAATCTGGGAGATATAATGCGGGTTGCGAAAGATTATTTAAAACCCGATAAATCCATACTGGTAGTTGTCGGGAATGAAAATGGCTTTGAAAGGCCTTTGAACTTTATGGGAGAAGTTGAAAAGGCCGATATGAGCATTCATTGAAATTCAAAAGGGTTAACATAATTGTCGGGATTTAGAATTACTGATAAAAGAATCTTGACACTATTATACCTTTTTTTTATAATTCGATTATCGTAATAGTTTCATCCGGGATAAACTTGTTTTTAAAAATTTTAACCTTTTGAAAGGAGGGAAAAGTTTTGAAAAAGTCATTTTGGGTCGTACTTACAGTGCTCATAATCATTTGTGTTGGCGCTATGGTTCTGCAGGCCGGGGGACCGGAGGTTCCCGATGAATTAGAAATCAATTCCGATGTCTCACATTTCAAGGATGGAAAGAAGACCAAGATTCCGCCGGGATACAATTTGCCCAAGCTGACCCATAAGAAACATGCCAAGGAATATGGCGAGGGTGGATATGGCTGTAAAACATGTCATCATGAAATGAAAAGTGATGATCCTGCAGAGCAGGCAAAGGCAAAAAAGTGCAGTAGTGAAGGCTGTCATAGCGCCGAGGCAAAAGAGAAATGCCTGGACCTAAAAAACGCCATGCATAAACAATGTTACAAGGATTGCCATAAGACTGATGAAAAGGCAAAGGCTGCAAATGCTCCGACCAAGTGTAATGACTGTCATGTGAAGGCAGAAGCCAAGTAAAAAGTCTCTTTGGTTATCATCATTTGATAAGTTCAAGGATAGAAAATAAGGGGGTAGCGAAAAGCTGCTC
>JBLIRO010000056.1:0-33242 GCA_049472335.1 bacterium | reverse complement strand
TTTACACCTGGGATTAAAATCCCGGGCCCTTTTAAAGGTTTCCATTCCCTTCTCATATTGCTCTGTTTTCATATAGCTTACGCCCAGTTGTATATATATCCTCAGATTCTCAGGCTCCAGTTTCAGTGCCTGTTTAAATGATTCAATGGATTTTTCATTATCCTCCATGGCCTCATATATATGTCCAAGAGTAACATAGGCCTCCGTGTCTTCAGGATGAAGCTCCAAAACCTTCTTAAACAGAGGTGCTGCCTTCTCATATTGTGCCTCGGCAAAATAAGCCGCACCTTTATCTATATATTCAAGCACGTTTATCATTTCCTTGGGATCCGGATATTCCTTTCTTTCTTCACCACTCGTTGGTGTCCAAACATAACCGAGGCTTCTCAATTTCTCATGCATTTCCTTATCCAATTCCAGGGTTTTGGAAACAGTCTCTTCAACCTTTATGTTCCGGACAAGCTTGGCAAACTCTTTAGCCATCGTCTCTGCCTGATCCTTCTCCTTTTTAAAAAGGTTTACCTTTTCATGGGGGTCTTTATCCAGCCTGTATAGCTCTTTTACAGGGGCTTCGATATACTTCCATGTCTCAGTCCTGATTCCCTTCAAAGGGCTCCAGTTATGGGTGGATTTTGGATAAAATGTCTCACAATAAATGGCCAGTTCCGGCATCTTCGCTTTTTTCAACATCCATGGAGACAAGGAAACCCCTTGCATATGCTCGGGTATTTTATATGCAATGATTTCTAATATTGTGGGCGTGATATCCACCAATCTGACCAGTGAAGATATACGCCTTGATTTTGGCAAAATACGCGGGCAACTGAAGATTAACGGCACCCATATGGTTGTATCATAGATGAATATACCATGCGTCCTTTCATGGTGATCTCCAAGCCCTTCTCCATGATCACCGGCTAATACTATAAGGGTATTTTGAGTCAACCTTTTACTATCCAGCTTGTCCAACAATTTCCCGAGCCAATAATCCGCATAGGCAATCTCCCCGTCATAGGGATTACTGGCATAATCATTGGAGTAAGGAGGAGGTGGCGACCATGCATCGTGGGGATCAAAATAGTGAATCCAGAGAAAAAAATTCTCATCCCCTACCCTTTCCAGCCATTTGATTGCCGCTCTGGTCACTGTCTCGGCCCGTCTCTCCTTCTGGCTGAGTTTTGCTTCCACGCCTGTTTCAAGGTCGTCATCGTAGATGTCAAATCCCTGATCCAGCCCAAAGCGCTTGTCAAGGACATAGGCCGAGACAAATGCTGCTGTTTTATAACCGCGTTCCTTCAACAATTCAGGCAGGGTAATAACGGAGTCTGAAAGGGCATATGTGGCATTATTTCTTATTCCATGGGCAGGAGGATAAAGGCCTGTCAGCATGGATGCATGAGACGGGAATGTTATGGGGACGGGTGTGAATGCCTTTTCGAACAGGCATCCCTCTTTTGCCAGACGGTCGATATTCGGTGTCTTTATATCCTTATATCCATAGCATCGAATATGATCCGCCCGGGTCGTATCGAAAGTCACAAGAAGGATGTTCAAGCGTGAGGCACTTACTGCATCCGCTAATCCCAAAATAAAAAGGGAAATAAACAAGAAAATAACAAGCTTTTTTTTCTTTTCGATCATTTAATAATATTCATTCATAACAGGCATAAACGCTGCAATTCTGTTTTTGATTAAAATCTAATCAATTCAGACTGGAAGCTTAAATCATTCTCTATCTTTTTCATATAAAAATCAAGAAGGGATGGAGATACGGAATATTTTCATCTCCATCCCTTCATGATCTATTTATCTCCCATTTTAAATAGGTTTCGGATATCTGCTTTATGGTACAGGCGCATTCGGAATAGATTCAACCTTAATCTTTCTCCCAATTACCATGCGGTTGACACCAAAACACCCGGGGTTCCGTACACATCATAATAGGTTAGAAGCGATGCCGGATCAACGCCAAGGGAATTTCCGTAGCCGAGCATATAATACAGATTACTCAATTCAAAAAGATATAAGGCAAGTGACAGAGGCGGTGGTTTAAGAATAGACCAGCCTAACGGCAGTGCAATCGGAACCGGTGCACCTGATATCGGGTCTAACAAATCCGGAGGTGGAAAGGGATTTAAGCCATAAAAGACATCATAATAGACTACCCCTCCGGGTGAATTGTACAAAAGCCAAGGGTTAACATAGCCCATGGGCAACTCAAATCCATTGGGATTGAACAGATAAGTCGGTTGAACAGGCAGTATGGTGCTGCTTGTCACCTCGCTCAACAGAGGAGTAGGAAGGCCTGTAAGCGGATCAGGCGGCGAATAGACCTGAGACCACAAAGGCCAAAGCAGATTATACGGGGGCATGGCCACCCAATATTGAGCCTGGGCAGATGATGTAATCAATAAAGCCCAGGCCATCAACATTATCAAAATAAAGAAAAGTTTTCTTTTTCTCATAGCCTCTTTCTCCTTATCTCATTATTTCTCCAGTCAAATCAAATCCAAATCCGGGTTGAAACTAAACTTAATATATCCCCACAGTAAGATCCGGCAATCCCCAGAACTGTTGCGCTGTGAGAAGGCTTGTAATCGGTACCCCGTATGTATTGGCATAAACAAGGTTCCCCAGGACATAATGATAGGCATTGATTTCATCGAATGCGATCGGACCTAAAAGCCAATAGGAGAGTGGCAAAGGTATCGGGGCTGGCACACCGGTCAAAGGATCGAGCATATAATCCGGTGGAAATGGTCTCATTCCGTAATATTGGTCCCAGATCATCAGGCCGCCTCCGAAAGCAAGAGGGGCGTTATAAGCAAGCCACGGCAAAGGACCGTTATTTGCCTCCGGTGAGGCAGGGTCCCATATCATGGCCGGCTGAACGGGAAGTATTGTCATTCTGGTCAGGGCGTTGACCAGAGGCGTAGGCACTCCGGTAATGGGATCCGGAGGAGACAAAGCCGGAGACCACAAAGGCCACAGGACATTATAGGGTGGCAATGCGGTCCAGTAGTCTGCCTGTGCATAGGTAAAAAAAACCAAGCACACCAGGACAGTTAAAATCATTATTAAAAACATATTACATCTTTTTCTGTGCATAACTCTTTCTCCCTTCTCCATCTATTTCCCCTGGTTTAAGGGATCTCTTATTTACCAATCTATGTCCTTAATTAGCACCTGCATTTATAAAATGATCGGTGTGGTCGGTACACCGGTACGAAGCACCGGTCCCCAGATATCGAAGGGCTGCAGCAAGCTTAAAAATTCCGGTCCGCTGAGCCCGAAGGTAAGGGCATAAAAAATATTAGCTATAGGGACATAATACTCAAACTCACCCGAAGCATATGGTGCCAGCAGGGTCGGATATAACGGCAAAGGTATCGGGGCCGGCGCTCCGGTAATAGGATCGAGCATATAACTGGGAGGCCAGGGATTAAAACCATAGGCATCATAATAATATAAGAGTCCGGAGCCAAAAAGAGGCGGAGTGTTATATAAAAGAAAGGGATTCGGTTGGCATGGGTCCCAGACCAGGCCGGGTTGCACCGGAAGCACGGTATTCCTGGTGAGTGAGCTTACTAATGGTGTTGTGAGGCCTGTTACCGGATCGATCGGGGATAAACCCGGTGACCAAAGCGGCCACAGGACATTATAAGGCGGCATAATCGTCCAATACTGAGCTTGAATCCCGATCGCAAAAACGAGCAATAAAGCCACCATAAAGGTCATTATAAAAATAAGGCTTCTGCAATTCTTGAACATATTCATCTATCCCTCCATTTTTACTTAAATTTTCTTTAATTAAACAATTAAAAACCTTTTTCCTTCTCATATTTATCATCTTATAAAACCACCTCCCTAAAAATGGATTATTAGTTCTGGCATATCACCGGGGTAAATTATCAGATTGTAATGTGTATGATTAATATTTATCTCTTTGGAATAAAAAATTAAGAGTTTTGTATGGATAAGTATTTCAGGAAAGGATCACGGAGATTTCTATAAATTTAAGAGTCTGTGGAACAAGATTTTTTTCGAATAAAGGAGGTTTATGTTTTGTATTCAACAAAACATGATCTTTGGCCTTTTTGTAAGCGCAAGAAATTTTAAAGACATATAGAATTGAAATCAGATAGAAGATTATAAGTTTTTTTAATAATTCCTTGCTATCTGTCAAGTCTTCCAATACAAAATAAAAATTATTTTTTGTGGCAAGTGAGATTTGCTTTATGATATCCGATTTTAAAATATTGTCCATATGACCATGGAGGTCTAAAAACTCACATATATCTACATGAACACAACGTACATATTCCGGTGCATCCAATACGCTTAATGCAAGAATCAAGCAAATCAAAAATATAGCTAAGACCTTTAATCTCATAATCCCCATTTGCCCATATCAAATAGAAATTGCCCGGGACCTCGAACTCAACAAAACCCTACAAGAAAATCAAACCCGGATTTTTACTATCCTGCCCGGAATAGAATAAGATGTTGCAAGATTAATATTGTTAAGGAATTATTCAGAAATCGAAATGGTATATCCGCCCACAAAACAGAACTTGACCAAAATTTAGGTCCGTGATCCGCTCAACAGGCAATGGAGTTTGACAAATGCAGAGGAGCCTGTCCTATTGAATCTGAATCTTTAAATTATTCAATGACAATCCTGGAAAACCACATCAAAAATTCATATCAGATAGAATTTGTAATTGATGTGTTGCTTTATTTTCAAGACCAGCAATAATTAGAAAAGGTTATGTCAGAAGATTATCCGATTTAGTATTTATTATTATTATTATTATAAGATTATGATTTGATTATCAGTTTTTCTTTAAAATATATACACAAACCTCCTTATTGAAAAATTAAGGGTTCAATATATTAATTTTTTAAAAATAAAATCCTATAACTTATTTATTTTATTGTAAATAAATTATAACCGGATTATGCCATTATGTCAAGATGAATACATTGATGCCATAATTGACTCATCAGGATAGGTGCTTTAAAATAAATAAGAAAAAGGATTGGGTCATGAAATATTCTCAACCAGCCTGAAAGAAAATTGCGCATGAATGAGGTTTATCTGACAAGTGTATAAGATCCCTAAGGTAACCTGCATAATTACCACTTTCAACCGTGCCGTCTATCTCAAACAGGCCATAGATTCCGTACTGACACAGGATTCCGGAATGTTTGAGCTTATTGTGGTTGATGATGGATCAACGGATGATACAGCAACCATCATTAAAAGCTACGGAACACAGTTGAAATATATTTTCCAGCATAATAAAGGCGCAAGCGCTGCAAGGAATCTCGGTTTGGAGATGGCACAGGGTGAATATATTGCATATCTCGATTCCGACGATCTATGGGAGCCGCGGAAATTATCTATTCAAACCCGGTTCCTGGATCAGAATCCTGATTATCCTCTCTGCTATACTCAGGAAATCTGGTATCGGAACGGAGTAAGGGTTAATCCGGGATACAAACATCGGAAATATTCCGGCCATATCTTCACAAAATGCCTCCCACTATGTATAATCAGTCCCTCGTCAGCGATGATACGTCGAAAAGCACTTGTAGATCTGGGAGGATTTGATGAAGATCTGCCTGCCGCAGAGGATTATGACTTGTGGCTCAGGATTACATCCACCCAGCCGGTATATTTCATTCCCATCCCCCTTATCATAAAAAGGGGCGGTCATCAGGATCAGCTTTCCAGGAAGGTGAGAAATCTGGATAAATATCGAATCCATGCCCTGGTCAAGATCCTCTCGAACCGAGTACTTTCACCTGAAAACCAGTGGGCGGCATGGCAGGAACTTTCCGGGAAATGCAGGATCTATGGGAATGGATGCAATAAACATGGCAGGTCTGAGGAAGCGGATTTTTATATAAATCTTCCTCTGAAAATCCTATCCGGATTAAAAGAGGGGAATAAATTCCAGAAAAATTTCACTAATCTATTGGATCCTTCTCATTCAGCGGCAGGTTTCGAGATGGCAAATTGCACTTAAAGAATTCAAATGCTTAAAATTAATATAAACCAGGACATACCTTTTAATCTGCAAACAATCGATCTCTCAGGGATTGACCTGGATGACAGACGCTATAGTTTCCGATTTTTTCAAAGGCCTTCCGATGCCTTAATAGATTCGGTCAGGAGATACGGAATTATATATTCTCCGCTTGTTAGTATCGGGGCTGACACTTATAAAGTGGTCGATGGATTCAGACGTCTTGAGGCCGCCCGCTTATGCCATGAAAAAAAGGTCTTATGCAAAGTATATGAGGGCCCCTTCGAAGAATGGGATCTGGCATGCTTTATCCTCTCCCTTTTCCTTTCTGCCGGACCGCCTCATATCCTGGATCAGGGGGTTATACTCTCGAGATTCTGCAGACTTTTTGACCAGGATCGTGTAATAGACCACATCCTTCCTCTGCTTGGACTTCCACCAAACCGGAAGATGCTGGAAAGGCTTCACCCTCTCTCCGGAATGGAGGAGGCCCTGGGCAGGGCATTGCTCGATGGAAGGATCAATCATGATATGGCCCTTCGTTTAATGGAAATGGAATCGGACACAAGAGAACATATTTCCTCTTTGTTTCTTCATTTTGCCTTCAGCCAGTCCAAGCAGTTTGAAATATTGGAATATTTAATGGATATCTCCGGGAGGGAAAACAGGTCTTTAACAGAAATATTAAAGGAAGCCGGCTGGAGCAGAAAGAGGCAGGAACAGACTGACGAAAACTCTGTAAAAGCAGGTGAAGCATTTAGAAGAAGGTTGAGAGAAAGACGTAATCCAATAATATCAGGCCTGGAAAGGGAATGGAAAAATAAGATCGCGTCCTTACACCTGCCCCCTTCCGTTTCTCTGAGTCCTCCCCCCTATTTCGAGGGGGGCACATACAGGCTGAGTTTTACTTTTAATGACCTTATGGGTCTTCAGGAAAAAATAGAAGGTTTAAAGGACCTAATCAAAAAAGATGAATGGCGCAAGATTTTCCCCCAATAGATATCCTGTCCGCCGGTTGATCGTAGAAGAAGGGATCAGGGATTACAGGATCACCAATAATGTTTTAAATAGAATGCCTGAATTATATCCGGAATATATGACACCGGAAGAGATAAAACGAATCGAGGCTGACTGCCGGACTCTCATTTTGACGCTGAATAAGGGGAAATTCCTGAAGCCCTGTCCGGGCACTAAGGAATATTTGTGCTGTCAATACAGATTCTTGAACGTGGGCTTGAATTGTCCTATCGAGTGCACCTATTGTATTCTTCAGGTTTATCTGAACACAAGCGCACTGGTAATCTTTGTTAACCATGAGGAGATGTTTAAGGAACTGGAATTGGAAATAAGACAGGATACCTCCCTTATCAGGATAGGAACCGGAGAGTTGACGGATAGTCTTGCCCTTGATCCTCTGACCGGGCTTAATCCGCTTCTTATCGACTTCTTCTCGAGTCAGAGGCAGGGTTTTCTTGAATTGAAAACCAAATCAGACCATATCGAGCATCTTCTTGAACTGGATCATCACGGTCAGACCATAATCTCCTGGTCCCTGAATCCACAATCGATCATCGACGCGGAAGAGGGCTTGGCAGCCCATTTAGAGGCAAGGATTATGGCTGCCCAAAAATGCCGGGAGAGAGGGTATAAGATCGGATTTCATTTTGATCCCATCATATTGTACAAGGGCTGGGAGACAGGATATGAATCAGTGATCGATATGCTTTTTTCAAAGATCTCTCCCGAATCAATCACCTGGATCAGTCTGGGCTGCTTCCGTTTCATCCCCCCATTAAAAAGGATAATCCGGAAGAAATACCCGAAAAGCCCTATTATATATGATGAGTTCATTCCAGGAATGGATAAAAAGATGCGTTACCCTCAACCCATAAGGATAAAAATCTATTCCGCTCTGAGCAGATGGATAAGAAAAAGGGCGCCTGAGGCATTTATATATCTTTGCATGGAATCCCCTGAGGTCTGGAAGGAAGCCATTGGTGAGGCTCCCGATAATAACATGGTCCTGAAATCCTGGCTGGACGAAAGATGCAGAATATGAAAGAACTAAATCGTCCTTTCCCTTAGTCTTTTTATTCTTTCCGAATATTCGACGTTTTCCGGCTCCAATTCACAGGCCCTTTGTAATGCAGATACGGCATTTTCCAATGCGGTTAATCTTTCACCGGTAAGACTTTTATATTCCCAGGCTAAGGAAATGTTTGAATGATAAACTGCCATTCCTGGATTGATCTCCACAGCCTTTTCATAATTCTCAATTGCATTAAGATAATCTCTTTTTCTAAAATACATGTTGCCAAAGCCGTTTAAAATATCACTGTTTTTCGGGTCGAGATCCACTGCCTTTTTATATTCCTTTTCAGCCCAGTTCCACTTTTTCCGCTCCTTGAAAGCAGTACCGAGGTTGGAATGATAAATTGCTGATCCAGGATCTATTTTTATAGCCCTTTTATAATTTTCAATCGCCTTACGATAATCTCCCTTTTTAAAATACATGTTGCCCAATCCATTAAAAACATTACTGCTTTGCGGTTCGAGCTCCATTGCCCTTTTAAATTGATCTTCAGCTTTTTTCCATTCTTTAAGCTCTTTGTAAGCTTCACCAATATTTAAATGATAGACAGACATTTTAGGATTGACTTTTAGAGCCTTTTCATAATTCTCTACTGCCTGTCTGAAATCCCCTTTTACCAAATACATGTTACCCAAACTATTAAAAATATCACTGTTTTCCGGCTCGATCTCTAATGTTCTTTTGTATTCTTCCTCAGCTTTATCCCAATCTTTTAAGCTTTTGTAAGATTCAGCAAGGTTCAAATGATAAACAATAGCTTCGGGTTTGATTTTTATGGCATTTTTATAACTCTCAATTGCCTTCCGATAATCTCCCTTTCCAAAATATATGTTGCCCAATCCGTTTAAATACCTATCGTTTTCAGGATCAAGTTCTATTGCCCTTTTATATTCCTCCTCGGCCTTATCCCACTCTTTCAACTCATTGTAAGCATCGCCAAGGTTTAAATGATATACAGTAACTTCGGGTTTGATTTTTATGGCATTTTCATAACTCTCATGAGCCTTCCGATAATCTCCCTTTCCAAAATATATGTTGCCCAGACCATTTAAATACCCATCATTTTCAGGATCAAGATCTATCGCGCTTTTATATTCTGCCTCGGCCTTATCCCATTCCTTTAGATTACGGTATGCCAGGGCAATATTTGAATGATAAACGACGTTTTCCGGGTCAATTTTTATGGCCTTCTCATAATTCTCAATTGCCTTCGGATACTCTCCCTTATCATAATACATATTAGCGAAGCTGTTGAAATAACTACCATTTTTTGGCTCCAGCTCTATCGCCCTCTTATATCCCTTCTCGGCCTTATCCCATTCCTTTAACTCACTGTATGAATCACCAAGGTTTAAATGATAAACGCTGACTTCCGGTTTGATTTTTATGGCATTTTCATAATTCTCAATAGCCTTCTGAAACTCCTTCCTTCCAAAATACATATTACCAAGGCTATTGAAATAACCCCCGTTTTCAGGCTCCAATTCTATTGCCCTTTTATATTCCTTCTCGGCCCTATCCCATTCCTTTAGATTTCGGTATGCCAGGGCGATGTTCGAATGATAAACAGCTATTTCCGGGGTAATTTTCAGGGCCTTTTTATAATTCTCTATTGCTTTCAGATACTCTTTCTTTCCAAAATAGATGTTGCCCAATCCGTTAAAATAATCCCCTTTTTTAGAATCTCCTGCTTTTTTAAAATAACCACCTTTCCTGGACTCAAGATCTATCGCCCTTTTATATTCCTCCTCAGCCTTATCCCATTCTTCCATCTCCCTGTAAGCGGCGCCCATGTTGGCATGATAAACAGCTATTTCCGGATTAATATTTACAGCATCTTTATACTTTACAACAGCTTGCTGCCAATCATGCTGGTCAAAATAATCATTTCCTAACATATTATGATAAACATGGTTATTTCTATCAAAATCAATAGCCTTATTTAAAATCTTAACCCGTGAGTCGAAATCAAAATACTCTCTTATCCAGGTCAAAGAAGCATGATTAGTAGTATCCTGGGCCAGCCAATTTTCGATGACTGTTTTTATTTTATTGCGACAAGCTGATTTAGCCTCTGATTTTTGTAATTGATTATAGATATTATAAAGAATCAGATTCGCGTCGAAATCGTCAGGATAATATTTCTGAATATAATGACAAAGCCTTTCTGAAGCATCTATGGCGGTGCTGGAAAAAACACGCGCCCAGACCTTTAAGGCCTTTATATCATTTTCGTCCAGCCTATCAACTTCAATCCTGGAATTAATTATTTTCTCTATTCCTCTTCCATCATAGTTAATTTTCAAACCTTCAAACAGCGCTGATAATTTTGTTTGTTCCATCAATTCTGTAATCTTTTGAAACACCTCATTCTTTAATTTTTCACGTAATACATTGACTTCATTTTCAAGAGTGATTATTTTCGGATGCTGATCTACCCCTTCGTTCTCTGTTTTAACTTTTCTCGGATTCGACTTTTCTTTTGGTTCTCCCTGGGGCGAATCCTTTATGAAATAAGAATCTTCCGGCACCTTCCCGGATTGAGACATTTGATCGGCAAGTCCTTTATTAGCCTTTTCAAGCTCCTTGGTTTTCTTTTTGATGGATTCCTGAATTTGAAATAACTGTAATTCCGCTGAAGCAATAAGCAATTCAGGCCAGAATGGAGCAAACTTTTCTGCCTTGTCCATGCAAGCTGATATGTCCTCACCTCGATCACCACGCCAGGTGTAAGCATTTTGAAGATTATAATATGCCACAAAATTCTTCGAATTTTTTCTTATTGCCTCTTCAAAACTCTCTATTGCCTCTTCTAATTTTTCAGAGTATCCAGAGCGATGAAAATAGTTCAGACATGCGTTGCCATAATCGTTAAGCACGAAGCTATAAACAACATTAATCGTCTCTTCGGAAAATTCTCTCTTTTTTTTTCTTTCTATATATTCTATATATTTTCCTTCGGAAGTCCTTTTAAGTGATTTGTTCTTCTTTTCCACATTTATTTTGAATCTTTCGTAACGCTTCAGCATCGCGGAATCAATATAATCATAATAAGATGTGGTTATATAGCTGCTTATCGGAGCCGAGAAATTAAGGGTCGAGTAGGCACAAATCCCGGGATCCACTGAAATGGCCTCATTATACAGATCGTAACTCTTGTCGAAATCGCCTCTTTCCGCTGCGATCCTGGCCAACCCATAATTAAGTTCTCCGATAAAGGTCTCACGGGCAACAGTCTTGTTTTCGCAACCCTCGATAAATTTTTTCCTCGATTGATCAGAATCCTCCAAAAGCCATAATAGATATCCCTGGGCCGCTATGGCAGAAATATTCCCCGGGTTTATCTTCAGACTCCGGTCATACTCATTCATCACGCTATTGGCCCTTGATATGGTAAACTCGTTCTGTCTTCTGAACCGCCTTTCAGAATAGTAGGCCAATAAATATTGAGCAATCTGAAATTGCGGGGCAATCTCCGTGGCCTTTTGAAATAGTGAAATCTCTTTGTCTATATCAGGCTCAATTGCACCTTCTGTTAACATAAAAAGGGCATTTTTTTCACTCTTCTGCGGATCGACAGCCTTTGCATTTTTAAGATTCTCTTTTGCCTTCTCCACTGCATCCAAAAAATAGAGGGCTAAGGCATTAACCAAATAGGCATTAAAAAGTATACTTTTTTCGTTCTCAAACGAAGAGCTTACAGGCCGGAAAAAGACATATCTCAGCCATGAATCCTTTGGAAAAACAAGGTAGGCCATAAGTGTATTCAAACGATTTCTTTCTCTTATCCTTTTATTTTCAGACAGATTTGTTGAAAGCTTCGATAATGTCCATTTAGGATTGATCCTGTTGAATATCTGATCAAAGTTATTGATCACCTTGCCGATTCTACCCGGAATCTCAAACAACGGATTCCTGTAACGACCTGACAGAGCGGAGATTTGCCTTCTATATATCAGACATTTAGCATAGCCTATCTCCACCTTCGCCCACATACTCAGAAATTTGATTTCATACCGCCAAAGCAGCACAGGAACCCTTATAAGCAATTCTGTTATAAATCCGATATTCATTATATTGAAATATCGCAATGATTCTCTGTATAACTCTATGGCATGGTCGTAGGCGTCTATAGTATTAGACCTGGAGAAATCCTCCGCCTCGTGGAAAAGCGCAACCGCGCGCAGATACGGAGTCGGAAACAGACTGATCTTTCTTTTCACATCCGTTTTAATCTTTCTGTAAACTTCAGTAGCGATACTGGAATACACTCGATTTACAATTTGATTATATTCCCCCGAATCCAGGGTATATATGGTGCGTCCATGATTGGTATCCTTATGCCTGGTTGCATTTTCATCCTTAATCAAAGTGTACTTAACCGGATGTGCCAAGGTCGTGGGTTTGCCCTTCGGACCTATCCGGATGCAGGGCATCACATGGATAACCCATTCAGCCTCGTCTTTATCCCCCCTTTCTTCCCTTATGGCATAATGCCCGCTTATATGGATATGTGAGAACAGACTTTCTCTGGTTCCGGGGTCCAGATTCTCCTCATCAAGCAAGGATACTCTTCGAATTTTTTCATTAAGCTTTTCCTTTAGATCGTGATGTAATAAATGAAACCGGTCTTCACCTTTGATGGCAAATCTTTTGTCCGGAGTTTCCTGGACTCTCTCAAAAGGTTTAATCCAAAATGTATAATGAAAAGGCTCCACAGAATCTCTTAGCATGAACCGAGTCCATCTGAACAACAAATAGATTCCGATCCCCGCTATAAGAACGCCTATTCCGATAAACTCATCGCTCAACAATATGGACCATTCTCCGGAAACAAACCGTGAGAATAAGTTCCCTATAGTTTCAAGATAGTTTCCTTTGGTGCTTAATCCTAAAACAATTTGAAAGACAGCCGCAGTTAAAGCCGCGATTATACCAATGTTTCCTGCCCGTCTGCGGCGCAACAGATCGCTTTCTATTCCCTGTAAAAGTTTTATTTGTTCATTGCTGGGGAAAATATCACTTAATTTCATAAACTCTCCCCGATATCGATGGGATTATAGTTACAAAACCTGTATTTGAGAAGACACTTCCCGTCAAAAGGATATAGTGTAAATAGCTTACATTCTTTCTTTGCCATACCTCCAGACAACAGAGCAAGCCAAAAAAATTCGAGATTTATAAAAGGCCGGTTTCCTTTATATGTATGATAATTAACATTTTATCATTATCAATCTGCTTATTTACTCAGATTTAGTTACTTCATAACAATAAAAACGATTTTACTCCTCCGAATGTATATCGGGCATTGCCTCTTCCAGGGCTTCTTCTCCGACGGTTAACCGATCGTGATTCTCCTCTAAAAACTTTTCCCCCAAACCTTTCACCTTAAGGATATCCTCGATTTTTTCAAAAGGACCATGCTGATCTCTATACTCAATAATACGCTTCGCTAATTTTTCACCAACTCCCTTTAACTGTGCCAATTCCTCTTGTGTTGCATTATTGATATTGATCTTTTCTTCAGATAACGCCTCAGATGCTACCTCTTCTGCCTCCTCGGCAAATGTAATTTTTGGGGTTAAAATTAAAATGCTGAAAATAAAACTAATAAGACCTATAACACAGACTACTGATAAAAACTTTCTTGGGTTTTTCATCTTTATTCCTCCTACTTCACAGGGATGACTACTCCATTTTCAAATAAGGAAATAAAAAAGAAAACCGGCCTCGATTGCTAAACAGTTTCTACTTCAACAAGATATATTACTTAAAATTGGTTAGTACTCACCCCCTTTTCAGAAATCAGGGCCCCCAAAACTTACAATCCTTTATTATCAACTCAAATTGACTTAAAAAACCTGTATAATACTCTTATTTTTAATTTATTTCAAAGAAAAAGGTTCCCGGTTTTTCGATCCTATTTTAAATCGAAAAAAAAATTTTACAAGTCCACCTCTGATGGATTCGTAAAATAGTCATTTTATCATCTCCGGGCATTTTTACGATCTTATTACTTTTAGTTTTATACAAAGTTATAATTATTCACTGCAAAAAGAGGACAGCTACCTACAGAAAATCCTTATAATTAAACGAAGGGAATATATTATCCTGTGTCTCCACTTCGCACAGCCAATCCTCCTTAATTGAACATGTCTCGATCTGATGTATAAGCTTCCAGAACCTCCCAAGATGCTCTTTGATCCTTTTAGTGGCATATTCGGAAAGCGTTTCATTATGTAATATAAAGGTCCAATCACTACTCTGAGCCAGAAGGAGTTCCTTCCCGGCCTGGTTAAGCGCCCTTTCTTCCATGACATTCCATCCGGATTTTACAGCCAGGGCTTCCATTTTCTCTGCAGCCTTGAATAAATGGGGATATACCCAACTATTCTTTTCATTAATCCAGACCTCATTATATCCTTTCCATCCCCAGCTCCCACCCTGAGGTTGAGATCTCTGCAGCATTGGCTTTTGCTTTAAATAATCGCTCGGCTTGACGGGCGTAAAATATTCGCCACATTCAAATATTTTCCGAAAGAGCATCTCCAGCCATGAGGGGCCCTCAAACCACCAGTGTCCAAATAGCTCGGCATCATAAAGGGCACAGATGACAGGCGGAAATCCCATAGACAGGGAAAGATCCCTGACCTGCTTTAGCCTGTGGGCCAGAAAATCATCTGTGTGAATAGAGACCTTTCGTTCGGCAATCTCTGGAACATATATCCGATTTTGTCCTCTATTTTTTTTGATTCTATAATATTTTAACCCCGTATACGAACGGACCTCGCCGGGAAGATATGCCCCCACATAATCAAGATCCAAATCAAATCCTATGTCTCTATAAAAATCCCTGTAATCAGAATCACCCGGGTAACCATCCATGGAGCTCCAAACCTCTTTTGCAGTGTGAACATCCCTGCCGAAGGCAACCATCCCGGAAGGAGAGATAATGGGGGCGTAGGCGGCATATTCAGGAATAGGTTCGGAAGATTGGATAGTATGGGTATCAAGAAAAGTATATTTAATGCCTGCCTGAAGAAGTAAAGTATCCAGACCAGGGAAATAACCGCACTCCGGAAGCCATAAACCTGATAATGTTCTGCCAAAGATCCTTTTATATTCTTTTTTTGCCACAGTTACCTGAGTCCTGATCCCGGATAGTGCCGGCCTTAAGAGAGGAAGATAGGCATGGGTGGCCGCACAGGTGATGATTTCCAGCGCCCCCATATCCTGAAAGGACCTAAAGGTCTGAATAATGTCGTAATTACATCTTTCTTCGAAGGTCCGCAAGGCATCTCTATAATATCCATTATACATCTTTGCAAGAGGGGCAAGCTCCGGAATCCTAATTGTGCGGAGGATCTCCTTCTCTGTCAGATCAATCTGAAGGTTCAAATATTTAATAAAGCGTCTTATGAACAGGGGATTTTCCAACTGAGCAAGCAATACCGGACTTATTGATATGGTCAGGCCAAAGGGTATCCCGTCCGTCATTAAACGATCAAATGTCTGAATAAGCCTTAGATAGCAATCGACCACCGCTTCATACAACCATCTTTCTTCAAGGGTATTTTCAAACCTTATATCCAGCACATAAGGCATGTGCGCGTGCAGAACCAGAATAAAGAAGGCCTTGCTCACTTGTCTTTATCTATTTTAGGGATCTGGGAATAAGAAAAGGTTACAGACCAATAGCTTGAATAACTTGAATTAGTTTCAGATGAGGAATAATGCTGCTCATAAAATTTTTCAAATCCGGAAGGCTTTAATACCCTCAAGGACTCTGCTGAATTTATCCTTTTCAGAATCAATTTCCAGGGAGAGTATCCGGGATGAAAAATCCTCTTCTCAGACAGTAAACGATAATAATCTTTGATATCCTTTTCCGTAATAAGTTCCATATGATGCGTTTTTTTTTCTTTTTCCGTATCAATGATAAACGGATTTATATCCTTTTTTTTCTCCTCATATACATGGGAATTGACATCACTTTGATTTATTTTTTCTATTGAACAGTCTGAAGATTCTTTTTCCAGGATAACATCAAGATTATTAGATCTGCAAAGAGAAACAAATTTTTCCTCTCCCGGATCTTTGTATCCTAATTCTGCATGACATCCGGTCAACGGACTTTCAATCTCAATAAACCAGTCATTTATCAATCCATGAACATTTAAATCAACACAGAATCTATGGCTGTCTCTGAAGTTACAATAGATTTTCAACCAGAGTTTTTTGTTGCTCAAGCATCTTTTTAAGATTTGGTCGGGGATGCAATCCGGCGTTATCTCCCAAAATGCATGTATATGAGTAGGATCTACTTCAAGAAGATATAGATAATTTTCATTATATTTATGAGGAAAATGTGCTTTATCATCGTCCGGCACAGGATTCTCCTTTGTTCATCCGTCATTGACGTGATCATTATTTGCACGATAGACAGCTTTGGCCTTGCTTAAGGATCCGCCCTAAAACAAAATATCACCAATCTGTCTTAAAATGATCCTGACCGGTTGTCTGCTTATACAAAGCTGAGTTCCAGGTATGGCTCCCAAAACAATAAATCCTTTTTAGCTTTCACATCCAATCCTGGTATTTGGGCTAAATACACTTTTATAAGTGAATGAGAAATGTATTTCATTTTTCGTAAACCTTCAATATCTGTTCAGAAATACTATCCCAAGAAAATGCAGTCTCTGCGGCGATCCTTCCATTCCTGCCCATCCATCGAGCATGATCGAGTTTGGCAAGAAGGGAACCGATTCCCCAGGCAACAGAATCCGGATAATCAAAGATCTTCAAACCTGTAACATCATGCCAGACAAATTCTGCAGGACCGCCATTGCTTGTGGTAACAACCGGTTTCCCCGCACTCCATGCCTCCAGAATAACAATACCGAATGGTTCATTCCGGCTTGGCACACACACCAAATCACATGCTTTAAAGAGGTCCTTGAGTTCTTCTCCATTCTTATAACCCAAAAAACGGGTTGCATGAGAAATGCCCAATGCATGGGCTCTTCTCTCCAATCCCATTCTCATATCCCCATCCCCTGCGAAAACAAACCTGGCATTAGAAAAATATTTCAATATAGAAGGTATGGCTTCGATCAATAAATCAGGTCCTTTTTGATGTACAATCCTACCGGCAAACAGTATTGTAGGATCCATGGGCCCAACTCCGTATCTTGCCTTAACTTTACCGGGATCGATTGATCCATCAAAATTGTGCACATTGACCCCATTATACACGACATCCACCTTCCAATCCGGAAGACTGTACATCCACAAGATTTCATTCTTTAGGGCCTGAGAGACTGCAATGACCTGGTCTGCACAATAGGTTCCGTGTCTTTCATGATCCCTGATAATGGCTGATTGCCCGCCGTAAAAATTATTCCCGCACCGTCCATATTCCGTTGAGTGAATGGTTAAAACGGACTTTTTTCCCCTTCCTGATTTTATCCATACAACTGCATTAGAAGCCAACCAGTCATGCGCGTGAATGATATCAAATGGCCCGATATGATCCTCTGTCTGGAAGAAATGGTACACAAAAGAGCGACACATCTCATTGATTTCTTCAATAAAATTTCGATTCAGATTGAAAGGACAGCGATGATAATGAACCCCATGTATTACCTCATAGTTCAGTTGACCTGGGCCTATCCTTGTAAAGACGTGGACATCATGTCCTTTTCTCTCCAAAGATGCAGCAAGTTCGGTAACATGGTTACCCACCCCCCCAACACTAATAGAATGGAGGGTCTCCCAAGAAAACATAGCTATTCTCATGGATCTACCCCTTTAATGTAGCAAAAATTAAAACATTTTAAATTATCTCATTATTTATATAATGTTATTTATATTTAAATTGAGATAATTTTTTTATACGAGACTAATTTTAAAATATACTTATCGAATTGTCAATAATAAAGCATAATAAACCTTTTGAACAAATTGAATATAGCCTGGTTTTATGTTAATTTGAATTTATAAATTTGAATCAGAGACCTTATGGATTTTTTAAATTATTAATATGGACGCATCAAAAGCTGCTATTATTGAATTTTTTCTCTTTGTATCCCCAAATCCCCTTTCTGTTTCAGATCTAAAAGAGATGGCAGGGAATATGGAAATAGACCAGATCGAACAGGCTATCAGTTGGCTCCAAAAAAACTTTTATTGTCCTGGCAGGGCTCTCCAGATCTGCGAAGTTGCAGGTGGATACCAGATCTGTACAAGGCCTGAGTTCCACCCCTGGCTTGAACGTATTACCAATTATCAGACAAAAAGAAGACTTTCACGGGCAGCATTGGAAGTGCTGGCAATTGTGGCATACAAACAACCAATTACCAGGTTTGAGGTGGATGAAATAAGGGGAGTAAGCAGCGGTTTCGTACTCAGAGGTCTCCTGCAAAAAAAACTTATACGTATAGCAGGCAGGAAAGATTGTCTTGGGCGACCTATTGTCTATGGGACCGGAAAGGAATTCCTGAGCTACTTCGGCCTAAGAGAGCTGAGACAGTTGCCTAAGGAATCGGAACTGAAAGAAATAATAGGAAATGAAGAAAAAAAATGCTGAAATGGTAAGGCTTAATAAGTTCTTATCCACTCATGGCATAGGTTCAAGAAGATATTGTGAAGAGCTTATTCGGGGGGGTGAAGTACTTGTCAACGGTACCGTAGGCTATTTAGGGATGAAGATCGATCCCCATCGGGATCAGATTTTCCTGAAGAACAAGGGAAAGATAAAACCCCGAATCCTTGAGCTTCATTATATAATGCTCAACAAGCCCTGCGGATATCTCACTACCATGGCAGATCCCTTTGCCCGGCCCACAATCCTGGAGCTGATTCCTAAAATCAGCGAGAGGATATATCCGATCGGACGTCTGGATTTTCAATCGGAAGGACTTCTTCTGCTCACAAATGACGGAGATCTGGCTTATAAGCTGAGCCACCCCAGTGCTATGGTACCCAAGACCTATCTTGTTAAGGTAAAAGGGAAGGTATCCCTTCAACTTCAGGAGCGTTTAAAAAAAGGTATAAAATTGGATGACGGATGGAGCTCATTTGATTCCATAGATCAATTGAAATTCCGTGCCTCGGCTAATTCATGGTTTAAGCTCACAATCCACGAGGGGAAAAACAGAATGATCAGGAGAGTTTTTTCGGCAATCGGACATCCTGTTATTAAGCTTAAAAGGATAAGTATTGCCGGGCTCAGCATTGGAGACCTCAAACCCGGAGAATGGCGTTATCTTACATCCCGGGAAATTAGGCTTTTAAAAGAATACAACGGGTAAAAGCATTTTACACACATATAATCCATAGTCATTATTGGGATAAATAAATTATAAAAATATTCGGCTGATAATATCCTGAAACAAGATATCCGAAAAAGCTTGACAAAGAAGAAACGATCCGATTGACAAAGATTGACCTATATGTTATTCTCATAACCTAAAATATAGATTTGACTTTTATTTTAGCCTGATATATAGAAGATTAAAAATTTTTTATCACAAAAAATTTAATAATAACAAATAATAACAGAAGATATTTTAACCAAAAATATTATTGTACTAGATTCCCTTATTCGATTAAATTTAGAGGGTTAACAACATGAAAAGATTGATTAAAACCATAGCAAAACGCATTAAATTCGCAGGTATTTTTGCACTGTTTCTCTTAATTCTGGCCCTGGGTCTGAGAGGATATCATTTCCCTTTGGAGGCGGCAATCTCCCGAGGTATGTCAATAGAATATAAAGCAGGAAAGATCTCTGCCAAACTAAAAGATGTAAAGGCTAGAGAAGTATACGAAGATATAGCCAAAAACACAGGAATAGAATTTGTCGGATTGGATAAGGTAACAAGTACAATTGAAGAATTGGAGTTTGATGATTTATCTCTTGAGGAGGCCATTCAAACACTCGGAGAAGATACTATTCTTATTTTTCGTAAAGAGGGTCCCGAAGAAGAAGCGATGAAAATCAAGAAGGTTATCTTCATTGCCCAAAAGGAAGAAGAACCGGAAAAGGAGCCCCCGACCCCCTTGCCCACACCCGCTCCCATAGAAAGAACACCTCCTTCCAGACCTCCGGCTCCTCCAATGCCTGAACCTCCTTCAACTCCACCACCTCCACCAGTTCCGATTCCTCCGTCTCGTCCGACACCTCCATCACCTCCGACTCCACCACAGCGTCCGACTCCTCCGCCACTCCCAACGCCTCCTAAAAAATCCCCGGTACCCCCCCCCAGTGCTCCCGAGCCTAAACAACCGGTACCGCCTGAAAAACCAGAGCCCGAGCCGGTAAGACCCAAACCTGTATCAAGGCCAAAAGCAAAGGATGCCAATTTAAAGGAAGCTGAAAAATACTATAAACAAAAAAGATGGGACCGCGCGATTAAATATTATGATCTATATCTAAAGACACATCCGGAAGACAAAGAAATCCAGAAGAAGTCAGATCAATCGAGAGATAATACCAATGAGGCTATAAGCCTTTACAAGGCCGGAAAAGCGGCAGAAAATGCCGGAAATTATGGAGAGGCATATAGACTTTATAAAAAATCCTACGAGCTTTATCCTCTCTTATACGATACCTGGGAAAGAATGAAAAAGATGCAAAAAAGGCTTTAATGATATGCTCATGTTAGAGCCAGATTGATACCATCCTCTATATTTTCGATATAACTAAATTTTATTCCTTTTAGAAGATCTTTTGGTATCTCTTCAACATCCAAACGATTTCTCGAAGGAAGTATCACCTTTTTAATCCCCTCCCTTTTGGCAGCCAGCACCTTTTCCCGAATACCGCCCACGGGTAAAACCAAACCTGACAAAGTGGCCTCACCTGTCATGGCAATCTCCTTTTTAACAGGTCGCCCGGTCAAAGCAGAGGTTATGGCCGTTGCTAAAGCAACACCCGCGGAGGGTCCATCCTTCGGAATGGCGCCAGCCGGGATATGAATGTGCAGATCCATATCTTCAAAAAATCCCTGATCGATATTATATTTGGATGCAATTGATCTCACAAAGGAAAGAGCAGTCTTTACCGACTCCTGCATCACCTCGCCAAGTTGACCTGTAATATTAAGCCCCTTCTTGCCAGGCATCTTAATAACCTCCACAAATAATATCTCACCACCACTCTCGGTCCATGCCAGGCCAGTAGCAACACCCGGTATTGCAGTCCTTCGTGCGGTCTCGTGAAAGACCTTTTGAGGTCCCAGAAATTTAGGTAAATTTTTAATTGTGATTCTAACCCGCTTTTGCTCATCCGTAGCTATCTTGTAAGCAACCTTCCTGCAAATCCTTGCAATCTGCCGCTCGAGATTTCTTACCCCGGCCTCTTGAGTATACTGTGCGATAATCTTTTCTATGCTCTTCTCTTCAAAAACGAGTTGCTCAGGGTTAAGTCCATGGGCCTCTAATTGTTTGGGGATTAGATACCTTTTGGCAATAGCCACCTTCTCTTCGTTCACATACCCCGGAAGATTCATGACCTCCATCCTGTCCCTCAAAGCGGGCTGGATAGGGAGAATCACGTTACCTGTCGCGATGAATATGACCTGGGACAAGTCAAACGGAAGGTCCAGATAATGATCAATAAAGGCAATATTCTGCTCAGGATCCAAGACCTCCAGTAACGCAGATGAAGGATCACCACGAAAATCGGCACCCACTTTATCGATCTCGTCCAACATAAAAATGGGATTCTTGGTCCCTGCCCGTTTGATACCCTGAACAATCCTGCCTGGCAGGGCCCCGACATAAGTGCGCCTATGACCTCTTATTGCAGCCTCATCATGGACACCACCCAGAGAAATTCGTATAAATTTTCTCCCTAATGCCCTTGCTATGGATTGACCCAGAGAGGTCTTACCAACACCGGGTGGGCCGATAAAACAAAGTATCTGACCTTTGGTATCTTCTTTTAGTTTTCTGACAGCAAGATATTCGATGATCCGCTCCTTAACTTCGTCCAATCCATAGTGGTCCTTATCCAGAATATCCCGTGCCTTTTTCAGATCCAGATCATCTATTGTTGCCTCCATCCAAGGGAGGTCCAAAATCCACTCCAAATAAGTACGAATAACATAATATTCCGGAGCAACGCTCGGCATTCCTTCCATCCTTTTTAATTCTTTATCCGCAACCTCCCTCACCTCGTCAGGAAGCTTTTTTTTGGCAATTCGATCCATTAGCTCCAGAATCTCTGTTTCCTGAGAACCTGTTTCTCCCAATTCCTTTTTAATTGCTTTGAGCTGCTCCCTTAGGAAATACTCTCTCTGGGTCTTGGATAATTCACCGGCGACTTCGGACTCGATCTTTCCGCCAATCTCTAATATCTTTTCTTCCTTGTTTAGAATGGCCAAAAGGTTTTCCATCTTCTTTTCAAAATCATCTATGGCGAGGATCTTCTGTTTTTTTTCCGTCTTCATATTTGTTACAGAAGTAATCATATATACAAGGGCAAAGGGATCCGTAATATTGTCAACAGCTACTGCAATTTCATCAGGAAGATAGGAAGCCAAAGAAACCACCTTTTTGAATTTTTCTCCTATTGCCCTTCTTAACGCCTCCAATCTGTCAGTTAGGGCGAATTCCTCCTCAAGGACCTTTACTTTGGCAACAAAAAATCCGTCTTTCTTACTAATACGCTGTATCTTTATCCGCTTCAGGCCCTGTACCATTACCCTGAGTGTTTGATCCGGCATCCTGAGCATCTTAAGGATTCCAACCGCTGTTCCAATGGTATGGATGTCCTCTAATTTAATCTCCTCTTTCTCTTCATGGCCTGATTTAAGGAGAAAAGTGGCCAGGATATTCGAACCCTCCATAGCCTTCTGAACCGCCAATATAGATCTCTGCTTCCCGATAACCAATGGTGCGACCATGGAAGGAAATATGACAGTATTGATCAAAGGCTGGAGGGGCAACTCTGATGGTATCTTTTCAAATCTTCCTCCATGACCGCTTTCGATCTCCAATAACTCTCCTGTCTCATCACCTTTTATGGGTATATCCTGCCTGTTCTTACTTTCGCTCTTTTTCAATTTTTTGATCCTCCGCAAATTTTACTTTCTTAGGAACCCGGATATCCAAAATACCTTTATCGTAATGTGCCTCAATCTGCGAGGGCTCAACAGGTGAATCAAATCTGATAAAACGGTAAAAAGTCCCATATTCCATCTCGAGTTGGAAACATATATAATTTCCTGTCCGAGCACACCTTTTGCGAGTTCCACTTATGCTCAAAACCCCATCCTCAAAAACTACCTTGATCTGGTCTTTCTCCATTCCTGCAAGCTCGACCTCAATCCAGAACTCCTCGTCAGATTCAAACATATTGACAGGGGGCTGCCAATCTTGATTCCCCTGAAGATGAACGAGTGTGTAAAAGATATCAGTCACATTACTTCTCCTCTTCTGCTAAAAAATTACTTCTTTTTTTTGCAATAATAAGATAGATCCCTAACCAGCCAATTAAAAATCCTATGACAAGTGGAAGCAAAATAACCAAAGCTGTGGGCATATTAGGGATGGTCCAAAAAAATAATTCTATATCGACCGGTTTTGTATTTTGCAGAATGAATATAACCAGAAGCAGAAGAAGCCCGATTATTATTAAAAGTTTATATATCATCTTCCTGCTGGCATCCATAATTTACCCTCCTCGAATTACTATTATCATATATTGGCTAAGCAAAGCGTATCAATTATACACTGCTTTATACTTTATCATATATATGGAAAATAGACAATTTGTTACCTTTTGTTATCTTTTTTTCTCGGCCCCGTAAGCTGATCTTCAATTGTCGTGCAAAAGGGGGAGTCTTATCTCCTTAACGTAGCCACAATCCTCTTCGGGAAAAGCAGCAAATCCAATCCCATGCAGGCATTAGGAACACAGATATCCGCTTCAGCCAGGGCATCCGTACAAAGACCTTCCTGACTCAATACAACGATACTCAAACAGGCTCTCTTAAGCATTTTTACGTCATTTGCTCCATTACCGATTGCCGCAGTGACATCATTCCCCATATCCTCCAGTACGGCCTTCTTCTGATCAGCTTCGTGACCGGGGTAAAGCTTTTTGATTTTCACAGGAAGTCCTGAGCAACTTTTCTCTACAAGGCCAAAGGTGTCAGCGGTTAATATGAATAAATTTAACATGTTGGAAAGCCTTGCCAGTCTTTCATTTACACCATCTAATAAATTTCCGTCAAGGGCTATTGTTCCATTAAAATCCATAATCAGGTTTTCGATTCGCAGTGTTCTAAATCCGGGAATATCTATTTGAATCATCTTATCTCCTTAGGGTTTGAGGGCTTAATTAATTGAATCGAACCAAATAAAATGCAGTAATATTTTTTCACCACGAAGAACACGAAGAGCACGAAGAGGTTAAAAAGAAAACATTTGATTCTCGATCCTTCGTGGGCTTTGTGATCTTCGTGGTTTATTCAAAATCCATCAACTATTAATATAAAGCATCATATATTGGAAAAGCTTCTGTATTATTCCGGTTACACTCAAATCAATTTGTGGCCGTTTGAAACATATAATCGCTGATACAGCTATTCCTCATTGCAGAATAACCATCTTACTATTATACTCTAATAACATGTTCATACAAGAAAAAATTCCTTTTTAATCTATATTTTGTAATTGAAAAGATATTCAGGACAAATAAAATATTTCTTGAACAAAAAAATGCCTCAGGGAAAAAATACGACAATCTGGACTGTTTCTAAAGACAAGGCAGGGAAAAGACTGGATATCTGTCTAGCGCAATTGCCTTTCAGGATTTCCAGAAGTCAGTGGAAGAGGCTCATCGAAGAAGGATTTGTTAAAATAGGAGGACATGTCTCCGCACCCAGCCATATTCTAAGAATTGGAGAAATCATTGAAATAACCATTCCGGAACCGGAACCTTTAGAAATAGAACCGGAAAAAATAGCACTGGACATTATCTATGAGGATGATTCATTGCTGATAATAAATAAACCAGCGGGGATGGTTGTCCATCCAGGGGCGGGCCATTCAAGCCATACCCTTGTCAACGCTTTACTCCATCACTGCCCTGATTTAGCAGGCATTGGAGGGAAAAAAAGGCCAGGGATTGTCCACAGGCTCGACAAGGATACATCAGGGCTTTTGGCTGTTGCCAAGACAGAATGGGCACATATTTCTCTATCTTCCCAATTAAAGAAAAAACAGGTGCAGCGTGTCTATCTGGCTCTAGTCCACGGCATTTTTCCTGAAGATGAGGGACAAATTCATACCCTCATAGGACGTCATCCTGTTTACAGGCAAAAGATGTCAATTAATGTCCGGACAGGGAGAGATGCAATAACAAATTGGAGGGTTAAAGAACGTTTTTCACATTTTACATGGATGGAACTCAGACTTCAAACAGGAAGAACTCATCAGATAAGGGTGCACATGTCTCACCTTGGCTACCCGGTAGTCGGAGACAAGGTATATGGCCGTGGCAAAATTCCTAAAGATTGTCCGTTAAAGCTTAAATCAGCCATTGCCGGTTTGACCGGTCAGGCCCTTCACGCACATTCATTAGGCTTTAACCATCCCTGCTCCGGAAAATATATGGAGTTTCATTCACCACCTCCCATGTCAATTCAGAAGATCCTGAATATTCTTAAAACGTAAAAGAGATGTAAAAGGAGACGCTATTGGCATATATAATATCTAATTTTGGCAAACCAGAGCATTATATGTTATAGATCACTTGATTCCACAAAATTCCAGATCTCACGGCTCTTGAAGGACCGGCGGGTAGTTCTCGACCGGGTAGTTTACTACACTGATGGGAAAGGTTCCCGCTCGTATTCCAGTTTTTGAGCTCATTAATATCACCTCCTTGATATGGCAGTTATGATCAACAATCAACGTTTTCTCTTCTGCTCTAATAGACGAAATAATTTATATTTTTTCCCTTCGCACCCCACTTCTTGTGTAAATTATGTTAAAAAGACACAAAATGCCTTATGTGCAAATGTGTGGCCCCTGTAAATACTTTTTTTATTTTATGTTCCATGTGATTTTGAATTGTGTTGTTAAATGAGATTTACGAGTTGGATTAAATTCTGCAGCAGATGTGCCAATATTTTTTTTAGAAATTGTTTACTTAACCTTGGGCAATTGAGACTTTAGACACTTTAGCGTCATTCTTTTAAAAACTTTAGGGAGTTATCACTTTAGACACTTTGTTTTGCTTTTTTACTTTACTCTATTAGTAAATTATGATACTTTATAGCTTTATGTATAAAGTGGGAATTATAACAATAAGCGATAAAGGCGCATCGGGAACCAGAGAGGATAAAAGTGGTCCGGCATTAAAGGAACACCTTGAAAAGGCCGGTCTGATTGTAACATCAATGAAAGTTATTCCTGATGACCAGGATCAGATTAAGACAACGATTATTGAGTTATGCGATAAGCATAACCTGGATTTATTACTAACTACTGGCGGCACAGGCCTTTCCCCAAGAGATGTAACACCTGAAGCCACAATTGGAGTTATTGAAAAAGAGGCGCCTGGCTTTTCTGAGGCCATAAGAATCATGGGACTTAAGTCCACCCCTCATTCAATGATCTCAAGAGGGGTGAGTGGTGTCAGAGGAAAGACATTGATCATTAACCTGCCTGGAAGTCCAAAAGGGGCTAAGGAGGGACTTTATGCCATACTCCCGGCCATTCCACATGCCCTGGCTAAGCTCAGAGGCGACCCTGCAGAGTGCGGCCAAGGATAGTGTGATGTAATGCCTTTCACAGATATTATCGGGCATTCAAAAAATATAGGGATGCTCCAACAGTTAATCGTTCAGGGCCGTTTGCCCCATGCACTTCTTTTTACCGGACCTGGCGGGATAGGAAAAAAACTGACTGCTTTTGGCCTTGCAAAGACCCTTCTTTGCGAAAAATCGGAAAATGACTACTGTGACCAGTGCGCATCATGCCATAGGATAAATCAGGATAATCATCCGGATGTAACAATTATCCGGCCGGAGGGCAATTCCATCAAAATAGAGCAGTTGCGTGATTGGCAAAAAAGTCTTGAATTCAGAAGTTATTCGGGTTCATGGAGGACTACTATCATCGATCAGGCAGAAAAGGTAAGCACTTCAGCAGCTAATTCAATCCTCAAAATACTTGAAGAGCCACCGGAGGACACGCTTATTTGTCTTATCACAGTCGAGGCCAGGGATATTTTGTCAACTATTGTTTCCAGATGCCAGATCCTGAGATTCTCTCCACTGGCCCGATCGGACTTTATTCGAATAATAATGAAACATAATCAATTAACAGAATCTCAGGCAGCATTAATCTATAATCTCTCTAAAGGGCAGCTTTCCAGGGGTCTTGCCATTGATCTTAATAATCTTATTCATACAAGAGAGCAATGGAGGCAATTCATCAGCTCAGATTCTTCTGATGAAAGATCATTCCCTCAGACGAATAAGGAATCAGTTATGGATGCCCTGGAGATAATTGCTCACTGGTGGAGGGATGTAATTCTATTACAATTCGGGATCGAAGGATCTATGCTGACCAATCAGGACATGTTAAATGAAGTGAAAAAAGAAGCCAGGAAAAATACACGATCACTCGTTATATCCAGGATCAATCTTATTCTTCAAACAATGGCGGCTGTCGAGAAGAATGCAAACCCAAAAATGGCGATTGATTCTCTTTTATTGCAATGGGATAATATATCCTTTTAAGGGCCTTTTTGTCGATTAAAATATTATAGGAAGGAAGTCTGAGGGTTGAAAAGAGTATTATGCAACGTGAACACTTAATTAATTATAAAAATTCCGTATATAATATAAAAGATGGTGCAGACATGAAAAATATTCCTCAAATGCTGGATATTGTAGGTATAAAATTTGAAAAAATAGGGAAAATCTATGATTATAATGCTAATGGCATAGAACTGAAGCTTTATGATTGGTGCATAGTTGAGATTGATAAAGGGCTTGAGTGCGGATGCGTTGCCCGAACTGTCCAATATGTCCCCAAAAAACCTACCAAGAAGCCTCTCAGGAAGGTAATACGAGTTGCAACCAGCCAGGACATAGAACAAATAATGCGAAACCGGGAAATAGGACAAAGGGCAAAGTCTATTTGTGAGAAAAAGATTCAGGAACGAAACCTCCCAATGAAATTAATTCAAGTAAATTATACATTTGACGGCAACAAGGCCATATTTTATTTCACTGCGGAAGGTAGAATCGATTTTCGTGATCTTGTCAAGGATTTAGCAAATGAATTCAAGACACGTATCGAAATGAGACAGATAGGGGTTAGGGATGAAGCCAAGATAATCGGCGGAATTGGCTGCTGCGGCCGGGAATTATGCTGTACCCAATTCCTGAGGGACTTTGATCCTGTCTCTATCAAGATGGCTAAAGATCAAAGTCTGACCCTGAACCCAAACAAGATATCGGGGATTTGCGGACGGTTAATGTGCTGCTTAGGCTTTGAACATAACGTTTATCTCGAAATGAAAGGGAAACTTCCTAAAATTGGAGATCGTATAGAGTTCAACGGGGAAGAGGGCAAGGTTTGTTCACTGGATATACTAAATCAATTGGTTCATCTAGAGCTCTCGGAAGGAAGGGTCATTAAGATAAAGTCTCCTTCTCAAAAGAACGGCAAATGGGTTATTAACAATAAAGACATCCATAATAACTAAAGGCTCCGGGAAACCAAGGCATTGCTAAGACGGGCAAAATCTTCAAGGGTCAAGGCTTCCGCTCTCACCTTTCTTTCAAAACCCGTATTTTTACAAGTTTCTTCAATTTCCTCAGATGAAAGTTGCGGGTCCAGTTTCAATGCATTGATCAGGGTCTTTCGTCTATGCTTGAATCCGGACTTGATCAATTGAAAAAAATTTGTTTCTTTTATCACCTTTACAGGAGGTTCGGATCTTAGAATAAGACGTACAACGCTAGATTGCACCTTAGGTTGAGGTTTGAAAACACTGGGAGGTATTTCGAACAAACTTTCAGCCTCAGCAAAATATTCCACCATCAGGCTAAGATATCCATATGCCTTTGTTCCCGGTTTTGCGACGATACGTTCCGCCACCTCTTTCTGTAGCATGAAAACCATTCTGCTAAATTGACAATCCAGAAGCAGCAGTCGCTGAATAAGCGCGGTTGCCAGATAATAGGGGAGATTTCCTATTACAACGGGGGGGCCGGAGAAACCTTTACATATTTGTTTAAAATCTATGCTCATCACATCCGCCTTAATTATCATCACATGATCAATGTCATTTGAAAGACGGTCTTTCAAATATTTCACCAATCTGTTGTCCCACTCGATTGCAACAACCCGGGATACCTTTTTGGTTAGCGGGATCGTAAGCGCGCCTAACCCGGAGCCGATCTCGATTACTTCATCCATTGGCTCAAGCAGGGCTAAATTCAATATCCTGTGGACATAAGAACTATCCTGTAAAAAATGCTGCCCTCTGTCAGGGCGGGTTTTAAACAATGTTTCTATTGGCCTTTTTACCATCTTCCAAGCCCCACTTCCGATGAACAAGGTTCCTTGCCATTCCGATGGCCTCTTTTAGGCTGGATGGATCTGCCCGCCCCTTCCATGCTATATCAAATCCAGTACCATGATCCACGGAGGTCCTGATAATGGGCAATCCCAGTGTACAGTTTACCCCTTTACCAAAAGAGATCATCTTCAGAGGGATTAATCCCTGATCATGATACATTACCACAACAGCATCATACCTGCCGTCTCTGGCATGATAAAAGAGTGTGTCAGCGGGATAGGGGCCGGTAACTATTATGCCCTCTTCCCTTGCAAGCTCAATGGCAGGTATTATATAAAGCTCTTCCTCATTACCAAAGATTCCGCCTTCACTGCCATGAGGATTCAGCGCAGCTACTGCCAGCCTTGGTGAATAGCCCAAAAACCTTTTCCACCATTCATGGCTCAGCCTAAGGACATTATAAATTCTCTCCTTATTAATTATCCTGGGGACAGAAGAAAGGGAACAGTGAGTTGTCACTAAAATGACCCTTAGGGGTCCGCCAACCAACATCATCGCAAACCGCTCCGTTTTAGTCAGCTCTGCAAGAAACTCCGTGTGCCCGGCATAGGGATATCCCGCCATATGAATGGCTTCCTTTGATATGGGACCCGTAATGACCGCGGCCACCCTGCCCTTTAATGTCAATTCCACCGCATAACGTATAAAATGTATAGAAATCCTGCCCCCCTCCGCTGTTGGGCCTCTGCCTTTCAATCCATCATCGAGTGAAATTTTATCAAGATCTATCACTGGCACTCCGGCAGATGCAAAATCAATATCCTCAATGTCTTTAACCGGATAAAATCCTATCCCTGGGGCAAAAAGATCCTTTGCCCTTTTTATGACCGCATAATCCCCGACAATCAGGATATCATCGTGCTTTTTTTCTTCATAGATGGCCTTTACAATCACCTCGGGACCTATTCCATAGGGATCACCCATAGTGACGGCCATAATATTTTTTAAATTCATTGTAATTTACTCCTGGATGGTATTATGATGTTCTATTTATTTATGTAGGTTGGTAGTATAGTTGAAATGATGCTTATCGTCAAAATTGTTTTGAGTGAAGCAGAAATTAAGATTATGAATAGACTACAGATTTAGGTTTGCCTTCTTTTAGCGAATGTTCAACTGCGTCTATTAGCTCCCGGGCTTGAAAAGGCTTTGTTAATATCTTTGTTATCCCCAGTTCAATGGCCCTGTTTTGAGAAATAGGATCATTATACCCGCTTATTAAGATAACGGGCAGATCCAATCCGTTTTTCTGAATCTCCTTTATTGTCTCAAAACCGTTTTTTCCGGGCATTAACATATCTGTAATGATAATGTCAGGAAGATCTTCTTTTATAAGCTGAAGGGCTTCGTCCCCATCCTTTGCATCTGTCACGTTATGTCCTTTTCTGCTCAAAAAGGACCGCATCATCATTCTTATCTCGTACATATCTTCAATAATGAGTACCTTTGACATCTGTTCCCCTTTTAAAGTTCTTTGTCTTGCTTCAACACCAGCCCAAAAGTGCGTAAACACAAATAGGGCTGGAATACCAAAAGGCAATCTGTTTATTTCTTCGACATTTCTTGCTATTTTCACTAATAAGGACTTATTCTAAGTAAACCAGCTAATTGAAAATAATGCTTGCATGCTTTGGTATGCTTGCAATATATACAGTATATTTGTAACAATATGAATATGTCAGTAAAATTTGGGATTAGGGAGAAAGACAAATGCGAGTTATCTCTTTGACATCATTAAGAAACAAATTATTCAAAATAGTGGATGAAATTATAGAAACCAGTGTACCTGTTGAAATTGAGAGAAAAGGCCATAAACTAAAAATTGTGCTGGAACAAAAAAAAGTAAATTATCCAATCTTAAACCCCATAATTGTATTGTAGGAGATCCTGACGACCTGATTAATATGAGACTATCCGAATGGAAAGAAGAAAACGATCTTTAGTATCAAGATTTTTTTGGAGTAATTAAATCAACTGTTGGGAAATAGGATATAAACCTTGAAATATCTCGTGTCATTAATTTTAACTCCAATACTGCCGCATGCGCCCCAATAAAAAAATCCGGTAATGGAGCGGATTTTATCCCTCTGCGTTTTTTATATGCCACAAATGCCTTACCAGCCAAGAAAAGCGCTTCTTTTGGAATTTGGAGCAATTGGAAGCCGCAATCTGCGATTGCTCTCTCCAATTCTTCTATGCGGGCAAATCCTATAGAAACTTCGGAATAAATGATCGGATTTATATATAATTTATGAGTCAAACTATAGTGATTAAGTGTTTCTTCAGACCAGTCCCCCCATTTTTTATCATCTTCAAAAAGGTCCAGAATGATATTTGAATCTATTAAAACACCCTTCATTCATCTCCTCTGGTTAAGGCCATTATCTCGTCCGTTGTCATTTTTACAGTGGCGATACCTCTGAAGGAGTGGAATTTCCCCATTTTTCCATTTCTTTCGGATTTCTTGATCAGATATATTCGATCCTTTTCCTCGACAAAATCAACTTCCGTATTCGGGGTTATCCCAAGTTTCTCTCTTATGTGTTGAGGTATTGTAACCTGTCCCTTTGTAGTTACTTTCATAATACCCCTCCTTGTCGTATAAGTATTACTTAGTAATAGTAATACTTTTTTTAAAATATGTCAATCGGTTTTCTAATCTTTTTTGCAATGATAGAGAAAATGATGTATTGTTATCCACGGCAGTTCCTTTTATTTAGTGTTTTTAATTACTTAGGACAAGTAAAGCATGCTAAATTTGGAGCTGCTTTTCAACTTAAAATGCCAATATTTTCAATAAATTAATCTCTTTTGGTTACACTAAATTTTACTGCGAAACTTTAGTTACTAATCAATATGAAAGTCTTGGAGTTATTCTTAGAACGGATATAGGTCCAGACAGTACCCTATGTAAATCAAGAAGCAATCTGGTTTCTGGCAGTTTCTCCTCCTAATATACTGGATAAAGATATAAATCCTTGGTTTAACTCCGGGACCTTCACAGTAACTTTTGTTGATCCAAATGATAGCAACAAGCCGACAACTACTTCATCTGTTGGTGGTTGGTTACTTATTAATAGAAGATGTTCATTCTAAGAATCATTTTGGTTATGCTGTATTTTTATATCCGCAAACATGATCTATTATTAGTAGACACTAGTGTCCCATTAACTTAATTATAAATCAGTACAACTATTATAAATTCAAAAAGTTAAACATAAAAATGACTTTTATCGATTTCAATTTCACTTTATACTATATGGCCATCATATTCAAAATTAGAGAGAGGTGGCCAATGAATACAGGACAAATCGTATTTTCTCAAATAATGGAGTATTTACCAATTTATGAATTTCGAAAATGTGTAAAGCGTTATAATGGTAATTATAGAGTAAAAAGCTTTTCATGCTTAGATCAATTTCTTTGTATGGCCTTTGCTCAATTAACATATCGTGAAAGTCTCCGTGATATTGAAGCATGCCTTCGTGCTATGCAAAAT
>JBLIRO010000055.1:0-33632 GCA_049472335.1 bacterium | reverse complement strand
ATTACTCACGATACAGATTGAAGATCGGAATTCATTTTTTTTATCATTACGTTAGAAATTTCATTTAATACCTGAATACTAATAATTGGTGAATATTGGTTTGATAAATCTTCTGCAATTTCTTGTTTTTCTATTTCATCTTCAGAGTATAAATAAATTAAAATGTTGGTGTCGATGAATACTTTATCTTTCATGGGCTTCTTCTCGATTGAATTTAAAATTTTTTGTCTTGATTTTGGCTGCAGTAAAATGGTGATGACCTATTTCCTTTTCTTGCTCTTCGAATAAGAGAATAACCCTTACTTCTTGATTAAGTTTATTTTTAATATCTTTAGGAATTTCAATAATCCCTCTATCTGTCTTAGCTTTAAATTCAACGGCTTTCATGTCTTGATTGACTCCTTTTTAGTAAGAATTTGTATAAATTTTTATTTCATTATTAATTTTAGTTAAAAATTTTGTTTATTACAAGTTTTTATTGTTTTATTCTTTACAGATAATGAGAGATATTGTACAGTAAATATTTGTCTATCATGTCATTTCAACCTTCTTGGTTTCACATAACGGGCTGCGAAATAGAAAATCATCGGGCAGCCCGACATTGATTTCACCCGCAAGGGCATGGAACCTTTTTACCACAGCTGCCGCATCGCCACACGACATGGATTCCTGTTTTGGCTTCGTTGAAATGGACGCTGACGGGGATATACTCACCCCCGCAGCCGCAAGAAGGGCGGCTGGTAACAGCCGCCTGAAAAGCAGCAAGTAGGCTATGAATTTGCTCTGTGTTCAGACTCATGATGTCTCCTTTCCCATTATACCACGCTAAACTCAATAACCTGAAAACTGACCTTGGCACCTAGAATCAGATTTTGCGTACGTGGATTTTAGGTGGATGCATGAAAGTTATAAGAGAGATATATATCAATAAATTATCCTATTTATTTTGAATGTAATATGATAAAAATTAAAAATTCTATCCCTATTTTAATTTAATTCACATTCATCTTTTTTCAATAATATTTTGGATTATAGATTGATGTCTTGTCTGTGAAAAATTCGCTTTGATTACAAGAAATTGTTTCCCATTCATATAATTATCCTGGTATATGATGAATATCTCCCAGGACAAACCAGCAAGCGGACTAGTGTGAGTGCGGGAGTGAAAAAACCCAAGCCGCCCGATTGGCTGGTCAATAATCACGATGGATTGTCCGCAAGGAAACGTTTCACATACTGTAAACTCTCAGTCACATTAGCTGAGTTTATATTTATAATGTTTCCGTGCGCAGCGTCGTTCCTGAGGTCTGCAATCGACTGGATTCGCCGCCAGACCGGCTGGGAGTATGCCATATTTCGAAGGACATCATTATACTTCGAGATGCTACCATTGCCGGTCCATGTGATATTTCTAGTGGTAGCCATCTTTTGAAGATGATTCTCGAAGACTGCACCGACCAAGACCATGGCTGCAACGTGATATCCAGCCTGGAGGAGATCGTCGGCCTGTTGCAGTATATCGTCGTGAACGTTTGCTCTAAGACGTGCCTCGAGTGATTGCAAGAGGCCAGCGTCAACATCTGACCTCAATGCGTTTAAAGCTCCAAAAAGGGCTTCGATTGGCGAGGGCCCATAATCTGGGGAGGACAAATTGGTATCGTCATTAAGCGAAGGCAAGGAGCGATAATAGGCGCTTTCCCGTCCAACCACTCGCTCGATCGCAGCAAGACCAGCGGTGTAGAATGCACGGAAGTCGGACTCTGGCATGTCCGAGTACCGACTTGCCATCTCCCCAATGTGGTACGATGCGATTAGAGCCTTGCCGTCGGAGAGCAATTTGTCAAGCTGCGCAAGAATTTCCGTTTTGATTGTCATAATTTCCCCCCATCTCGTCCTTCCGGTGAACATGCATCAGATAATGAAGAAATCACCTGTTTCGCGCCAATTTTACAAGGCTCTCACGAATCACGACCAGCAAAGTGAAATCAGGTGTATTGAATTTTGTTAGGCGGCTTTTGCCTTATGGTAATAAACCCTTACAACAAGAAAGAATAAGACTAATGATATAAAAAGGGTAAAGGCAGATATTAAAAAATAAACTATACTGTCATATTGATGAATATTTTTCTTTAAGTTTAAACTTGTCAAGATCACATTCATAATATTCACTATCAAAAGTAATAAGTACTCTAGTTTTAAGGGGCTAAATCTTAAAAACCGCTTATCATTTTCATTTTCTTTTAACCATGTTTGCCAATATAAACCACTTTCTTTGCTCTCGATCATTTCTCTTGCATATAACGCTGATCGGCGAATCCAAAACCTTTTTTCACAAATGTATAAAAAGCCAACCACCCAGATAATAGATAGTATCGGAAGTAAACTATAAATTTGCTTTTCAATAGCTAATCCATAAATTGCAGTCGAGCTTGTTAAAAGGATTCCTACCATCGACAGGCATGCTCTATCTTGTTCGCCTATTTGTGATCTTATGAAAGTATATTCTGTATCTTTAAAATTTTTAATACACATTGTGTTTTCCTCCAGTAGCTTTTAACGATATGCGGGTGTTAGACTAAATTTTTGTCAGAAAATCCTTTAGATGGATTAATTTTGAAATCAATAAGCCACCTTAATATGGATTTATCACCATCCAAAGCTTTCCTTAAAAGCTTTGCTAGAAGGGGTGTTTTGTTTAGCGGGATAACATAATCAAATACTTTTGACATTATTTGTAAGGTGGATTGCGTCCAATCACCTTCAACAACTATTACACCAATAAGATTTTTATATTTGCCCTTCCAATTTATTGCTGAAAACATTTTATCTTTTGCATATAAGGACGCATGTCGACTTGATGATTTTCTGACCTCTATAAAGGCAACAGGATTTATTGAGTTGGGAATAACAAAATCAGATCTAAAATCATAAACTACTCCTGTAATAGATGAATATTCCTCCTCTCTGAGATACTCTACTTCATATTTATCTAGAGAGTGTGCAACAACTTCTTCAAATAAAACCCTACCCACTAGATCACGAACAATCCCTTCAAGAGTTATTTCTATTCTTTGAAGAATATTTGACTTTACTATACTTTCTATATGTATTGAATCAGATAAAATTGTAGCAAATCTTTCCGAGGCAGGACACGAGATACTAGAATCAGATACTAAGCCTATCTTCTTTTTCAATTGTGCTTTGCTGAATCCAAGCATATTTTGAAAAACTGGTAATAAACAGGGATTTGTTTGCAATCCTTCTGCCTCAAATAAGGTGAATCCTTTTGTTAACTTTTTTGCTTTCTCGTATAATAATTCAGCATAAGGACGAATTTTTTTATATACTCCAATAGAAACAGCATTTTCAACATCAAAGGGCACAGCAGCTTTTCGATGATATTCTCTTATTAAAAATGAGGAATAATCTTTTTGATCAAGATCGAGCCGATGTCCAAGCCCAGCTGAAAATAATATTGCAATCTCAGGATCTTCCAAATGCTCTTTTTTTATTTGCTCGAATCCATTTGTGGCTTCTAAAAGTTCTAAATATTGTGTAATTTGTCCATCCATTGCTTCACGTGCGACCTGATAAATAGTTTTCATGATTCTTTGCTAACCCTTACGTGCAATAATATGATATTCTCCAAGTCCCTCTTTCGAACCATCTCTTTTATTAAGAATCCATCTATGTCCACGATGTCTCAAAAATTGTACTTCAACATCTTTGAAGCCCAAATTCCTCATTAGCAAACCTGTATGTAGGTGTGTTTTAATATGAACACCATATAATGCTGCATCTGCAACAACCCAATGAATACAACCACCGGGTTTGAGTATACGGAAAAGCTCAGCTAACACACTATTTATTTGTGAATAATATGGATATACTAGGAAATCATAATCTTTTTTCCCTGCCCGTATTTTACGTTCCTTTGAAAGGACAAATACAATAGGAGCAAGCTCGGCAATGATTTCGTCAGGTAGGTTGTTACGATGTGCATTTTGATATTCATTAGATTTCTTATTCTTAAGAGCAGTCGTTGTATTAGTAATCAGTTTATTTCTCACCGTTTCAGATATATCTTTCCAAGAATTAGCCCACCCCAATAAATATAAATGCAATCTGGTCATTTCTGCATAATCAAAATTATTAAGATAAGGCGGCGAAGTAATACAAACACCGACTGAGGAATCATTCAATTCTTTCATATTTTCTGAAGATTTAAGATAACATTCTGCTTTAGGTTGTGATACCCAATGTTTTGAATACCATGTAGATAAAATATCTTCTTTAAATATCCTTAATGAAGATTCTAATGCTTGATTGAAGGGAATAGATTTTTTTCTAGAAGTTGGGGCTTTATATATTCCATCGGTCTGTGCGCCACAAGATGCCTCACATGTTTTTAGAAATAAAGCTATTGCAAGCGGTTTTAATTTGTCTTCAATCTGTCCAATTGCAAATGAAGCGCACCGGATTGGAGTTATATCCTTATTTGAAAACATCTTAGTGATAAATTTGAGGGCGTCGTTAGACCAGTTAATTTCTTGCTTTTCATTCTGAATAATATTCTTTACAAATTCTAATTCTTCGATTGTATAGTTAGTAAGTTTAGCTTTAGATAGCATGTAAAATAATTTATGCTGCTCAAATCCAACACCATAAAAACCTAGATTTCTGCAAGCAACTAGTGTTGTTCCACACCCTAGAAATGGATCAATTACGATATCTTTATTATTATCCCTCTTTGAAAGACACTTTTCTGTAAATTCAATAGAATATCCAGCGATAAAATTCGCCCATCTCTGGATTCTATTTTGTTGACTTAAGGTATTTGTAGGTAACCTTTTATCAAGATTAACGAGCTCTGAAAAAAGAGGTAATGTTTGTGCTTTTAATCTCATATCAATACTACTATAGCAGATATTTCTTAATTAGTTAATATCATATTAGTTCAACGAAGAAATAACCCGCCTCACGACGGTTTACATGGCTCTTATCTTTTTATAGCCAGCTCAGTGAGGTCGGAGTTAATTGACTTGTTGGAGTTCAGCTATTTCCATATCGATTGCTCTATTCCAAAATTCTTCTCAATAAGATGGGCTGCAAGATTCTGCATCAGCCATATATCTTTTGATAGCCTATGCAAATCCGTGATGTCATCAGGATCTACAATTGGATCCGCGTAAGCATGAGCTACTGCACATCTTCCTGATTTATAGAGATAGTCCGCAGCATCACCTTCCTTGTTTTCTATTTCTTTTATCCTTTCTATGCATTCTTTCTCAGTCAGTTCCGGTAAAGAAGCTCGAAGGCCCTCTACCAGTTCGTTCTTTCCATTCCTCATTTTATCATTCCAAAAGATATTTAAGATTTTGAAGTAGCTCAGAAATTGAAATGGAACATTGTTTAGGCTTCTTGCCTCCCGATAGAGTGCTACAGCTAATTTTGCTTTCTTGTCAATAATTTCATATACTTCATTCGGAAAGACATCAGATGGGCTGTATCCATATGGAATCCGATACCTTGGAACAGGTACAGGATTTGGATTGCCGCTCCATCCATAATGATTGATGGCTGGCTGGTTGCATTTCCATCCGAGAGCGCTCAAAAATCGATTTATTAGTGTCAGACCTTCAACCCCGCTGATTCCTTTAAGCTCAATGTGAACGGAAGCAGAATGCTCTTTAGTCAATGGCATTAGGATGAAGGTGTGATTGCCATACTTCACGTCCTTCTGTTTTTCAGGCCATATAGCCTGAGTTGTCACTCCACAATTAAGCCAAGACATATTCATTACTCCAACAGTCATTTTTATCTTTATTATACAGATTGAAAAATTCTAAATATATAGAATTATTTTGTCAAGATTTTCACTAAAAAATCTTCTTGAATTGCTGTCAGTTGTTTAATATAATTACTAAAACTCAAATATTATAGAGAATCTATTTATTTCAAATAATTATTATACTCTCAGAATTCAAATATTATCTACTTCAGAAAGGTAATATAGAATCAAAACAGGCTTCCTGTTACCTTAAGTGGGTTTTGGCTTGCTATTCCTTTTCTGACATATCTTTCTCGATGTTCTTACATCCATTCTAATCATAAATGACCGAAGGGAAATGTATTTACAGGAAAAATATGTAATATGAAACATATTGAAATACGTGATGATTATGTGTTAAAATCTGCGTGTTCTTTTAACATTCTTAAAAAATCTTATTGCACAATTTACAGATGAGGATTGCTTAATGTCAAGACATAAAAAGATCTTAAAAATAAAGGAGATGGAAAGAAGGCGCAGAAGGAGGGCAAAAAGGATCAAGCAGCGCATTGCTGAGTTAAAAAAAGCAAAGAAGGATAGCCCCAAAAAGGCCAAATCAAACTGATTTTATAAAGAGGTAACAAATCCTCAAAATTTTCGTTGACTGAGAAATATAAGTCTAATATAACTACGAGGAAGATGACCTCTTAACTTAGAAAATGGTTTTAAAATATTAAAAGATTTTTCCGGGATTTAAGAGTCCTGATGAGTCAAAGATCGATTTGATATCCTTCATTAATTTGATGCCTTCTTTATCTATTTCCATGTTTAGATACGGGGCTTTGGTTAAACCTATTCCATGTTCTCCTGATATGCTTCCTCCCAGGCCCAAGGCCATTTGAAAAATCTCCTTGACGGCATCCGGGGCCTTTTTCCCTTCTTTTTCCTGATCCGGAAGCAGAATATTGACATGGATATTGCCATCCCCCGCATGGCCGAAATTGGCCATATTCAGATTATATTTTTTTGCGATCTTTTGCAGCGCAATAAAACAATCAGCCAGACGGCTCCGGGGAACACAGATGTCCTCATTCAATTTTTTGGCCCCAAGTCTATATATGGCCGGAGAAATGGAGCGTCTGAAATGGAAGAATTCTTCCGTTTCCTGCTCTGACCGGGCTTCATTTATTTCCACGTTGTATTGGCGGGCTAAAAGGTCCTTGATTTTATCTGATTGCCGTCTGATAGCCCCGGTTTCCCCATCGATCTCTAAAAGGAGCATTGCCTTTTTATCGGCGGGGAAATCAAGATCCATAGCGGCAGACACACACCTGATGCTCGATTCGTCCATCAATTCCAGAATTGATGGGGTTATTCCCAGTTGAAAAATGGCCATGATAGCAGAAACGGCTTTTTGTATTGTCGGGAAAAAGATCCTCATCATAAGAGTTGCTTCAGGTTTGTTAATCAGCTTTAAAAATGCTTTTGTGATAATCCCTAGAGTACCTTCAGCCCCAACCATCAACCGGGTCAGGTCATACCCTACCACTGACTTTAGTGTCTTTGATCCTGTATTCAATACTCTCCCATCCGAAAGAACCACCTCTAATCCAAGACAGTAATCACGGGTAACCCCATACTTTACTGCTTTTGGGCCTCCCGCATTTTCCGCGATGTTTCCGCCTATAGTGCATGCCTTTAAACTGGCAGGATCGGGCGGATAAAAAAGCCCTTGTTTTTCAACCTCACACTTGAAATCCTCTGTTATGACACCCGGCTCGATCTCTGCCATCATATTGGATCTGTCAATATCTATTATTCTGTGCATTCGGGTTAATGACAGGACCACCCCCCCAAAAACCGGAACGGCCCCACCTGTTACCCCTGTGCCTGCCCCCCTTGGGATAACAGGGATTTTTTCCCGGCAGGCCCATTTCATTATCCTGATAACTTCATCCCTGTCTTCCGGCACAACGACCAGATCGGGATTTCCTCTTAAATTACTTGCATCCATGGAATATGCAAGCAACGATTCAGGGGATGAAATAATCGTTGATTTATGGAGGAGGCTCTTTAAACGCTCGATTTGATGAGTAGTGAGCATTAAAATCTATCTTTTCTTTTTAACTGCATTCTACTGTTTTGAATCTATATTATTATCAGCCTCGACTTTTGAGATCTCTACACGCCAGAGTCTCCGCTCATCCGCCTTTTTAATGATAAACTTTAATCCCTGAAAGACCATCTCTTCCTTTTCCTTAGGTATACGCTCGAACAGATGGAAAAGCAGTCCTCCGACAGTTTCATAATCCCCTTTCGGGATTTCACGATTGAAAAACTCCTCTATCTCTTCTATATCAATATGCGCATCCACCGATATGGCAGAATCATTTATACGTACAAGCCGTTCCCTTTCATTATCATATTCATCCTGAATCTCACCAACCAGTTCTTCCAGGAGGTCCTCTATTGTAACAAGGCCTGCCGTGCCCCCATATTCATCTACTACAATGGCCATATGCATTTTCTGCATCTGAAATTCTTTCAGCAAATCTATAATCTTCTTTGTCTCAGGCACGAAAAAGGGGGGCCGCATTATCTGTTTTATCTGCACATCCTTTTTTTCGGTTCCGTAAACCTTTAAAAGGTCCTTGGCATAAACGATTCCGATAATATTATCCATCTTCTGCTCATACACAGGGATGCGGGAATGACCTTTGGTTATGATTATGTCGAGAACTTCTCTCAGGCCTGCGTTCATGGGACAAGCGGCAATCTCCACTCTGGGGACCATGACTTCACGGACAATGGTGTCCATAAAGTTAAACACGCTGTGAATAAGTTCGTGCTCTTCCTCTTCTATGATTCCTTCCTCTTCACCTTCATCAATAAGTCTATGAAAATCTTCCTCTGTTTCAATACTCCTTCGAATAAGCCTGCCCAATCCGGTTTTTTGAAGCCAATTAAACAATCTTCCTTTTTTACTGTTTATTTTATGAGAATTATCTAATGAATCCTCTGATCGCATAATGATTATTCCCTTTATGTTTAAAAGATAATTTAAATAAACTTATATGGGTTCAATACTTCTTAAAATCTTCTTCTCCAAGGCTTGCATCCTTTTTGCTTCCGACGGCCGCATATGATCATAACCTATTAGGTGAAGAACTCCGTGTATAAGAAGTATGGCCAACTCCCTGTTCAAACTATGACCAAGATCGAGGGCCTGTTTTTTTGCCGTATCAACCGAGATAACCACATCACCCAGAAGATGGGGTTGAATCTCTGGCCATTCACCTTCCTTCATAGCAAAAGCCAGCACATCGGTAGGGGTATCAACCCCCCTGTATTTTTTATTCAGTCTCCGGACGAATCTATCACTTGCGAATGTTATGCTCACTTCCTGGGTTTGCAATCCCAAGTCGTCGAATATCTTCTCCACCAGCTTCCTCATCAGCCGGATTTCCAACCTTTGTTTCCTTTGACGATTTTGAATATATATCTCCACTTTTTTCCTTTTTTTGTTCTTCTGAGACGCTTGTACCTGGATATACTATCCTGGGATGGAATATTCCGGCCAAGATAAGATTAAAGGAGCCTGCAATCTGATGAAGATCTTTAAGTGTTATCTCGCACTCATTTAACTGTCCGTCTCTGAATATATTATTTATTGTATTTTGAATCATCCCCTGGATTCTGGAAGGGCGGGGATCCGTAAGGGTCCTTGATGTGGCCTCTACCGCATCAGCCAGCATGACTATACCTGCCTCTTTTGTTTGCGGTTTTGGACCGGGATATCTATAATCTTCCTCTTTTGCCTCTTTTCCGTCCTTTGCCTTTATCTCCTTGGCCTTGGCATAAAAATATTTGATAAGGGCAGTGCCGTGATGTTGCTGTATTATGTCTATAATAGGTTTATTGAGCTTATATTTCTTTCCCAGTTCAACACCGTCTTTGACATGAGAGCTTAAAATAAGGCTGCTCATGCTGGGCGAGAGTTTTTCATGTTCGTTTTTGTAGTTCATCTGATTCTCTATATAATATCTTGGCATCTTTATCTTTCCGATGTCGTGATAATATGCGGCTACACGTGCCATAAGCGAATTCGCATTTATGGCCTCACAGGCAGCTTCAGCAAGATTGGCAACAACAATACAGTGATGATATGTGCCGGGAGCATCGATGGCAAGACGGCGCAATAAGGGTTGATTTAAATTGAGAAGCTCCAAAAGCCTCACATCAGTGGTCACCTGAAATATTGCTTCCATCAGCGGCATAATAGCCAAAACAAAGGCCATAACCGATATGCCTCCTATAAAGCCAAAAAGGAGGTTAAAAACACCGGTGAGCGTAAAAAAGGTCCCCTGTATCAAACTCAGAGGGATTACAACACCCACATTTACCAGGCCAACCACAAAACCCGCCCTTACAACAGAACCCCTATTGACTCTTGTAGAGAGTGAGTAAATTCCGCCCAGACTCCCTAAAAACGCCAATATAAAAAATCCCAAATCCCTGTTCAAGAGTATACCCGCCAATATGGCCACAATCGCGGCTACCATTACCGCTATCTCGACATCCAGGAGAATGGCGACTATAAGGGCTGCCAGGGCGAAAGGAAAGACAAAATAATAACTGTTCGTCGGAATTATTGGTATGGTTGAATGCAGTCCATATGCTATGAACACACCTATCCGGATCAGAAACATAGTGACCAGGATACTTAAAGCGATCAAAAGAAGGTTTCTTAAGCTCAGAATATATTTAGGCCGAAATTTTTTCAGAAGGATGAAGAGGATCATCAATGTTAAGCCTACAATAAAAATCAGGCCCAAAATGTTCTGACCCAATTGCTCGCTTTTTTTCATCTCTTTTAAGGCATTTAATTTTTCGACCTGATCGGGTTTTGCGCGTTCTCCTTCCCTGATAATCATCTCACCCTTTTTGATCTGAAAGAAAGCGGGTTTTACTGATTCCCGGGCAAGCTCCATCCTTATTCGTGTCTCACTTAGATTAAAAGATAAATTGGGAGAGATATAATTTTGTAAGATTGCGGTCACGGCATTAATAAATTGCTCATCTCCGGGCAAAAGGTTGCTCATCTTTGCCTTGATGAGTTTTCTGGCCCCTTCCAGGTCCAATATTTGAGTTACATCCTTAACTTTAGTCTCGGTTTGTGTGCTGACGTTCCTCCAAACAAGGCCCTGTTCTCTTTCATTAAAGCTGAAAGAATAACTCGCTATTATACCTTTTTTCATTACCTCATTCAGAGATTGTATCATTACATTCTCCACATTGGGATCAAAATTCCGATCCTCAAATATGAGATATACTGAGTAATCAATATCAATCCCGTTCAACTGAGCATATTTTCTCCATTCATCCTCCCAGTTTTTTTCCAGATCCTTTTCAATATCGGAGCTCTGAGCTTGCTCAGCAGGAGAAGATGCCTTTCTCTTATCCTGGTCAAGGGTCGAAATATTGGTATCCTTCATGAAACTCCCCGGATTCTTCTCAAGATAAAATCCCCTCATATATTCAAACATCCCATGGATCTTTTCAACCAATTCCGATCGCAGGGTATTGTTATAATCATAGACAGGGAGTACGGATTTTTCTGCCGCGTTTTGTCTTTCTATGGTTGTCTCCTGATCCTCAACGGAAAAATCCCAGGGGGCCTTGATGTTCCTGGAACTTATATCTCCGGCTTCTATCGAGGATATCTTGATCCTGAGACTTGGCACTGTAAAAAGAGAGAGGAGGCAAGTCATTATTATCCATAGCATATATAATTGAAATTTATATTCCTGATAAAAAGGTTTTTTCTTGCTTTTTTGAAGGGCAACTGAAGCAGCCGCTTTCTTTTGAGCGGTAAGCTCCTTCAGTTTGCCTTTTTTGGGTTTATCAGCCATATCGTTTATCCTTTAGAAGGCCTGGACTTATTATATTCATCGTAAGCCCTGACTATTTGTTGGACTAAGTCATGCCGGACCACATCCAATTCGGAAAAATATACAAACTTTATCCCCTCGACCCGCCCCAAGATGGATTGTACCTCAACAAGACCTGATATCCTTTCGGGCGGCAGGTCTATCTGAGTTATATCACCTGTAATTATGGCCTTGGAGCCAAAACCCAGCCTGGTAAGAAACATCTTCATCTGTTCGGAGGTAGTATTTTGGGCTTCATCTAAAATAACGAAGGCATCGTTAAGGGTTCGGCCCCTCATATATGCAAGCGGGGCTATTTCTATAGTATCCCTTTCTATCAGTCTTTTTGCCCTGTCCGGGTCCATCATATCATAAAGAGCATCGTAGAGCGGCCGGAGATAAGGATTGACTTTTTCATAAAGATCACCCGGCAAAAATCCCAACCGTTCACCTGCCTCAACAGCCGGCCTTGTAAGGACAATTCTCGTGACTTCCTTTGCGATAAAAGCGGATACGGCCATAGCCATCGCCAGATAGGTTTTGCCTGTACCGGCTGGACCTATTCCGAATACAATATCAAAGCTGCGTATGGCTTCAATGTATGCCTTCTGCACCTTGCTTTTGGGTTGAATTAGCCTTTTATGGCCGGGGACTTCGATTCTATCCAGAAAAATACCCTTTAAATCCGCATTGGGATCATTGTCTACAAGTCTTGCAATAAATCTTATATCCTCTTCCCTTATAACATATCCTTCGCTGACAAGAAAAAGCAATTTTTCCAATATAAAGGCCGCCTTATCAATATTGTTTGGTGGGCCTTTTATGTGCAGTTCTTTACCCCTGGTTGATATTCTTACCTTATAAAGTGCCTCGAGCACTCGGATATTCCGGTCTTGATGGCCCAGAAATGAAGGCATGCAAGGGATTTCACCCATATCGATCACACTTGACTCTATGTTTGATATTCTTTTACTCTCAGAAATTGCTGTTTGACCTCTTTTCTTAACATTAACATTAAAAACCAAAATAGATAAATATCCATCAATGACCTTTTTACGATTTTTATCAATTTCTGCGAACTCATCAATATTATTATACTATAAAAGATCCCTTTTTTCTCTATTCATTAGAGGATTTGGGTCAAAACATAAATATCAAAAAAAGACCCCTGATTTTTATGAAAACAGGGGTCTTTTTTAAGCACTGATATAAAAAGCCAAATAATATAAACAATCTAAACAAGCTATTCTAATCCCGCGTCCATACAAGAGAGCTTATGCTTATTTACCGTCAAACAGTGACCATGGCCCTCTGTTTTTTGCATTATTGATTGCCTCTTCAATTTCATTTGGACTGGAATTTCTGGGTATAGCAAGATTTTGACCGGGAAAAATCAGGTCAGGGTCATTAATCTGAGATCTATTTGCTTTATAAATCAAAGGCCACTTAAAAGGATTCGCATATATCCTTTCATATTCCGAAATGATCCAGAGGCATTCCCCTTTTTGAACAAGGTGACTGTCATAGACAGTCACAGGCTGAACGTATTGAGGCCCTTCTATTTCTTCGGCTATCTCTTCGGCTATCTCTTCCTCCGGCTTTTTTTCTTCCTCTTTCTCGAGCTCTGCAGCTCTTTTTGCCGCCAACTCCAACCGCCGTGCCCTTTTTGTTACCTCTTCAGCTTTCTGAACGGCAATCGTATATTCTTCGGCACTATACGCAGTATCAGCCTCTCCGAACAAGGCCTCCAAGGAATGATAGTCTTCAGGATCGTATTTCTCAGCCCCGGCCATTTCGGCTCCCAACAGGGCCTGTCTTGCCGCATCGAGAGTACCTCTTGCCTGCTCTCTTAGCTTTATTTTGAAATCTTCTGCAACGGTCTTTGCAAAAAGCGCCGCATCCTTTGCCGCTATTGCCGTCTCTTTGGCTTCTAAATAATCCTTACGTTCATTCATCATAAGCGCCTCTTCAAGGATTGATTCTGCGCTTTCATACTCTTGGGCCGCGAACTTTTCCGCCCCTGCCTCCCTGGCTGCTGATAATGCAATTTCAGCATCTGCCAGCTCCTGTGTTGGAGGTGGTGTACATCCATAAAAGAAGAAGACCAAACAAAAACCTGCTACCCATATAAAAACAAGATATGATTTGAAACGACCCAAAATGTTTCACCCCCCTTTCAGTTAAACGTTTAGCGCTCTTATACTTATATTATTTTTGATCTAAGGATACTAACATCCTCCCCCTTTCTTTGTCAAGATAAAAAATGTCGAAAAAGATTGAAATAAGATTTTAAATATTATTAAATTCACTATCTTAATTATCGACATTTCAAAAACTTAACTTTATTAACCGTAACTACTCAAAAACCATGTGGTTTTCGAGCAGGTAATGCAAATTTCAAATTGCAAAATGAAAAATGAAAATTTAAGGAATACATTATCTTGCATTTTAAAATTTGCATTTTGCAATTTGCATTTTTCTCAAGATGCCACCGGAATTTTGAGGACTCACAGCTTCAGAGGCTTATCCTAAGTATTCAATATCATCCATTAACAAAGAATCAAATCAAGGGGAAATCTTTTTTTCCTCTTTAGATCCTTTTTTCAAGCGCATCTTGAAGGGGAGGTCCCAATTTAGCCGGGCAAAAAAAGCAAAAGAATCTTCTGTGTCATGAAGTCCGAAACGCACTCCAAGCCCCAATTGCATTTCACCACGTATCCATGGATGCTTTTTTTCCTGAACGTCATAAAAAACCCCGGATGTCAGGTAAACAATGTTCTGATTGCCTCCGTCAATCTCGGTGCTTATCCACTCTGCCTCAAAGATATAATTAAAAGGATATACTGGAAAAAGAGCGCCGATAGTAAAGGTCAAGGAATTATCCAATATCAAAGAATCATCCAATGTATCCTGGTTCAAAGTTTCGGCTTCCTCGGAATAGCCCGAGAGTATGTCCATTTTGATGGTTGTTGACAACTGCACCTTCTTCCATTCAGGGACAGTCTTGATGAATTTTAATTCGGGCCGGTAATGGGTGTATTCATCGGAAATATCCTCACTGCTGCCTGCCGGTATCTGAACGGAGAAAGCAGTAATTGTATCTATATCGTATTTGAGCAGTCCCTTCCAGTGATATTTTGTTCCGACGGTGACATCCGACACCCCATTTCTGCTCCTTCCCTTCAAGGGATTATTAAGAAAGGTATTGAGCCTGAAATTAAACTCCCAATCCGGATTAATTCCGTATTTAACACTAAGCGGAGGATGAATGCATTCACTATTAATAGTTTCATTTACTTTAGGTTTGATGGATATTTCAATGTCATCTATTATTTGTTTATCAGATGACTTTTTATCGGAGGCTTCCTTCTCAATGCAGGCCCCTTTCTCTTCGTCTTTGATCTGCTTCTCTTCGGACACTTTATTCTCGAGAGCGTAAAGAGACACCGGAAAGATAATATTAATAAGCAAGGTGCAAACAACCAAATATGGAATTAGCGGGATAAGATATGAAAAAATATCGTTTTTTGCCATAAAAGAATATCCCCAAAATATTCCTTATTTATTGATATATCTATAGATTTTCCCTTTAATACCAAGAACAGACCCTAAAAATTTATCGGAATCTTTGCCTGGTTCCATTGATAAAAAAAAAGAAATCTCTTTTATACTTTTCATTTTTGATTTTCATGCTATAATTAATAAATATAAAAACTGCATCAGATACCCAAATATTCAACTTCAGTGAAGGTTCTTTTAAAATAACAAGTTTAATAAAATTTCACCCAAACTAATTGAGAATAAAGAGACAGAATATCGAAACCCCCTCTCACACTCCACATACTGCAGATGTTAAAAATCCGGATCTTTTAGTACTTCCGTATCTTCCGGATCGCTCAGTTTTCAAATTCAATATTAACAAGGGACTTTAAAGAAGGTTTCACTCACGTGTTAAATATTTCTCTGAAATTAATGCGTGAGATCAATAATAATCATAATTATCAAAAATAGTTTTTAACAAATATCTAAGGGGGACGGAAAGGATGATTAACACGTCAATCTTAGTAGCAGAAAGGGATGAGATTCTTCATCAAAACTTGAAAAAACAATTAAGCAGTCAAGGTTTCAATATTATAAAGGCGTTTGACATGACAAGTGCTATTCAGTCCTTGGAATTTACCCTGCCAGACTTAGTCATCATTGGTTCTTCCCTTAATAATTCATGTGACGGACTAAAGCTAACGGAATATATCCGTAGACAGGACAGGAAGATTCCAATCATCTTTATTACAAGCAAGAGCTCTGAGGATAGAGTAATAGCCGCTTTCAGGGCAGGAGTGACTGATTATTTCAAAGATCCTTTTTCATTCAATGAGCTAACATCAAGCATCAATCGAAACCTGTCTGCCCTTTTAGAACCATCCTCTTCAAATAAAAAAAAGGGGATTCCCAATCCTGACAACACAAATCATATGATAGGCGATAGCAAGCCAATTAGAGAAATCAAGGAATATCTTCTCAAAATTGCACTTACAGACACCAATGTTCTTATAACAGGAGAAACAGGCACAGGCAAGGAATTGGCGGCAGAGATGATTCATCAGAACAGCCTCAAGCGCAAAAGGCCGCTTGTCTGTATAAATTGTGCATCCTTTCCGGACAGCCTATTGGAAAGCGAGCTGTTCGGATATGAACGAGGGGCATTCACAGGTGCCGTAACCTTAAAGCAGGGGAAATTCGAATTGGCAAACGGTGGGACCATCTTACTGGATGAGATTGGGGATATGGATCATTTCGCCCAGGCGAAAATCCTGAGGGCCATCGAAAGAAAAGAGGTTTTCAGGATAGGGGGGAGAATGGGCATTCCTTTGGATGTCAGGGTTATTGCCGCAACAAATAAAAATCCGGAGCAAATGATGATAGAAGGCAAGTTCAGGAATGATCTATACTATCGCCTAAATGTCGCCCGTGTTCACATGCCTCCTTTACGCGAGCGGAAAGATGATATTCTTGCATTGATCAATTATTATATTCAGAAATTGAATCAACGTTTCAACCGTGAAGCAGAAGGCTTCACTGAAGAGGCTTTGGCAATCCTGCTCAATTATGACTGGCCCGGAAATATCCGTGAGCTTAAAAATATTTTAGAGGCCACTTTTATTAACCTTCCTTCCCGAAAGATCTCCTTCATGGAGCTGCCCAAAATCTTTCAGAAGCAGATTAAAGAAATGGGCTTGTACCCTGGAAATGAAAAGGACCGACTGCTCTATACCCTTTTGGATATGAAATGGAACAAGCGCAAAAGTGCCAGGAAGCTCCGGTGGTCCCGAATGACTCTCTACAGGAAGATGGCGAAATATAACATAATTGCACCCAAGCCGGTCAACTCTAAAATCAAAAAACACAATGTCACATTACCTGCTGCCTGTGACAAAACAGTGTGACAAACAAGATCCTTTTATACCTGATTTTATATTTTTACCAATCGATTCCCTTTCAACCCTTTTCACTGAATTTCACTTAAACCATTTCTATTTCGTGACATCATTTCTAATTTGGGTTGATTAAAAATGCACCCTTCTTTTTCCGATTTTTTATTTTTTTGAATGTTACATAATAATGTATCGCATTATGTGACACTTTTTGAATAATGCTTCATGGGACAATTCTTCATATTTCATGCAGAACCTTATCTTATCTTATTCCCACCCAAAAAATCATTATAGAAATAAATTGGCAATCATCTTGCTCTATCTGATAAGAGTAAATATTTTTTGGGTGTGAATTACAAACTCACGGAATGTTCAATTGTCTAAGAACCGTTCAAATGATTCTTCAAAAGGAACAAAACAGTTAGAAGGGCATTATGCCAATTACTTCAATGTCGGCTACAACGCCTTCGAATTTTTGATCGACTTCAGCCAGCTATATACGGAAAATCAAGAAGCCAGGACTCACACCAGGATCATCACCAGCCCAGCATATGCAAAAGATCTCTTAAAAATGCTCCAGGAGTGCATTGAGCAATATGAACAAATATATGGTTCAATAAAAAGAGAAGAGGAAGAGTAAGAAGCGTAAATTAAATCCCGAATCGCTTAATCTACAATATACAATATATAAATAACTCTTATTGATTTAAAAATATTAAAAAAGGAGGATTTCCAATGCCTGTGACACCAACCTATCCTGGTGTGTATATCGAAGAGGTACCAAGCGGGGTGCGCACTATAACAGGTGTAAGCACTTCAGTAGCAGCCTTTATAGGATATTTCAAAAAAGGCCCCATGAACAAAGCGGTTCAAATCTTTAATATGGGAGACTTTGAGCGGGTATTTGGCGGACTGGACTCTCGAAGTGAGGCCGGCTATGCCATCCAGCAATTCTTTCTCAACGGCGGGCAAGAAGCATGGGTTGTCCGCACAGCAAGAGGCAATTCAAGAAAAGCGGAGGTAACAATAAAGGACGGAATCAACGGGAGCGATGTACTAACCTTAGAAGCAATAAGCGATGGGACCTGGGGAAACAACCTGCGGGTGAGTATTGACCATAATACCTCTGAGCCTGAAAACTTATTCAACCTGACCGTCTCTGAATACAGTGATGACGGTGCCAATGTAGTTAGGTCCGAGATGTTTCTAAAACTATCGATGAACAATACTCATCAAAGGTATGTAAAAACGGTTATCAATGATGACACATCAGGCTCTAAATTAATCCGGGTACAAGAGAACGCGCCCATTGGTACAAATTTACCTTTACAAAATGGGACAGTTTCAGGCATTCTTCCAGATCCCCTTACAATCACTTCTGAATCTGAACACCCAAAAGTTGAAGTAACAATTGGTACAGAAAAGAGTGAAACAGTTACTCTGGATAGAAAACCGATTAATCCTTCAGAGGCCCGGTCTTTGCTTGAATCAGCCATCCGCTCAAGCAAACCGGAAAACCCGGCCTTTGCAGAGGCCAAGGTCGAAATTCAAATCCCTTCCAAAGGGAGCCTCCAAAAACGACTTCGAATTCTTGCCGGGCCCACAAGGACCGATTCACGCGTAATATTCGATCAAACAGAAGATCCAACAGTAGAACAGTTAAAACTTGGGCCACCAGCATATACCCGTCGTAAGGGCATAATTTCAGGAGATCTTTCGAATCTTTCACAGGGAGTTTCTTTAGAATCTGACACACCAGCTATGAATGTCACTATTGGGACTGAAACACGGACAGTGACATTGGCAAAAGTGCACGATTCGTTGTCTTCGCTAAGAGAAGCACTGGAGAAAGCAATCCATTCAGCCCTTCCCCCTGTACCTTCCGAAGAAGAAAATCCTGCCTTCAAACTTGTACGCGTGGCTGAATATGAAGATGAAAATAAAAAACAGCTAATTGTAATAGCAGGTGTCGATGATAATGTCAATATCTCATTCGGAGCAGTACCAGAAACAGACACAACAACAATTGAACAACTGAAATTCAAAGATGCACCGGTACGGATTTTTACGATCTCGGGTAATCTTACACCTTTTCCAACATTAAAAGCTCCGTTACCATCCGTGAAAGTCACTATCGGCAATGAATTCCATATAGTCACATTTACATCAAGGCCAAATACTTTGACTTTGACCAGAACAAGACTGGAGGATGCAATCCGTTCAGTACCTCAGGAAGAAAATCCCAGCAATGCTTTCAAGAAGGCAATCGTAGCCAAGTATAGCAATGACCGGGAAAAACTGCTTCTTGTGGCAGCCGGAAACACCAGTAATGCGGTTTCATTTGCTGCAGCAGAAGATGATACCACAACCGTGACCGAGCTAAAGCTGGATTCCGAACATGCTACTGCAAATCTGCAGGAGTACAAATTAGGTGAAAATGATTCAATCCCGGATACTGCTCAAGGAGCAGGTCAAGCCGGACAGAACGGCTCCCCGCCTGATGCCAAAGCCTTAATCGGTGACCTGAACAGCAAGACAGGTATCTATGCCCTGGAGGACGTAGATCTGTTCAATATCCTCTGCATTCCCCGCACTGCCATTGTATCAGGGTCAGATTTGCTAGAACCGACCGAGGCTTTTTCAGTCATGGCTGCAGCAAATACCTACTGTGGAACCAGAAGGGCCTTCTTTATTATCGACCCCCCAAATAATATTAATGATGTCCAGGGGATCAAAGACTGGCTGGAGGAAAATGCCACACTCCGCCATAAAAACTCGGCCCTATACTTCCCCAGAATCCGATTTGCAGACCCGATGAATGAATTCAGGCTTAGGACATTTGGCCCAAGCGGAACAATAGCGGGATTATATGCACGCACCGATAGCACAAGGGGGGTATGGAAGGCCCCTGCCGGGACAGAGGCATCCCTGGTAAATGTCCAGGGGCTCGATTACACCCTCACGGACAAACAGAACGGCACACTCAATCCATTAGGTATTAACTGCATACGCAACCTTACGGTTTACGGCAACGTATGCTGGGGGGCCCGCACCCTGGATGGTGCTGATCAGATGGCATCAGAATGGAAATATATCCCGATAAGGCGGATAGCCCTCTTTATCGAAGAAAGTCTTTTCCGCGGCATAAAATGGGCAGTCTTTGAGCCTAACGATGAGCCGCTGTGGGACCAGCTCCGGCTGAACATCCGTTCTTTCATGATGAACCTGTTCCGGAAAGGGGCATTTCAAGGCTCTACGCCATCCGAGGCATTCTTTGTCAAATGCGACAAAGAGACGACAACCCAAGACGACATCAACCTGGGGATTGTCAATATATTGGTGGGCTTTGCTCCGCTAAAACCCGCAGAGTTCGTTATCCTCAAAATCAGCCAGAAGGCAGGACAATCCGTTACATGAAAATATTAAAAAGGAGATAGAACCATGGCAAAATTCTCAGTTAATACGCACCGCTTTGATCCTTACCGGAATTTCAAGTTCAAGGTCAAATTTGCCGGGAGTACCGATTATGTTGCAGGCCTGAGCAAATGCGGCGCCCTGAAAAAGACGACTGAAAAGGTGGACTGGCGGGAAGGCGGAGATCCAAGCACAAGCCGGGCATTGCCGGGAAAAACGACCTATGAGGCCGTCACCCTGGAGGCCGGCCTTACCCATCATACGGAATTCGAAGACTGGGCGAATCTTGTGAATAACTTCAATGGTGACGCTGCCATGTCTCTGAAGAACTTCAGAAAAGATATCACCATAGATGTATTTAATCTCGCCGGGGGCAGGGTCTTTTCATATAAGGTTTATCGCTGTTGGGTCTCGGAATTCCAGGCCCTTCCCGAATTGGATGCATCCGGAAACGCTGTGGCCATACAGACGCTCAAACTGGAAAATGAGGGATGGGAAAGGGATGCCGAGGTTCCCGAGCCAACGGAGAAATAGGACCCATAACCTCCTCAACCTGACACAATGACAATGGCAGAGAATGTATTAGAAAGGACTTTTACACTCCCGGGCGGCTTTTTCAACAATGGAAGCTGCTTTCACGAGGTGAAACTCCGTGCACTTACAGGAAGGGTGGAAGAATTGCTGGCGGAGGCATCTGATTCAGAAATCCTTGCATCAGCTATTACAACACTGTTGGTGAACTGCATTGAGCAAATAGGCCCCATTACCGATATCACACCCGAAATACCTAGAAACCTGCTTGTTGGCGACAGGGACTATCTCCTCATGAAGCTTCGTCAAATCACCATTGGCAATAGGGTAGAAGCCACATTGGTATGTCCAAACCCCCAATGCGCAAAAAAAATCGATATGGACTTTGATCTCAGTCATATCCCAATAAAAAAGGGCAGGATCTCATCCCGGGTTTTCACGCTGAAGCTCCCTAACAGAGCAAAAGGCAAAAAAACCGGAACAGAAGGGCAGTATAAAGTAGATTTTCGCCTCCCGAATGGTGGTGATCAGGAGGCCCTGGCGCCACTCATATTAAAAGACGAATCCGAAGCAGTAAACAAGCTCCTTATGCGGTGCATCCAGGGAATTGACGGGGACAACAATATTGATGAACACCGGATTAAGAAGCTACCCTCATCCATCCGAAGGAGGATTGAGAAGGCCATGTCGGACCTGGCACCCCAAATCGACCTTGACATGGAAGCCACATGCCCGGAATGTAAAAGGACCTTCCCGTTCCCCTTCAATATGTCGCAATACTTTCTTGACGAGATGAAGGCAAAGCTGGATCAACTCTACCGGGAAGTCCATTCTCTCGCCTTTTATTACAAATGGCCGGAGTCCGAGATCCTGTCAATGACAACCAGGAAGAGGAGAAAATATCTGGAATTGCTAGCTGAGCAAATTGAAATAAACAAAAAGGAATAGAAATGGAAAACGATTATCTTAAAAAAATACTCTATGCCGGAGTGGGAAAAGTATATTCCGATCAGATGGATAATAAAACAGCTAAAAATTATTTTCCCCCAGATGTCCCAATTCAACAGCCCATCCATAACCGGCTCCATTTTCCCACAATCTCCCGGGAAGACATCAATGATATCTATGAGATCGATAACCTGTATGATCCCGGATTTGAAAACATGGGCCGGGAGGGACAGGAAGCTCATCAGTCATCAGACTTAGAGCGATCTGTGCAGCCTCCAAAGACAAATATCCACAAAGATATCTTCCGGGCAGCCTCTTATCCGGAAGCTGATATAAAAGATATCCCTTTGCCCCTTCAAAAATCCCATGAGAATAATCTACAGGCTATAACTGATTTGAATGACTTAAATATAAAAGACTTTGGAACAAAAAGGACAGAAAAGGCGGAAGGCAAAAATGTAGAAATCGAAGAATACAAAGGAAATAAAGACAAAATAAATACTAAGGCATATACTATCTCAAATGGATTTGACAGCCAAAGACCCGATGTAAAAAAAACATCAGCCATAGAAAATAAAAGAATCCCCAATATAGAGTTTATTGAGAATGAAACAAAACAAAGCACCCCAAAAAGGCAAACCTGTTCCCAACCACCGGATGCCTTCATGACCCGCTTGGAAACCGAAACCTCACCATTGCAAGACTCAAACGTATCAGGGATATCGAACAAAAAAGATCTTAAAGGCATCCAGGAGATTCATATAAACAAAGAACAAGAGCTTATTAAGAATAAAGCAAAACAGCATATTCAAAGAAGGCAAACCTGTTCCCAACTCCCGAATGCCTGCATTGCCCATTTGGAAACCGAAACCTCACCATTACAGGACTCAAACGTATCAGAGATGTCGAATATCAAAAATCTTAAAGACATCCAGGAAATTCATATAAACAAAGAACAAGAGCTTATTAAGGATAAAACAAAACAGCATATTCAAAAAAGGCAAACCTGTTCCCAACTCCCGAATGCCTGCATGACCCGATTGGAAACCGAAACCTCACCATTACAGGACTCAAACGTATCAGAGATGTCGAACATAAAAGATCTTAAAGGCATCCAGGAAATTCATATAAACAAAGAACAAAAACTTATTAAGGATAAAACAAAACAGCATATTCAAAAAAGGCAAACCTGTTCCCAACTCCCGGATGCCTGCATGGCCCATTTGGAAACCGAAACCTCACCATTGCAGGACTCAAACGTATCAGAGATGTCGAACATAAAAGATCTTAAAGACATTCAGGGGATTCATATAAACAAAGAACAAGATATAGAAAGAAAGAATACTCAAGGTGTGGAAATCTTTAATAGTACAGAACTTTTCAACAAAGGCCCCATTCCCATAATGAAACAAGAAAAAAAGCATACCCAAAATCCTGAGACACAATTTATACCAGAAAATTTAAAATCAGAAGAATTGCAGCCATATAAAAGAATACAGCCTTTAAAATCCGGTTTGCAATTTATTGTAGATGATTTACAACCAGAAGAATCAAAACCACAGAAAGTATCAGATAACCCAAGGCCTGAGTATCTGTATACCCAGGGTCCTGACTCTCCATCATTGGAAGAAAAGCCCCCTTCACCTGAAGGACCCAAAAGACATACCATTTCACTAACGGTTAATAAACAAGATACGGTAAACAAGCAAGACACATCTAATAAACAAAACACGTTTAATAAACAAGACATGTTTAATAAACAAGACACGAATCCATTTAACCCTAAAAAGAGGGAAATCCCTCAATACCCTGAGGAAAAGATGAAAGGCTTATCAGACATCCTGCATCAGGGCAAGACAACAAAATCCAGGGTTTGTGTAAATGCCCCTCATAATGTTATTCAGCATCAGGCCATACAGCAGAATCCGGATACCCTTTTTCTCACTAACTCTCAAAAAAAGAACGAAACCCGAATAGACAGGATCACAAAAGAGATTGCATCAATTTCCAGGAAACTGGATGAACATATAAAAAATGAGCAACAAAAAACTGCAAAGCCATCCTTTTTACCCAAAAGGCCGGCAAGCAAAAACCTGGGAGGCTGGAGCACTTTAGAAAGGCTTTATGTCAGATAACAGGGACAAAAAAAATCTAAATCCAAAATCTAATTTTAAAAACCTAATCGGGAAATAGGAAAAATGAACGATGAGGCTATCGGGGACATAACCCTCGCCATAAAAAAACTCCTGGAACAAGAATTAGGAAACGATAATATGGTCAGTTTAAATCCGCCCTGGGAGGACCTGGGGTCTGGTAGTGATAACAATAAATCTCAAGGTGTTAATTTATTCCTCTACAGGGTAGAAGAGAACCCACACTGTAAAAATATGGAATGGCTGGGGGACCCTCATAATCCAAAAAAGATACCTGCCTCCGCCCTCTCTTTGGACCTTTTCTATCTGCTTACTCCGTTTATCACCAATCCGAATTCATCAACCGATGATCCGGCATTCGCCCATAAGGTCTTGGGAAAGGCCATGCGAATCCTGCATTCGAATCCGGTGCTCAATGATATCCACAATCCGTATTTCGATGCGGATAATGATATGCATTTCCCGGAAAATCTCAGAAATTCCTTTGAAAAGATAGAGGTGAGCCTCAATCCCATGAACATGGAAGAGATGTCAAAGATATGGTCAATGGGGAATAATCCCTATAAACTCTCAGTAGCCTATCATGTATCCCTGGTACAGATTGCCCCTGCCCCCCCTGTTAAACCCACAGCACCTCTTGTTCAAAAGACCGGCATTCAAGAGCCTGCGATTATCGCCCCGCCCATGATTACACAATTGTCCCCGGCCAGCGGACCGGTCGGCACAAAGCTCCAAATCACAGGTGTCAATCTATCACCCGAAGGCTTCAGCCCGAAAGTGAAGATGAACGAAACATCAATTACAGATCTTGAAAATGCAACCCAAAATGAGATTGTCCTTAAGGTCCCTGAAGATGTCAAAAGAGGTCCGCTGCAAAACATTAAGGTATCTATTAACGGGAAGGAAAGCAATGCAAAGCAATTCCGCATAACCCCCTGGATCTCAAGCATCGAACCGCAAAGGGGGGCCGTGGATAAAGAAGATCCTGCTGCCCTTACCATTGATATTAATGGATATGATCTTCAGGGAGATGTGCAATTGAAAATCGGCGATGTTGCTGTGGACCCGACAGAAGTCAGTGAGAGCGAGATCAGTGCCCATGTGCCCCATACGCTCCAAAACGGCCACCATTATATCGACCTAAGGATCAATGAAACACCTACAAACAAACGGACATTTGAGATTGTTCCCTTGATCAAAAAATTTGAACCAACCCAGGGCAAGGCAGGTGACTCCATTGAGATAATAGGCCAGCGCCTCCAGGGGGCAAGGATAAGTATCTGTATTGGCCCATCTGTCATTATTATCGGGAATAACCCCAACAATAGCAGGATCACCTTTAATGTCCCCAAAAGACTTAGCCCCGGGGATTATGAGGTAAAAATTATAGTGGATGGCCATGAATCAGATCCAACACCCTTCAAGGTCATAGAGTAAAAAATGGCAGATATATATCGAAACAACATACAGTACCTGAAAGACGAGATACTCAGGCTTGATCTGCTCCTTCATCTGGGCATATTGAAATTACGTAAATCCCTGCCCGATAGCCCACAGGATACCATAAAGTGGCTTTTACTAACGGATCAGGAAATAGATGACATACTTATGGAAAGAGACACTGATCCAAAAAAACAGGAAGAAACAGACCCTCAAATCAATTCCCTGATAAATGCCATTGAGCAATTAAAGCTTACAATTTCGGAAAAGAAAAAAGCCAGCATGGCAAAAGGGACTTATCTGGCTCTGCCTCGTTTATCCCGGCTTTTTGGGCTTTCCCCCTTCGAAGAACAAAGCGTGCTCATCTGCCTGGCCCCTGAGCTGAACAGAAAATATAAAAAACTATACGCATACCTCCAGGATGATATGACCCGTAAAAATCCCAGTCCGGACCTGATTCTGAGTCTCCTTTGCACCACACAGGAGGAGATTATGATCGCACGCTCCTGCTTCCTGCCCCAGGCCCCTCTTATCAAAAAAGGAATAATTCAGATCATGGAAGATTCACAATATCCTCACCCTCCCTTGCTTTGGAGATCCCTTAAACTGGATGACCGGATAGTAAACTTTCTCCTCGGGATCAATGTTCCGGATAGCCGGATTGAATCCTTCTCCAAATTAATCCTACCCAAGGCTGATATAAGTGAAGCACCTATCTCTCAGGAATCAAAGACACAGTTAATCACCCTCACAAAGAGGCACTTTGCTCAATCAAATGAACAACCCAGAAGCCTCATCCTCTATCTCTATGGGCCTTACGGCTCAGGAAGGCAATCCCTTGCCGAGGCGATCTGCAAAGAGATCAACCTCCCCCTGATAATTAGTGACATGGAAGAGCTTCTGGCAAGGGACCTGCCTTTCGAAGATGCACTGCGCCTGATCTTTCGTGAGGCAATGCTTCAGCCAGCCGCCATCTATCTGAAAGGGATCCATCCGCTCCTGGGTGCGGAAGAAAAACATCATCTGCATTTAAAGATCATCGAACGTGCCATTGATGAATTCTCCCTTCTTACCTTTCTGGCAGGTGAGAAAAACTGGGAGCCCGGAGCACTGTTCACCGGGAATACCTTTGTAAAGGTCCCTTTTCAGGCTCCGGAATTTGCTGCCCAAACAGAACTATGGAAAGAAATGACCAATGGAAGGTTTCAGTTTTCCCCCGAAGTGGACTTTAATGAATTCACATCAAAGTTTCGCTTTACACCCGGCCAAATAAAGGATGCCCTTTCTGCAGCCCAAAACCTGGCCCTCCTTCAAGACCCGGATGAGCCGGAGATCACCATGCAGGATCTCTATCAGGGATGCCGTGCCCAGTGCAACCAGAAGCTGGGGAGCCTTGCACAAAAGATCATCCCTCATTACACCTGGGAAGATATTGTTTTGCCCGGAGATACCCTGCAACAGCTCCATGCCATATGCAATCAGATGAAATACAAACACCTGGTTTACGGAAAATGGGGATTTGGCCAAAAGCTCTCTTTGGGGAAAGGGCTTCATGCCCTGTTTTCAGGCCCCAGCGGCACCGGCAAGACCATGGCCGCGGAGATCATAGCCAACAATCTGCAACTGGACCTTTACAAGATCGATCTTTCAAGTGTGGTGAGCAAATACATTGGTGAGACAGAAAAGAACCTGAGCAGGATCTTTTATGAAGCAGAAAGCAGCAACGCCATCCTGTTCTTTGACGAGGCCGACGCCCTCTTTGGCAAGCGCTCCGAAGTGAAAGATGCCCATGACAGGTATGCCAACATCGAAATAGGATACCTTCTACAGAAAATGGAGGAATACGAAGGGATCAGCATCCTTGCTACAAATCTGAGAAGGAATATTGACAATGCCTTCCTGCGCCGCCTCCACTTTCTGGTTGAGTTTCCATTCCCGGATGAGAAATACCGGTATCAGATATGGAAAAAGATATTTCCAAAGGATGCACCAATACACAAGAATATTGATTTTACATTTCTCTCGGATCATTTAAAGATCACCGGCGGAAACATAAAGAATATCGCAGTGAATGCAGCCTTTATGGCAGCAGGGAATTCAGGGTCGATTACCATGGAGCATATCATCCAGTCAACAATGCAGGAATATAAAAAAATAGGCAGGCCTTATGTCAGATCGGAGTTTGGGAAGTATGCTGGGTTGATTATGGTTGAGGAGATGTAAGGGATGAAAGAGCGAGAATCAGCAAATAAATCAGAGAAAGAGAAAAAATCTCAGTTTTATCAATATAACGCTGTCAAGAGAAGATCAGAATTAAATAGCCCCAAAAACAATGTTTCTCTAATTAATCAAAATAGAGAAAATTCTACTAATAGTTTATTATCTGTGCAAAATACCCATGATTTTTTAAGTTTTTTAAATATTTCTCAGGAAGAGAATATCCTTAATCATTTACATCAAAATTACGGTAATGCATTTCTACAGAGAACCATTCAAGCCAAGCTTAAAATTAGTAATCCCAGGGATATTTATGAAAGGGAGGCAGATAAGGTGGCGGATGAAGTGGTGAATATACCAGAGCCACAGATTCAAAAACAAACAGAGAAGAAGGACAACTTAATAAACAAAAAAAACAACTCTGATTGTACTATTCCTATCAATAAAAATAAGCAATCTATAGGACAGTCATTATCTCCTATTAGTTTAATTGAATCACGAAACCATGATCTGAAAAATAGTGGTCAACCATTATCAAAATCAATTAGTAACTTTTTTGAGACACGTTTTGGATATGACTTTAGTGGAGTTAGAATACATACAAGTACCCGGACAGCAGAAATGGCAGATGCATTGAATTCAAGAGCATTTACGGTAGGAAATGATGTAGTGTTTGGGGCGGGCCAATATGTACCTAATACCTCATCAGGAAAAAGACTTTTAGCACACGAATTGACTCATTGCATACAGCAGGCTAATACTAACTATAAAAGATATAAACCTCACAGCAATAATTCAATGAATTCTTTACGTCATTTAAAACCTAAATACTCAGGTTTAATGATACAGAGACAAGAAACCGAAGCAACTACATGTAAAGAAGATGAATCTTCTAAGAAATATTTAGAATACGTTAAAAAAATGATTGGTAAGGATGCCTGGGAAAACTTAGTTAAAAAGAGTAAAAAGAAACCCTTAGATCAACACGCAATTGTAGTGGAATTCTTAAGCCTCCTACGACCAAAAACACAACACTATGTAGCGGAAAAGGAAAAACCAGGACTAAAAGAAGATGAGGGAATTTTCTTGGGAGGCTGTTTTGAATTCTCAATGTTGATTGTTTCTGGAGTGTGCGCTTTAGGGATATCAGCAGAATTGCATGACACTAATACAGAATTCAATTCTCCCATGGATGTAGAAGAGTTTCGTAGGAAGTACCCGAAGTGTTCATATACGCCAGGGCACTTTTTTCCATTTATGCCCACGCTAGGCCTCGGTTTAGTAGATGGAGACGATATTCACAGCGATACTCCCATCAGTTCCTTGCTTATAGATTGGAGTTCTATCGAAAGAAGGTGGCGTAAATCGGTAGAAGGGAGAAAAGAAAGATGGCAAAAAATCGTTAAAACTCCTTCCACAGAACAAGAGGAAGAGAAAAGGCTTGATTACATTAACTTATGGGAAAGTGAATTAAAACAATTACATATAACTTTTCCTCCCGAAGAGAAAAAATCTGGAGAAAAAGAGGAAACAAAACCTGGAGAAATAGGAGAAAGGAAAAAGAAATCATTTACCGTTACGTTTTATAAGGTATTGCTAAAAGTTCCCGCGAAAGTAGTGTTACATCAAAGAAGTGTATCAAAAGTATTTCCCACTCAATGGTTTTCTGTTTTCACTGATAAGAGGTTTCCTTTTTTCAAATTACGTACTTTTATAGAATCTGAAAAAGAATGTGATAAGGAAAGAGCAAAAGCATATCTACCTAAAGAACTCCATAATCCAGTTCGGCTTCCTGAGACAGAAGAGCAAGCCCTGGAGATTTTAGCTAATTGTTTTGTAGCTATAGCAATGCTCAAGCCTTATTACCCATAAGATAAAACGCACAATTGATCAGTTTTTCGACACTGGTATTTTCAAAAAGGAAATAAATAATGAAAATATCGATATCAGATATGGAAGAAAACATTTTCTCAGAACACAACTATGCGGAGAATTATCAATTTTTCATTTCTCTCAGATCACTTAAAGATCATCGGTGGAAACATAAATAACATTGCATTGAATGTAACCTTTATGACCACAGGGAATTCAGGGGCGATTGCCATGGAACATATCATTCAGATAACAATACAGGAATATAGAAAGATAGGCGGGCCTTATGTCAGGTCGGAGTTTGGGAAGTATGCTGGGTAGGTTATGGTTGAGGAGATGTAAGGGATGAAAAAGCAAGAATCAGCAAATAAATTAGAGGGAGAAAAGAAGGGGCAGTCATTACAAGTAAGTTTAACTCAAAAAAAAATGTTTAAACAAAAAAGTGAAGATTATTTTCAATTTGTTAAAATGAAAAATCTCTCTGATTTTACATCTATCATGAATCTTCCTGAGTTGTCACAAAATATAAACAACTCTCTAGCATCAAATATTTTCGATTACTTGCACCAAAATTATGGTAATACTTTTATTCAGAAAATAATTCAAGCAAAACTTAAGATTTGCAAGGAAAGAGATATTTACGAACAGGAGGCAGATCGAATAGCTGATGAAATAATGCGTATGCCAGATCAAGCCTTACAAAGCCAAGTTGACCCAGAGGAAGAGGAAGAAAAACTTATCCAACCTAAACAGATAACTGGATTAGTTCAAAGACAGATAAAGGGGACAGAAGAAGATGAGATGATAAGCACTAAGGGAAAAAAAGAACAGAATAATATGGCTGGCCCTGAATTAGAGACAAATATCCATAGACTTAAAGGTAGGGGCCGGCCAATATCAAGGTCTGACAGAATCTTTTTTGAGAAGTTATTTGGCTTCGACCTGAGACCAGTGAGGATTCATAACGATGAAAGAGCCTCAAAGTTAGCTGAATCAATTAATGCAAAAGCATTTACAGTTGGAAATAATATTGTATTCAATAAGGGTGAATTTTCGCTTAAAACAAAAGAAGGGAAAAGGCTTTTTTCCCATGAGTTGACACATGTAAGGCAGCAAAAAGAAGATAAATTCTCTAAATGCGCCTTACAGGGTTTAGATCCTCAGCAGAGTGGAAGAAATATATGGCCAGAACCAAAGCTATATAAGACATTCCAGGAATGGATTGAAGCTTTACCTAAAGCTTGGTTAAGAGAGAAACCGGAGATCAAAGTTACTTCTCAGATGCCGAATAGCTTTAGAATGCTTATTCGTGAGCTAAAATATTCTTTTGATTGTGCTGACGTAGCAATAATACTAAGGCATTATTATTATAAGGAGCATGGCATTCAAAAATTTTTCACAGCTTACCGAACACCTAGAAGAGTTCATAAAAAGGTAATACCAGGACTTTTAGCGATTGTTAGGATCGGTGAAGGTGTCTCTATTAAAGAATTAAGAAAAAATTTAGTAAGGGTTCGTGCAAGGAGTTTTTTCAAGATACCCTCAGAGAGTCCTGTAGAGTTTTATGGAGGTTCTTCTAATCCAGAAAAAAATTTGGCTAAACTGATAAAAATGGGACTTAAACCTGGTGATGTGATGATTTGGAGTGAAGTGAAAGGAAAACAAAAAAAGGAGAAACTTGAAAAACCTCTCGATCCTGAAGAAAAAAAAGAAATACTTTTATCAGGCACATATGGACATGTGCAGACAATACATAATATAAATGCCAAAAGTAGTCCCAAATGGCTATCAGTCTTTCAAGGGCACATGAAAAGAGGGGGAAAAGTTTATAGTGAAATATTCAAATTTGAAGAATTGACAGGGGATCCGGATGGTAATGGTGAAATTAAAAGAAATCCGAGACCAAGAAGTAATTTGTTCTTTGTAGGCGCCGGGAAATTTAAGTTATGGCCACCCGAGTAATTACAGATAAATAATCCTAGCCTATATGGATACCACAAATTATGAAAAAATTTTTTACATAAAACAGAATAGGTAAGGAAAGTGGAAATTGAAAAATTGTGGGCAGATTAACATTTCTTTAAATTAAAACTTTATCGACTATACTTGAGATAAAAGGCATGAAGAAGCAAGGTTTAATAAACGAACAAGAATTGAAAAAGAGTGATCTTATTAATCAAAAAAAATTTGTTCGAAAATGTTTGGGAATGAAGGATCAAAATCAAAGCATTTCATCCCTGGAGTGTGAATATTCATTTTTGTGTTGATGAGTTTAATAATATTGATGATCTTGATGAGATGGCCTTAACTATAATACATGAAGCATCCCATAAATTTGCTGGGACAGAAGATGAGGAACCACATATACTTAACAATGCTAATAATTATGATCAAGCTATAAAAAAATATTTTTACCTTAATTAGATGTGTTGAAAGTATGCCATGATGAGATTTGCATTAAAAATATAATTCATGACATCAAAGGGCCATGTTCGTAGTCAATACTACGGGAGGGGAAAAGATAAAAAATATAAATCATGCATAGATAGCTTATATTAATAAGGAGCAATCAGGGGAATACCATAAGTTTGTTAATACTAGTAGATCGATTCTAAAATAACATGGCAAGATTGTTATGTTAGTCGTAAGCTTTAGCCTACATCTACCTCATTGAGCAACCTAATGGCTGGGATCACATAATATATTATTAGTAAATTATTTAGGAATCATCATACTAGTTGTTCTTTATGGACCAAAACTTAACAAATGAGACAAGTTTTTATCGATTACTTTAGTGTGTAATGGAAACAATGTCGATTGCTGGTTTGTGGATTCAAGTAAATTAAGGAATATTTTTTATTTATGTTTATCTAGTATATAGCATCTAGCATCCAGCATCGAGAAACTTCGTTAGAGCAAAATAGCCTTTACCCTTATCGGTTTAAGGTGGAGCTTCGCTAGGATTATAAAGATGGAGACTTAAATCAATGTCCGGCTTTTCCAATCAACCCAAAATCCTACGTGGTGCGTTTGTGGAATACGGGATCAGTATTCCGCCATTGATTCTGGTATTTCAGTTCAATCCAGTAGCTATATCAAGAAATAGGTCAAATTCATTTTCTGCGCCTAGCTTTGATCAAGATGAAAAGGAGGGAGGGAAAAAGGGTGGTGGGCTTAGTCTGCGTGAATTCCATCAACAAGATGCATTCGAGAAGCTAGATGTCTTAAGGGATGCCCAGGATGTAAGGGTGGAGCCGGAGACAATCAGCATAGAGATCCGTTTTGATGCCACTGATAAGCTGAATGAGGGGGATACTATCACCGAGCAGTTTGGTATAGCTCCGGAGCTTTCCACCTTGGAGCTTATGATGTATCCCAAGAGCGAAAGCCTTTTGGGTGCGGCTATTTCTGCGATCTTCGGTGGAGGAAAAGTAGGATATACGTTTACCGGTTCAGAGAGGCCCCCGATGATCCTCTTTATCTGGGGGAGAAAGAAGGTCCTTCCCGTGAACCTTAATAGCATGAGTATAAAGGAGGAGGAGTTCAGCACGGACCTCAATCCTATCCGTGCAACAGTATCTGTGGATATGACGGTGATCGAGGGGCCGAATCCGCCCTATTTATATTCAAAGGTCATGAAGGAGGCCATGTCTGTCCTCAATCTGGCCAACCTTCTGGAGGTAGTGAATGTTATCGTCCCATTATAATATGGAGGGAGTATATGTTTTTTAAGGGATCCCGCTATAAGGACCTGCCTGAGATACATGCCGTAAATACTGAAGGCCGGGCAGCCCGTTCAAAGACACTGCGATGGATACCTGAGACCCCCGGCGCCTTTTTACATACGGTAAATCAGTCCGAGAGGCTGGATTTGTTAAGCCAAAAGTACTATGGCAATCCCAAAAAATGGTGGATCATTTGCGAT
>JBLIRO010000054.1:0-33749 GCA_049472335.1 bacterium | reverse complement strand
CTGAGCGTCCAAAGCTGTGAATTATTTTTGCAATCGGCCTTTTGGTAATAGGATCACGTTCATTATGAGCTAATTGAAAGTACTCAATAATGGAGCCATCTTTATTTTTTCTTCTTGTTGTTCTCAGATACATGATTGCTTACATTTATAACATGTATATGCAATCATGTCAAGTTATAAAATATATATCGTGTGCCTACCACTTTTGAGGTCAGAAAAAAATAACATATTGAAATTATTAGAAATGATTTTCGAAAATGCCTAAAATATGCCTACTAATCCCAAACACAGGTCATTGACAGAGATAATAATAGTATTACAGAAATTAAAAGGATACCTAAAAAGATTTTGTTTATCTTATCAGCTCTCATGCCCTTCCCTCCAACAATAAAAAATATTTAACCAGTCTTGCAACCCATTTTTCATTCATATTAGACAAAAAAATCCTGGGTATAAACGCATAATCTTAGGGAGCAAAATGGATGCCAATTCAGATTTTTCTTTTAAAACAATATGTTGTTTGAATCAGAGAGTAAAAAAGAAGATAAGACAATTAAGGCAAGGTTCTGTGGATTAGGTATCCTTTGAGTAATAATGGAATAGAATGATTAAAAAGTATTGATTTATAAGATGTTTTTTCGTTATTATATTGATAGAATTAATTCATTTTATATCCATAAAACTATTTAATTTCATAGATACTATGGTAAAAAACATTTCTTTTTTCTTCTTTGCATATCAACACAATAATTGTAATAATCACAACAAGTTATATTTCTATATGATGATAAGCCTGGTTGATGTATTATGTTTTTGTCATTTATTTTATACAAGAATTGTTGGTATAAAATTTTCGATGTTGCATGAATCAAAAAGGTAGGTCATAATATATACAAATAGTTTATTCAATATATTTTTATCTAGTGTCCTTAATTTTTTTTGTAATATTTTAGTTCTTTGCTGGATTTTAAGTGGGATCGGATCCTTTAATATGAGAACCGGAATAGCAAATTTGCCTTTACACTATGGAAAGGCCCCGGCCTGGTTGTTCAAGCGAATGAAGCTTCTGGCAAGGGAGATAACCCTTGCCGTTGTATCTGAATATGGCCCTCAAGAGATGCTTGTTCGTCTTTCCGATCCATTCTGGTTTCAGGCATTTGGTTGTGTTTTGGGTTTCGATTGGCACAGCAGCGGACTTACAACAACCGTATGCGGGGCTTTGAAAGAGGGGATCAAGGGGCTTCAGAAGGAAACGGGGCTTTATGTTACAGGGGGGAAGGGCAGGGTCTCACGCAAAACCCCTGAGGAGATACAACAGTTTGGCGATTTAATTGGGATGGATGCTTCACCATTGATATATGCCAGCAGGATGTCAGCCAAAGTGGATAACACTGCATTGCAGGATGGATATCAGTTATATCATCACAATATGATATTCACCCATGAAGGAAATTGGGCGGTAATTCAGCAGGGGATGAATGAAACTAGCCGATACGCGAGGCGTTATCACTGGCTGGGGAGTGATGTTAAGGACTTTGTATGCGAACCGCATGCAGCGGTATGTTGTGACCATACGGGTAAGGTATTGAATATGGTTGCCAGGGAAAGTGATAAAGCGAGGGAGGCAAGTACGGCACTTTCACGGGAAAAGCCGGATAATGTCCTGAAGGAATTTAAAAAGGTCCGGTCGGAATTTACCCTTCCCATGAAACATCCTGTGCATCTTGACCTCATCAATCCTGACCGGTTGAAGAAGATCCTGCTTTCCACCTATGAACAGCAACCCCGGGATTTTGCCTCTTTATTAGGCATAAGAGGGGTGGGGCCAAAGACTCTCCGCTCTTTGACCCTCGTTTCAGAGCTTCTGTTCGGGGCCAAGGCGAGCTTCAGGGATCCTGTCAGGTTCAGCTTTGCGCATGGAGGAAAGGACGGACATCCGTTCCCCGTTGACCGTAAGAACTATGATCTATCAATCGATTTTCTCAGAAAAGCCATTGATCAATCAAAGATTGGAAGAACAGAAAAGCTGGATGCTTTAAAACGGCTGAACACGCTATTTTAAAAATTTAACGGAACACCTTTTTCTCCTCTTGACATTTTCGAATTTTGTAGGTAATATATATATTTAGGGTAACAAATGTTTGTCCTTTGGAGGAAGCCATGACTGAATCTTTAACCCCAAGACAGCGAGAAGTACTGGATTTCCTTATAGAGCATGTCCGTTCCAAGGGCTATCCCCCCACAGTGAGGGAGATAGGCGCTCATCTGGGGATCTCCGGGCCCAAGGGGGCCAAAAAGTTTCTAGACATTTTGGAACGGAAGGGCCACATTCGTCGCCTTTCCGGAAGTTCCAGGGCAATTGAGATTATTGGGGCCCCTGCGCGGAAGGCGCAGGAGGAAAATTTTATGGTGCCGGTAGTGGGGAAGATAAGGGCGGGGATGCCGATCCTGGCGGTTGAGAACCTGGAGGGAGAAATCCCTGTAGATCCTTACCTGGCAAAGGGAAAGGATCTATTCTTCCTCAAGGTGGAGGGAGACAGCATGATAGATGCCCACATCCAGGAGGGGGATTATGCCCTGATCCGGTCACAGCCTACTGCGGAAAACGGGGATATTGTAGCGGCCCTGATCCGTGAAGAGGCGACACTGAAGAAATTTTACAGACAGAGGGACCGGGTCATCCTGAAACCGGCTAACCCTAGGATGAAGCCCATTATAATTACACCGGAAAGCCCTGTAACCATCCTGGGAAAACTCATCGCCGTATTTCGCCGCTATGAAAGGGATTAATAGCGGGTAAGCTTCACCGCCGGGATTGACCTTTTTATGCTTCTCTGTTGTTTTATAATTTAATTTAATGAGACAAAAACATATTGAAATTAAATAAGGTGAGGAGGACCACCGTTTCAATGATTACTCAGATCGATCAACCCATACGGGTGGGAGCCGTATTTGGCCCTCCGGAAAGGATCAGGCCTGCCTGGTTCATCTGGAAGGGTAGAAGGCACAACATAAAGCAGGTAACCTATACCTGGGACCAGAAGGAAGGGAGTTCCTGGATTCAGAATTTTGCCGTGTTCGACGGGGCAAACCTGTATCATATCTCCTATCACAGGGATGCAATGACTTGGCGACTGGTGGCCCTGGAGGACGGAGGATAAGAACGGATGGAAGGCCGGCGTATTATTTTACACATCGATATGGATGCCTTTTTTGCCTCCGTAGAGCAACGGTGCAGGCCGGGCCTGAGGGACAAACCCGTGGCTGTGATAGGCTCCGGTACAAGGACAGTGATTACAACCTCTTCGTATCAGGCCCGCAAATATGGCGTCAAGACAGGGATGACCATATACGAGGCACGGAAGAGGTGCCCCGCGATCCACCTGGTGATAGGGGACAACCGGAAGTATATAGACACCTCGTGCCGAATTGTTAAGATTTTTCAGGGATTCACCCCCATTGTAGAGGTCTATTCCATTGACGAGGCATTCCTGGACGTTACCGGCTCGATTCCCCTTTTTGAAAGCCCGGAGGCAATAGCCGGGGGAATAAAGTCATCCATACAAAACGATCTGGGACTAACCTGCTCCATAGGAATCGGCCCGAACAAGCTTCTTTCCAAGCTGGCCAGCGGCATGAGAAAACCGGACGGGATTTTCAGGGTCAACCCTCAGGATGTGCCGGCATTGATGGAGGACTTGCCGGTAGAGGAGCTGTGCGGCATAGGTCATCGAATGGCCCGCTCCCTTAGCCACTTGGGAATAAGAACATGTGGGCAACTTGGGAGAATGCCTGTGGATATTTTGACCCGGCGATACGGGATCATAGGTGAAAGGCTTCAGGCAATGGGGCAGGGAAGGGATGACAGCCCTGTGATCCCCATAGGGGAGGAACCGGAGGTAAAGTCAGTGGGCCATAGTATGACCCTGGAGAAAGACCTGAGCGACAGCTCCGATATCCTGCGCTATCTTCTTCAGCTTTCCCATATGGTTGGAAGCAGGGCGAGGGCGCACGGCCTAGCGGGAAGGACAGTGGCCCTGACCATTCGTTACAAAGATTTTCAGACGTTCACCACAAGAAAGACCATAAGCCGGGCCATAAACGGCACCCATGAGATCTGGCAGTTGGCCGGGGGGATCCTGTCGGGCATCCGCCTCCGGCAGCCGGTGCGTCTTTTGGGTATATCCCTGTCCAACCTCTCCCTCAGGGCCAGGCAGCTTTACCTTTTTAACCGGTCTCACCGACTGGAGCAGGCCTGCGGGCTCATGGACCGGATAAACAACCGTTTCGGCGAGAATACCATCATATGGGGTGATCTTCTGCTTTATCACACAAAAGGATCACGGATTATCTCCCCCAGTTGGAGGCCCAACGGGGTCAGAAGGGTTGATGTTAGGTAATGCTTCCGGCACATCCTATTCACTAGCTACAGAACAAACCTGTAAAAGAAAATAATTTTTACAATCTGTAAAAAAAATTAACAAACATACCTGATAGACATCAAACGAAAAGATTTTCTATTTTGGCAGAATGCTCTTATATATCAATTAGTTATAAAAGGTTGGCCCGCTTTTTTGCTGGCATGTCAATTGCAGATTGTTGTATAGAATCGGATGTTTGAATAGGTATCCTATCAAAGACAATAGGCTAAACTAGCTTTTGCCGATCCAAGATTTTAATTATCTAAAAAAAGGATTATGAGGCTGTGTTGTATGTGATGACAGACGGCAATAAAGGCCCCCGTGTGATGAAACGACTTTATGCAAAACCATTAACTTTAGTATTTTAGACACTTGAAACTTTGGCACTTTTTAGGCCCTCAACTCATGATGAACAGGAGCAGAATATGGTTATGGATAGGGAAGGTGAGCTAACAAAAAAAGACAAAGCGACAATAATCTCTTTTAGGGGAATAGCCAAAAGATTGCTCAATATTAATATGTGGTTTATCATCGTCGGTGTTTTAGCCCTGGCTATAACCTCCATAGTGACATTTCTGATGGGAGTGGTCCACTTTGTCTTATTTTTAATCAGGGATATCCATTGGCAGCATTTCGAGGTTCCCCACAATTTTGATGCGGTAATCTGTCAAATACTCGAGATCAATCTGATTGCGGTGATTCTCTTTATATCAGCCATCGGGCTTTATCTTTTGTTCTGGAAGGATATAAGGGTCCCTGAATGGCTTTCCATAAACAATGTCAATCAATTAAAGGAAAAATTGGTTGGCATTCTCATAACCATAATGGGGGTTACTTTTTTAGAACATATCCTTGAATGGCATGATCCCAAAGGGACTCTCATGTTTGGAATAGCGATCGCCTTAATTGCTTTAGTAATGGTGTTTTATATAAAAATAATGGTTTCGGAGGGGGAGGGAGGAGGAAAGGATGAACATCCCTAAGGAGTATGATGCCTCCCTAAGGAAAAATCCCCGACAGGGTCTGAAATATCTATTACGGCTAGCGGAGATCAAGCTGGATCTTGTCTGGCGTTTTGAAGCAGGCGAGGAGATAACCAGTCTGTGTGTGGTTGATTATATAAAATCCGGAGAAAAAGAAAAGCAGATAATTGTGGGGTCAAAGGATTGCTGTGTTTACTCCTTGTCTATCGATAAGGAATTGCTCTGGAAGTTTTGTGCCAAGGATGAAATCTTGTCTCTTTGCGCATTTGACCTGGATAATGATGGAGCTGAAGAAATTATAGTAGGATCGAAGGATCATACTATTTATATCCTGGATTCGAAAGGGCGTCCTTTAAAAGACTATCCGTGTGAAGGCCCGGTAAGGACAGTGGCCATAGCGAAAGATGATGATCAGGATTTAATCGTGGCCGGCTCATTCAACGGATATATCTATTTTATTGGCTATAATGAAGGGATTCAGTGGAGCTATTATTGTGGTGATAGATGCAGGGTCAATGGGTTATGCGTGGCCCATTTGGGAGAAAATGACAGGGATAACGTAATAGCTGTTACCTGTTGCGGAGACGTGATAATTTTAGATTATCAGAGGCAACGGTTGTTGCGCAGGTTTAAAAAGCCGGGCTCCCTGTATGCGGTAATCGCCCAGGATATAGATAATGATGGACAGAATGAAATCATAGTAAGTTCTGACTCCTGCGGGATTTATACAATAAACAGTTATGGCAGGGAAAAATGGAGATTCAGGACAAAGGATTCCGTTTATTCCATCCACTGTTGCGATATAGATATGGATAACCGTTTTGAAGTCATTATAGGCACCAGGGATGATTATGTGTATGTGCTGGATACGGATGGTAAATTTAAATGGAAATACAAAACGGACCATAATGTCTGGAGCATCTACAGCACCCCTTTTTCATCGCTCCGATCCTCCAATCTCTTTGCCGGTTTGAGCAACCGGATGGTCTATTACTATATGTTGCATGATTGGCGGGATTATGTAGACGAAATCGATAAGTCCTATACAAGAATTCTTGAAAAAGGCGGGGAGGAATGGGATGTCCTGGAAGATCTGGTCAGGGATGAAGATGAATATATCCGCCGATTCGCTGTTCAGAAAATGGTGACCCTGACCAATGGCCACCCTCTCACCCAGAAGATAGTCACCTGCCTGAGGGCCATGTTGAAAGATCCCTCCCCTTTGGTCCGGAAAGCCGTTGTAAGAGGACTGTCAACCCTGTCTGACTACAACCCGGATCTTTTCGTAAATATACTGGCGAAGGAAACCTCTGAGCAGGAAGAGGCAGTTCGCTATCATATCGTTCAGGGATTGTCATCCATGGCCCTTAAGATGCCTAATAAAAGAGGTGATATCTTTAACAATTTGCAGTGCTTGAACCAGGAATGGGAGCAGATAGATCTGAAGGCCATGATTAACCTTTTTGATTTTGCTTTGAATGAATTTATTACTGGAAACCTCGATGAGGCATTAATAGATTTTCAGGTCCTGTTAGACAGGGGACTGGATCTTGTTTCAAAATTTAAAACAGACGGTTATGTATGCGCGTTGACCTATGGTGACATAGGCCAGGCCAAGACCTCCGTTATTGCTCTGGCATCCCGCAATAATCATTTATATCTTTTTGATCATCATGGAAGGCTAAAATGGGACAGGTTAACGGAATCATACGCCCAAAGGATTTTTATTGAGGATATCGATGGAGATGGGCAGTCCGAGATTTTGGTCTGCGGAGCAAACGGGGCCTTCCAGTTTTTTTCTGAAAGTGGTGAGGAGAAGGGGAGATTCCTTTTCCACGACCAGGTCAATGACTTTTACCCTAACAAAGATTCCCAGGGAAGGGTAGATGGTTTGATAATAGGGACACAGGAAGGCGTCGTTTATTCCATTGATCTTCTGGGAAATAAAAGGTGGCATTTTAACGCAAGGGCCAGGGTTTTAAGTATCTTCGTTGAAGATATGGATCATGACGGCCATCCGGAGATAGTGGCTAGTACCCTGCATGGCCGTCTGTTTTTATTGGATCAAAAGGGGGCCGTGCGCTGGGAGAAGGATTTCCAAAGCGACATAAGGAGCATAAATTCATTGAGGCTGGATACAACCGATATCCTCATTGGCACTCGGGACGGAAGGATTTATGCGCTCAATAACCTGGGAAATATAAGATGGCAGCAATCCTGTGATCAGGCGATCAATAATATCTGGATATCGCAAATCAATGACTTTAAAAGGATTGTGGTAGCTGCCCAGGACCCTTCACTCCTGATTCTGGATGTCAAAGGGAATAAAATCGGCACTATAGAGTCCTTTGGAATTGTTACCGCCCTTCTCTGCACGGATATCGACCATGATGGCCGGAAAGAGCTTGTTTTGGGAATGCGAAACGATCATGTTTATATGTATAAATTTGTTGATCAACAGGAAGTTGATGCTTATATCAGAAAATGTAAAGAGTTGTCCGAGACCTATAGAAAAAAACTCTTCTTTCCGAGAAATGACATACTGAAGCTTATCAGTGCAAACCTTGAAAACAGGGAAAGAAAAAATAAAGTGGTTCTGGTCGGCTATCAGGGTTCAGGAAAGACAAACCTGCTCTGGCAGATCTGTTCAGGGGCCCTCGGTGAAAGATATCTCCCGGTGTATATCAATCTTCACTATGCCAAATTGGGCGGTTTGGGGGAATTCCTGTGGGATCTTGCTGAAAAGATTACAAAGGATTTGTCCCGCAAGGGGATATACCCTTCCTGTTTACCAAAGATGGAATTTATGGATAACTGCCTGGAGGGTTTCAAGACCTTTTTCAAGGATCTTGTACCTCATATGGAGGGCAAGATATTGCTTGTTCTTCTTGATGATTTTGACAGATTACAATCACAGGTCCGCTCGGAAAATATAAGCCAGGAGGTTTTCCGGATCTTCGAGGATATGATTCATACCAACAAATGTTGTTTTGTGATGACCGTTGCCTGCTATAATTTTGATCTTGAAAAAAAGGACATGAATATCTTTCTGAGTGATGCCTTTGTTAAAGATGTGAATTTTGTGGATAGATTTGCCGTGCAGCAGGAATTGTATCGCCAGTTGGGAATGAATCTGGAAAACAAGGAAGAGGTGGTCAACAGGATTTTGGAGATTACCGGAAGCCACGCCCACTATTTGCAGATCGCATTTAATATTATATTGGCCGATCTTGAAGAAAACAAAAAAAGCCGCCTGACGGGCAAAGATTGGACCAATCTCTACGCCAGGATTATGGATGCCATCGAGGAAGAGCTTTTGAATCCCTGGGAGTCGGCTCTGCCTCTGGAAAAGGTGGTGCTCTCCGCTCTGGCCGGATTAAATCCCATCGGGGCACCGGTCTCTGAGATAAATAGGAGCCTTGGCCTGTTTGCACCCCTTATCCCAAACTCTCATCTGTCCAATGTGCTTAAAACCCTTACCAGAAAATCCTTCTTGAACGAGATCGTTACGGACAAGGATATTCAATACACCTTTACCATCTCTGTCTTTAGGGATTGGATCAAAAAGAAGACCAATCCATTCCAGGTCATCAGCGAGAACGCAAGGGCTATCTTACAGGAGATCCCGCTCCATCTGTTTGACCGGCAAAACAGGGCATGCCGTCAAAACAAGCAGACCGACCTGTTCCTGCAAACCATCGGCCTTGAATCAAAACAATGGAATGTACTTGCAACCCTGTCACAAAAATGGTCTAAATTGATAGACCGTAAGGGTGAAATCAACAAGGCGGCACTTCATGATTTTGTGGGTTATTTCGCTGAACTGTTAGGCTTTTCAGTTAAGGAAATCCTGGAATTCCCAAGGCTTACCTGCTTTCGGTTCGATACACCCACCATACGTATAAAGAAGCTCAGAGGCATGATCCTGGCTGTCCCGATAAATCCTAAGCCCGATGAGGTGGATTTTCAGGGTCTGATCGGGGTGATAGCCAATCTGGATGAGGCCCCGAATACCTTTATGGTACTGGAATTGGAGGAATCTCCTTTGTTTGAATCATTGGCCTCAAATTCCAAATTAGACCTTGTCCTCCTTAATCAGGAAAATATAAAAAGTATCCTTCTGGAGCCAAATCATCTCCATACCCTGATCGATGATGTTGTCCTGAAATACATCGATATCGTGGATCTTTCTCCTTACGAGACCATGGGACCGGTAGACAGCATGTTTTTCGGACGTCTGGAAGAGATCAAGACCATGAGACAGTTGTCGCATAAAAGTTTTGCCATTATTGGGGCCAGGCAGCTTGGTAAGACCTCTTTGATGCTTAATGTCCGGAATCTTATCTCTCATGATATTAAGGTTAAGACTCTGTATCTTGACTGCAGCACTTATTGCGATCCCCTGACATTTTTTCAGGCTATTATAGACGGGCTCGATCTTGAGAGTCGGGTTACAATAAAAAGCATCAATGAATTCAAGCGGATCATCAGGGATTTTTGTAAAAAGGAAAAGATGAGACTGGCCTTTTTCCTGGATGAGATCGATACACTGCTTGCCATTGATAAGGAGCAAAATGAGCTTATTTTCAAAACATTTCGTTCAATATCCAATGAAAACGACGTCAGCTTGATTGTCGCGGGATATGATGAGCTTTATATCAGGACCAAGGATATCAAATCACCGCTTTTCAATTATCTTGAGATAATCAAACTTTCCTCGCTGGATAAAAGGGCGGCGGCTCAATTGATAACCGAACCCATCAGGGAATTGGGTATTCGTTTCCAGGATGAAAAGGCCATTGTAGAAGAAATATGCCAGATCAGCTCCTGCTTTCCAAACCTTATTCAATACATATGTAAAAGGTTGATACAGCTCATTGCCTCCCAGAAACGAAGAATAATTTACCCGACAGATCTGGCAGAGGTTAAAAAGGATCCGGAATTTCAGGATTATCTTTTAAGCCGGTTTTTCACAAATCTTGCCCCCCTGGACAAGGCGGTCACCCTTATTTCAGCGGGTGATCAGGAGATCTCCACGTCTTTGCTTTATGAAAAACTGAGCAACCATCAGATATACCTGTCTATCCAGGAGCTATCGGAGATGTTAGACCGGTTGACCATAGCATCCGTTTTTTCAAGGATCAAACACGGGGTAAGATTCACTTTGCCCTTTTTCCCCTTTGTCCTTTCACATAACATGGAAAAGGAACTGTTATTAAAACAACTTATAAGAGAGGTAACCAATGGAAAAAGAAATTCCCTTTAAATTTACAGGTCCCTTGGACCCTGAACAGGACAGTTTTGTAAGCATCACAAGGCGTGAAGAATTAAACGAGGTCATAAAAGGGGTAAGCAATCAGACCTATTATGCCCTTGTGGGTCCGAGACAGACAGGAAAGACAACATTCCTTTTTCAATTGATGCATGAAATCAGAGAAAATCTGAATGGTTACCAGGTAATTTACCTGACCCTGGAGGACCTCGTACAGATTAAACCTGAGGAGTTTTATAGAAGCCTTGTTCGCAAGATCACCACTACCTTAAACCATCACTATCATATTCAGCCTGCCGCAATAAAAGAGCGATACAAAACAGTCAATACCAATCTCGACCTGAAGGATTTTCTCCTTGAATTGGCAAGGGCCAAACTGTTTCCTCCCGGACATGAAGAATCCATTCAGTTCGAAACAAAAGAAAAAAAGGGATTAAGGTATATCCTCCTGATAGATGAGATAGATGCCATCCCCCAGGAGATTATGATCGAGTTCGTCAAGACGGTTCGCTCCATCTTTATCGAGCGGCTGTCCGTGGCAGGATTCAAGGCCTATACCATGGTCCTGTGTGGGTCGGCAGACCTCGCTTCACTCACGTACGGCAAGACCTCTCCCTTTAATATAAGCAAGGTCATCTATCTGAGAGATTTCACTTTTCCGGAGATCTATCAGTGGCTCATACCAATCCTCGGGTATCTTGATGTGGAAGCGGATGACACCTTTGTGCAAAAACTTTTTGAACAGACCAATGGGCATCCATATATGACACAACTGCTCTGCTCGAGGATGCTTAGCCGTCTTCAAAGGGAGAGACGTCAAATAATTACACCGGCTGATCTAAGGGAGGTTGACCAGATTATCATTGATGGGGACATTAACCTGCTCACTACCCTGGAGAGGATAAAGAAGGATGAATTCCTGCAGGAGATGATCCTGAAAATCCTTAAGGGTGATTCCATCCGGTATTCCAGAACGCATGATATTATCTATCATTTGGAATTGGCGGGGGCTATCACTAAAAGAGGTGAGTTCTGTAAAATGAGAAACACCATTTATGAGAAATTTTTCAGACAATACTTTAATCTTATTGATAATGTCCAGCCTTTGAAAAATCTTGCTGTGTGCTGAAAAGGGGCGTGCAGTAAAAAACCGGTTCTAGCTTATTTAACTGTAGTTCGCCAAAATTCCATATGGGAAGAAATATAACTATTTCAACTTGGATGTCCCTTTTGATTTTTTAATTCATTTAAATATAACTTCAAAAGCTTCATACCACGGGAAAAATTCTATGTTATATTTCTTCTTTTATACTTAATGTAGGGTATTATCTAAGGCACGCTTTATTCCCGGATCCAGAAAGTAGAATTTAGGAGAGCTTATGAGCCTTTTATGTGTGTTGAGAGTTAAAGCAATTTTGAAGATAGGTAGTCTTGCCTGCCCCTCTTGCACCAAACAGAAAAAAACTAAATGAATCACTAACTTTTAATAATCTTGTATACATGCCTCCATAAATGTACGACATATTTGGAGAGTTATCAAGGAAAATGTCTGTTTGTGTTTGTGATTGTGGTAAGGTTTTGCATTTTTACTATGATAAATCCTTCAGACAATACTTTAGTCTTATGAATAGTGCCCAGGCTTTAAAAAATTTAATATTTCCTGAGGAATTAATCGTGTGGGGGTACCCTTATATATATGGCATAAAGGCAGAGTAAAAAATTCGTCTTTAGTCATAGAGATTGATATCTTGCCTGTGCAGACGCTTATAATACTGTGAGGATTTGTTATGCATCTGTCTCTAAGGATGCCAGGGATCTGGAATAATATAAGTTATAGTATCAATCTGGATAAAAAATATTTTGCAAATGCATCCGTTAATCACATGATCAAACAGAAAGCATAAAATGCCATCTCCCGTTCTCACCTCTTATCACAGAAGTCTCATAAATATTTAATCAATCTAATTAAAAGGAGATATTGTGATGAAATCCTTAAAAAACAAAACATCTTTCATTAAATTCTTAATCCTTCCTCTGGTTTTAGGTCTTTTATTAGAAGTCAGCAGTGTCAATGCAATAGTTTCAGGTCCACATATTCAACCATTCTTTCATGTAGATATCCCCTCCGATAACTATATATCAACTTCAAATAAACAGGAATTACCCTTTGTCTCTAATTTAATCTATTCAGCTTCCCTTGCTAACATAACAAGGAATACGCTTTCAAATTCACCGGGTACTTATTTCCCTTTCTTTACCTATCCAGTCAGGGAATGGATTCCTCCGGTCCCCGAGATTTACAAATCTTTCACAGTACATGAGATGCCACTGTCTCTATCATATATAGATAAGTCTTCCTTAATTTTATCTTCATCTATTGGTTATAACAATACACTACATAATAATATTGTTTTTTATAATGCGAATCCTGGAATGTTTATACCATCTCAAATATTTAATCTCTTTGGATCAAACACGGATGGTGCCCATCCATTCCCTGGGTATGAATCTTTGATGGTCTCCGGAATGCCATTTTCCCCGGAATTTTATCCCTGGAATCCTTCATTTGAAAAATTTTTCATGGACTTTTTATTCCCCAAAGAATCTATCGATGACAATGAGACAAATTATACTAATGGTGGGGAACCAAATCCGGAATTTTTTATTGTCTATGTAATAGGATATGTGTATGACAGTAGTATAAGTTATCTGCCACTAGAAGGGGTTAAGGTAAGCATAAAAAACAGCACTGGTGGATATTTAGTTAAAACCCATTTAACTGGAAGATTTTTAATTGAGTTATTTCCGGATGTATATACCTTAGTGTTTAGCAAAGAAGGATACCAAGATAAAGAACTTGATGTAAGAGTAATCGGAGGGATGGAAACATTGATCATATATATGGAAAAGGAAATCCATAACAGGACACCTGTATTAGATATCCCTACTATTGAAGTGATTGCAGGTGAAATAATTATGTTCGACCCTCTCAGCATTGCTTATGATCCGGATGGTGATCCGCTAAGTTTTGCCTTTTCAGGGTGGAGGGTGGACTATTTATCATCCGGTTTTGAATATACTACAACTGAATTTGATATAGGAGTTCATGAAATCCGTATCACGGTTTCAGATTCGAAGTCATTAATCTCTGATGTCTTGGAGATAATCGTCTGGCCAGGATATGATATATTCCTTTGTGAAGGACTTAACCTCATAAGCTACCCCTTTGAATATGGGGATCCAAATTTCACAGCATTTGACCTCCTGGAAGAACTGGGGGGATTTCCTAGAATATACTCTATTGCATACTATGATAATTATGCTGATAAATACGTAAATGCATATTATGATTTCAACGGAATACCTCTGGGTGAAGATTTTCCTATTAAGATGGGTGATGGATATGTTGTATATGCAAACAAGGACATACAGAGAAGAGTCATAAATAGATATGATAGATATGCCGGGGAAGAAGACTGCCTTGAACTTCATGAGGGGTTGAATCTGATTGGTATTCCTTCATGTCCGGCGGAATATACATCCTATGATCTCCTAATGGAACTTAAGAAGAATTATGCATACAGCATATCTTATTATGATTCTTTTTTGGGGGATTGGAAATTCACCTATTGGGCACATGGTAATCCTGCCGGAGATATCTTTCCCATTTTGATGGATGAAGGATATTATATCAATATACAATTAGGGCCTTAACTTTTATTTGTGCTTTAATTTCTTTATCCCTTAATCAATATGGAAAAAAGATAAAAAATAACAGGGATAATGCGGCAAATATCCACATCCCCAGATGGACCTCTTTGGCTCTTGAATCAATGATCTTAAATAACGGATACAGTACAAAACCGGCAGTCATTCCTATTCCGATATTAAAAGTGAAGCTCATAAGAACAAGTACGGCAAATGCAGGAATTGTCTCTGTATAGTCCTTAAAATCAATCTTAGTTATTGCCTCCAGCATGAGCAGACCAACAATTACAAGAGCGGGGGCATAGGCAATCGGAGGTATCGCCGTAAAAAGGGGTGCAAAAAATAAAGACAATAAGAACAAAACAGCTACTGTCACTGCTGTAAGACCTGTTCTGCCACCTTCTTCTACGCCTGCTGCGGATTCAATATAAGTCCCCGTAGTCGTAGTCCCGACGAGGGCTCCTATAATAGTTGCCAGGGCATCACTGAGCATTGCTTTTTGAATCTCAGGAAGGTTCCCATCCTTGTCCAGCATCCGCGCCCTGGCAGATACACCGATTAAGGTTGCAACTGTATCCACAAAATCCATTACAAAGACAACCAGAATAATGGCGAAAAATTTCCATGATATTGCCGATCTAAGATCAATTTTAAACAATATGGGTTTAATGCTTGGCGGAAGGCTGACAATCCTGGAGGGCAGGGGAGCAATCTTCATTATGAAGGCTATTATGCTTGTTATTATGATACCTATAAGGATTGATCCCTTGATCTTTCTTGTTAACAAGGCGGCAATTATAATAAATCCTAAAACAGCAATGAAAACAGGTTGTGAATTGATCTTACCAATATGAAGCGGCGCATCGGGAATCCCCACGACTACCAATCCCATCTTTCCAAGACCGATCAGGGTCAGGAATAATCCTATTCCCGCCGCAAAGCTGTATTTTAACGAAGAAGGGATAGCCCTTGCCATCCAGGCTTTAAGCCCGCTAAGGGTAAGGATTGTAAAAAGGACTCCACCAATAAATACCGCTCCAAGGGCCGCTTCCCAGGTAAAACCCAGAACCTTTACCACTGTAAAGGCTATAAAGGCGTTCTCCCCCATATATGGAGCAATGGCAAAAGGGCGATTGGCGTATAATCCCATCATTAAAGTACCAAATGCCGCAGCAATGATAGTCGCAACCATAGAGGGGTTTTTGGGGATACCTGCTGCTTCTAAAATAGCAGGATTTACGATAATAATATAAGCCATAGTTATAAATGTAGTAAAACCTGCTATCAGTTCCGTTTTTATATTGGTATTGTTTTGATTTAATTTAAATATTCTGTCCATTAAAGAATACATTTTTGCTTCCCCCTGAATATGGTTAACGTCTTATGGACCTTATAATTCCATAAGAATAATTCAGTCGTCGGCAAAATTCAAATAATGTCATCATTTTTGTCATCATTTTAATAAACTCATCTTTTTAGTCAAAAAATCTCCCCAAAGATTTTAAGGAAAAAAATAAATTTTTTGCGTCTATTATACCAAAGGAAAAAGGATGCTTCCCTGAATTATTCAAAATTGCCTGTGTAAATGTTCAAAGAAAGGAGAAAAAAATGAAAAACAGGGCTTTTATAATAATAGTATGTTTAACGTTTGTTTTTTTAGCTTATTCATTTTCTTACGCCCAGTATTGGGTGGCTCTTCCACCGTATAATCTACTTTGGCCTCTTTGGTCACCTGTACTGTCACCACCAGATCCGATAACTGGTTTATCAATCCCTCTGACAACTGAACTGACTGGTAGTACGATACTTCCTGTACAGCCGGGTCTGGCCTGGAACCCATTGTCTATTATAACCTTTGCCCAGAGATATAATATATCCGAAACGCTCTTTATAGATTTTTCGACCGCGGCGGATATCTGGGGCCTGCTGCCTATCTAATTCAATAGGCGCTAAGTTGCCCAATATAGTAGAATTTGGGTTTAGCGAGGGGGCAGAATCCTCTGCCCTCTTATTTTAGGCAAATTTAAAAATCGACGTCTATTTTCTTCAATCAAAAAAACATTTCCCCATGGGATTAATAGGAGGTTCTCTTTGCCTCTCTTACCATTGGCATCGATATTTATATGACAAGTAAAATGGTGTATAATCCGGAAAGTTATAAAAACGTTATAAAAAGAAAAAGGAGGTTTACTAGAAAGGCTTTCGGGGAAAAGGCGAATTTGGGAGGGTTTTTCGGGCTTCTGGATTAAATCACACCAATCCTTTTTTAAAATGAAACAGAGGTTGATGTTTTTAAATCTTGATCTTTGAATATAGGGGGGGGCAGAAAATGAAACTGCTTATTGACTGTTTTCAGAACAAAGAACTGGTTACTGTTAACAACCATATTTTTATTGTCAATCCTCTCACCGAGCAAATTCCCGCCACCTCCCCCGATCTGCTTCATTGTGCATGTGAAGAAATCCTGAAAGTAGCCAATAAGGATTTTAACAAGGTTGTCGGAGAAGAAGACAAGGGAGGAATCATTGTTGCCGGGGTTGCCCTTGCAGCTAATAAGCCCTTTGGCATGGTGCGCTGGTATCCGTCCGGGCTTTCCGGACAGATTAAAATGCCGTTTACAAGTGAATATGTTGATGGGTATCTCTATCTGAACGGTATCGAGGCTGGGGATCGTGTGCTTGTAGTCGATGATATGATTTCTACAGGCGGCACTATGATAGGCCTGATTCGGGCATTGGAAAAAACAGGGGCTAAGATCGCGGATATTGTAAGTGTAGGGGAAAAGGTGAACTATCATGGTGTTGATTTAATAAAAGAAAAAACCGGCTATCTTCCTAAAACAATCATAAAAATAGACGTGTCAGGAAAGAGATCCCGCGTCATTAATTAAATATAATTAATTGGGGGAAATAATTTCTATAATAAGCGGGATCAAGGGTTATAATACCATTGCTATTTTCTTGAGCAAAACCACCAATTACAAAATCCGTTAACATCCTCTGTCTAAATGATAATTTATTCTTGCAGCTAGGACAAATGGGATGGATTGTTTTTTTACAGGCAGGGCAATTAAATACTTTCTTCTTAAGATAGAGGGTCCAAGCAGATAATATAGCTTTATAATTTTTTTTCTCTCGCAATCAGGATGCATTTCGATTACAATATTATAATTATGTCATATCTTATGTGTGAAATAAGTAGAATCAAAGATATTGGTTTTCTGCTGTTTTAGGTTGAGTTTTTTTAAGGTTGGATCTGAGAAGGAAGGATGTCCATGAAAATCCATAAGAAAGTAATCCCCATAGCCCTCATACTTATTATTGGCATCATATTGTTTGTGTGCGGGAAGATAACAAACAGGAATAATAATCATAAGATATCCATATCAGCTAATGTGGAGGCCTTGGAGGTGAATATAGCGTTTGAGGTCCCGGGAAGATTGAAAGAGCTTACTGTTAATGAAGGAGACCGGGTTAGCAAGGGGATGTTGATTGCATCTCTGGATCAGGAGGAATTGTTACACCAGCGGGACCGTGCGCGTGCAAATTTGTCTGCAACAGAAGCCCAGGCTGCTCAATTGAAGACCGCGATCCAGTTTCAGCAGGAAACCCTCCAGGGACAGATCGATCTGCGTCAGGCGGAATTGAGCCAGGCAGAAGCGCGTTTGAAGGAGCTTTTGTCAGGCTCCAGGGACCAGGAGATAGAGCAGGCCCGTGCAATGGCGGATCGTGCCCGGGCGGAATACGCCCGAGCGAAAAACGACTGGGAGAGGGCCAATGTGCTTTATGAGAAGGGAGACATTTCCACTTCCCTGTTCGAACAATATAAGACAACTCATGAAAGCACCCGTGCATCTCTAAAACAGGCCGAGGAACATCTGGCTCTCGTGATTGAAGGGCCGAGGAAAGAAGACATCGAGATGGCACGTTCACAGGTCAAGCAGGCAGAGGCAGGTTTACGGTTGGCCAAAGCACAGAGGCTGGAAATAAAGAGAAAGGAGCAGGAATTGGAGATGGCCCTGGCCAATATTGAGCGCTCCCGATCCGAATTGGCTATTATAGAGACTCAACTAAAGGAGACCGTGGCCCTTTCACCTATAGATGGTATTGTACTGGTAAAGGCAGCCGAAGTGGGGGAAGTATTGGCAGCCGGGACTACGGTCGTTACCATTGGTGATATATTGCATCCATGGATCAGGGGATACATAAACGAGAAGGACCTGGACAGGGTAAAGTTAGGGGCTAAGGCCAGGGTGACGACCGATTCCGGAAAGGTCTTTTGGGGCCGACTCTCCTTTATCTCTTCAGAGGCCGAGTTTACACCCAAGCAGATACAGACGGATGAAGAAAGGGTAAAACTTGTCTATAGAATCAAGGTTGAAATTGAAAATCCTGAAGAGGAATTGAAGCTGAATATGCCGGTTGAGGCCGAGATCCTTCTGTAATTACTCAAGACAGTATTTATAATCATTCAGAGAGTTTTTAATGGATGTGGATGTTTCAATAAATGCGGATGATTCCGTTATTATCAGGACAAGGGATCTTACAAGGCGGTTTGCAAATCTCACCGCTGTTGATCACCTTACCATGGATATCTACCAAGGTGAAATCTTTGGTCTGGTGGGTCCTGACGGGGCAGGCAAGACAACCACCTTAAGATTGCTCTGCGGTCTGATCGATCCCACTGAGGGATATGCCGAGGTCGCAGGCTACAATGTGTCAAAGGATGTTGAATCCGTGAAGGACCGTATCGGATATATGGCCCAGCGTTTCGGTTTGTACGGTGATCTCACGGTTGAGGAGAATATCGTATTCTACGCGGACCTTTTCGGTATACCGTGTAAGGAACGCGGGGACTTGATGGTAAACCTTCTAAAAATGACACGTATGGAGCCTTTTATGAAGAGACAGGCCGGTAAGCTCTCAGGCGGCATGAAACAAAAACTGGCCCTCATGTGCACCCTGCTCCATCGTCCCCATATACTCTTTTTGGATGAGCCCACAAATGGTGTTGATCCTGTATCCCGGAGGGATTTCTGGTCTATTCTCTATCAACTTGTCAAGGAGGGGATAACGGTTTTCGTAACCACTGCTTATATGGATGAGGCTGAAAGGTGTAACCGTGTGGGCATGATGCACCGGGGACGTCTCATACGATACGACTCCCCTGAAGCCATCAAGAACAGCCTGCAAGAGGTTTGTTATGAGCTGCAGTGCCGGGATCAGCGGGCAGCAAGGGAGATTTTGCATAAGTGTGATGGGGTGCTGAGTGTTGAGCCTTATGGCTCGGTTGTACATCTCTTTCTTTCGCCGGCGCAAACTTCACCGGAAACACTGCAAAAGACTTTGGATGAAAACGGGGTGAAACAGGTGATATTCAAATCCATCGCGCCATCCCTGGAGGATGTTTTTATAGCATTGATTCAGAAGGCTTCTAATAATGGCGGGTGATGACTAATGGCAGGCAATGACCTAAATACGGGTGCAGTCGAAGTAGTAGACCTGGTCAAAAGGTTTGGTGATTTTGTGGCGGTTGATCACATCTCCTTCACCGTGTCCAAAGGCGAGATCTTTGGATTCCTTGGCCCGAACGGCGCAGGTAAATCAACCACTATTCGCATACTCTGCGGTCTGCTAATACCCTCAGAGGGGCGGGCCTTCGTAAGCGGCCTGGATGTGGAGGCCGAGGCCGAGGCCGTAAAAAGAAACATAGGTTATATGTCACAGAGATTCTCCCTTTATGATGACCTCACAGTGGAAGAAAACATCCGGTTTTTCAGCGGGATTTACGGCGTGCCGGAAGGGATCAGAAAGGAAAGAAGGGAATATGTCCTCAAAATGGCAGGTCTGGAGGCACGAAGGAACACCATGACCCGGCTTCTGCCCGGAGGGTGGAAACAGAGGCTGGCCCTCGGCTGCGCTATTTTACATCAGCCCCCGATCCTGTTTCTGGATGAGCCCACATCCGGTGTGGATCCCATCGCGCGCAGGGGGTTCTGGGACCTTATATACCAGCTCTCGGAAACAGGCCATACCATTTTTGTGACAACCCACTATATGGATGAAGCAGAATACTGTCATCGCGTGGCCCTTATGTACGGCGGAAAGATTATTGCCCTTGGGACTCCGGCGTCATTGAAGAAAACCTTACGCTCCCAGTCCCTGTTGAACCTTGAATCATCAGCGCCATTAGAGAGCATGAGGGCGATCGAAGGGGGAGAGGGTATCCTGGATGTGGCAGTGTTCGGTGCGGGACTGCATATCAGGGTGAAGGATTCAGTGAAGGCGATCCCAAAGATCCGACGGATCCTGGAAGACAAAGGGATTGAGGTCAGACGTCTGGAAGCCATTCAGCCTGTAATGGAGGATGTGTTCGTTGCAATGATTGAAGAGGAGGAACTGAAAGCGACATGAATCTGCGCCGGACAAAGACAGTGGCCAGGAAGGAGTTTATACATATTATACGCGATCCCAGAAGCCTTATTATGGCCTTGGCATTGCCGTTGCTATTGCTCCTTCTGTTTAGCTATGCGCTCACGCTGGATGTGGACAGGATTCCAACCCTGATCTATGACCTGGATAAAAGCCCGCAAAGCCGTGAGCTGATAGAAAGGTTTGCAGGCTCACGCTATTTCAGTATCCTGGGCATTGTTGACAGATACGAGACAATCGAGGACCGGATCGACAGGGATGAATGCCTTCTTTCTGTGGTAATCCCGAGAAACTATGCCAGGGACCTTTTGTCGGGAAAAAAGGCGCAGGTGCAGCTACTGCTGGACGGGAGCGACTCGAATACGGCTTCTATCGCACTGGGTTATGCGGATGCCATGCTAAACGCATATTCATTCGAGCTAAGATCCGGGGCATCCGAGCGCAAGGGAGGGGGAGAGATACCTGTCCCGGTCGAGGCCAGGTTGAGGGTTTGGTACAATAGCGAGATGAAGTCCAAGAACTATATCGTTCCCGGATTGATCGCCGTGATACTGATGATCATATCTGCTCTGCTTACCTCTTTGACCATTGCCCGCGAATGGGAGATGGGCACAATGGAGCAATTATTATCCACACCCCTTAGATCCACAGAGATGGTTTTAGGGAAGATGGCAGCCTTTTTCACGGTGGGTATGGCGGATACTCTGATTGCCATAGGAGCGGGGGTGTTCATCTTTCAGGTCCCGCTTCGGGGGAGCGCAATCCTCGTATTATTAACCAGTTGTATCTTCCTGTTTGGCTCCCTCTGTACCGGTATTATGATCTCTGCGCTGGCCAGACAGCAATTAATGGCCTATCAATTGGGAATAATAACCTCCTTCCTTCCCGCTTTCTTACTCTCAGGTTTCATATTCGCCATCGAGAATATGCCGCCAGTAATACAGATCGTTACCTATCTGGTGCCTGCCCGGTATTTCATAACCATGCTCAAGGGCATCTTTTTAAAAGGCGTAGGTATTAAGGTTCTTTGTGTGGAATTGGGATTGTTGCTCGCGTATGCCTGGGTCGTTTTCTGGATAGCAACCCATAAGATCAAGCATAAGCTGGTGTAGCATAAATGTGGAAGCGCATCCTTGAAATAATCAAAAAGGAGTTCAGCCAGCTATTAAGGGACCCTCGTATGCGGGTTATATTATTCATACCTCCTATTGTTCAAACGGTTATCTTTGGCTACGCAATCAACATGGATGTCAAAAAAGCCAGGATAGCCTGGATGGACCGTGATTATACCCCTGCCAGCCGTGAATTGTACGCGGAATTTGAGGGTTCGCCATATTTCAGGGTTGTGAAGGTGTTGAGCCGGGATGAGGAGGTTAAGGAGGCACTCGACACAGGAAGGGCCAAGGCTGTAATACGGGTGCTCCCGGGCTTTGCCAGGGATATCCTGAGGAGTAAGACAGCGGGGGTGCAGGTGCTCATCGACGGAACCGATTCCAATACGGCCTCCATTATCTCAAGCTATGCCACACAAACCATTGCCAGGTATGCCAACCGCATCTCCTTTGAGCAGCAAAATACCCGGATCATGAACCGGATGCCCGGGATGGCAGTACCTGTAAGAAGGGAACTCCCTTCCCTTAAAACAGAGAGCCGGGTCTGGTTCAATCCCGATCTTCGCAGCCGCGATTATTTTGTCACCGGCGTAATAGTGAACATCATTGCCCTGGTAACCATCATGCTCACAGCAATGGCCATAGTGCGCGAAAAAGAGATCGGCACTATGGAGCAATTGATGGTTACACCCATCCGGCCAATCGAATTGATAATCGGCAAGACACTGCCCTTTGCCCTTGTGGGCCTGGTTGACGTGATTCTGATAACCGGGGTGGCCATGCTGGTCTTTCGCATCCCATTCAGGGGAAACTGCTTTACCCTTATCGGGTCGTCGGTTTTGTTCCTTATGACCACTCTGGGTGTGGGTTTGTTTATTTCCACAATCTCACAAACCCAGCAACAGGCATTGATGTCGACCTTTTTCTTCATGATGCCCTCAATAATGCTCAGCGGATTCGCCTTCCCCATCCGCAACATGCCTGTTCCGGTTCAATATTTGACATACCTTAATCCTCTGCGGTATTTTATCGAGATCCTGAGAGGTATATTCTTAAAGGGGACCGGGGTCGCGGCCCTCTGGTCACAGATGGGTGCGCTTCTTATGTTAGGAGTATTAGTCCTGGGATCCAGCATATTGAGGTTTCACAAGCACCTGGATTGATATATATTTCTTTTTTTAACCATGAGCAAATAATATGAGCTATGAATTTACATCATCTATTGTAAGTATCTTAAATAAAAGGGAAGAGATCGTAGGCGCCGGCTTTCTTGTATCTAAACGGCATGTGCTCACCTGTGCACATGTAGTTGCACAAGCCCTGGGAATCCAAAAGTCCATGTACGATACACCCCTTGATAGGGTATACATCAAATTCCCTTTTAGCCATAAGGGAGTAAACCATGAACAAAGAGTAGCAACAGGCAGCATAAGAGTCTGGAGACCTGTATCGGAGCCATTAGTGCCGGGCAGTGATATAGCATTGATTGAGCTGGAGTCAGATCCTCCACCCGGCAGCAAACCTTGTATTCTAATAGAATCCAATGATCTCTGGGAGCACCGTTTCAGGGCCTTTGGTTTCCCCGGCGCACATAACGAAGGTGTATTCGCTACAGGGATAATAAGGGATAGATTGGCCAATGGTTGGGTGCAGGTAGAGGACATAAAATCAACCGGCTATTTTTTGGAACCTGGTTTCAGCGGTACACCAGTGTGGGATGAAAAGAAAAAGGGTGTTGTTGGGATGGTAGTAGCATCAGAGCAGATATCCAATATAAGGGCGGCCTTTATCATCCCTGCTGCTTTGCTTCTTGATGTATGCGGAGAATTTATTCCAAAGAATCTCAGTGCTAAAATCATGAGAAAGGTTCTAAACCTCAGAGTCGCATTGGCTATTTTCTTATCCTTGGCTCTGCTCCTTATGGGATTATATCTGGGATTCCTGAAATCATGGAAGGTAAGAGATGCCTTTAAACCGAAAGGAGCTAATATATCCGGTAACTGGATATATCGAAGCCCTCCGGAAAATAAAAATTATGAAGAGTGGCATATCAAACAAACCAGGAATGGATTACTCATCAGGTCAACCATATTAAATAGTGAAAAAGGGCGTGAATTTAGCGGGGATTATGCTCATGACACCGGCAGATTCTCTTACTCCTTTGAGGTGCCTATGACTACAGGCCCGGCAGAGATAGTGAATGGCAAGGGGAAGATCGATGATACAGGCAGAACAATAGCAGGTACATGGGAATGCCTGGGCCTTTCGGATGATTTCATCCTGGTCAGGGCTGAGTAATGAATTACTGCGGCAGATCGCTGTGATAGATTACTCTCTCCCTTTTCATGTGAATCAGGTAATTCTCGGCCTCGTTGATTGGGAACCTCGCCCCTGAGGGCCTTCCGAATAGATAGAATGTTGACTCCATATGATCCGGGCTGTTCGGCTCCATATCCAGTCTATGAATGCTTGCAACTTTATCAGGCGATCCTAGGCTCAGAAGCAGGTCATAGGAATCGATTTCTCTTAGGAGGCTGTTGACAGGTACAGGATAAGAGATTCTTTGCACTCCTGGCAAGAGGCAGAGGGTGAATGGATCAAGATCAACGTTCTTTGTAGTAAACTCAATCTTATTGCCAATCACCTCTCCAATCTTTTTGACATACAGCCCTGAAAAGGTATAGGTATGGTATCCTTCCTTTTCAACCCGGATATTGCAATAGCCGCTTGGGTGGGAAATTTCATATGTTCCGTCAGAACGACTAATGTCAGATCCCCCGCCAGGTCTACCCTCAATGCTCGCGCTTATGAGGGCCCCTTTGACAGGAAGGCCTGAACAGGCATCCCGTATGATACCCTTTATGGTGCCGTCTATGGATGAACAAGGGGGAAATACAGTGAGGTCATACCGCATTTCTTCACCATATATGGCAGGGACAGAGTTCCATATCCTGATGAAATAAACGCCTGTCTTGGGACATTGCCAGGTAAGCACCTTGTTCCATGGCCAGTTGATGGGTGGGTCCACCAGGGTTACGCCGTCTGATTCATAGATCTCAAACAGGGGTATCCAGGCATTGGTGTCGATCTCACGGTGTATAGTTATTTCATATGTCTCATCCTCTATGCCGTAGAACCTGACCCAGTCCTGATCACCGGCTCTGTTGAATATGTGAGGCTAGGGAGTGGACTGGTCCAGGGATATGACGTTTGCCTCCTCGGATGAGTCATTATTGCCTAGCTGATAGACCTTCGTCTCTTTGGGGAGTGATATGTTTTTGTTCGGGTCCATGGCATACACGGTGACTGTGTAAGGACCCTTTTCAGAGAATCCGTTATAGGCCCCCTCATACCTTCCCCCTCCTGCAGGGAGCAGCTCTACCCTGGGAAGGTCCGTGACAGTAGTGTCAGGCCTGTAGTCAGGCGGGGTGATGATACCCCAGACACTATCTATGATACCTGTGCTTGTTACATCATCCACCCAGATCAGGGCATTTGTGTCTTCATCAAGATACTTCTCAGGCATGATTGTCCCTATGATAGGCACGTCATCCGCCACGGCAAACCCGTATCCTATAGTCTGGCTTCTTGCAAAGATCCCGTCAGAGCCTGCCGTATATCCGCTGCCCCAAGTGCCCCATTTAGTGACAAACCCACCCTCAGGGGTGAATTTCTGTATGCGGTTGTTATAAGTATCAGCCACATAGACGAATCCCTTATCATCTATTGCTATCCCAGATGGATTAAAAAAATGCCATAGCTGCGTCATTGACGGCCACTGCCTTTCAAATAAGTAGGTCTCATTAGGCATGCCGGAGCCAAGGGATCCCAATGCCCTTCTTCGTGAGGGCAAAAAAATAGAGTCAGAGGACAATGGAATAGAGTTAGGGACCAAGGAATCAGGGTAGGAGGATAATGGAATAGAGAAAGGGTGTGAGGCTGAGGGGATAGTGTTAGAGGACAAAGGGAGAGGATTAGAGAGCAAAGCAGCAGAATTATATGATATAGATGGTATATTTGAAGAAGGCATTAGTAAGGAAAGCTTTATTGAAGAAGGCACAAAGGATATATCCATTTCAGGGGAGGCAGCAGAAGGGATAATTGCCGCTGAAACCATAAAGGTCATGGTAAGGAAAAGGACTAATGATACTAGCAATCCCCTTGATCTATACTCGCCCTTCATTTCCATCCTTAGTAATTCTATAGAATCATTTCCGCTGATGAAAGAAATTTTGATGCAAAAGAGTCTTTTCTGTTTAGAGATTTTCAGGAAGCCAAACTATAGGAGCATCCAAGCAATAGTATAAGAAATTCAACAAACATCCAGCTAATAATTTTTATTATAAATTATTTATTACTGCCAAGCAAACCAGTCATTAATAATATTCATTTTGGTATCTTGAGTGAAATTATTGTGATTTCACAATTCGCACAAAATAGATAGTTTTCATGTTTAAAGGGGCATATATTCATTTCAGGTAACTTACAGTTGAAATCTTGATTGACTCCTGTATCCGCTAACTCAATCGTAATAATTGCTAAATATTCATATCTTGACTAAATAACTCTCTATTTATATACTTGCAGCAATATATGGTTGAAGTATATTAGGGGCTTACCTTCCAATACTTTCAGAAAAATCAGGATTCGATGAGAAGATCAATGAAGAACACTTTTTTACTTTTTAATGAACTAATGCGTTTTAAAATTCAAGCCAGATATCCTGAAGACAAGGAAGTGCTATTAAAGACGCTTGGTTATAAAAATAGTCAAGATAACTTATTGAAAAGGCACAGTGGGGCTAAGCCACAATTAACCGTTTATCGTTAACCTCTATCCGTGAACTTAATGAGAACCGGCTCAAGGCCCTATTAAAACAAGAGAGACTTCATATATGAACAGGCTATGCATATTCATCAGCAGTGTTCAGAAAGAATTCATAGAAGAACGGGCTGCACTGCGTGATTTTCTCAAAGGGGATCCGCTTCTGCGCCGCTTCTTCGAACCTTTTTTGTTTGAAGATGTTCCAGCCGACGACCGTCGTGCTGATGAGCTGTATCTTGATGACGTTGAAAGATGTGTCATCTACCTTGGCCTGTTCGGAAATGAATATAGTTATGAAGGTTTGGAAGGTGTTTCACCTACTCAGAGAGAATTTGAACTAGCCTCAAAGCTTCACAAGCACCGTCTGATCTTTGTCAAAGGGACAGATGATAAAGCACGACACTTAAAAATGCAGGCATTGATCAGGAAAGCAGGAAGCCAACTTATACGTCGTCGGTTCACAACTATCGCTGAATTAATAGCCGCTGTATACGCCAGTCTTGTTCAGTATCTGGAAGACCGGGAGCTAATTCGTATCGGTCCGTTTGATTCCACATTTTGTCGAAATGCCTCCCTGGATGATCTTTCAGTAGAAAAAGTAGGATGGTTCATTCGAAATGCCCGCAGTGCAAGGGGCTTCCCTCTGCAGGAAGACGCGGCACTAATGGATGTTTTAACTCAACTTAACCTGTTAGATCGGGGCAGACCTACCCATGCTGCCATTTTACTGTTCGGCAAACAACCACAGCGCTTCCTGATCTCCTCAGAAATCAAGTGTGCCCATTATCACGGCAGTGAGGTGGCGAAACCAATCCCGTCTTACCATGTCTACAAAGGAACAGTCTTTGACCTGGTCGACCAAGCTGTGGACTTCGTTATGTCAAGGATCAATCTGTGGATTGGTACACGCAAAGATGGTCCACAAGCTCCGGTAAAATATGAGATCCCCAGCGAGGTAGTGTCTGAGGCCATAGTAAACGCCGTTGCTCATCGCGATTATACCAGTAATGGTAGCGTGCAGGTCATGCTGTTTGCCGATCGGCTGGAGGTCTGGAATCCAGGTAATCTGCCGCCATCGCTTTCCCTGAAAAATCTGAAGGAGCCCCATGGTTCAGTGCCAGGCAATCCGCTGCTTGCAGAATCGCTCTATCTATCCAAATACATTGAACGTATGGGCACCGGAACTCTTGATATGATCAGACGATGTCATGAAGCCAGCCTGCCTGAACCGGAATTTGCGATCTCCGACGGATTTGTAACCACGATTCACCGAAAAGCACCTGTTACCCCGCAAGTCACCCCGCAAGTCGCCCCGCAAGTTACCCCGCAAGTTAATCGTCTGATACGGGCATTACACGGAGAGATGAGTCGTGGAGACTTGATGGTGGCAATTAACCTGAGAGATCGAATGCATTTTAGCAATGAGTACCTTACACCCGCCCTGAATGAGGACCTCATTGAAATGACCATACCGGACAAACCGCGAAGCCGACTGCAAAAATACCGCCTTACTGAAAGAGGAAAGCAGGTTCTGGATACTATTCTGGGAGATGACAAATGATCAATTGCATTACACAATCAGAACTCAATCTTAAATCCAGACATCAAAACCATTTGGCTCTGTATAAAGTCTGTGAATGCTTGCAACCTCATCAGGTTATTCCATGCACAGAAGCAGGTCATAGGAATTGATTGCTCTACTAATGCTTATGAGGGCTCCCTCGACAGGAAGACCTGTATAGTAATCCCGTATGACACCCTTTATGGTGCCATCACACGAATAAGGGATAAATACAGAGAGATCATACCTTATGCCTTCACCATATATGGCAGGGACTGAGCTCCATATCTTGATTTAATACATGCCTGATAATAAAAGACCCCGCTTATTCCGCTTTGTTTTTACTGCTCCCGCTCTATAAGAGCATGAGCCTTTTATGACCCTGAATCATCAAGTAGGCGGTCGGATGATATTTATGGAGTAAGCATTGGGGTGGAGATCGGTTTACTACCCCCTTCTGTCTCGTGCCCATGGCGCTCCATATTAAGAGCCTTGATAGTGGTTTGGAAGTACAGGCCACAGAATCAGAATTGCTGCATATTCATATCTTGACTAAATTACTTTCTATTTATATACTTGCAGCAATATAAAGTTAAGACTATTTAATCCCAAATATAAGGTTGAAGTATATTAGGGTCTTACCTCAAAAAAGTGCATTTATAAACAGATGATATATGAAGGATGATATAAATAATAAAAAAGAATATTGGATGGATATAGCCCTCTATGATCTTGAAAGTGCAATGGCAATGCTAAAAATGAAACGTTTTCTCTATGTCGGATTTCTGTGCCATCAGGTTGTAGAGAAATCTTTAAAGGCTTATCACTGGCACAATATCCAAGATGAACCACCATATACCCATAACCTCTTAATACTTTCAGAAAAATCGGGATTCGATGAGAAGGCCAACGAAGAACACTTTTTACTTTTTAATGAACTAATGCCTCTTAACATCCAAGCCAGATATCCTGAAGACAAGGAAGGGTTATTAAAGACGCTTGATTATAAAAGGTGTAAAAAACTTTATTTAAGGACAAAAGATTTCTATAAATGGATCAAAATGTTATTGAAATAGCGAAATGTTTTGCAGAAAAAGTAAGAAATTATATACCGGTTAAGATGATCGTGATCTACGGTTCTTATTTAAAAGGAACTGCAGATGAAAATAGTGATATTGATATTGCGGTTGTGGTTGATGATATCGAAGGTGATTATTTAAAAATAAGCGCAGAGTTATTTAATCTTGTTCGCGGCATAAACAAAAAGATTGAACCGATATTATTGAGCACAAAAAAAGACAAAAGCGGATTCCTGGAAAACATATTGAAACACGGGAAAATTGTCTATAAATCAGAAGGATGAAATTTGCAGTATCCCTAAATTCCAGTATCCCTGAATTCAATTTCAGACAATATTCTAACCAATACTTAGATATCTCTACCTGAAAACGTTTATCTATATATAAATAATAGTCATGATAACTTATTTCATATTACAAAGTATGATGAAAATCGTTAGCATTCAAAATTACTGCGGCAGATCGCTGTGATAGATCACCTTCTCCTTCAATAAATAATTTCAAACAAAATCAACGCATATTTGAAAAATATTTATATTTATGAAAAAGTGTAGATAAGGGTAATAGCTTTACCTTTAATTGCACTTATTTACAAATAGTATTATTTGCATATTTGTGCTATAATAGGTAATAAAACTACCCTTAATTACACAAAATAGAAAAAAGGAAAAAATGGATTATAAGGTTTTTTTTAATAAACATCCTGTTTTTACCATAGATGAGTTTTTATCGAGTTTTAAAAAGGCAAAGATGACTTCTGTTTATTCCAATCTTAAATACTACCTAAAGAAGGGTAGGCTTCGCATTATAAAACGAGGGGTATATTATGTTATTCCTGAAGAAAGTTCATCAGACAAATTTTATCCTGATAGCCTTCTCGTAGCCTCCAGGTTGAGCAAAGATGCAGTTATTGGTTTCCATTCTGCATTGGAGCTGATGGGATATGCCCATAGTGTTTTTCATAGATTTTTCTACTATACGGACTTAAGGAAACGGATATTTAAATTTAAGGATGATGAGTTTATTAGTGTGAAGATACCGGAAAGATTAAAAAAAAATAATTCGGTGCAGTTAGGCATTAAAGAAGAATATTATCATAATGCTATTGTAAGGTTTACCAACCGGGAGAGGACCTTTGTTGATTGTTTGGACAGACCTGAATTTGGAGGTGGGATTGAGGAAGTCTATAGATGTGTAGAAAAATATCCTTATCTAAACTTTGATGAAATAATGGCTTATTTGGATGCCCTTGGGAAAAATATACTATATGCAAAGACAGGGGTTTTTTTACAACAGCATAGGGAACAATTTTTTGTGGAAGAGGAACTGCTAAAGGAATTGAAAAAGAGGGCACCTGTTTCCGCAGTTTATTTTGATTCCGAGAGAAAAAAGGGGAAGCTTGTAAAAGAATGGAACCTGATGGTGCCTGATATTATTATTAAAAGAGGGTGGGAGGAGTTTTGAATATTTCCAAGCGGATATTAGAGGAGATAAACAATTCTACGGGATTTAATGAAGATTTAATTGAGAAGGTACTTCGATTAGAAGGATTATTGCAGGATATCTTTAGGCATCCTTTTCTGAAAAACAGGTTGCTTTTAAAAGGTGGCACAGCGTTAAATTTTTGCTATCTTAATAGATCTCGATTATCCGTAGATATTGATTTGAACTATATTGGAAATGTTGAGCTTGGGATTATGAGGCAAGAGCGGCCCAAAATGGATGAGGCATTTATAAGAATTGTAAAAGACAAAGGTTATAGTTTATTAAAAGAGCCCGGGAATGAGCATGCCGGAGGGAAATGGCGCCTTGGTTATAAAAACATATGGGGTGATAATAAAAATTTAGAATTTGATATTAATTATTTATTCCGCGTGCCTATAGGGACACCTGAAAAAAAGTTTTTTAAGGCTTTTGATGATTCCGGACAATTTGAAATAGCAATTGTTTCCAAGGAGGAACTGTTTGCAGGGAAATTTGTTGCTGCCCTTGATAGAGTGACAGCACGAGATGTTTATGATCTTGCTAATATTGTGGATTATTCGCAGAATTATGATATGCAGCTTTTTCGTAAAACAGTTATACTCTTCGGAGCTTCTAAAAGGGAAGATCTTAGGGAATTTCGCCTTGATAGATTGTGGAATGTATCAGACGCAGAAATAGAAGCATCCCTTTATCCACTCCTTCCCTTGGATAAGAGGATTGATAAAAAAGATATACTTAATAAAATAGATCCTTTCGTAAAAGATTTATTAAGATTTACCTCCTCAGAGAAGGAATTTCTTGATAGGTATCTGGATTACGCAGACTATAGGCCAGAGATTCTATTTCATGGATATCCTGATTTAATTCCTCTGTTAAAAAAACATCCAGCATTACTTTGGAAGAGATTGAATATTGAGGAATTTTTAAATCGTTCAAAGAATTAGCCTATAAATAACAGATGGATTTAAATGATGATTTGTAAAAAAAAACAGTTTACTCAATATATAGTGAACTAATTGTATAAGGATATTCCTTAACTTTTTCGCTATCCTTTTAACTTTTAGATAAAATTACTGCGGCAGATCGCTGTAATAGATCACCTTCTCCCTTTTCATGTGAATCAGGTACTCCCCGGTCTCGGTGATGGGGAACCTCGCCCCTGAGGGCTTTCCGAATAGATAGAATGTTGACTCCATATGATCCGGACTATTCGGCTCCATATCCAGTCTGTGAATGCTTGCTACCTCATTGGGTGATCCCAGGCACAGAAGCAGGTCGTAGGAATCGATTCCTCTTTGGAGGCTGTTGACAGGCACAGGATAAGAGATGATATGCACCCCTGGTAAGAGGCAGAGGGCGTATGGCTCAAGCTTGATGTCCCAGACGGTGGGATCAATCTTTTTTACAGACAGCCCTGAAAAGGTATAAGGATGATATCCTTCCTTTTCAACCCGAATATTGCAGTAGCCGTTTGGATGGGAAATTTCATACGTTCCGTCAGAAAGGCTCATGGCAGATCCCCCGCCAGGTCTCCCCTCAATGCTAGTGCTTATGAAAGCCCCCTTGAGAGGAAGGCCTGAACAGGCATCCAGAATGATACCCTTTATGGTGCCGTCTATGGATGAACAAGGGGGAAATACAGTGAGGTCATACCGCGTTTCTTCACCATATATTGAGGGGATGGAGTTCCATATCTTGATATAATATACGTCTGTCTTGGGACATTGCCAGGTAACGTTCTTGCTCCATGGCCAACTGATGGGTGGTTCCACCAGGGTTACACCGTCCGATTCATATATATCAAACAGGGGTATCCAGGCATTGGTGTCGATCTCACGGTGCATAGTTATTTCATAGGTCTCATCCTCTATGCCGTAGAACTTTACCCAGTCCTGATCACCGGCCCTGTTGAATATGTGAGGCTGGGGAGAGGATTGGTCCAGGGATATGACGTTTGCCTCCTCCGGTGAGTAATCATTACCAAACTGATAGACCCTTGTCTCTTTGGGGAGTGATATGTTTTTGTTCGGGTCCATGGCATATACGGTGACTGTGTAAGGGCCCTTTTCCGAAAACCCGTTATAGGACCCCTCATATCTTCCCCCTCCTGTAAGGGACAGCTCTATCCTGGGAAGGTCCGTGACAGTGGTGTCAGGCCTGTAGTCAGGGGGGGTGATGATACCCCAGACACTATCTATGGTGCCTGTGCTTGTTACATCATCCACCCAGATCAGGGCGTTTGTGTCTTCATCAAGATACTGCTCAGGCATGATTGTCCCGATGATGGGCACGTCATCTGCCACGGCAAACCCGTATCCTATGGTCTGGCTTCTGGCAAAGATCCCGTCCGAGCCTGCCGTATATCCTTTGCCGTCCCCATTGTCATCCAGCATGGGGACCTGGGTACCTGAGGTATAGCTTATGGCATTGGCCGCATAGAGAAAGGCATCCTCCAGGTTTTCCCCGTTTATGATCGTGCCCCAGAGGAAGGAAGAGAATGAGAGTATTCCCTCTAAGAGGAAGTGGGCAGGCTGGTCCTGCTTTGTGCTGGTTATGACTATCCTTTTTCTCCCTTCAGGTGGGATAAGTGAGGGGAGGAAGTCCCCTGAGGAGGTGGCATCGTATATGAGGGTTACTATGGCGTTCGTATCGGTCTGAAGATGGTCAAGCCAGGTGTCAAGCTGTGTGGCTGAGAGTGTCTGTGTGCTGTTTATCCGGAGCCATGTAGTGCCTGCCTCACCTGTGAGATAGAGGTGCAGCTCTTTTGTGTTATTTGCAGCCCAGGTGTTTATGGCATAATCAAGCCCCTGGAGGCTTGGAGGGATATTTCTGTTTTGTGATAGGCCAGGGGGGCAAAGGAGGTAAATGTCATC
>JBLIRO010000053.1:0-33956 GCA_049472335.1 bacterium | reverse complement strand
ACAGGTATGTCCACGCTGGATGGAAGTGGAAAGGTAATTTGTCTGACCTGCCACAATGTTCATGCGGCAGAGACTTCCTGGGAAGGTAAAACAAAAACGGATTCTAACACTGACCATGGATTTCTACTGGTCAAGGACAATATGAAAAAACGGAGTGCCACAAGCCCCGGCAGCGAATTATGTAAAGCATGCCATCCATTTGGGGATAAAGGTGAATACAGTTTCCCTGAAGGGGCTCACGGAGACGGGACTCTTTCCGAAGGGCAGGGGATTTGTAATGCCTGCCACAGACCTCATGGCTCCGCCGATCCAAAACTATGGTCAATAAAATGCTCTTCGAATCAGGACCCTGACAGGGGATGTTACGAAATGGGTCCTTTCCAGGGTTTTCGCCAGCTTTGCTTTTCCTGCCATAATATTAATTATGTGCTCCCTGGTGCCAAGACGGTCTTTAAGGGCCTTGAATTGGGGGACGAAATCCCCTCTGAAGGCTACTATCCGGAAGATCACGTAATGAGGTATTGGGCGGATATAGATTCAGATAAAGTGGTAGATTTTGATTCCGGCTATTTCCCTCTGGATCCCAATGACCTGGACACAATACCCACTATTATACCGGGTCAAAAATCAATGGATGGGTTCTATTGCGGCTCCTGTCACAATCCCCACATGCAACCCGATTCGGGAGGGGGATATTATCTGAGAAGCAAGGGAGGGGATGTTGGTTTTTACGGCAGCCGCGAAGGTTTTTGCAATCAGTGTCATGAAGGTATACATGACGGCACAGCATATGAAAGCATTGAATGCCTGACATGTCACCATCCCCATAACGGAAGCACCACAATCGATGAAGATCCGAATACCGGGCGGTTAATATTAATAGTTGGAGGAGGTTTATAAACCAGTAGCGTTTTAAATTAATATTTTAAAACTCTCTAGTAACCCGGTTTAAAAATACCACCTATGATCGTGATAGCTGATAATCTATAAAGTTTTTCTCATTCAGGGGCCTTCTTGAAGGCCCCTGAGGCTTGCCTGGTTGCTTTAACAAGAACACTAATGAGCCTATTCAATATTTCCTTTGTGTTTTTAAAGAAGACTTCAATTAGAATTATATAAATTTCATTGACACCCATTTAAAATAGTTATATACTCTCAAGTATAAAAGAATATTGAGAAAAAATATCCTTTTAAAAAAATAATTGTATGCTTATACACTCCAATTTTAATTAATTAACCTTAACAGAAAAATACTCTCTGTTATCCTGTTCTTTTAAATATAAAAAACAAAAATAGAAGCGAGTAGGACTTAATATTATGAGAATTAATAAAATCTTTCCCGGGAATAAATGGTTTTATACATTATTTTCTATTATCTTTATGCTTTTTGTTCTCTTCATTTATGCACAAAAGGAACGAAAGAAGGAGATAAAAAACCTCATGGAGAAGGCTGTCAATGAAGGGACATGTAATCTGTTTCATAAGCTGGACGCCCGCTTGGGTTTTATTGCTAACGATTTGTCTTATATATATAGTAAAGCGGCTCCACAAAGCCAGATTGAACATCAGGAAAAAATGATTCATTTGATCGAAGCCTATCCATTTTTACAAGCAATAAATTATCTCGGACCAGATCTCCGGGTCGAATTTGTCTGTCCGTTTGAAACAAATCAAGGGCTTATAGGATCGATGGTTAGATCTGTTACGGCTAAGGAAGCATTAAAAATAGCCGCCTCATCCAAGCATCCATATCTGTCAACACATCTTGATATTATACAGGAAGGAAAGGGTTATTCTATGTTTGTCCCATACCCTCATGGGGGGTTCTGTGAAGTTACTTTCACGGCGGAAAAGGTGTTTGGAAATTATAGCGCTTTTCGCTTAAGAAGGGATATATTAATAGAAGTAGTCGATGATTCCTTTCCGGTCTTTACATCTTCAGAATTTCAGGAACAATTGGATCATGCAAGAGAATATATGCTGGAGGCTAAAGGGAGGGTGCTAAACAGGAATCTATATATAAGTGCGCTGCCTACTTCGGATATGCTAGCCAACGGATCCAAATTTTGGCGAATAATCGCTACCGGAAGCCTTTCTTTATTTGGAATATTGTTCCTTGCGAGCGTTTTAATGCAGGGTATAGATTTGAGGCAACTTTCTTATGCCATTGATCAAACAAAAAAGGCTCAGGAAGCACATCAGAAAAGCGAGAGGTTTCTGCAAAACATTTTTGATACAATCCAGGACGGAATCGTTGCGCTTGATAAGGAATTAAATATTATTAGAAATAACCAGATTATAGAAAAATGGTATTCACCACAGATCCCTATTATTGGTGAAAAATGTTACAAGGTTTTCCATGAAAGGAACAAACCTTGTGACAACTGCCCTTCTTTAAAGGCTTTGGAAAAGGGTACCCCCCAGACTGGGATTGTCTCTTTTCCAGGGCCTGAGGGGGAAAAAAACTGGCAGGAGGTATATTCCTTTCCCATTTTAGATCAAACAGGTAAATCGATAGGGACAGTGGAACATGTTCGCAATATAACGAACCGCATGAAGACCGAATTGGCCTTGAGAGAAAGTGAGGAACGTTACAGGAACGCAATTGAGCACTCCAATGACGGAGTAATTATAAGCAAAAATGGTGTTTTTGTATATATGAACCGAAGATTCATCGATATTTTTGGTTATGATTCTCCCCAGGACCTTATAGGTAAGTCTCTGACGAGCATAGTACATCCCGATGACTGGGAAAAAGTCATGAACTACAGCTTTCGCATAGAGAAAGGAGAGTTGGCCCCTGACAAGTATGAATTTAAAGGGGTATGCAAAGATGAAACATCCTTGTTTATCGAGGTTTCTCAAACCCTTATAACATATCGAGGAGAAACAGTTAATCTCGCATATTTTAGGGATATCACAGAGCGTAAAAAGATAGAAATAGAGTTAATGAGAAGTCACAGGCTTGAATCAATAGGCACCCTTGCAGGTGGAATTGCACATGATTTCAAGAACCTTATCAATGTGATATTGTGTAATCTTGATTTGGTGCAAATGGACTTGACACAGAATGAAGAAAATTACAGCAGATTGGATGTGGCAAAAAAGGCATGTATGAGTGGAAATGACTTGACAAATCAATTTCTTACCTTTTCTAAAGGTGGATTTACGGTGAAAAATCCCTTTCCGATAGATAAATTAATAAAGGAGTCAGTCAATAGTATCATATTTGGTTCCAATGTGAATTGTGAGTTTTCAATACCCGATGATTCCTGGCTTGTTGAATATGACGAGATTCAGATGAGGCAAGCCATTGAGAATATAATTTATAATGCTATCGATGCTATGCCAAAGGGAGGAACGATAAGGATTAAACTTGAAAGCATTCCTTTGGATGAAGGCCAGCCATTCATGGATTTAGTAAAAAAATCTCAAATATATGTCAAAATATCCATACAGGATGATGGAATCGGAATATCACATGAACATATACCTTTTATTTTTGATCCCTATTTTTCAACCAAACAAAGGGGGGCCAAAAAAGGAATGGGCCTGGGACTTACTGTTGTCCATTCAATTATAAAGCAGCATGATGGTTTCATTAATGTGGAATCTGAAACAGGATCGGGGACCGCTTTTCAGATCTATCTTCCCAAAATCGTTTTTTCATGATGAAGCGGGTATTATTGAATATATAAATTTATAAAATGTGAATGTTACATCAATTTAATAAACAGGAAGAGAAATATGATCTATGAAGATATATTACAGACCATCGGCAATACACCAATGGTCAGAATCAATAAATTAAAACCAAGTGAAAAAGTAAATATTTATGCAAAAGTGGAAGGGATTAATCCCGGAGGCAGCATTAAAGACAGGATTGCATTGAAAATGGTAGAGCAGGCTGAGGCCGAAAATAAACTCACCAAGGATAAGACAATTATTGAACCGACATCAGGCAATACAGGGATAGCATTGGCTATGATCGGCTCGGTTAGAGGTTACCATGTGGAGATAGTAATGAGCAAGGCAGTATCAGTGGAGCGGATTAAAATGATTAAGGCATACGGTGGCCATGTTATCTTAACCGATGCCAGCCTTGGAACCGATGGCGCAATAAGGAAAGCCAAAGAATTAGTAAAAGAAAACCCGGAGAAATATTTTATGCCTGATCAGTTTTCCAACGAATACAACAAAATTGCCCATTATGAAACAACTGCCCAGGAAATCTGGAAACAGACAAACGGAAAGATCGACTACTTTGTCTCTGCTATTGGAACTTCCGGGACATTAATGGGGGTCGGGGGCTATTTGAAGAAGTATAATCCCAGGGTTAAGATCGTCAGCGCTGAGCCGACTAGAGGCCATTATATTCAAGGGCTCAAAAATATGGAGGAAGCCTTGGTCCCATCTATTTATGATAAAAAAAAGATCGATGAAACAATAGAGATTGAAACTGAGGAAGCTTTTGAGATGGCGAGAAAAATTGTTGAAAAAGAAGGTATCTTTGTAGGGATGAGCAGTGGCGCGGCTCTTTTGGCGTCGATCAGAATCGCCAGGAAAATCGAATCAGGAAACATTGTGACGATATTTCCTGATAGAGGTGAAAAATATCTGAGTACAAATTTGTTCTAATCAGATATAAAAGGTTCTAACCCTTCTAACCCTATAACATTATATAATTTCAATATAATTTTGTCATCTTCAACTATATATTAAACATAAAAATGTTTCAAGCCTAAATTAGTATCCATAGTTGCGTAACTAAACAAATGAAGCCTTCGTCTATTTTCTGTTATATTGTTTAAAGAAAAATAAAATAGTTTAGTCTATTCATTACTCTATTACTCTATGATTTCAAATACTTCTCGGACCAAATCGAAAGTCTCTTTTAAAATAAAGGATATTAATATCATATTATTTATCAATCTTATAGGGGAGTCTCGAAGGGCCTATAAAAGGAGGTGAATATATGGTAGATTTTTTTTAAAGGCCTTGGGATGTTGTTATTCTTTTGTTTGTCTTTAGATTTTTGGTTAAGAATACGATTGGGGAGGTTATAAAATGAGAAAAAAGGGGCTTTATACAGCATTAATTATCATACTTGTTATAGCTTTATGCTATTGTCTTGCTAACCAGGCACATGCCTATTACGGTTTGTATGGTATGGGGAGTTATGGACTTGGAGGCCTTTACGGCATGGGCCTTTATGGCGGTCTCAGTGGTCTTTATGGTATGTACGGCGGCCTTAGCGGTTTAGGCCTCTACGGCATGTATGGGGGCTTAAGTGGTCTCTACGGTATGAGCGGACTTGGCGGTCTTTATGGCATGGGCGGTCTTTATGGACTTGGTTCCTTCTCCGGATTCAGCTCGACCGGAACTGCTTATGGCGGTGGCGCTCTTGGGGAGGCCTTTTACGGCGGTCTTTATGGTATGTATGGCATGTATGGTGGTATGTATGGCATGTATGGAGGCCTCAGTGGTCTTTATGGTATGTACGGCGGCCTTAGCGGTCTTAGTGGTACTGGTCTTTATGGCATGTATGGTATGTATGGTATGTACGGCGGTCTCGGAATGTATGGAGGTTTGTCTTCTTTGTTGAGTACCTTTGGTACCACTACAACAACGCCGGCGGCCACAACATCTGTAACAACAACTTAACCAAATAGAATATCAGGGATATCCCAATCTCCTCTAAGATGACTTCGGGATATCCCTTTTTTATTACCGGTTAATGAAAGAGATAAAATAATCCATCCGGGGGATTTTATGATTGCATGCATGGATACCTTTTACAAAGACATGAGTGCTGTTGCTGCATGCATTCTATTCTCAGATTGGACTGACAAAGACATTATCAGACAATTTGCAGGTCGAATAGAGGGAGTAAAGCCGTATGAGCCGGGCAGATTCTATAAGCGCGAGCTGCCATGCCTTCTGCATGTACTTGATAAGATTGTTGAACCGATTGATATAATTCTGATAGATGGATATGTGTGGCTCGATGGCAAAAAATCTCCCGGTTTAGGGGCCTATCTATATGAAACATTAGGGAGGTCAACGCCTGTAATAGGAGTGGGAAAAAGCAGATTTAAGCATTCTGGATTCGCTCAAAAGGTTTATCGCGGAAAAAGCAAGAGGCCTTTGTATATTACCTCGGTTGGGATTGACCCCGTGATTGCATCGGGATATATAAGGAAAATGCATGGGGATCATCGTATACCAACCATGCTTAGGAAGGTGGATCAGCTTTGCCGCTTCTATTATGATTCCCATTAAAAAGTAACAAATCACAACAAAAAGGAATGGCCCTTATGGTTGATAAGGCATCTTCTTTACCCGTGTATTTTAAGACCTATCCAGGGAATATACATGATTCAAAATTATTTCATACACTTATTGATGAGATCTTTGGCTATCTGGCAGGGCTGTCCAAGCAAAAAGAGAAGAACCATCCCCTTAGCATTCCCTTTAGGCTCTCGACAATATTTAAAGATAAATGATTTAATAATATTGCTATGATATCAAAACGAAATCAATTTCTGCAGTTTCTAAAGAATGAAAAATGTCTATTGATAAAAGATTAAATACAGAAAAAATAAATCCTGATTTAATTGAATATATTGTTAAAAAAATTGTTCGAGAAATTCAACCAGAGAAAATCATCTTATTTGGCTCGTATGCCAGAGGTGATTTTAACCGAAATAGTGATCTGGATCTGTTTATAATCAAAAATGGTCAAGAATCCAGCCATATTATAAGAAGGAAATTAGAGGCTTTGCTATGGGGACGAAAATTTCCAATAGATCTGATAGTTCGCAAAACAGAGGAAGTAGAATGGAATTTTAGAGCTAAAAATCCTTTTTATCTTTATCACATCTTTAGGGATGGGAAAGTCCTCTATGAAAAAAGTAGAGAAGAAATAAAATTGGTTCAAGATTGGTTGAAATTTGCCCGGGAAAACCTTTTGCTTGCCCGTTCGGGAATGAAAGAAGATTATGCACCATATCATACAATATGTTTTCCCTGCCAAGGGAGCACGGAGAAATACTTAAAAGCATTCTTAATCTGGAATGGCTGGGAACTAAGAAAAATTCATGATCTGCAAGATTTATTAGCTTTTTGTATAGACTTTGATCCAAAGTTTAAATATTTAAAAGAGGAATGTGCTCTTTTAAACGAATATATTACTAAAGCCCGTTATCCATGTGATCTGCCTTTTGAAAGTATTGGCAAAGAGGATGCCCAAGAAGCTATTGCGGCTGGAGAAAAAATTGAAAAATTTGTATTGGGGAAAATTAATTTTCCTTTTGAGGCGGACGAAGACATTAAAAAAGATAAATAAAATGTGATGCTCTTCCACTAATACTTTGATTATGGAGCATGGGCAGATTTAAAAGTTAAGAGTTCTCTAAAAGTTCAGATATAGTCTGTTAATCCAGTAGCCATGCCTGGCGTTTTCTGTTTCCATATTTGTTCAAAAGGTTTAGTAGTTGTATTATCAATTTTATCTCTGAGAATCATATGAGGGATTCTTTGCTTAGTCGTTGATTGTCAGAAGAACCGTCCCCTTGACAATCCGAAGAAGAACCGTCCCCTTGACAATCCGAAGAACCGTCCCCTTGACAATGACAACCGTCCCCTTGACAACCTTGTGTCCCCTTGACAACCTTCATCCCTTGACATCCTTCCTTGACATCCCCTTTGACATCCCCTAGAGTCGTCTATTGAGAGACTTTCCTTAGCGTTCGCTCTATGTCTATTCGTGAAGGATTATTCCATCTCAAAGCTGGATTTGTTAAATCCTCATAAGATATCTGGCGTTGCATGAAATTGCCCCTACCTCCTGTATGACCTGCACACCAGAGATGACCGGCCTCATGTGTTATTACGTTGCCTAATGCTATCGCAGCTTTCAATTCAGTACCCCCTTCACAGGCAACAAAGTTAAGTATATGTATTATTTCTGCTGATCCATCGATCCCACATATAGGCGCTAGACCTAAAGGATCGGGATCTAGGTTGCGTCCAATATAGTTACGGCAATCCAATAACAAATCCTCTTGACGGCCTCTAATCACTATATGTTTATTAGGCTGATGTTTAGTAGCGGGACTTGCGGGGCGTATACCTTCAGAAACTTCGACCGGAACATTTAGTTGTCTGATATTAAGTCTGACCATTTCAAGCGCTCTATGAATAATCCAGTCTTCTCGGCCTGCAAATCTATCTGGATCGTTTATAATGGGTATATTGAATCTAGAAACGTAGAGCCTATTTGTATTTCCTCTGTGTGATCGATTGCAACCTGCTGTCATAGCCAAAATCCCAATCACAACGACAGTAATCATCACCCCGGTCAAAGTATATTGGCCACTCGGATCCAATTTGTTTATTGGGTCATTCCATGCGTAGACATACCTGTGCAATGTCTGTTGTTCTGCCTGTGCTGCGGGGAATGTATCGCGAGTCAGGAACCGTCCCAGGTTGGGTTGATAGTAGCGTGCCCGCATATAGTAGTTATCTAGATAGGGATCTAGTTGCTCACCGGCGTAGCGATAGCTGTTATTTGATACCCCATCGTGGTCAAGTAACTGACCAAACGCATCATAGGCATAGCGGTCCGTTATGTTCTCCGTTGCTTCAGTTAGTTGCCGCACACTGCCCGGCCCATCATAATGGTAGTAGTTGGACCCGGCGCTGTGTTGCCTGCTGATCAGATCCTGACCATAGACATAACTTGAGAGCAATGCGCCACTACCATTTCTCTCCTCCAACACCTGGGCAAACGGCCGATTCTTATCCACCACATAGTGGGTAATAGCACTGTCAACTTCCTTACTCACCCGAATGCCATCAGGATCATATGAATAACCGATCGAGTTGGCAGGTGTCTGCGCTGCTATGAGCCGGTTCTCATAGTCATAACTATAAGAAGTCACTTCAGCGCCATCGATCTTCGTTAGAGTATTACCGTTATTGTCATAGCTGAATGTAAGGCTGCCTGCACTGAGAAGTCGATCATTGATGTCGTAGGTGTAGTTCGTTGTCCCAGAGGAATCAGTCTTCGTGAGCCGGTTGCCAATGGCGTCATAATTATAAATAATCGTTTCACTGCCCAAGGCCGGATCGGTGATCTGTTACTGAGTCAATCGATAGAGTGCATCATAGCTGTAATCGACTGTCCGGCCTGTGTGTTCGACGACCTGCAAACGATTTCCAGCCGGCCCCAGAGTGTAGGTGTAGCTCGATATCAAGCTTAAATCCGAGCGTCGGTTCTGAACTGAGATTAACCGATTCAGACTATCGTACTCATAAGCTGCAACTGTCCCATTCGGATAGCTTAGCGTGACCAAGTTGCCTACGGTGTCATATTCATACCCCGTAACGCCTCCATCCGGATCAGTAACGCTTTGCAAGCGGTTCAACGCATCATATGTATATGTGGTGCTACCAGACGGTGTTGTAACGGATGTGCGGTTGCCGGCCTTATCGTATGTATAAGCTACTACTATTCCATCCGGATCGGTACGTTGTATTAATCGACCGCGATCGTCATAGGTGTAAGCAGTCACGCCCCTTGCATCAGTTGTGGTGGCAAGCTTTCCATTAGATGTATAAGTGAATGAAAGTGTGGAACCATCCGGATAGGCTATACCGGTACGGCGGTTTCGATTATTATAGGTATAGGTAGTCGTATTGCCATTGAAATCGGTTTTACTAAGCAGACTACCAACGGCGTTGTAGCTACGGGTTTCCGACATCCAAAGCGGCAGAGTATGCTGAATCTCACGACCGAAGGCATCGTACACCCATGTAGTAGTTTGGCCTTTGGCATCGGTCTGGGACAGGCGGTTACCTAGCTCGTCATAGGCATAGCTGGTTGTTTGCCCCAGGGCATCGATCACCTGCGTCAACCGGCCACCGGCGTCGTAGCTGTAGTTCGTGGTCAGGCCGGCCTGATCGGTTTTGGAAATCTCGCGATCAGCGAAATCATACGTTGTCTGTTCAAAGGTCCCGTCTGGATAAATGGTCTTCGTCACACGGCCTTTGGCATCGTATTCATTGCTGTAAATCTGACCGTTGGGTTGTACTGTGGAAAGGAGCCTGCCGGCTGCATCGTAATTATACAACGTTGTCTCACCGAGCGCGTTAATAGTTGAGATCCGGCGATCCGCAGCATCGTAGACATAGGTAGTGGTATTACCTCTGGCGTCTGTACTCAACGCGATGCGGCCTGCAGCATCATACGCAGTGCTGGTCAGGGCATCATCGGCATAAATGGTTTGGATAGTGCGTCCCAGGGCATCATATACATAGGTCGTTGTATACCCACCTGCATCGGTGCTGGTAATATGTTGCCCTTTTGCATCATAGGTATACCTTTGGGTAGTACCGTCCGGATAGGTGATCCGGGATAAGCTCCCGATTGGTGTATGAGTATAAGTCCTGCGCCGGCCAAGCTGATCAATATCAGCTTGCTTGTTGCCCCGCACATCATATTCAATGGTTGCAGATAATGCGTCTGCGTAGGTTGTATTTATGAGTCTTCCTTCAACATCGTACTCAAATTGTGTCATGATCTCCTCAGGGCCCGATGCAGTCGTACGTGTAACGATCTGCTGTGTTTTATTGCCGTTCTCATCGTAGAAATAACGTGTCTCGCCACAGCACGGGCTTGTCTGCTTTGTCAACCAACCATAACTGTTGTATTCATAGCTTGTGGTATTGCCTCCCGGATCGGTTTCACTGATTCTATTGCCGTGGACGTCGTAGGTATAGGTCCAGACATTGCTTAGTTGATCTATGCTAGTGATCAGGTTGCCTGCTGAACCATAGGAATTGGTCGTGGTGTTGCCGAGTGGGTCGGTGATAGTGAGGATCTGGCCACGACTGTTATAGGTATAAGTTGTGACATTCCCGAGTGGGTCGGTGGTAGTCAGAAGGTTGTCCTGATCGTCATAGGTGTAGGTGGTGGTATTCCCCAGTGGATCTGTTTCTGTTAAAAGGTTGTCACGGGCATCGTAAGTATACGTCTTCGTGTTTCCCAGCGGATCAGTCTCGCTCACGACGTTACCGCGTTGATCGTAACGATATACGGTTGGATGCCCGAGCCGATCCGTAACGACAGTACGTAGCTGTTCCAGTTCGTGTCTCAGATCGATACGGTTGCCCTGTGCATCGCGTGTTGCGACGAGGCGGCCCTCCTCATCGTACTCCGCACCAAACACTGGCTCATCCAGGACATTAATGATATCCAAGAGATTATGGTCATCATCGTAGGTCATTGTTACCACATATCCGATGCGAGGCATTACCTGAACGAGGTCACCATTAACGTCACAACTATAAGTGATGACATTACCCAGGGGATCGGTAATGCTTGTAATCCGGCCTTCTTCATCGCGGTCAAATACAATACTCTTGCCTGAGGAGTGGACAATGCCGCTGCTGTTGATGATGAGTCTATTGCCGTTGAGATCTTCGATACTCTCCAGACCGGTCTCTTGATTGATGACCATTTTCGTTCCATCCTTTTTGGTCAACAGGTAGCGGTCTGGATCGTATAGAGTCCAGGTATTCCAATCCAACAACTGCCAGCCTGTGAGAACCTGGTAATCGCCGGCATCATAGGGTTGCAATGTGGATGTGGTTCCGGTCCGGGGCTCAAAGGTGACGTAAGTCAAATTTCCTGTGCGGCTCACAGGATCATCAAAATATGCCTTCATTTCAAATACGTCCGTTTTACCGTCGGGAAACCTCACTAAGACCAGATGTATCTTCGAGGATCTCAGCTCCCAGTTAGGGAAAAAGGTACTTCCTGTATTGACGGCATACCAGTCATCCCCAGGCGTCTGGTTCTCGCTTAGCTCAACATCCAGGATATCCACAGACCAGCCTACACCAAAATCCTTTTTAGTCTTGACCCGGCTGTCATAGGTGCGGCGTACGGTGATAGGTATACCGGAAACAGGAACCTGAAGGTCTGTGAAGGTTATTCTGTTAATGCCCGCCTTCAGGTCGCCGGTGATGATACAGGTCACCGAGGTTGAGGCGGAATTGCCGCTAAAATCAGTAGCGGTAAGGCGGATATCATAGAGGCCGTTTGTGAGCATGGTCGGGTCAAACTCACCCAGCACATCATCTATGACCGGGCCGGTGCCGGTAGCGAAAACAATCCAGTCATCCGTCCCTTTCTTGGCATATTCCAGGGTATAGAACTCAATGCCGGGATCGTCGACGGTTCCTGTGATTTCCGTTGGTGCAGTTATTTCCTGACCCTCCTCCAGTGACATGTTCACTACAGGTGGATCAGTGTCTTCCGGGTCTATGACGATGAAGATAAAGCTGCCTGTGCCTGCCAGGCCTGCATCATCGGTAGCAATGGCCTGAGCAACAATGCGGCCAACCGTAATTGTTGTATAGATGGCTTGGTTTCCAACGAGGGGCACAGCGGCGCCATCAACGGTCAGGGTTGTATCAACCACACCTACGTTGTCGTTGGCTGTCACAGTGACAATAACATCCTCACCAAGGTTTACCCGGTCCGGTTCAACCGTCACAGTGACAGTTGGCGGGGTGCCGTCTGCAATGGTGAGGGTATAGACCTGGTGAAATCCTTCGCCGTCAAAATGATCCACAACCCGCACTTCAACTGCATAATCTCCCACCTGCGTGGGTTCAGGCATCCAGCTAATGAGTCCGGTGCCGGAATCAATCGTCATGCCGCTCGGAGAAACCACGAGACTGAACGTAATGGGATCTCCTTCCGGATCAGTGGCCTCAACATCATACATGTAGAGCTGGCCCTCGGTGCCATTAATAGGCGGTGTGCTGGTGATGGCCGGAGGCTGGTTCTCCAGCCGCACGAAAAGGGTGTAGGGCTGGGTAGCCGTGCTGCCCCGTCCATCGTCGACCTGGATGACAATATTGTTGTCTCCCTGCTGAGATGCAATGGGAGTCCAGGTAATCTCCCCTGTTACGGAGTCAATATTCATACCATCCGGGGCTGTGGTGAGTGAGTAGATGAGGGAATCTCCATCCGGGTCGTTTGCCTCTGCCTGATATGTATAGACATAATCGACCACTGCATTGAGATAGGGACTGGAGACAATCTGTGGAGGCATGTTCAGGGCTTCCGCCACGGTAATGGTAAAGCCGTGGTCAACGATACCTCCGCGTCCATCATCGATCCGTATCAGGACATCATGAACGCCGGACTGGTCTGCGGCTGGAACCCACTCCACCAGACCCGTGTCAGACTGGATGGTCATTCCCTCGGGAGCCGTAATGAGATTGAAGGTAATAGTATCCCCTTCAGGATCGACTACTTCTATATCATAGACATAGGGCTCCCCTTCAACGCCTGTGACCACGGGAGAGAGAGTGACCACTGGAGGGGCATTCAGTGCTTCCGCCACCTCAATAACATAGTCCTGAATGACAAAGGCCCCAGTGGGATCGGTCACCCGAACCTTTACAGTATGAGAACCTGCCTGAATAGCCGAAGGAGTCCAGGAAATAAGACCTGAATCTGTCCCAATGGTCATACCATCCGGGGAGGCATCCAAACTGAAGGTGAGTTCTGTATCGTCCTCATCCGTGGCCTGTACCTGGAAGGTGTAACTCATGCCTTCTGCACCGGACGGTGGTGGGGTATAGGTTATCTGCGGGAGATCGTTCACATTCTGGACAACAATAACAAAGGATTGGGTGGCTGTCCTTCCCTTGCCATCGTTTACCAAGATTGTGACAGGGTTGTCACCAACCTGGGACTGTACCGGTGTCCACTGGACCAGACCGGTTGCATCATCAATGGTCATCCCGGAAGGGGCCTGTGTAAGAGAGTAAGTTAGTGTATCCCCATCCTGGTCGTCTGCCTCTGCATCATAGGTATAGAGGCTATCTTCAAGGGCGGTTGTTTCAGGGGTGGAGGTTATCTCGGGTGGGGCGTTGATATTGACCTCAAGGGTTGCTGTATCTTCTGCATTATCATCATCCGTTACGGTTAAAGAGACCGTATAATGGCCAGGGGTATTATAGACATGGGTCACAATCATCCCTGTGGTTGTTGATCCATCATCAAAATCCCATTCATATGAGATAATTTCACCATCCGGATCACTGGATGCGGATGCGTCAAAGGTAAACTCATCCCCCACATTGCCAAAGTTGTTCCCGGTGAACAGGGCATCCGGAAGTTCGTTGGGCGGGCTGATAACCACATCCACGGAGTCCGTATCAATCCCACTGCGGCCATCATCAATGGTGAGGGACACATTGTATGTGCCTTCTGTTTCATAGATATGGGTAACCGTGACACCGGTCTCCGGAGGTGTGCTGTCCCCAAAATTCCAGGTATAGGTTAAGGGATCGTCATCCGGATCATAGGAGCCTGAGCCGTCAAAGGTGATTTCTGCCAGGGCATGTCCTGTATATGGACCTCCGGCATCCGCTGTGGGTATACGGTTTGGCTCATCAATCTGTGCTGTTGTCTCAGCACTTCCTGTGGCACCTCTTGAGTCTGTCACAAAGAGTGTGACGATATAAAGACCGGATGCGGTATAGACATGGATTGGGCTTTCCTCAGTGGATGTCATGCCATCCCCTAAATTCCAATGATAGGTCAAGGGGAGGTCCCCTTCAGGATCGAAGGAGCCTGAGCCGTCAAATGTAATCTCCTGGTCCCTTAAGCCTGAATATGGGCCATCGGGATCTGCTACAGGAGGTTCATTGGGCCGGGGTGAAACTATAATAGTAAAAAATTGGGTTGAAGAAGCCCTTAGCTCATCCATGGCCCTTATAGTGACATCATTTGGCCCCATCTGGGAGAATACAGGGGTCCATTCAATAAGGCCTGTGGTCTCGTCTATGCTCATGCCATCCGGGGCTTGATCTAGTATATATGTAATTCCATGACCATCCGGATCTTCGGCGTTCACATCATAGGAATATAACTGGTCTTCCTGGATGGTTAATGGCGGAATTGAGGTAATCTCCGGGGGCCTGTTTCGGATCCGGCCTTGTGAATTGATATGATAGGCATGGGACATGCAGATCTGGTTATCATTTTCCACCTGGACGCGATACCAGTAATCTTTGTATAACTCCACATTGTAATCCATAAAGGTGCTGTATGTGGAGCTGGTTGTTCCAATAAGCGCCATCCCGATATTGGGACCTCTTTCGGACCGGTATATTTTATATTCATCCACCCCAATATGCGTCCAGACCAGGGAAGCCTTGGTGCCTTTGGGCCGGACATAAAGATCGTTAATACAACGATTGTAGACAATGACCTCTGTAAAGTCCTCATCTGTAAGATTGGGCGAGCCTGATGAGGGAAAGGCATCTTCTGTGTTGTCGGTAACCCTTAGCCCAATGGGATAGGTGCCTGCTGTATCATAACCGGAAACGGTGGGACTGACACCTGCTGCATCTTCAAAATCCCTGGGTGCAATCATGTCTATTTCCCACCCATATGCAGTGATGCTGTCCCCTTCCGGCTCATTAATATCATAGGATCCGCTGCCATCCAGGGTAACTGATTCCCCTGTGACGGTAATATAGGGACCATCTGCATTTGCTGTGGGAGGATGGGGCGGGATTGTAATGCTTATTATGACAATATCGGTGTCCATTCGTTCAGGGACATTGTCATCCAACACCCGGAGGGTGACTGTATAATCCCCTAATTCTCCATATGTATGGGTGGTAACCCGGCCGGTTGCATCCGGGTATTCCCAGTCAAGGCCGTCTGATACGTCAAAATCCCACTGGTAGGCAACAATATTTCGGTAGGGATCCAGATGGTAGGATGCAGATGCATCAAACCGAATCTCCTGGCCAACTGCTCCCGGGTTGGGTGAGGCATGGATAAGGGCCACAGGGGGCTTTACAAATAAGGTCCTGGTTAAGATGATGATTGACCAGGCTGTGGAGAAGGTTCTTCCAATCAGGAAGCCGCCCTCTGCAAAATTTAAATTCGGCCAGCCTAAATCCGTTTGCTGCAAATCCATAAGATAACGGGCTAGTCCCTGATGCTCATCATTAAACCAGTCAAATCCTGTAGCACTTAAAATAACAATCTCTTGAGGTTGTGCCGTCCGCATTGCCTTGGTGAAGGCATAATAGGCATAGATATTATTTTGATTTAGCCACAATGTCCAGTTATTTGCTATCCAGTCTTCTGACGTTTGCCAACGGCTATCCGAGGTGGTTTTATCACAAAATGCCAATTGGATCATACCGGAAGGGGTTGTGGCCACTCCATTTCCGCTTCCCGTATACCCAAAACCCGTTCCGTTATAACTTGAATTAAGCCATACATCATTACGCTCTTTCACCCATTGTGGAATAGTAATCCCGAATATCTCCTCTGCAGCAAGAAGCCCAATGGCTCCCCATTGAGATGCAGAATTATCCGGCGACGAATTCCAGTTATAACGCCAGCCTCCGGTCGATGGATAGTCATCCTGTCCCCATGCATACATATCCACCATATCAGTGAGTATGTCCCGGTAGGTGCGGCCGCACACATTGATCCCTCCTGTTTGGGCAATTGCATCAGGTGTTCCGGCGGCGGCTATGACATCCATGACCATTCCGCCTTGGTAGATAGGATAACCATCACTCACCTCTAATCCAATGCCATTGCCATTGGTATCTGGATCACCATAGGTTTGAGGGCCGATATTAACATGATTTAATATTGTAAAAACATAACGCATCCCTCTGCGAACAGTCTCTACATAGGGGTCCTCTATGGGATCCCCTGTCTCCATATGGCCATTGATCAAAAATGCTTGAACCACAGAGGCTGTTTGAGACACATAAGATCCATAACCGGTCCAATAACTGTATTCCATAGGTGCACCCTCATAGGTCCCGGCAGGCCATGTGTCCCGAATCTGATTTTTATAAAGCCACCACAGGCCGTTATCAATGGCAACATTCTCCTCAATCTCAAGCGTCTTGGGACGAATGATCAGTTGGTATGTATCACTGGCAGTGACCCCTCTGTCATCTGTGATGGTAACGGTGGCTATAAATGGCTCTCCATCGGAGCCTGTGTAAATATGGCGGGCTTCAATTGTAAATCGATCGGAAGCATTGGTAATGGTTCCTGACTCACTGGTTCCATCCCCGAAATCCCAGGTATATTCAATCGGGACAGTGGCGCATTTTGCCACGGCCTTAAGTACAGCCTCATTTCCACTCCAGGTATCATGAGGTATCTTTACCCCGCCAACGATCTGCCATGGCACACAAACTACGAGATTCTCACCTGATACCTCGACCGTTTTTGTGGCTATATCAAACTGGCCGGCATAATCATAGATCTTTAAGGTTACTGTATGGGTACCTACTGATGAGTAGAAATGATATACAATTTTGCCGTCAGCGGTGTCCCCATCTCCAAAATCCCACAAATAGGCTCCAATTCCATAATCATCTGTGGATGAAGAGGCGTCAAAGATGCCTTCTATGCCCAAATCCAGATGATCCGGTGCAGCAATCTCTGCTTGTGGCGGAGCACCAATGTCAATATCAATATCCGGAGTATCGCTGTCTGTTTGGCCGGCATTATCAGTGACGGTCAGGATCACTGTCTGATCTTGAAAGATGTGAACAGTAGGGGTGGGACCATAGGCATGATTGATGAGTTTGATATCATCGACAGCAAAGCTCCCTGTATGGACATCCACTCCAATCCTTAATGAGTTTAAATTACCGTAATTGCTATTGTATATTAAGGTCCAATCCGTTACCCCTCTTTCTCGAAAATAATAAAGGGCGCCCGCATCCTTCTTTAGTTCTATGCGCACTTCATATTCCAGCCCACGGGTATAATATGTACAGTACCCGCGATTGTCTCCATCTTCATAAATATAGATGGATCCATTAATAAAATAGATGGCATAAGGCATTTGATCATAATGACCAATTGCATTATCTCTCTTAAATCCAACCATCAAGTATTGGGTGCTTGTATCCGGTGTTTTTATAACGGCCTCTAATATAGAGCCCCGAGGATATGGATGCCTGCTAAAGAAATAGCGGGTTCCCCAGTTTTCGGCTCCTGTCAGTATGATCTCATTGTCCTGGATGACCTGAGAAGGTGCAGCCCATTGGGCATAATTTATTTGTGTTCCGTCAAATGTATGGATAAATTCTCCAAAGTCCCAAAAATATTCTGTGATCCCAAAGTCATCTGTGGAGCCAGTGCCGTCAAAGGTAACCGGTTGTCCGCTTTCTATGGGTCCATAGGGCCCTCCTGCATCGGAAACTGGAAGGCCCCCGGGCTGCACGTGGATTGTAGTAGTGGTTGAGACCGATTGTTCTGCATGATCATAAACGGTCAAGGTAACCGTATAAGTCCCTGCGGCACAATAGGAATGAGTAATGTTTTGACCTGTGCCAGTGCTTCCATCGCCAAAATCCCACTCATAGCGCCAGATACCGAAATCATCTGTAGATCCGCTTGCATCAAAATCGACACTCCAGCAGCCAAGGCTTGCGTTTTCTTCCCCTACTGCTTCAGGAGCGGCAATGGAGGGTGCCGGGTCGTCATTATCAAGGATAGTCAAGGTGGTCCCTGAAGTATGGGTCTGCCCTGCATGATCAGTTACAGTGAGGGAGAGGGTATAGGTTCCGGTTTTGCTGTATTGGTGGATGGGCGAAATCCCTGTGCCTGTTCCCCCGTCTCCAAAATCCCATTCATAGGTGCATATGCCGTGATCATCAGTGGAGGAAGATCCGTTCACCAAAGCGCTCCATTGCCCCCCGCTTGCCACTTCCTCATCAAAGGTATAGGGTCCGCCAGGATCTGCCACCGGAAGCGCATCTCCTAAAAGGGCTACTGAGGTTGTGCCAGTTGCGGTTTGGCCAGCATAGTCATCTACGGTTAGGGAGATGGTTTGATCTGCATAAATGGAGATCGTGGGGGTAGGACCATAGGCATGACTCGTCACCTTTAGATTATCTAATGCAAAACTGTCCGAATAGACATCTGCTCCTACCCTAAAGGAAGACAAGGTGCTATAGACGCTATCGTATAATAAACTCCATTCTGATGCCCCATTTTCTCTAAAATAATAAAGGGCACCAGCATCTCTTTTTAATTCTATGCGAACCTCATATTCCTCCCCCTGGGTATATGACGTAATGCCCCCCCGATTGCCTCCATCTTCGTAGATATAAATAGATCCACTTGCAAAATAGATTGCATAAGTCATCTGATTATAATGGTAGTTTTCATTATCCCTTTTAAAACCCACCATTAAATTCTGATAGCTTGGGCTGGGTGTCTTTATGAGGACCTCCAGGATAGAGTCCCGTTGGTAGGGATGTTTGCTGAAGAAATACCGGGTCCCCCAGCCACTGGCACCTGTTATGATAATCTCGTTATTTTGTGTAACCTGTAAGGGAGCAATCCATAAATTATTATTGATTTCTGTCCCATCAAAGGTATGTGTATAATCCCCATATGACCACTGATAGGTCCGGATTTGATAATCATCTGTAGATCCTGTTCCATCAAGGGGCACAGTCCATCTGTTACAATTAGCAAATGCCTCACCAAATGTATACGGCCCGCCAGGATTGGCAACCGGAGGGGCGCCTGTTACGATCTGAACGGAGACAGTGGTTGTATCACTTGCTGATTGGCCGATGTTGTCAGTAACGGTCAAGGTAACTATTTGATTAGAAAAGATAGGGATAGTGACAATAGGGCCATATGCATGACTAATGAGTTTGATATCATCTACGGAAAAATTTGCATAGTAGACATCGCAACCTACCTTCAATGGAGAAAGTGAACTATAGTTGCTATTATATAAAAGGATCCATTCTGTTGTTCCCTTCTCCCGAAAATAATAAAGAGCACCCATATCCTTCTTTAACTCTATACGCACTTCATATTCCTGCCCACTGGTATAATAATATCCCGTCCATCCGCGATTGCTTCCATCTTCATAGATATAGAAAGCTCCACTGTTAAAATAAATGGCATAGGTCATTTGATTATAATGGTAGGTTTCATTATCTTGCTTAAACCCCACCATTAAGTATTGAGTGCTTTCACTCGGTGTCTTTATTGAGGCCTCCAGAATAGAATCCCGCTGGTAGGTATATTTGCTGAAGAAATACGTTGATCCCCAATTGTTGGCCCCGGTTATGACAATCTCATCATTTTGTGTAACCTGGGAGGATGCGACCCAAAGATCATCATTGATTTGGGTCCCATCAAAGGTATAGTTATATTCTCCAAAATCCCAATGATATTCTGCAATTCCTTCATCAGCAGTTGAGCCGCTGCCGTCAAAGGTAATGGGGTGCCAAGATCCTTCCAGTGCTTCATAAGGCCCCCCGGCATCAGCAACTGGAGGGGCTGCATACGCTTTTGAAGGAAGAAAAAGATCTATGGCGCTACGAAATGCATCTGCAAGGTCTGAGAGTATCCTTTGATTTTTTTCTACAGAAGACAGAGGTCCTATGGGATAATACCTTGAAGAAGGAAGGGGCATCATCCACACACAGGATTGCACCATGAAAATATAACAAATCAAACATACTACTACCTTACAAAAATGGCTTCCCTTAAAAAAACTAATACCCCTCATACTCATCTGTCCCTCCTAAATCTATTTAATTAATATTTAATTTAAATAATCTTAGGCCCTAAATTTGACAAGCTCGTAAAAGGTCATTGAAGGAGTCATATGAAAATTATAGAAACATGTAATAGTTTCACTAACTGTGTTATAGGGAGAAAAAGAACTGAGAATTGATCAACAAAAGGTATATGATGAGGCTGAGGAATTTAAAGAGCGCGACAGATGGCGATCAGGAATTGAAGCAATCAACTCATAATTTGATAGGAAAAAGGGGTTTAATACCTCATAATAAGGGAATTGGAAGCTTTGAGATATTCCGCTACCTTAAGGATATTGGTTGTGAATATATTCCGGGCTACTACGATCCGAATAGCCCTTGTATGTGAAAAACAGTTTCGTCCTACCGCTTAATTCGCTTGCTTATGCAGGTAACACATAATCTTGCTTTTCAAAGAACACTTTTATGTATTTAAAAAGATTTAAAAAATCTTTAGCCTATGTAGTAAATACTATTTGTCTTATGTGAATAAGATTACTTTTTACATGTACACTAAGAACTTAGGATTCTAGAATTAATATATACACAAGATATCGATTTTGTCAATAAGCATATATCCCCCAAAATCCGCGATCGATTTATCGAGGCCGATATTTTTCTGATTTAAACCCTAAAAATTTAGCTTGAAATCAGGAAAAAATTCCAAAATTGAGTCATTTTTTATTTTTAAGGCGTAATAGGGCCTCTTAGTCCTATTCTCAGACAGACATGTCCATGCTTTTAATTAAGCTAATGCAAAGATCCATAAAAATTACGTATTGGCAAACTCCCATATTCTTAAGGCGAATATCCTTAAAGAGATTACAAAAAGTCTATTAAGTTTTAAAGATATTTCATTCGGCTGATATACAATTTTCCCTGCGATCTGATAAAGCCGCCATCGTATGGTTTGCACTTGGTGCCTATGCCATGATTTATCCAGGGCCTTCAATTTCAGCAGATTCTGTCCGATTTGTGGATATTGCTACATACTTTATGCCTGGCTCTTCTTCTGTAATTGGTTATTGGGTGGATCAGCTTTGCCGCTTCTATTATGATCCCCATTATAAAGGAACAAATCACAACAAAAAGGATTTGGTCCATTCAGGTGCGGTAAGACTTCCCCCATTTACCAAATCTGCCCAATCTTCATCATCGAGCCTTTTCATTCCCCCTTCGGTCCGCTCATAATATGAGAATACCGGTCCGACATATATTGTAGGTCCACTACATGTTTCAGTAATAAAATAGATTACATTGACCTTTCCCACGCCCACATGCAGCACCTGTGCATCTGCAGGATTTGTGTGAACATCGGCCACAATGAAGTCAGGCCTCATGCATTGCTCATGATTCCCATAGAAAAGCTTGGGATACCATCCGTCATGATAGGTTATTATGGCACAGATAACATCTCGATCTTTCTCAATTATTGTGTCTTTGATGAATTGAGTTTCCTCTTCCATTCTGGGCTGACCATCGATCTGCTTTTGTGCAATTGTCTCCAGCATTTCCATGGTATCGGCAAATCCTTCGAAGTGTGAGGTATATCTTGATTTAAACGAGTCGGGTATATTTATATTATCAAAGATTTCCTTTGCCTTATTAGAAAAGTCTTTCAGCTTTTTGTAAAAAACGGGAACCGGTTCGACATATCCATCCGGGTAGTCGCAAATAGGAAAGCCCGTATATGATTGCTTTACATATAGGATCGTGTCATGCCGAAGCTCCGCCCAGGAAGCAAGTTGAGTGTGAAGGAGTTTGTCCCGGTAAGCAGGAGTACATAAAGTCCGTGGAATTTCTTCACCTTCGAATGGCCCTGAAAGGCTCCTAAGCGCATCGAGCCAGCAATTATACATATTCGACTCCCAAAATTCCCTGTTATACTGGTCCAATAAATAACGCAGGATATACAGATTCCCCTGATATTGCCAGGTGGTTAATTCATCCTGGAGATAGTGAAGCGCCCTGTTATTACCCAGTACGAACATGGCGTCGAGCGGGTCAGGTAACATCCGTTCAATCTTTACACCATCCACAACTATCCGGTCAAAAACCACATTGGAGAATACATGGCTGTCAACGGTAAATCTTTGACCCATAAATGTAAATGATTTCGGCATCTCGGCCACCTTAGGATCCATGGGATCGCTTTCCAGGTAATGGGAACAGATCCTTTGCTCGCCATATCCCTTCTTTTCCATTATGGAAAGGACCCTGCTTTGGATCTCTTCATCCAGCAGATCTTCCGGGCCTTTCACACCGGCCTCTTCCATGAGCATGGCAATGCCTGTCAGATTCAATGCATCGGGTTCTCCGACCATAAGCCCGATTATCTTATCCATGTCATCCCATTCAGCGCGCGCTCCTCCTTCTTCCACACTTCTCCATACCAGATAGGCATCCAGAAGCTGTCTTGGATCTTCCACCCTGAAATCAATCCGGCCAAGCCAAATCATGGCCTTGAAATAGCTCTTGAACTCTTCAGACCTTGTGTAATGTCCCCTTGGCTTAAACTGGCTGAAATCGATCTTTCTCGGTTCACCGAAGATGTCCACCCATTCGAATGAGAGCTGGTTGATATGGCTCAGAAAGGCCTGAACCTCCGTATCTCCCAAAAAAGGCAAATAATAGGTGGGGTGCCTGCCCAGCAGCTTTCTGGCTACGGTATAAAAGACATTCAGATCGTGATAGGCATCGGCCAAGATCCCTGCAGGTTCAGGGATGATCTGGGGTAACGCAGCCTGTGCCTTGGAAAGGATGGACTCCAGATTATCCATAAGGAATTGTTGTTCTATATCTGCCAGGATTAGATCGTAGGATTTATGAAGGGCTTGAAGGATTGAATCCGTTGATATAAAGACGGGCAGGTCCTTATAAAAGAAATCGAGATATGCGTCGCCAAAAGATTTATAATTTATCCGTTTACTAACCACAAAGCCGTTTTCATTGATCCGTTCTTCCTCGGAGAGCGTCAGGCCCGTTTCCTGTTTCACCAGATTGTAAAAATTGGCTTCCGAAGTCTTTAATCCAAGGTCCGTTATATAGCCGCCCTCAGGAAACTTCAGAACAAGGTCCTGAGGGGCCAGATTTGCGGCTTCATTGAGAGCAAGATTATACTTTTCCATAAATATTTCGATACCTGATTTAACATCTCCATTATCAATTACATATTGGGTAAAGGGAAGAAACCATGAGTATTCCGGTTCGTATTCGCTGCCTCTATAAATAAAAGGGGGCAGGAAAAGCGTCCTATGGTAAAAACCCCATGGATTACTTAAAAACAGGTATTCAGGATAGAGATACCTGACGGGATAAAACGCGGGAAGGTTAGATATATTATTTAGATACGGAGGAATCCAGTAATTATAATTTAGGTTCAGGAGGTAATCGGAAGGATTTCTATTATTCATAAGGATTAAAGGGTAAAAAATAAAATTATCTTCAATATTCAAAATGAGCTGCTGCGCATGGGACGGGGCGAAAAAGGATATGGTGACTAGCACGATCAATATAAAGGCAAGAAGAAGGCCGGGACAGGATATATTAGGATTGCCGGCCTTTTTGGAAGGAAACAGGAATTGAGTGAAGGTTCTCATTTTTTATCCCTCCCTTTTGAGAGATTGACACATTAATTCTAAATAGCAAGACGAATATTTTTATATATTCTTACTTTTAGATCCACTCCGTTTGGGGGGGGGAATTGACTTATATGGTATATTATAAATATTAAAGCTTCATAGGGATTTACGTTCTTAATTTGAGGCTTCATCAATCCACATCCTTTTCCTCAAAGGAGGCTGGAATGAAAAGAAGGAATTTTGTCATTCTGAATATCCTTTTTACCTTTCTTTTTCTCTTTACTTTCTTTTTTGATAAATCCTTTTGCTCAAAAGTATACGCTGATGTCACGGAAACCAGCGGACTGGCTGATACCGCCTGGCCTTGCGAGGGCCATGATTCAAGGCGTACAAACCGGAGTCCTTATCTTGGTCCCCAGACCAGTACCCTGAAGTGGTCATATCTAACAGGGGGCGGCTTTTATACCTCTCCGGCTATTGGATCGACGGCGCGATCTATGCTGGAAGCAGGGACAAAAATGTCTATGCCCTTCACCCAAATGGCAGCCTGAAATGGGGCTTTGAGCCCGGAGGCGAGATTGAATCCTCTCCTGCAATAGCCGCAGATGGAACGATCTATATCAGAAGCCGGGTTCTGTTTTAATAACTTGGTAGAATACATATATTTAAAAATTAGATTGGAGGAAAGGGGGTGGTCAATGATCATTGGAAAAAATGGTTAGTTCATTTTTTAAATAAAGTCTTTTAAAGAGGAGGGATGGGTATAATCATAAACAATGATTTGAAAGGTAAATACCGAAACCTAAAATTAAAGGGGAAAGACCATGAAACGGAAATTTTTTGTTATGTTAGAAGTGACAATAATCCTTGCCCTTATTGCTGTCATGTTAGGATCTGTAACGGCAGAAGCAGATCCACCAGATCCTAACAAGGTGTATAAAACGAATTACATAGTGTCCGGAAAAAATGCCTCTCTTAATTATAACACTGAGGGGGAATGCGAAGAAATTTTCGTCTTTTTACAGATTTCAGAATATATGGTTAAACATATGTCCGATGTGTCCTATCCACCGCCCACCGGCCCTATGGGTTTTCTTGATATAGAAATATGGAACTGGTGTGATGATAAAGAAAAATGGGGTTACGCCCAAATCGAGTTGACCAGCTTTAGCATTTCAGAAAACCTTCGCAGTGCTTTTGCAGAGGGTAAAGGAACTTTAGAGTGGGAGGATCAAAACAACGAAGAGCCAATTACTGAGGAAGTTACCATTAACATCAAATGGACGGGCGAAAGTGCCGTTTCATCCAGTCGTGTTAACTTTCGCTCGAGATTTACGGCTTTCAATAGTGATTTTCGCATGCACTTGCATTCATCCGGTATCTCTCGATATGGCTCAGCTAAAGGTTTGATAAAAGGTGAGACATTTGAAATCGAAGTTGATGCGCCATTTTATCCACCCAATCCCTATACGGCTTTTCCCTATTATTATGGGCTTAACGCTACTATTGATAAATCTGATACCGGGTCTATAACAATAGAAAAACGTTTGAAACAGAAGTAGATGAACCATTTTATCCATCTTATCCCTATGCGTATCCGGCGCCTTATCCCTATTATGGTTATTATGGTCCTACGTCTATTGGTAAATCCAAGACTGGGTATATAAGCATAGAAAAACGTTAAGGCTTGTTTCTTATTGCTGTTCCCGCCCCAGGGCGGGGACAGCATATTGTTTAAATTTTCCTTATGTAAAGACGAATATTTTTATGTATTCTTACTTAGAATTTATTGGGTTTTTTATAGAATAAATCGAATTCTGTTATAAAAATTTCTAAATCCACTTAAAATTTCTAATGTCTCTTTTTAGCAAAACACATTTTTAATAAGGAGATTTTTATTATGTGGTATAATATTAGTAATTAAATATCTGATCAGTCCACATCCCAATCCTCAAAGGAGGCTGGAATGAAAAGAAAGAATCTTATCATTCTGAATATCTTTTTTTCCTCTCTTTTTCTCTTTACTTTCTTTTTTGATAAATCCTTTTGCTCAAAAGTATACGCTGATGTCACGGAAACCAGCGAACTGGCTGATACCGCCTGGCCTTGCGAGGGTCATGATTCAAGGCGTACAAACCGGAGTCCTTATCTTGGTCCCCAAACCAGTACCCTGAAGTGGTCATATCAAACAGGGGGCGGCTTTTATACATCTCCGGCTATTGGAATCGACGGCACGATCTATGTCGGAAGCAGGGATTCCAATCTTTATGCCTTTGACCCGAACAGGAATCTGAAATGGAGTTATAAAACAGGGGGTGGGATATATTCTTCACCAGCAGTCAGCAAAGGTGGCACAATTTTTTTCGGAAGCAATGATCCCAATAGTTTTTCCGGTAACAATGAAGATTATCTATATGCTCTCGATCCGAATGGCAATCTGAAATGGAGATTTAAAACAGGCGGATGGATCTACTCCTCAGTGCTATTTGCCCCGGATGGCACAATCTATTTTGGAAGCCATGATAATCAGTTTTATGCGCTCAACAAAGACGGAACGATAAAGTGGACCTACAAGACAAACGGGGCAAATTCCTCTCCCGCCATTGGATCCGATGGGACGATTTATTTTGGGAGTTATGATGCCAGCCTTTATGCCCTTGACCCAAACGGGAATCTGAAATGGAAATATCCTACCAGCGCGTGGATAGGATGCGCGCCGGCCATAGGCGATGATGGAACGATTTATATGGGAAGCGGAGACAAGATTTGCGCAATCAATCCGGGAGGTGATCTAAAATGGAGCTTCAAGATTACACCCGGAGGATATGTCGCTTCAGTTGCTATTGGAGCGGGTGGCACGGTTTTTTTTGCGAGCGAGGAATCGGTTTCTATAGAAATCGACTGGGGGCTTTATCAATATTGTTATGACCGTTTTCTCAATGCCCTGGACCCGAATGGCAACCTTAAGTGGAGAAGCGGGATAGGCAGGGATGATCGTTGCTGCAGCATGTCATCCCCTGCCATTGGTGCAAACGGGACCATATATATTGGCAGCATGGACAGTAAGATCTATGCCATAGATCCGGATGGCTCTTTCAGGTGGAGTTACAAAACGGGAGACCGGATCAATTCTTCTCCTGTTATAGGGGCTGACGGCACACTCTATGTGGGCAGCAATGACGGCAAGGTCTACGCGTTCAGCCATCTGGAGGATACGGACCCTCCTGAAATAGTCTGTCCTGATGATATATCTATCAATGCCCCGGACGGCGGCACCCGGGTGGCCTATTCATCATCAGTCACGGATAACATAGATCATAAGCCTTTTATAACCTATGATCCTCCTCTGGACTTTATATTTCCAACCGGGGTCACAGAGGTCTCAATAACCGCCACTGATATGTCGGGCAATTGGAGCAAATGCAGCTTTAAGATTACTGTGCGGCTAGGGGCAACAGGCCTGGCTGACAGCCCCTGGCCATGCAGGGGGCATGATCCGCGACATACCGGACAGAGCCCTTATACAGGCGCTCAGAACAATACCCTTAAATGGAGCTATAAAACCGGCGGATACATTTTTTCATCCCCTGTCATTGGGGCTGATAATACAGTATATATTGGAAGTTATGATGGGAATCTTTATGCCTTAGACCCAAATGGGAGTGTGAAATGGATGTTCAATACAGAAGAAGGTATATATTCCACGCCGGCAATCGGTGCGGATGATACGGTCTATGTCGGAAGCACTAACGGTTATCTTTATGCCCTCAATCCGGACGGCACAATCAAATGGGATTTCTATGCAGGAGGATGGGAAGGTATTAAGTCCTCACCCATAATCGACCCAAACGGTACAATTTATTTTGCGAGACGGGAAAACAGGATTTATGCCGTAAATCCGGACGGCACCCAAAAGTGGTGCTATCAAACCGAAAGCTCTATCTGGTCATCACCTGCTATAGGTAATGATGGAACAATCTATATTGGTTCTGATGACAACATGATATATGCCCTTGATCCGGAGGATGGAAGTCTGAAATGGAGCCATGAAACCGGGGACGATGTTTTTGCATCCCCGGCAATAGATAATAATGACACCATCTTTGCAGGAAGCTTTGACGGCAATGTATATGCATTGAATCCGGGAGATGGGAGTATAAAATGGACATATGAAACTGGTGAGAAAATTTATACTTCACCTGCAATTGGTTCAAACGGAGTCTTGTATTTCGGGGATATGAAAGGTATGCTTTATGCCCTCCATAAGGAGGACGGAAGTTTGAAATGGAGCTATCAAACCGGGGAGGACTTATATTCGTCACCCGCCATTGGCGCGGACGGCACAATCTATATTGGAGGCATGGATAGCTGGGTTTACGCCTTTGATCCTGGAAACGGGAGCGTAAAATGGACTTATAAAACCGGTGGAAGCATCATTTCCTCACCTGCAATAGGCGCAGACGGCATGGTTTATATTGGGAGCGATGACGGCAGTCTATATGCATTCATGACAGGTGAAGAAATTGAAGAGGATTTGGAGCCGCCTGAAATTATCTGTCCGCCTGACATGACTGTCCTGACTTCAGGCGATATGAGCAAAGTGACCTACGCAGCAAAGGTGAGCGATAATATGGACCCCAATCCTTCGTTGACTTATGATCCTGAGCCATGTTCGCCGTTTCCTCTGGGAATGACAATTGTGAATGTAGCTGCCTCTGATTATTCAGACAATTCTGTCACATGTATCTTTAATGTGACTGTAGAAAAGATTCAAACACAAGGTAGCGCCCCGGCAAATAGCGCCTGGCCGTGTAAAGGACATGATCTTAGACATACCGGTCAAAGCCCATATACTGGGACGCAAAGCAATGTGCTTAAATGGATATATCAAACGGGTGATGATGTCCAGTCCTCCCCGGCTATAGGTCCTGATGGGAACATTTATTTCGGAAGCAGGGATAAAAATGTCTATGCCCTTTACCCTAATGGCAGCCTGAAATGGAGCTTTGAGACCGGAGGCGAGATCGAATCCTCTCCTGCAATAGCCGCGGACGGAACGATCTATATCGGAAGCCGGGATAAAAAATTATATGCCCTCAATCCTAATGGCACTTTGAAATGGGATTTTCAGACACCTTCCATGATTACATCATCTCCTGCTATTGGCATAGATGGAACCATCTATTTCGGAGGAGGGGATGGTGATGACAGAATTTATGCGCTCAACCCGGGTGGCAGCCTGAAATGGGCTTATAAAACCGGGGGATGGATCTTTTCCTCACCTGCTGTGGGTGATGATGGTACCATATATTGCGGCAGCTATGACGGAAATGTCTATGCCCTCGATCCTGAAAATGGCAGCCTGAAATGGAGTTATAAAGTGGGATTTTGTGTATGGTCCTCACCTGCCATTGGTGAAGATTGCACGGTATATATCGGGAGTGGTGACAACAAGCTATATGCCTTAAACCCGGATGGGACCCTGAAATGGAGATATGAAACGGAGCATTGGATCTATTCATCACCTGCCACCAGTGATGACGGAACGGTCTATTGTACCTCCAGTAAGTATCTTTATGCGATAAGCCCTGAGGGCCTTTTAAGTTGGAAATATAACACCGAGAATCCGGTCTATTATTCCTCCCCCGCCCTGGGCGCGGATGGAACGATTTATTTTGGGTCCGGACACGACTTTTTTGCAATGAACCCGGATGGCAGCCTGAAATGGAAATATGGCACGGATGGTGCGGTATGGTCTTCCCCGGCCATTGGTTCTGAAGGGATTGTGTATGTCGGAAGCAATGACGGAAAAATCTACGCGTTCGGCGAGTATAAGTATTGCTATATTGACATGGATAAGGATGGATTCGGAGATCCTAACCAGGAAATTCGAGTATCTGCCTGCCCTTCAGGATACGTTGATAATAATTCGGATTGTAATGATCAGAACGCGTTGATCAATCCCGACGCTCATGAGTTATGTGATGAAAAGGACAATGATTGTGATGGGCTCATTGATGATGAAGGGGCCCTTGACTGCATCAAATATTATCTCGATAAGGACATGGACGGTTATGGTGTTTATGGTGATGTGCGATGTCTATGCGCCCCGGAAGGTAATTATTCCGCCATCCTGGAAGGAGATTCCGATGACTTTGATCCGAATATCCATGTTGTGGATATGGATATTAAATTGGACCTCCCTGCGGGATGGAGCATGATATCCCTTCCTGTGGTTCCATATGGCAATAAGGTTTCGGAACTGTTTCCTGACGCAGTGGTAATGTATGGATATAGAAACGAGGTTGGGTATTTCCGTGTGCCGAATGAAGACAGGGTGGAGTTCGGCAAGGGATATTGGATATTGCTGGATGAAGATAAAAGCTATCACTTTTCAGGCCGGTCCATTAAAGAGTACGCATTTACCGTGCATATGGACGGCTGGCTTATGATTGGCTGCTGTACCTGTTCAGCCCAGCCCTTTTCTGATACCTGCACCATTGGAGTCGTTTATGGTTGCGCTCCGGGTATCGGATATCAAAGGACAGAGACCCTGGAATCCGGCAAAGGATATTGGATATTGTTGAATGATACACTAGACAGGGCAATTGTTAAAATAGTGTACACTGAGCTGTCGGATTTGTTATAAATCAGTTGCGTTGGAGAAGTAGGGTACACCTCTCCAACGTTTGCGGAACTTGATTGTCCGGCAGTTATTACAAAGAGTTATTCTCCATAGACGGTGAATTTGTATCTTCCGATGGCAGCCCACAGCCCTCCAGTGAGCAAGGAAACCAGGATAGTTGAAGAAGCAATATATTACTTTAGTTTCTTTGATTATCTTCCTGCATACCCGCTGGCTACATTTATCCCTTTTTGCTTTTGCCATCCTCCCCAGCATAGCTGGTGGTTTAGCTCTGGCAAAAAGGCTGGAAGAAGAAATGATAGATAAGTAAGATTAGTAAACAATGTCCCCATCTTTCCCCCATATCTCTTCGGTTGCGAGAGGGGAGAGAAACTGCTCCACATCTTTTACACCAAGCCTGAGAGGATGGGTTTTCCCGTCAAATGATAAATATAGCGAAGTATTTACTGGCAACAGGTCTGTTCTGTGTGGTAGGCGTAGTGATGATAACGCAGAACCTCGCGTACCTGGTCCATGAGCTTGGAGTCGGAATTAGACCGGAATTTATGTTTATTTTTTTTGACTTTCCATATGCTTTCAGCTATTATCGCAATAAGTGGAAAAAAATAAGAAAAATGTAATAAGTGGAAAGTAAAAGGATAAGTTTTCCACATTTTGTGAACAATATCAGAATAAGTGGAAATTTTGTCCATCTATATGAGGCGATATGGCGGAAAACTTTCCGCTTATTGCTCTACGTTAACCGACACAAAATTAGAAAGTATTTTACGTGAATAGTTCTCCAAATCCTGACAATAATATGACGTTTGTAGAATTTTTGGAAAAGGCGCCATTATATCAATGGTTCGAAGTAACCGTTGAAAAAGGTAATGGATTTCTGAAGTTCGTACTCCCCCATTTTTCTGCTTATTGTAATAATTGCAGAGTTGAGAGGTCATTCGGGAATGCCGGAGTCGTAAGGAGTGGAAACTCCGACAACTTTGAATTCAAGGGTAAAACATTGGCAGCCATTTGTGTCTGCATTCACTGTCACCAGTTCTGGCGAGGATTTATCATACATTTTCACGAAGATGGAAAAAGAATTATGAAGGCAGGGCAGTATCCACCGTGGGATCTTTCAATAGATCGGCAATTAGCCAAAATGTTAGGGGAGCACAAAGAGACATTCAAAAAAGGATTTATATGCGAAGCGCAAGGCTATGGGATTGCAGCGCACGCTTATTACCGACGAAGTGTAGAGATGATTATAGATGAGTTATTAGAAACTATTGAGGTTCTGTTGGAGGGAGAAGAGAAAACTAAATATATGCAAATTCTCGAAGATGTTAAGACCACAAGACAAACAAGCGAGAAGATTAGGCTTGTAAAAGATATTCTTCCAGATACGTTAAGACCAGAAGGTTATAACCCGCTTGGTATATTATACGAAGCATTGAGTGAAGGAATACATGACCTATCCGAAGATGAGGGTTTGAAACAATCAACAAGTATACGTACTGTGTTGGTTTTCCTCATCAGTCAGGTTCAACATCATAAAGACACTACGAAGAAATTCACTGAAGGTATACGAAATCTCCTTGAAAAAAAACGTATTAAGTCATTAGGTAGCATGCCTAACGAATAAGGTTAGATTGTGTGAAGAACGAGCCACAATCTGAACCGTTTGTTGGACAAGCCCCGTGATACATAGAAAATTTTTAGCGGGGTAAGTAGTATATTGCTTCTGTGTGAAGTTGAGCAATAAATATATTCAAATACAAGTATCCATAAGTGGGCGGAAATATTGGTTAACCATAATCGTTGCACTCGACCGGAACCACTAGCTGATTTTGCTATCAGGCATAAATCGTATTATAATAAGCTATTTACAAACGAATACCCTCTGTATTGCAGCAGTTCCGGCGAGTGATCGTTAACCATCAAATATAAAACTACATGAAATACTCATTTGATAATCTGATCAAACATTCTGAGTCGATAAAAAAAGAATCATCTATGATTATAGAAAAATTCATGAATGAATGGATTGACGCAGTTGATGAGTTTTCAAAATTTTATGAAACCCTTGAATTAACACCACTAACTACTTTAAGAAATGTTAAAATGCTTTTATCTGCAAGGTTTTTTAATCACGTTTTTTCAGCATTCACTTTGGTAGAAAAAGGTTTAATTGCAGATGCAATGGTTTGTGAAAGATCATCTGTTGAGACTCTAGCAGGATATAAGCTAGTTTGTGTAGCCCCAGAAATGGCAGAAAAATATAATAAAGGAAATTTTCCAAAACCTGTTGAGGTTAGGAAAAAACTTGAAAAACTTGGTTATCAACAAGAAATGGAAAATATAAGAAGTGTCTACAAGCTTGCTAGTGGAATTACACACCTAAATCGTGATCATGAGCGCTTTTCTTTAGAATGGGAAAAAAACAGAAATGGTATTTTGTTTATAGGTGGTAACTTTAAAAAAGAAGACATTGAACATATGATTCAATTTTTACCAAATCTAATTCATTGGTATTTGATGCCAATAGAATAAAAGGGGTTAACAAACTCACTGAAGGCGACCTCACTTAACTTGCCGTGAAATGGAGAGCCTCTTGGTAAATGCTCGTGCGGCGCCTTAGTTCAATCGTTCGGCACTAAAAAAGTCATGACCAAACTGTATCTTTCACCAAATAGTGTATCAAAGTTATTATTAGAGGATTCATGGGTAGATACCTATTTCAAGTTTTTTGAAGAGACGGTTAATAATTTAGAAGCCTGTGAATTCCCAAATGATGATCTTCTAAAGATACGCATTCTTAAGCCTATGGGCATAAAGTATTTGGACTATAGGGGTGAATTCCAAAGATGGATGTTAATAGCCTCCTACAAAAATAAAAGTTTGCTCAAATCTTTCCATGACTTGGACAGTACCTTAAAATTACATGATTTGGCGCAATCAAAATATGCTGGTATTGAACTAGGTCCAATTCCAAGTGATATTGAAAAGAGCTTAAGCGAAAAAGATCTTGATAAAATTAGGGGTGCCAATATTATATTGGGATACACAACAATATCAATATTGAACAC
>JBLIRO010000052.1:0-34536 GCA_049472335.1 bacterium | reverse complement strand
CGGGCTGTCCACGGAGGGCGGAGTTTGCAGGGAGTCTCTTTTTTTCCATTCCTTTATGTGCTCTATTAATCTTCCAATTTTAATGAGGATGGGCACAGACAGATGTTCAGACCAGGGAATCTTCGGGATTCCAAGTGAGGGTTCTTCTCCTAATCCCTCCTTGCAAAGGGCAAAAGATATCAACCTGAGAAAGGTGGTCTTTCCTGCACCGGGATCTCCCCTGATGATCAATCGAAGTTGCTTTAATGCCTCCTGTAACTGTATTTCACGAGGCGCTATCCCTTTAGCATCGTTTTGCTCCCCACGCTTCCCCTTTTTTTCACCTGGCAAGCCTGCGCTACCGGCTGCTTTCAATGGGATATAAAGCTCATCTATACGAAATTGATGTGCCTTCCCCTCCCCAGTGACAAGGCCACGAATATCCATATACATGGTTTCTGATTTGAGGCAGGTGAAGTATTTGGTGAAATCTGCCCTTGATTTTGGCTTTTCTTCTTTTGCGGGAAACCATTCATAGATGACCTTAGTCAGGTGTTCACGCAGGAGATCACCAAACTCCTCAGGGGATTGATATTTGAAAATCAGGCCTTTTTGACCAAACTCCTTTTTAAGCTCAATAACCTTTCTCAATTGATCGATCTCTTCGAGATCCTCTGGCAAATATGGCATCATACTAAAGTAAAAGAAGATGCGGGGTCGTTTATTCACCTCCCACCTGTTATAGGCGATTCTAAATTCCTCTTCCGTACCTGAGCCTGCTTTCCCGGTTGATGTCCCAAACCGTTTCCACATAATACCCACAAAGATGTCATAATCACCTATCTGACGGTTGATTATCTCTTGCGGCCTACCCATATCCGGGGCCACGTGGGTTTTCCAATCGATAACCTCGATGTAAATATTAAGACTATCACCCAGCATACGGTTTAATTGCGCTGCCACTTCATGGACCTTTTTGCGCTCTGCCTCCACATCCCCGGGAGAGGAAAGAAAAAGTTTTATTTTTTTAACATTTCCCATCAAGATCTCCTTAGTATAATCATAATTAGTATAATTGTGATTATACTTTTTGGGGAGCAAAAATCAACAATATGTCTACAACTTTTTTATTCCGCACCTTACACATAGATCACTTAAGAGGCTAAGGGATCTGATGCGAGTATATTATCCTTTATTGTCTAATATGTCAGGGATTTGTTTTAATGCGGAATCCACAGGCAGGATTTTAATCCCATCTTCATAGAGGTTTTTCGTTCCGCCATAGAGAAGATAAAGGGTTGCTTCAGGGAAATCCGATTTAAAGGCCTTTAATCCCGAAAGGTCTTTTTTTGTGGTCCTTTTTGATCGTTTCACTTCAAATGCTTTTATACCCTTCGGGCCATAAAGAACAAAGTCTACCTCGGCTCCGTTGCTTGTTCTCCAATAGTATAAATCATACTGATAATTAAAATAATCATTAATAGCCCTTATTTCCTGAAAGCAAAGTGTCTCCAGGCTTGCCCCTTCTATCTCTTCAGGCGAATCAAGAGGGCCTGAAGGTCTTAAGGCGCGATAAACACCCACATCAAAAAAATAAAATTTGGGATGTCCCACCATACGCCGTTTTGCCCTTTTTGTAAAAACAGGCAGTCTGGTTGCAAGGAGCAAATCCTCCAGAATAGAGAAGTAATTCTCAACCCTTTTTCTTTCAAGGCTTGCTTCGCGGGCAACTTCGGATATATTGAGAACTGAAGCCTGTGAGAAACTTGCCATTTCCAAAAAACGTGTAAAACTGCCCAAATTACGGGTTAATCCTTCCTGCAGCACCTCTTCACGCAAGTAGGTCTTTACATATGCCTTTAAAAATTCAAAAGGATCGGGCTCGGAAGGGATAGATGGCAAGTGTCCGAATTTTAGAGATTTTTCCAAAGAGAAGTCATTGTTAAGCTCTATAGCTGTAAGGGGATACATATTATAGGTTAAGGCACGGCCGGCCAGGAGATTAATGCCCCCTTTTCTTAAACTCCTGGCACTCGATCCGGTAAGGATAAATTTATACCTTTGCTTTTCTATTAACCGATGGACCTCATTAAGCAACTGGGGGACCTTTTGAATCTCATCAATCACGATCCAATCTTCGTATCCGGGTGGAATAAAGGTTTCGATCCGGTCCGGAGAAGCAAGCAGTTCATTATAAAGGTTTGATTCCAACAGATCTATATATACGTTCTGGCTGAAATGTGCTTTAATCCAAGTAGTTTTCCCTGTCCCTCTTGGCCCGAACAGAAAAAAGCTTTTGTTTAATTGTAAAGGTCTTTTTAACAATCTGGAGTACATATTTCCATTTTACATATATTTTTGGAAAAATCAACTCCATTATGCAATAAAAAGAGTTTAATCCTGTTTGATCTTTTTGAGACGATTTTCCATCCAGCGGGTTTCCTGGTCAATACCTGATTCTTTATAAAAAAGAAGCAACCTATTATATCGATCCATGATATCAAATTCTATACTGGAATGAAGCTTTCGAATGCAGACAGGACAAAGGCGCAATGGCCGGGAATCGCTTTCCTCCAAATGGTTGGAACCATTCATGACACATCTGAAGAATATGCAATGCTCAAGGCCGAACATATGCCCAGTTTCATGGACCAGGACCCTGCAGCTTCTTTTTAGAAGGATTTTCTTATAATCCTTGTCCCTCTTTTCCCCATAAAAGGCCGGGTCATAGCGCGAAAAGCTGTAAACGCCGGCCCGTCCCTGGAAAGATGCCTGGCCGAACACAAAATTCCATGAGGGATCAGGATAAAGGTCTTCCATTGTAATCGCAAGGATGCAAAACGCGTCATCCGGGAGCTTCTTTTTCAGCAGGGTTAATATATCCGTAGTCAGGATTTGCATCTTTCCCGTATAAGTATTTTTGCGGGTGGTAAAGGAATCGTCTATTAAAATAAGAGGGGTAAGGACCTTTACCTCCATGGAAAAGTAAGCGGATGCATATTCCTTGAGCTTTTCCAGAGAAGGGCTTCTATCTTCCCGGAACTCCCCTAATGGCTGAAAATAGATCTTATTCCGGCTTTTATCCGGGCGGTTCTTCCCTGTGTGAACAAAATCATCGAATGTCTGCCCCTTTTCGGGGTGTTCCGCCAGCCAATCGCCCGGTTCGGGTTTAGGAACAGGTTCAAAGTCATCCTCAGGGACGAAGGCCTTCTGCAGGATTTCAGGAAGCCCCTCAGTTGACCCTATGGCCCTAACCCTTTCGGCTTTATCCGGTGGTTTAAAACCCATTACAAATATTATAGAACAAACAAGTATTACGGTGATGGTTATATAAAAAACACTCTTCATGATATCCTTGATTATTATAAACCTTATAGTAATATTATATCAAAGCGGCAATTCCGATGGTGATAATTGACAAAATCGACTTTATAGATTGTACTTTCTTATAATTTGATCTAGAATCATTTAAAAATAGATTATAGAAACAGGGTAAGGGAAATAAAAAAGTGAAGAGAAAAAACATCAAATTTAAAGGGATTATATTTCCAATATTGCTTACTATATTTATGTTTATTTCTATCAGAATTGGAAAGTGTTTCGCGAGGATCAGCAAAGAAGGGCCTGATGAATATTGTAATGTTTGCCATACAGGAGGAAACGCTACGGACGGCACGACCAATCAGACCTGCATTGAGTGTCATTCCAGCAGCGCGTCCTCCACATACTATGATCTGGGTGGATATCGTGTTCCTGTTGTGAATTATACCGGAACTATGGCCCCCGCCAATTATCTTGCCGGGGGTAATTTTTGGTGGGTAAAAGAAGGGAATGAAGGTGCGGATGATTCCAAAGGTCATAATGTTTTTCCCGGTGAAGTAGATGACAAATTAGACATAGCCCCTGGCGGTATACGCTGCTTTACTAATTCATGTCACAGTAATTTTCACATAGAATATAAGGATCAACTTGATATAGGTCTAAACGGAAGGCAGGGCTGTACCGGATGCCACATGGTGGATGATTTGAGACAACCTAACGGTTTTCATCATGCGGATGAAGGAGAACCGTTGGATGTAATAAATGCTTATCCCTGGTACCGCTTTCTCAAGGGGCATAGCAGGGCTAGGGATGGGGGTGTTGAAGGGATTGAAGATCCCAACCGGCAGGCTAATAATGAGTCCGGCCCCGTGCATCATAATGAATATCTTGGGGAAGCAGGAGGAAATACAATCGATAGCTGGTCATTGGGTTATCATAATACTATTACTGCCTTTTGCTGCGGCTGCCATGGGAAATTTCACATACAGCAGAAGGTGGAGGAGCCAAATGAGCCCTGGATCCGACATCCCTCTGACACACCATTACCTGATTACGGGGAATATAAAGGTTATATCACCTATAATCCTATGGTCCCGGTAGCAAGACAGGATCTGAGCAATCTTATCGGACCTGATAATATAAAACGGAGCAAAATAGACCCGGGTAATGACCTGGTTTCCTGTATCTCCTGCCACAGGCCACATGGAAGCCCCTACCCGGATATGTTACGTTGGAATCCAAATACATGTGAGGGTTGTATTGTTTGCCATACACAGAAATCATCAAATAGTGGCCCTTGTAATAAATGCCATACAATTCATCATAGCCAGGATGGAGTTGATCCGTATATTTTTTTTGATCCAATTAAACCTGTTTCTACCGGACCAAACAGTGCACTCCTTTTTGGTGTTGCTGCTGATCCCAATGAGAATAATAGTACATGCATTGTTTGTCATTCTGGTTCTTCATCAGTTATCAATGGTTACGATACTTTTACCAAAGCTCCCCAGATAGATTTAACAGGTGATGCAATACTTGCCGGAGGGACTTTTGCTGGTACTCCAGATGCCGCAAGACATAATGTTCTTGGATTTGCTCCTCCGGATAAAACTTTGGGGACCCCCAATGTACCACCTGGAGGGTGGAATGACGATATAGGTGGGGCCGATCAGATTACCTGTGCAGGAACCACTGGTTGTCATGGCAATAGAGCAGAACCTGATAATATCACAGCAGTATATGGGGCGCATCATGCAGATGAAGGTGATCCATTAGATGGATCTACAGTCGGAAAAAGCTACCGGTTTTTAAGCACTGATTCAGTTGATGTTGAATTTAGTAACTCAGGTGTGCTTGGATTAGAGCATTCAAACCGGGAATCGAGCAGGTACATTACAAAGAGCCAAATTACTGCTGCTGATGCCTCTGAACATAATGTCTATGATGCTGATAGTATTAATACACTCTGTGGAAGCTGTCATAGAGATTTTCATGGCGAAGAAGGTCAAGGAGGGCCTGGTGAGCCATGGTTAAGGCATCCCACAGATATTGCTTTGGATGCCGCTGCTGCTTCCGGCCCGGCTGAATATGCTGACTATCCGGAAGAAGGTGATGCCGTAAATAAATATTCTACCGAGGCCCCCGTTGGTTATGATGCCTCCGCTGGAAATAACCAGATTGGAGTTGATATTGCGAAAACCCAGGGACAGGTACTTTGTATCTCCTGTCACCGACCTCATGGGAGTCCGTACCCGGATATGTTACGGTGGGATCCCGATACATGTAAGGGTTGCATTACTTGCCATACACAGAAATCATTGGTTAATGGGCCCTGCAATAAATGTCATAATATGCATAACAGCCAAGATGGAGTTGCTCCACATATTTTTTTCGATCTAAACAAACCTATTTCTCTTGGACCAAATAATGCGCTCCTTTTTGGTTTTGTTAGAGATCCCAATGAGAATAATAGTTCATGCGTTGGTTGTCATTCTGGTTCTTCATCCGTGATCAATGGTTACGATACTTTTACCAAAGCTCCCCAGATAGATTTAACAAGTGATGCAATGCTGGCCGGAGGGACCTTTGCTGGTACTGCAGATTCTGTAAGACATAATGTCCTTGGATTTGCTCCTCCGGATAAAGCTTTAGGGACTCCCAATGTACCACCTGGAGGGGCTAACGACGATATAGGCAGTGCTAAACAGATTACCTGTGCCGGAACCACTGGTTGTCATGGCAATAGAGCAGAACCTGATAATATCACAGCAGTATATGGAGCCCACCATATGGATCAATATAGTCCATTAGATGGATCTACAGTGGGAAAAAGCTACAGGCTTTTAAGCACTGATTTAGTTAATCATGAATTTAATAACTCTGGCGTGCTTGGAATAGAGCATTTGAACTGGGAATCCGGCAGGTATAATACAAAAAGCCAAATCACTGCTGCTGATGCCTCTGAACATAATGTCTATGATGCCGATGGAATTAATAAACTCTGTGCGAGTTGTCATGGCAATTTTCATGGTGATGCCAGTCAGGGCGGTCCCAGTGAGCCATGGTTGAGGCATCCCACGGATATTACTTTGGATGCCGCTAATGCTATCGGCCCGGCTGAATATGCTGACTATCCGGAAGAAGGTGATGCCATAAATAAATATTCTCCCAAGGCCCCCGTTGGTTATGATGCCTCCGCCGGAAACAACCAGATTGGACTTGATGTTGCGAAAACCCAGGGACAGGTACTTTGTATCTCCTGTCACCGACCTCATGGGAGTCCATACCCGGATATGCTACGCTGGGATCCAAATACATATGAGGGTTGTATTGTTTGCCATACACAGAAATCATCGACTAAAGGTCGTTGTTTTAATTGCCATACCATGCACTATAGTCAGGATGGAGTCGCTCTTGAATTGAATCTTTCTGAATGGAGTACGGAGGGACCTTATCATACTTTACTTACAAAGGACTGTCTTGGCTGCCATTCATCCAATGTATCATCCACATACTATGATCTGGATGGATATCGTGTTCCGGTAGTAAATTATACCGGACCTGATGCCCCTGCCAATTATCTTGCCGGGGGTAATTTTTGGTGGGTAAAAGAAGGAAACGAAGGTGCAGATGATTCAAAGGGTCATAATGTCTTTCCTGGTGAAAAGGATGATAAATTATCCAAGGCCCCGGGTGGTATAACTTGTTCCAGTAATTCCTGCCACGATAATTTTGATAGAGAATATACGGGGTCTTGGTCTTATCCAGGTCTTTATAAAAGACAAGGCTGCACCGGTTGTCATATGGTCGACGATATTCTTCAACCGAGCGGCTATCATCATGCTGATGATGGAAATCAATACGATATAATAAATAATTTCCCATGGTACCGTTTTCTCAAATCACATATCAGGTTAGGTGGAATTTATGGTGTTATAGGGATTGAGGACTCCAAATGGCAGGCTATGGATGAGTCAGACTCTGAGAATCACAATGAATATCTCGGAAAAGAAGGTGCATTCACAAGCGATAGCTGGTCATTAGCTAATAATCGAACTATGACTGCCTTTTGCTGTGGCTGTCACGGGAAATTTCATATGCAACAGAAGGAAAAAGGCCAGTATGGGCACTGGATCCGACATCCCTCAGATGCAACCTTACCAGATTACGGGGAATATAAAGATTATAACACCTATAATCCTGAGGTTCCGGTAGCCCGTTCAGACCCGGGATCAATAAACTCAATAGCAGTTACACCTGGCGAGGACTTGGTCAGTTGTATCTCCTGCCATCGGCCACATGGAAGCCCCTACCCGGATATGTTACGTTGGGACCCGGACACATGTGATGGTTGTATTACTTGCCATACACAGAAATCATCTAGCAACGGCCCTTGCAACAAATGTCATACTATGCATAATAGCCAGGACGGGGTCCCTATTGAATTGAGTCTTCCTGAATGGACTACAGAGGGGCCTTATCATACTTTGCTTATACAGGGCTGTTCAAACTGCCATTCATCCCGGATACTATTCACAGACATCAATTTGAAAGCAGGCTGGAGTATGATTTCTCTTCCTGTTTTTCCTGAAAGCTCAGTAATTTCCCAGTTGTTCCCGGAAGCGGTGGTGACTTATGGTTTTGAGAAGGGAGTTGGTTATAAACGCTTAATAGAGGAAGAAGAGTTGGAAGTTGGAAAGGGATACTGGATACTATTTTATAGTGATCAGAACTGTGCGTTAACCGGCCAGTCCATCCCGAAATATAACCTTCCGGTATATGAAAACGGATGGTATATGATCGGCGGATGCACGACTCAGTCCAGAGCCTCCATAAATACCGGTAATATTATTGTAATCTATGGTTATATCCCTGGAGTTGGTTATGAACGAGTTCTTGAATCAAAAAATCTGGAACCCGGCAAGGGATATTGGATATTCTTCAGCGATATTGCTGATCAAGCGGAACTTACTGTAAAAAATTGTAATGAGCACAATGAGCCCATTAATTCGCTATAATGCAAATCTTTACTATTCTAAAGAAGGAGAAATCCGCAATGGATGAAACAGGTATAGTCAAAGAGATTTCAAAAACGAAAAAGGCCAGAGCGCCTTTATATTTGAACAATGAGAAGATTGGTTTCTTCTTCTCTCAGAAACTTGGTGATTTATCGAATCTGGTGGCAAGCAAAAAGCTTGGTTCAGAGATCTCTGCTTCTTTATTAAAAATTATAGGTTCTAAAGTGGATTCCGAGTCGGGTCTTGAAGCAACCATCCAGTTATCTCCAGTCATAAAGGCAATTCTTCTCGAAGCCCAGGCAAGGGAAGCAAAAGAGCTTCTGGATTTGGCAAAACATGCACCGAGACAAAATTCATGGTTAGTATATATCGGACCCGGTCGTTTTGTTATATGGAATCAAAAGATCTCACATGAAAACTCTGGTCTGGACGAAGCCACAGCAAAGGTTATTCAAAAAGAAAGAGAAGATCAGGAAAAAATGCTCAGGTTCTGGAACGACAAGATCAGGACTGTGGTGTGGCTGGCTAATGCGAAGGGCAGGACAATCGCTTCCATTGCCTCCACAGATTGGATCAATGGTAATTTGTTCGCCTCTTATGTAGGTGCACCGATTCAGGGCATATTGGGCCGTTATGAAAAAAAAATAGAAGACATTGTATTTGTCAGCCCGTTCTGGATTTGGGGTGAAACCTGATCATCCGAGCTTTATTGGTTCTAAGCTTGGCTATTTTTTAATTATTGTCTTAAAGGAATGGTCTAATCTTCGCCATATTAAAGAGTTAAATAAAAAAATAGAAAAAATACCATTAAAGTTTTCAACAGATTTTAATGCTGATGACATTCGTGAGCTCAATCGAAGATCATGATCATTCTCGATACATCAGTTCGGATAGAGTTCTTTAAAAAAAATCCAGATTTATTTACAACAATTGAAAAGCTATTGGAAGCAGAGGAGGTTTATGTATTATAGTGTATTTTTGGAGAACTTCTACAAGGTGCGAAAAATAATCGTGAGAGGGATTTATTATTTTCCTATTGGAAATATCTGCCAAAGATAGATGAAAAAGAAATATGGATAGAAGCAGGAAAATATTCCGGAGAGAATAGGCTGGTTTCAAAGGGCATTGGGCTTATTGACGCAGTTATTATCATAGCGGCTATTAGTTCAAAGTCAAAAATATGGACCCTGGATAAAAAATTAAGAAAAATTCTGAATCAAGAAATCATCTTTATTTTATAGATCTATAACTTTATAGGCATTTACACCCTCTATTCTGAGATTCTTTATTGAGATTGTTGGTATTTGAACTGTAATTGCCTTTGTATTGGTCGCAAACTCACTGAACCTGATCTTCACAGTAACCGTTTGCCACTTATACCCTTCCTTATATTTCATATCATGAATTACTAACTTTGTAATTTTTAAAAGAACACTGAGGATTCTTAGACCATCCCCTTCTTCCAACACAAGGAAATGCCCTCTGCAACATAGGACTGATACTTTTTTCGGGCTTCACCGGTGTCTGTTCCCAAAAATCCTTAAAACATATTCAACATTATGCCACTCTCTTTTTACCTTTCCCAGCAAGGCACTATTCCCGCAATAGGAATAACCAGCCAAATCGTTCAGATCCTTCACTATCTTTGCCCTTAAAGGATTCAAATGAATATACCGTACTAATTCCTGTAAATAAGAATCTTCCCGGCATCCCTCATTTTCCAAATTTAGAACCTTGCTAGATGTCCCGCCGAAATTAAGTGCTGATACAAACACATTAGTATCGATGACTATTTTAATCATTTACTTTCGAATATCATCTACTAAATGTTCAATATCCTCTTCAAAGAGTCCCTTTTTTTGCTTTTTTTGTCCATAAACTTCTAGCTTTTTTATTTTGATAGTCCAAAGATATTGTCTCAATGCTTCACGTACAAGTTCTGATTTAGTGCGAGATTCCTCTTCTGCAATGTTTTCAGCTTCTTTAGCTATTTTAGGAGGTAAAGAAATATTCCATACCACAGTTGTCCTTGACATATTTAAATCTCCCCTATTTAGTATTACTTAGTATTACTAGATATTTAAAATATAGCATAAATAATAATGTCAAAGACCAATTTTAACTACTTGATTTGTTTAAAAAAATCCTCTAAATTACCCCATCGAACTCTAAGCACTAGTAATTGAAAAAAACCGTCCCAACTTGCTATGATGCCTACTCTTTAGTATATAGCAAACTTTAATGGGCGTCCTCTTTTTTCTTATTTCCAACACCGAGTAATGCATTTTTATTTACCATTTCCCCTTGTCAAGGATAAGCTAAAAAACTAACTCTATCCCAAAATCCATATACACGTCCCTATCTGCACCTTAAGTTACCAATGAGCCAGCAGTTATCAATGTAAATTTCTTGACAATAACTTTATATTGGCTTTAGAATACGGATATTATATAAGGATTACACAAAGCATTAAAACCTTAAAATGATTTTACGGTGTAAATAGTGGGGATTAATCAAAGCCAAATAGAACGATGCATAATTTTGGCAAAGGAATTTGGCATAAAAAAATTAATTCTTTTTGGTAGCGCCTTAGAAGATTCAGAAAAGGCAAGAGATCTTGACCTAGCCTGTGATGGCCTTTCAGGTTGGAAAATTTTTGAGTTTGGGGCTAAGGTTGAGGAAGAACTCCGTATAACTGTTGACATCGTTCCATTAAATCCGGCAACTCGTTTTACGCAGTATATCGAAAAAAAAGGAAAAGTCATTTATGCATCTTGATGAACTTCGTGAAGAAATTGAAATAGAGTTAGATTTGATGAAAGATACTGTACATGAACTAGTATCCTTAAAAAAGGATGCAATGGGAAGGTATCCAACAGTTCGAGAAAAAACGGCCGCAGGAGCATTTTTGGCCCAGTTCTATGGAGGTGTGGAAAATATTCTAAAACGTATTTGTCGATTTTACAGTGTCCCAATTCCTAATGGAGACACATGGCATGTAGATCTATTCTATATGTTTTGTGATCCTCCCACGTCGTCTCTTCCGCTTCTATTCGATGAAGAGCTTAAGTCTAAGCTGGCGCCTTTCCGTAAATTCAGGCATGTAGTTCATCATGGCTATGGATTTCAATTGGAATGGGAAAGAATGCTCCCTGGGATATTGATTATAGAAGAGATTTTCAATAAATTTAGAGAAGTGTTAAATGAATGCTTAAAAAGATGTAACAATTCATAAATTGACAAATGACATATAAGTAAGATTTGTAAACAACGTCTCCTTTTTGTATACTCATTATCTTTGTCTTATACACTGCCCGAAAATTTACATGAAAAAATGGAAATTCCTAGGCGATTAAATTATTTTAATATTTAAGATCGTCCCCCTTATTCCAGGGTCGTCCCCCTTATTCCCTACAGCACCGAGTAATGCGTTTTTATTTACCATTTCCACTCTTCAAGGATAAGCTAATAAACTAACTCCGTTACGATCTCCCCCATATATCTGAGAAAGAAAATAAAAAAATTTCTTAACAATCACACCAGAAATATAGTATTCTTTTATAAAAACATATTAGGTTCTATGTGCCTAAATATATCATTACAGGTCATACGGATTACACTATTAAAAATTATTTTTAGGCAACCTGAACAAAAAATTACTAATAAAATTTGAATTCTAGTGTGTAATTTCCCTTATTATTAAGAGAGGTGAACGCTATGAAAAAGATTTATAAAGATATAGTTGAGGGCAATATAATTCGTTTTAAAGAAGAGATAGATCTTCCTAATGGATCGCCTACAGACATTTGTTATTTTAAAACCTTTAAGTAGAGAAAAGCAAGATGAAATCAAAGAGAGACAACTAAAACTCTTAAGTAAAGGTTTTTATTTAGGCAAAAAATTTTACTCAAGACGTGAAGATCTGTATGACAGATAAACTAATAGACACTAATATACTTGTATATGCTTATGATACATCTGAAGCTGAAAAACACGAGGCTTCAAAAGCACTATTGATGAAGATCTGGGAAGAAGGTGGAGGAGTTGTTTGTCTCCAAAACCTTATGGAATTTTTTGTTGATATCACTAAAAAAGTTGAGAATCCAATCAAAATTGAAGATGCCAAGGCTATTATAAAAGACTTCCTGCAATCTGATAACTGGAAAATTATTGACAGAGACATGGAAACATTTTTACTTGCGATTGACCTTATTCAAAAACATAATATTCATTTATGGGATACAGTAATTGCGGCAACTATGAAAGAAAATGATCTAATTGAAATAATTACAGAAAATAAGAAGGATTTTGATAAGATTTCAAACATAAAAGTTTCTGTACCATTTTAATGCTAACTGAATGTAATCGAATAGCAAGTGAAAGACCATCCCAACTTGCCGTTCCCTTTAATGGGCATCCCCTTGACAATGACAATGATAATGAAGGATAAGCTAATAAACTAACTCCATCCCCATTTTTGCCTAACTCCGTCCCCATTTTTGCCATTTTTGCGTCCCCATTTTTGCCCCTATTATAGGATTCAAATGAATATTCCACACTAATTCCTGCAAATAAAAATCTTCCTGGCATATGATGGATTTATATCTGTTTTGGAAAAGCTGATCATTGCGTTTGTGCCTTCTGTTATAAAACACTACATACCCGGTGGGCAATCTTCTCATTAAGGTGACAATTCCAAGGGGCCCGCTTCGAAACAAAAAATGGGCATGATTCGATAAAAATTACCATGCGTAGCATTGGTTTTTGGGAATTCCTATTCATCGGATCATCTTTATGCTGGCTAATGATGATAAAATCGAGCGACTACTTTAAGATTATCCCTCTTTAACAATTAAAGATATCCACGCCTGCCTCGATTTTGCTGCATCACTTGCCAAAAAATGGTTATTCCTTATTAAATGACCCTTGTCACAAACTTAGAAACACCCTATAATAAAAGACCCGATCCCAACTTATTTAAAGTATTGTCCATGAGGAATATATCATGAAAAAGGCTTATTCAGTTGATGATGTTCCAATAAGATTAACGCATGAAAGATGGTATCATATTATTGAAAACCATGATGATTTAGCTAGTTATTTCTTTGAAGTCCTAGAAACTATCGAAAAGCCGGATCTGATTATTAAAGGTAATAAAGGCACTTTGAAGGCAACTAAAAATTTAGGAAAGAATAAATGGCTTGTTGTTGTTTATAAAAAGATATCCAAAGTGGATGGTTTTGTCATAACTGCATATTTTTTAGAAAAAAAACCAAAAGGAGAGTTAATATGGCCCCTAAGGTAAAAAATGAAGAAATACTAAAAACCTGTTTAGGATTATCATCTGATATAACGAAACTTGACATTGAGAATATTTGGATTGACTATGACAAAGAAGCTGATGTGTTGTATTTAAGTTTTCGAAAACCACAGAGGGCTAAACAAACTATTGAAACTGACGATGATATATTAATTCGAAAAGATGGAAATAAGATTGTGGGTATTACAATTCTACATGCAAGCACTAGATAATATTTTGATATTAGGATATAATATAATGATTTATTATTTATCTCTATTCTACCACTCTCTTTTTACCTTTTCCATCAAGGCACTATGCCCGCAATAGAAATAACCAGCCAGGTCCTTCACTATCTTTGTACTTAAAGGATTCAATTGAATATATCGCACTAATTCCTGCAAATAAGAATCTTCCTGGCATATGATGGATTTATATCTGTTTTGGAAAAGCTGACCGTGGCGTTTGTGCCTTCTGTTATAAAACACTGCATACCCGGTGAACAACCTTCTCATTAAGGCGACAATTCCCAGAGGCCCGCTTCGAAACAAAAAATGGACATGGTTCGATAAAAATTACAATGCGTAGCATTGGGTCCTTGTTTCAGACAAAAGAATATATTGTCGTTCAACGAAGTTTTTACGATCTATGTCATCGTTAAATATCTTTCGACGCTCGATTCCTCTGATCATAATATGATGCAAAAGACCGAGAATATCCAGTCTGTCTATCCTAGGAATGCCTATAATATACTCCCCAAAACAGTTAATTTTAAGTTATTTTAATATTTAAGGTCGTCCTCACTTTATCTACTTAATTTCAGTCCTAATTTCAATTTCAATTTCTTCACTTTACTTTTCAGGATTGATTAGCCGATTATATTCATAATCTCAGCCGACCTAACAGACAGTATCCCATCCGTCTGGCATTTTTTCTCTGTATATCTGTAAGGAACTTTGTAGGTCCCGACAGTATTCCTTTTATTTTTTGACGCATTAGATTGGGGAAACTGTTATCTTCACCTAGTCCTAATGTATGTCCTAACTCATGAGCTAGGGCCAAATCCACAAAGCCTGCTTGATACGACCCAAAATCAAGGGCAGCAACATCACCGCCTAGAGCAGCACCGCCTCCAAAATGAGAAGTAAGTTGGATTATGAAATATATCCTCGCTGTACCAAATCTCATCGGACGAAAAATCCTCACAGGATCTCGTACTATTGCTCTTGGGTCCCGAGGACTTATTGATCTTTCAGCAAATGTCGGAACCAACTCAATCTCGAGTACATCTTCATCACTCATTACTTTTGATGCCATTTTCACAATATTGCCGACCTCATTTCTCGTCCACCCAACCCACGTTCCATGTCTGGTTTGAGTCCTGCCGACCCATTCCACCGCCACGGGCATTTTCAATATCCCTTCCGGCGGCACACATGACCTTGCTACGCTTAATGGTATACTACTGCATCCAGCCAAAATGCCCATAATACAAACTATAACCATTGCTATACTAATCCCTCCTCCGACAAATTCCCCACTGGGATCGATGTTGTTTATGGGATCATTTCCAACGTAGACATATTTGTGCAACGACTTGGGGTCCTGAGAGACACCTGGGAAACTATCCATGGTGAGGAACCTACCGATAACGGGATTGAAGTATCTTGACCTAAGATAGTAGAATTCAACATTCTCATCGTACTGTTCACCAGTGAAGAGATATTTATTTTGGGTAGCGCCAGTCTTAGCGATTAGTTCACCAAAAGCCTTATAGTTATAAGTATCAGTCACAGCCTCAATATCGTTCGTCAAAGCCCTGACGCTGCCGAGGCCATCGTAATGGTAGTAAGATGTCGAACCAGAGCGATTTTGGCTGATGAGATCATCACCGTAGACATAGCTGACAATCAACGAACCATTGGTATCCGTTTCCTCCAGGACCTGCTCGAACTCACGATTCTTATCTGCCAGATAATTGATTACTTTGCCATCAGTCGTAGATTTCACTCTCATTCCGTCTGCATCGTATTGGTAAGCAGTCTGGCTGGTGGCCACCTGCGCACCAATCAGCCTATTTTCATAATCATAGTAATAATTAGTGGTGGTGTCACCTGATATGGTTACAGTGTTTCCATTACCGTCGTAAGTGTAAGTATTGGCATGCGTTGGAGTTACTTCGGAAAGAAGTTGGTCATTTGAGTTATAAGTGTAAGTGGTGGTGCCGGTTGAATCAGTCTTTATTAGACGATTACCCACAGCATCGTAAGTATAAGAGATCACCTCATTTCCAAGGATAGGATCAGTTATATCCTCTTTGGTCAGCCTGTAAAGGTCATCATAAGTGTAATTGACAACCCTTCCGGTGTTCTCCTCTTCCCTTATCCGGTTGCCAGCGGGGCCTAGTGTATATGTATTGCTTAAAATAATCTCTCCTGTGGATTTTCTATTTTCAAGGTATATGAGGCGATTGAGCGCGTTATAGGTGTATTCGGTCACAGTTCCATTGGGGTAGGTTACACTAGTCCTATTGCCTATAGCGTCATAGGTGTTTGTTGTTACGCTCCCATCGGGATGATTAACTGTTTCAAGTCTGTTCAGTTTGTCGTAGGTATAAGTTGTTGTACCTGAAGGAACGGATACTGAAGTACGGTTACCACTAGGGTCATAAGTGTAAGATATGACTGTGCCATCTGGATTGACGATCTGAATGAGTCTATCTCTCAGGTCGTAGTTATAAGAGGTGATACCCCTGCCATCGGTGACAGTGGCTCGTTGACCAGTGGCAGTGTAGGTAAATGATACTTGCGTCCCATCAGGATAAGTTTTATTAGTTCTCCGATTACTGACGTCGTAGGAATACACAATGGTATCCCCATTGAAATCGGTACTGGTAATCAAATTCCCATTTGCATCATAGGTCATGACTTCAGACATCCCAAGAGGCAAGGTCCTCTTGATAAGCCGCCCTAATTTGTCATATTCAAATGTGGTTGTGTTTCCATTGGCATCTGTCTGTGTGAGTTGATTGCCCATTTCATCATAGGTATAGCTGGTTTCGTTTTCTAACGCGTTAATAACCTTGATGATCTGACCCGAGGCATTATATTCAAACCGCGTTGTTATATCGGCCTGATCCGTTTCAGCGATTCGATTCCCCAAGGCGTCATAGCTAATCACCGTTGTGGAAGCATCAGCAAATATCGTTTTTTCCCTCCAATTATTAGCGTTGTATTGATAGCTAGTGGTATTGCCATTGACATCGGTCTTGGTTAGCTCATTGTTGTTTTTGTCATAGGTAAACGTAGTCACAGTTCCGGAGGGGTCTTCTATAGCGGTTCTCCTTCCTGCTGCGTCATAGCTGTAGCGCGTTTCATTACCTCTCTCATCAGTTGTCGTCGCGATTCTCCCAACAGAATCGTAGGTTGTGCGAGTCGTTGAACCATCTGGTGATGTAATTTGAATCAAACGACCCAGTGCATCATAACTATAACTGGTAATCCTGCCACCACGGTCTATTGAGATCAACAGTCGTCCTTCAGCATCGTAGGTAGAGGTTTCATCAAAGGTCCCATCGGGGTATATCGTCTTCACTAACTGCCCTAGGGAATTGTATTCAAACTGAGTTCTCCTCCCCAGTTCATCTATGGTGGCTACCTTCTTGCCAATAGAATCATACTCGGTTATGGTAGAGTTATCATAGGGGTTAATAGTCCGCACCAATCGGCCCAGTTTGTCATAGATATAACGGGTGGTTATAGTTTCCTGACCGGATGGGGTAGTACGGGTGATACTCTCTGTCAGTTGATTCCCATTAGCATTGTAGGTATAGGTTTTAATGCTGCCATCGGGACCGGTTGTTTTGGTTGAATTGCCATAGGCATCGTATCGATGCGTGGTGGTATTCCCCATAAAGTCGGTGCTGGAGAGTAAATTTCCGCGGGCATCGTAGGTGTAGGAGGAGGTTTCCCCCAGAGCATTCGTGTTGGTCCACAAATTTCCATTGGCATAGTATATATTGGTAGTGGTATATCCAAGAGGGTCAGTGGTGCTCAAGACCTGTCCACGGGCATTGTATGTATAAGTGGTTGTATTACCTAAGGGATCAGTTTTGGTCAGCAGATTGTCGTGGGTATCATACATATAAGTTGTTGTGTTGCCCAATGGATCAGTCTCAGTGAGTTGGTTGCCTCGTTCGTCATATGTATACGTGGTGACATTGCCGAGGGCATCAACCTGTCTAAGCACATCGCCACGTTCATTGTACTCAAATACTGTAGCATTGCCCAACCTATCCCGAACCACCGAGGTATAGGTATCCGGGTCATGGCTGAGTTCAATCCGGTTGCCATTTGCATCTCTTGTGGCGATCAACCTGCCGCTCTCATCATATTCACATCTGAGCGTCGTGACACCGCGAGGATCGTTGTATTCAATAAGATTGTGTTTGTCATCATAAGTGTAAGTAACGGTATTGCTTTCTCGATCAGTGAAGCTCACCAGATCACCATTGGAATCGTAGGCATAATTTATTGCATTGTTCATCGGATCAATAATCTGGGTTATCCTATCCTGTGCATCCCGAATAAAGAAGATGCTCTTGCCCGAGGAATGAAGAATGCCGTTTTCGTTGATGTATATGGCATTTCCGTTGAGATCCTCGATGCTCTCCAGGCCGGTCTGCTGATTGATCACCATCTCTGTGCCATCTTTGGTGGTCAGCAGGTAGCGATTGGGATTGTAAGGCTGGAAGGTGTTGACATCCAACAGGTTTCCACCCTGATATATGACCCAACTCGAACCAAGGGGCTGCAGGGTGGATGTGGTCCCGGAGCGGGGCGCAAAGCTCACATAAGCCGATTGCCCAGTCCGGTATAAAGGATCTTCAAAATACGCCTCCGCATCAAAGAGGTCTGTTTTCCCATCGGGGTAGGTCACGATAACCATGTGGACCTTAGTCGGCCTCAGTTCCCAATAGGGCAGGAAGTCACCTGTATTGATGGGGGACCATCCCTCCCCAGGGGCCCGGTTTTCCCTTAGGTCGAGGTCCAGGATGTTGATGGACCAGCCCACACCGAAGTCGTTCTTGGTCTTGATGCAGTTATCATATTTTCGCTGTATAGTGATATCTATACCACTTACCGGAACCTGCAGGTCAGTAAAAGCTATTTGATTAATCCCGACCTTAAGGTTCCCTGTGACAAGGCAGGTAACAGTGGTTGAGGCAGTATTTCCGCCAAAATCAGTAGCTGCAAGCCTGATATCGTAAAGGCTGTTTATGAGCAGGGTTGGGTCAAACTGCCCGAGTACACCATTTATTACTGGGCTGGTGCCGGTTGCTATTACGGTCCATTCATTTGTATCCTTTTTGGCAATTTCTAATGTATAGAACTCAAGGTTTGAATCATCGGCAGTCCCTATTACATTTTTTGGTAAAGTGATCTCCTCACTATCTACCGGTGATGTAATACTCACCACAGGCGGCTCGGTATCGCTAGGATCCATAACCACAAAGGTGGTACTACCTGTACCTATATTGTCGGATTTGTCCGTAGCGGCGGCTTGGGCAGTGTTGTAACCTGTGGTTATAGCTGTATACACGGCCTGGTTGCCAACCAGTGGGACAGGATCCCCATTTACAGTAAGTGTAATACCTGCCACTCCAGCATTATCAGAGGCTTGAACAGTTATGGTAACTGTCTCGCCAATATAAACACGATCTGGATTTGCTGATACTGTGACCACCGGGGGTTTATCATCCGGTCCCGTCCACACACCAATTGATACCACTAAGTCAACAGGTGAATGATGAACTACAGAAGTTCCCGGAGCAGGACTCTGACTTATCACATTGCCTTGAGGTACAGTATCGATGTACTGCTCGGTAACGATTCCTACGGTAAGAATAGAAGAATTGATGGCATTCTCTGCAGCAGATTGGCTCATGCCAACCACATCAGGTACTATGACCATCTGCATGCCGAGGGAGACCACCAGATCTACAGGAGAATATATGACAACAGATGAGCCCGCTGCAGGATTCTGGCTTATCACTATACCGACAGGCACAGTATCACTATATGCCTGGGTTAGACTTCCTACTGTGAGCTCAGCAGAAGTAATGTTAGACTCTGCAGCAGACTGACTCATGCCTTTCACATTGGGCACTGTGACCATCTTCGGGCCCAGGGAGACAACGAGATTCACGGTAGAGTGTATCAGTACGGATGAGCCCGCTGGAGGATTCTGACTGATCACACTACCTGCGGGTATGCTAAGACTGTAATCCTGGGTAATTGTTCCTACAGAAAGTCTGGAAGAAGTAATGTTAGACTCCGCATCAGATTGGATCATTCCTACCACATCAGGTACCGTGATTATATGGGAGTCTATGCTCAGGACTTTTGAGAGCTTACCTTCTGCACCTTTATTATCAGTTACCGTGAGAACAACAGTATATTCACCCACATTCGAATACACATGGGTAACAATAGCTCCGGTAGTGGAACTGCCATCTCCAAAATCCCACATCCAGGATGAAATTGGCTGCCCCTCAGGGTCTTGTGAGGAAGTCGCATCAAATGTCAATGTTAACGTTGTGAAAAGTTCACCCTGTACGGTGAAAATGGCATTGGGTGGCTGATTTGGTGGGCTTATTGCCACTGTCGTTTCGTCAGTGTCGACTCCTCCCCGGTCATCATCAACGGTGAGGGACACATTATATGTACCTTCTATTTCATAAATATGCATAACCGTGATACCGGTCACAGGAGGCGTGCTGTCTCCAAAATCCCAAGTATAGGTAAGTGGATCACCATCCGGATCATAGGAGCCTGAGCCGTCAAAGCTGATTTCTGTCTGGGCATGTCCTGTATAAGGACCACCGATATCTGCTATGGGCAGACGGTTTGGCTCATCAATCTGTGCTGTTGTCTCAGCGCTTCCTGTGGCCCCCCTTGAGTCTGTCACGAAGAGTGTAACGATATAAAGACCGGATGCGGTATAAACATGGGTTGGATTTTTCTCGGTGGAAGTAATGCCATCCCCGAAATTCCATTCATAGGTCAGGGGCAGATCCCCTTCAGGGTCATAGGAGCCTGAGCCGTCAAATGTAATACCCTGGTCCTTTAGACTCGAATACGGGCCTCCGGGATTTGCTACAGGAGGTTCATTGGGCCGGGGCGAGACAACAATGATAAAAAACTGGGTCGAAGAAGCCCTTAGCGCATCCATTGCCCTTATAGTAACATTATTTGGCCCTATCTGGGAGAATGCAGGAGTCCATTCAATAAGGCCTGTGGTCTTGTCTATACTCATACCATCCGGGGCCTGATCCAATATATATGTAATTGCATGACGATCCGGGTCATTGGCCTCCACATCATATACATATAACTGAGTTTCCTGGGCGGTTAATATCGGGGTTGAGGTAATCTTTGGGGGCCTGTTTCTGATCCGGTCTTGTGATTTGATATGATATGCATTGGATACGCAGATTTGGATATCATTTTCCACCTGGACGCGATACCAGTAATCCTTGTTTAACTCCACATTGTAATCAATAAAGGTGCTGTATGTGGAGTTTGTTGTTCCGATAAGCTCCATCCCTGTATTGGGACCTTTTTCGGACCGGTAAACCTTGTACTCATCAGCCCCGATATGGGTCCAGACCAGGGATGCCTTGGTGCCCTTGGGCCGGATATAAAGATCGGTGATACATCGATTGTATACAATGACCTCTGTAAAGTCATCATCTGTGAGATTGGGCGAGCCTGAGGATGGAAAAACATTTTCTGTGTTGTCGGCAACCCTGAGTCCAATGGGATAGGTGCCTGCCATATCATAACCAGAAACGGTGGGACTTATACCTGTGGCATCATCAAAATCCCTTGGGGCAATCATGTCTATCTCCCACCCGTAGGCAGTGATGCTGTCCCCTTCTGATTCATCAATATCATAGGATCCGCTGCCATCCAGGGTAATGGACTCTCCTGTTGCGGCAATATAGGGACCATCTGCATTGGCTGTCGGAGGATGGGGCGGGATTGTAATACTGATTACAACAATATCGGTGTCCATACGTACAGGGACATTGTTATCCAATACCCGGAGGGTGACTGTATAATCCTTTAATTCTCCATAGGTATGGGTGGTAATCCGGCCGGTTACATCAGGGTGTTCCCAGTCAAGGCCGTCTGATACGTCAAAGTCCCACTGGTAGCCGGTAATTCTTCTGAAAGGATCCAGATGATATGATGCTGAAGCATCAAATCGTATCTCCTGGCCTATGGCCCCCGGATTGGGTGAGGCATGGATAAGGGCCACAGGGGGCTTTACAAATAGGGTTCTGGTCAGGATGATGATTGACCAGGCTGTGGAGAAGGTTCTTCCAATGTAGTATCTCTCTGAAAAATATAAATTCGGCCAGCCTAAATCCGTTTCTTGCAGATCCATAAGATAACGGGCAAGGCCCTGATGCTCATCATTAAACCAGTCAGATCCGGTAGCACTTAAAATAACAACCTCTTGAGGTTGTGCAGTCCGCATTGCCTTGGCAAAGGCATAACAGGCATAGATATTATTTTGATTTAGCCACCATGCCCAGTTATTTGCTATCCAGTCTTCCGAGGTTTGCCAGCGACTATCCGATGTTGTTTTATCGCAAAAGGCCAATTGGATCATCCCCGCTGGGGTTTGGCCCACTCCATGGCCTCTGTATGTATAACCAAAACCTATTCCATCATAGCTATAATTAAGCCATACATCATTACGCTCTTTCACCCATTGTGGAATCTCAATCCCGAATATCTCCTCTGCCGCAAGAAGTCCAATGGCACCCCACTGGGCAGCAGAATTGTCAGAATCTACATTCCAAGAATAACGCCAGCCTCCACCATCATTTTGTCCCCATGCATACATATCCACCATATCAATCATGATGTCCAGGTAGGTGCGGCCGCACACATTGGCCCTTCCTGTTCGTGCAATAGCGTCAGGAGTTCCAGTGGCAGCTATGGCATCCATTACCATTCCACCCTCATAAATTGGACGAAATGAATCAACCTGCAGCCCAATGCCATTACCATTGGTGTCGGGATTACCATAGGTTTGAGGGCCGATGTTGACATGATTTAATGTTGTAAAAACATAACGCATCCCTCTGCGCACGGTCTCGACATAGGGGTCCTCTATGGGATCTCCTGTCTCCATATGGCCATTGATCAAAAAGGCCTGGACAACGGATGCCGTGGAAGAGGCAGAATAAAGTTCATAACTGCGCCAATAACTATATTCCACAGGTGCATCCCTGTAGGTACCTGAAGGCCATGTGTCCCGGATCTGGTTTTTATAAAGCCACCACAGGCCATTATCAATGGCGACATTCTCTTCAATTTCAAGTGTCTTTGGGCGAATAATCAACCGGTACGTATCACTGGCAGTGATCCCTGTGTCATCCGTGATGGTAATGGTGGCTACAAATGGCTCTCCGGCGGAGCCTGTGTAAATATGGCGGGCTTCTATTGCAAACCGGCCAGAGGCATTGGTAATGGTCCCTGATTCACTGGTGCCATCCCCAAAATCCCAGGTATATTCAATGGGGACAGCAGCACTTTTTGCTACGGCCTTAAGCACAGATTCATTTCCGCTCCAGGTATCATGAGGTATCTCCACCCCGCCAACGATCTGCCATGGCACACAAACTACTAGATTCTCACCTGATACCTCTATCGTTTTTGTGGCTATATCAAAATGGCCGGCATTATCATAAACCTTTAAGATTACTGTATAGGTACCTACTGATGAGTAGAAATGATATACAATTCTGCCTTCAGCACTGCTCCCGTCTCCAAAATCCCATAAATAGGCTGCAATTCCATAATCATCTGTGGATGAAGAGGCGTCAAAGGTGCCTTCTATACCCAAATCCAGATGATCCGGAGCCACAATCTCTGCTTGTGGGGGAGCACCGATGACAACATCAACATCCGGAATATCGCTGTCTGTTTGGCCGGCACTATCAGTGACAGTCAGGGTCACTGTCTGATCCTGAAAGATGGGAACAGTAGGGGTAGGGCCATAGGCATGATTGATGAGTTTGATATCATCTATAGCAAAGCTCCCTGAGTGGGCATCCGCTCCAATCCTTAATGATTTTAAATTACCGTAATTGCTGTCATAGATTAAATTCCAATCAGGTGCTCCTCTTTTCCGAAAATAATAAAGGGCGCCCGTATCCTTCTTTAGCTCTATGCGCACTTCATATTCCTGCCCATAGGTATAACCCGACCTTTGCCAGCGATTTCTATCATCTTCCCATATAAAAATATATCCACCAAAAAAATAGACGGCATAAGGCATTTGATTATAATGATAAATTGGATTATCACTCTTAAATCCAATCATGAATAGTTGGGGGCTTGTGGTCGGTGTTTTTATAACCGCCTCTAAAACAGAATCCCTATGGCATGGATGCCTGCTAAAGAAATAGCGGGTTCCCCAGCTATCGGCTCCAGTCAGAATGATCTCATTGTCCTGGATGACCTGAGGAGGAGCAGCCCATTGGGCATAATTTATTTGTGTACCGTTAAATGTATGGATAAATTCTCCAAAATCCCAAAAATATTCTGTGATTCCAAAGTCATCCGTGGAGCCGGTGCCATCGAATGTAACCAGTTGTCCGCTTTCTATGGGGCCATAAGGCCCTCCTGCATCGGCAACCGGAAGACCTCCGGGCTGCACCTGGATTGTAGTAGTGGCTGAACCCGATTGTCCTGCATGATCATAAACGGTCAAGGTAACTGTATAAGTCCCTGCGGTACAGTAGGAATGGGTAATGCTTTGACCTGTGCCGGTGCTGCCATCCCCAAAATCCCACTCATAGCGCAAGATACCGAAATCGTCGGTAGATCCGCTGGCATCAAAATCGACACTCCAGCAACCAAGGCTGGCATTTTCTTCCCCTACTGTTTCAGGAGCGGTAATGGAAGGTACCGGGTCGTCATTATCAAGGATAGTCACCGTTGTTGTTGAAGTATGGGTTTGCCCAGCATAGTCGGTTACCATGAGGGTGAGGGTGTAGGTCCCGGTTGCACTGTATTGGTGGGTTGGTGAAATCCCTGTGCCTGATCCCCCGTCTCCAAAATCCCATTGATAAGTACATATCCCATAATCATCTGTAGATCCAATACCATTTACAACCACAGTCCACTTGCCTTCAGTAACAAAGGCCTCATCGAAGATATAAGGACCACCAGGATCGGCTATTGGAGGAGCCCCTACCGTCGATTGGACAGAGGTAGTGTCAGTTGCTGATTGTCCTGCACTGTCATAGACGGTCAGGGTTATGGTATAACTACCCGGGGCAATATATTGGTGAACGATCTCACTTACACCACCAAGATAAGTGCCAAGGTCATTATATGAATTTGCCCTGCCTAAGGTTTGAATAAGAATTGGATTATTAGAGGTAATATGATGAAAGGCTCCACCTGCAACATGAAGGTAACCATCGGCGCTTAGGGTTTTGACCTGTCCATCTAAAGAGAGAATGGTATTGTCAAAGGGGGCAAAGATGACTAAACCATCCATTAATCCATGAACATAAAACTCCTTTGCATCTCTACCAACGGCAAAGGAAATATCGTCACCAAGAGAACTAATGACTTGACCTTGCTCTGTATCACCTGCCCAGACCTCGATATCGCCTGTACTTTCAATCCTCAGCCTCCTTGTACCAACCCCTGTCTTCCAAGAATAGCTACCTTTTGATATATCCTCTGTCCATAGAAGATTCCCTGAATTAAGATCATAGACCCTAACCTGAGCATCCTCATAAGCAAAGATAGCCAGGGCACCTGTAAGCCAACCACTCGTCGCACAATAAAATTTCCTTCCTACACCACTTCCACTAATAGAGGGAACTGTGGTGTATGCGTTACCTCCTACGGTCTGCATGGAAATCTTCCCTGAGGAAATAAAATGGTATATCCCATTGCTCAGACCTGGATTCCAATAAGAACCTGCTGCTATACTTTGTTCTGAAATCAAAGTCCCATCTGTTTGGTACATCCTAAGCATTGTATCTTCTATAGCAAAGACATAGAATCCTTCACCGGCGAAGTAGAAGAATATAAATTCACGGCCAACAGGACCTCCCTCCAGAGAAGGGACAAAGGCCGAATGGGCCCAAGACATATCGGTCTCATAGGCTATCACAGGCTTATCAGCCTCTATCTTAAAATAGATACCATCTCCAGGCCCTACATTCTCCCACTGCTCGTATTTATTGAGGATAGTGGAGTTTATCTCCTGAGCACTCTGAAGGTTGATGATCCTTACCATGGTGTTATCCTGGCTGGCAATAATCCGCAGATCGGCATCCGCTACATCATAACCATAAAGGTGCATACCGGATGCAAAGAAATTAACTGTCTCTTTCCCCCCAACTGTGCTCAGGGTATCTCCATCACCAAAGTCCCATTCGTACCTTACAATTCCCTCTGTTGATGAGGAATTACTCCCATCAAATCTAACGGTCCACAAGCCGCCCTGGGCTGCTTCCTCATTTATTATGTAAGGCCCTCCCGCATCAGCTATTGGTAGATCTGCATACGCTTTATCAGGAAGAAAAAGATCAATGGCGCGGCGGAATGCATCGGCAACGTCTGGGAGTATTCCCTGTCTTTTTTCAACGGGAGATATAGGATCTGCGGGATAATGCCTTATGGAAGGAGGAGGCATCATCCAAATACAGGATTGCACCAAAAAGATATAACAGATCAGAAAAACGATAGATTTACAGAAATGACTTCCTTTTAAATGACTTATAACTCCCTTTTCCATTCTTCCCCCTCCTTATTTTTTTTGAGGAATTTAATTTTTTAAATATTATTTGAAATAATATGTTATCAAGGACCTTTACAAAGGCCACAAAGGTTGATAATTCCACTTGGTGCTATTAGAATTCTTTGTTTCCAGGAGAGCCCGTTTTATTTCTTCATAGGATATACTATTTATCTGACAGCTCTGCCCCAAATGATCCGGCATGATTAAGGTAAGTTCACCGCCAAGATGCTGGCGAAACTCCTCCAGGCCATTATAGATACAACAGTTCCGAATTCAAAGGGATCGCCGCATGTAGTTATATGTTTTGCATGTATTTGTGCACAGCGCCTGAGTAACATCTCCATTGCCTTTTCATCACGGTTATATAATCTCCTTGCATCTTGCACTAACTTAAACAGAAGCTGCCGGTCCTTGATAATGGCAACCTTGTAAGCCTCTGAAATACCCGCAAGCCAGTCGCACAATTTTAATGTTTTTAAAAAATTAAGATCATTGATGAGACCAAAGGGAGGGGTAAAGGTGCCAAAATAATTCTTTGCCTCGTAAAGATTGACACCGTTTTTTACGCCAACCCCTGAATCATTTTGAGATAAAACGGTTGTTGGCACGCGTATATGACGAATCCTCCTATGGGTGATAGAGGCAATAAAGCCAACCGCATCTAAAACCGCACCTCCTCCGATAATGATCACATAAGATCGTTTAAAACTGTATTTTCCCGAGCAAACAAATCGCGGGTAAAATGGATGTCATAGCTGAATTTTACAGTTATTCTTTGCTCAATCTTCATCTTGATGAATAATAATTATTTTTTTGCTATGAAATTACTTTTTTTAAGATCTCCTGTTGTGCCATACTATTTTTATCTTGCATCGCTAAATATCATTTGCTTCGTAGAAGGCCGCAGGCTTAATTTTATAATTCTCCTTATTATTAATCCCGATAAGCCTTAAAATAAGACTGCCGAGCAATATCATAGTACTTGGCTCCGGGACAGTAACAGGGCCTCCTTCTATGGTTAGGGTGCTGGAGTAATAGATCGAATAGTCACTACTATCAGGATCAGTGTGTAAGAGGTAAAAGTAATGTTTTAATTAATCTCTCCCTTAAAAATTTTTAATATGACTATTTATTTGATTTCAAGAAACAAAAAAGTAATGCCATAATATATGCTTATTTTCCCTATATTCATCACCTCACTTTAAACGCTTACATCTTTCATAATGAAATTTTGTTCAAACTTGGGAGCTGAAGGAACTGGAAGTCAGCGTCCAGAAGAGAATTTAAAAGGCTTAATTCTGAAAAAAAATATGTTAAAGATCAATAAAAAGGTCAGGTTCGTGAAAAACAGATTTGGATTTTAAAGGACAGTAAGAGAATGATATTGTAAGGAGTCTTTTCCATTAAAAGGTAACCGATAGGCTAGGTGGTGGTTTCCAGCAAAAATAAAACTTTTTATTAAAAATCAATGGCATTTTATTATAGATATTTTATAATTTTAAAGCAAATTATATAATTTATTTTTAAATATAACTATAATAGCATTATATAGACAAATATACATAAAATATGCCAAAGAGTTAAAAATTTAATAACCTTTTGATTTATCTATAAAAATAAAAAATGAAATATCTTTTAAGATGCTTTTAAAGATTTTTTTAGTATAAAAATGTAAAAGAATCCGACATGTTTTTTTGCTAAAAAATATATAAGTTAATAGAATCAATAAATTTATCAGTGTAAAAAATTTCAACACTATAGTAAAATGTTTCGACGTTAATTACATAAAAAAAGATTGCAATAAAAAATCACTTTCATCCGAAAACGCTAACCAATCTGATGATATAGTTATTTCTGGTTAAATTATAATATCTGATCCTTCCATAAATATTGGAATTGTTTTCAAACTGGACACAGGAAGATCCTGCAATCTTCATTCATTATACTATGAGAGGGATTCCTTGAATCGATCCACAATCTCCTTCATAACTTCTCCTGCGCTTTCCCTGAACAGGATACTGGCAATATTGTCCCAATGCGTATAAGTACGGTTAATAAAAATCAGGTCCGCGCCGGCCCTGTATGCTACAGGCGGGATGGAAGCCGCAGGCTCGACCTGAAGGGATGATCCTATCATGAAGAACAGGTCGCAATCCTCGGCACTAGCGAATGCCCTTTTCATTTCCTCTGCGGGCATGGCCTGCCCGAAGGAAATGGTGGCAGGCTTAATAGAGCCACTGCATTCATCACATTGGGGATCCGTGTCTCCAGTTTCAAGCCTCTTTTGTATATCTTCAATGGGCCATACCTTTTCGCACTGAATGCAAACTGCCTTTCTGTTTGTGCCATGCAGCTCTATGACATTCTCAGGGGAGTTGCCTGCCTCCTGGTGGAGGCCATCAATATTCTGGGTGACAAGGCATCTCAGCCTTCCCATTTTTTCAAGCTCTGCCAGGGCCATGTGGGCATTATTAGGCCTCGCACCCTTCATCTCACGTATCAATTCACTTTTCATCTTCCAGTACTCCACCCTAGCATCATGACTTGCTACAAATTCCTGATAGGTGATCATCCTGTAACGGTCCCAGATCCCTCCCGGGCTTCGAAAATCCGATATTCCTGATTCTGTCGATATGCCCGCGCCGGTGAACGCTATAACCCTCTTTGCGGCTTTAAGTAAATCCACAGCCAGGTTCAACCTTTTATCCAATGTTTCCATAGTGGTATTATTTTACAAAAAAATCTTCAAGATACAAATAAAATATAAATAAGAGCAGGATTTAAGCTACCCTGGTCCATGATCCCCTTAAACGAAGGGAGTTGGTGACTACGGAGACAGAGCTGAAAGCCATGGCCGCGGCTGCGAATATGGGATTTAAGAGGATCCCGAAAAAAGGGTACAATATACCTGCTGCTATGGGAATACCCAGGCTGTTATAGAAAAATGCCCAGAAAAGGTTTTGTTTGATCACCTTCATGGTCTCAAAAGAGAGCTTTATTGCCGAGGGGACAGACCTCAGGTCATCCGTCATAAGAGTGATGTCACTGGCCTCCATGGCGACATCCGTGCCGGCGCCTATTGCTATTCCTATATCTGCCGATGTAAGGGCCGGGGCATCGTTAATTCCGTCTCCCACCATGGCCACTACCTCTCCCTCTGCCTGGAGTCTTTTTATCTCCGCGGCCTTATCACCGGGAAGCACCTCCGCCAGAATTTTTTCGATTCCAAGCTGCTTACCTATGCCATGCGCCGTTTTTTTATGATCCCCCGTGATCATGGCCACTTTCAATCCCATGGTCTTCAGTGTGGCAACAGCCTGCGCCGCGGATTTCTTCGGCGTATCAGACAGGGCCACGAGACCTATGGCATGACTTTCTTCCGCCACGAACACACAGGTTTTTCCCTGATCAGCAAAGTCTTTGGCCTTTATGTCAAGGCTGCTCATCTTTATACCCTCTTTTTCCATGAGGCGCAGGTTTCCCAGAAGGCATTTTTTGCCGTTCAGGATTGCCCTTGCACCAAGCCCTGACAATGCCTCGAAATTGGATGTCTGAACGGGCGTTGCCCCTTCCCGGCTGCCCTTTTGAACAATGGCCTGTGCCAGAGGGTGCTCCGATACGGCCTCAATGGAAACAGCTACTTCCATCAGCCTTTTTTGTTGAATATTCTCCGCAGTCAGTATGTCGGTAACCTCCGGCTCCCCTCTTGTAAGTGTACCAGTCTTGTCAAAGACAACCGTGGTCATCTTATACGCCTTCTCCAAGCTCTCCCCGCCTTTGATCAGGATGCCGTTTTCAGCCCCGAGCCCCGTACCAACCATAACGGCAGTGGGTGTCGCCAGACCCATGGCGCAGGGGCACGCAATGATAAGAACAGACACAAAATTGAGCAGGGCCCTGCTGAAGACGGACCCGGGAACAAAAAAGTACCAGATGATAAAGGCCAGCACAGCAATACCCATAACGACCGGGACGAATATGGAGGCAACCTTATCCGCAACGCGTTGAATGGGGGCCTTTGAACCTTGCGCCTCTTCCACCAGGCGGATGATCTGGGCAAGGGCTGTCTCCGCGCCAATCTTTGTAGCCTTGAAGGTAAAGCTTCCGCTTTTGTTCAGGGTCGCTCCGAACACCTCGCTTCCCACATCCTTTGATACAGGGATGCTCTCCCCTGTGAGCATGGATTCATCCACCGCGGATATCCCTGATACAATCACCCCGTCCGTGGGTATCTTTTCACCGGGTCTGACCAGGATCAGGTCCCCCTTTATTATAGCCTCCACAGGGAGATCCATCTCCTTTTCGTCCCTTATAACCCTTGCTGTCTTGGGTTTCAGGCCCATCAGCCGCTTTATGGCCATGGAGGTCTTTCCTTTTGCCTTTGCCTCCAGCAGACGTCCCAGGATGATAAAGGTGATAATCATGGCCGCACCATCGAAATAGACATGAGGCGCGATACCCGCACCGGAAAAAAACCGGGGAACGAAGGTGGCCAACGTGGAATAAAGATATGCCGAAAGCGCCCCCACAGCCACCAATGTATTCATGTCCGATGTCTTTTGTCTGGCAGCCTTGACTGCACCGGAAAAGAACCGGCTTCCCACCCAGAAGACAACGGGAGTGGTTAGCACAAAAAGGCACCAGAGCATTACCTGTCTTGGAATAGGCCTGAGGAAGGGAAACCATCCCTGCATTGAACCCATAAAAATGACTATGCTTAGGACAAGGCCAACGATAAATTTTACTGTTAACTCCTTCAGCTCCCTTTTCCGGGCAGCCTCTATGGGGTCATCAAGACTTGGCCCGGAAACGCCCAGGAACTCATAACCTGCGTCGGAGATCGCCTTTTTCACACCCTCAATATCCGCCCAATCCTTTGGATGTATGATAGTGGCCTTTGCAGTAGCGAGGTTGACCGGAGCGTCAATTACCCCGTCAACAGATTTTAAGGCCGATTCCACTCGCCGGACGCAAGCCGCACAGGTCATGCCCCCCACCGAGATCGTTGTCTTCTCTATGGGGCCCTCTCCTGACTTTTCAACGCTCACTACCTCATAACCGGTGTCTTTAATCTTCTTAATCATTAAATCGGGAGTTATGATGGCAGGATCATATTCTACTATGGCTTTCTCAGTGGCAAAATTGACTGACGCGCTTTTTACCCCTTCAAGGTCCTGAAGTCCTTTTTCGATCCGCCTGACACAAGCGGCACAAGTCATGCCTCGAATATTCAGGGTGATCTTACTCGCCAACCTCGTATCCTGCCCTTTCTATCGCATCAGAGATGATCGCCATATCCACGGATTTTGTCTCGTCAAAAGTGGCCTCTCCTTTTTCCAGGTCCACCTTAACGTCTTTTATCCCTTCGATTCCATTCAATGCCTTTGTTACAGCCATCACACAGTGTTTGCAGGACATACCCTTTATTTTGATCGTCTTCATCTTGGTCCCCCTTATTCATTTGAAATATACCTTAAGATAATGTGCCTTGCAGGAAGATGCATTAGAAAAAAGCTTATTCCATAATCCATACTCCTGTCAATATATGTAAAAATTTTTTAAATTTTAATAAATTAATTACTGCATAATTACTGCACATAATTGCTGCGCAATTGACTAATTAGCCACGATGTATTAATATATACTATATAAGTCTATTATATTTAAATATATTTAAAAAATCTTGTTCACGTTCTCACTCATGTTAATAGAAATCATGTTAATAGAAATTATCTTTTCACCTGAACTTTTTACCTCCGAATTTACTTGAAAATTTACTAGTCGAATCTCAACTGATTTATCATCCCTTAAGATAAAAAAGGGCAAAATGGAACGTAATTTAACATAACCAAGTAAATCTATGAAAGGGGGTGAAAAACATGAAACGTTTCAGGAAAAAAGGTTTTTGGGTACTTTATGTGGCCATATTTTTAGCAGGGGCTTTTATAATTGTGGCTCTTGGCCTGCAAAACCAGTCCAATGGAATTCCAGATGTAAATGCACAAGAGGTTAGGGGAATCGAACATACTCCTAATGCATATACCTTTCCAGGTGATGTTATGTTTGTTGGTGATGTCATTTTTTCCGGAGCTTCTTTTCCTGGTGACATAATCAGAGACAGCTCAGGGGGTATGAGAACTATTATGACCTGTAGAGGATGTTCTCAAACCATGTCAACATGTGAATGGCAATGCGGTCCCACTTTTTCTCAATGCGGGACAAGAGGTGGTCAAGGCTCTACAATTGGCATTTGTACAGGTACCGGGATTTCGACTATTTCAACCTGTAGCGGCGGCCTGTTTGGCAGTTGCGGCGGAGGGACAACATTAACCTGCAGTAGCAGCTTATTTGGCTGCGGTGGCGGCACTATGAGTACCTGCGGCGGCAGCTTGTTCGGTTGTGGAGGAGGCACATCAATAACCTGCAGTAGTAGCCTATTTGGCTGTGGCGGAGGGACTACATTAACATGCAGTAGCAGCTTATTTGGTTGTGGTGGCGGCACTATGAGTACCTGCGGCAGCAGCTTGTTCGGTTGTGGCGGAGGCACAATTTTAACCTGTAGCGGTAGTTTATTTGGTTGCGATGGCGGTACGATGTTTATCTGTGATGGCAACACAAGGGGTAATTGTCCGGATGGCAAATTCCCCACGTGTACACCCGGCGGAGGTTGCTATTGTGACACGTGTGCACCCGGCGGAGGCTGCTATTGTGATGGAGCCTATTTAAGAACACGTAATCTGACTCAATCACCTGCTTATTAATTCTCTAGAATATTAATAGGCCTTTTTCAAACCCTGAGGTAAGTTCCTCAGGGTTTTTCTATGCATTTTCCTTAAATAAATATTTCTAATTCCGGGATGCAAGTTAAAAAGTATTAAAAAGGCTGTTGTGTAGCCCACCAAGGGCTTAACATACCTAGATAAAAATGTCCCGGCATGATTGATGTCAGGCCAAAAAAAGGCTGCCAGTTCCATGGAATACCCATTGTTGTTATGGCATCCGGGGATCCAAAATGATTGACACCAAGCCCGCCAAAAGCTCCCATACCAAGGCCTAGTGACAGGCCGAAACCGGGAGGGACATTACACATTTCGGGAAATCCTTGATAAGCCAAAATGCAAGTCGGTTCTATATTGGTCAAGCCAATACCAGCAAATCCCGTAATACCATATCCTGCAAGACCTGCTGAATAGGGTGTAATAATTGGCCGGGGCCATTGAAAGCCCAAAGGATGAATAATTTGTTCGGTAAAAGAAGTGGCCCACCAAGGTGCACCTGTTCCTACCAGGGACCAGACCGGATAATAAAATGCTGTGGAAAAGTCAATAGGCTCTATTATCTGAGCATCAATATTCATTGAAATCATAACCAATATTGTAATTATGATGGAAATCACCAATAAAGTTTTTAAAGGTTTTGTTTTCATGATGCTTCCTTTTGATATAAAAGAAATATTTTTATATTAGGGATAAGTGAGTATTGGGGATATTTTTATAATAACCACCTCCTTTTTATTCGTTTTTCAATTTTAGCAAAAGAAGGATTTGAAAAAGAATCAAGAAGACAGTTTGTTACTATATTTCAATATGTTCTATATTTCAGGAATATAATATTCAGATATCAAAACACAAAAGCTTTAACTTAGAAGTGTACGGGTGAATTTATAATATATTTTACATCAAAAAAATTTTTTAGCAAAGTATTTTATATAACTTTTAGAATAATCAAGAGCAATCAGAGGGATGAGTTATGGATTATTATTAATAAAATAAGTTTGAATACGATTATCTTTTTTCTAAAACTTCATAAAAATTATCTTTTTTTGATTTTTTAGTATATAATATATGTTTATTTTAGGTTTTAATGATGATTGGTGTGAGGTTGTTAAAGTGATATTTTTATTATAACTGATTACTCTGAGGTTCATTGCCAAAAATATTCATATTGAAATGAAATATATTATATACTGAAAAATTTGAGTTTCATTGCTAAGAAAATTCATATTGAAATGAAATATATTATATACTGAAAAATTTGAGTTTCATTGCTAAGAAAATTCATATTGAAATGAAA
>JBLIRO010000051.1:0-35527 GCA_049472335.1 bacterium | reverse complement strand
CCTCGTTGCTGCTTTGGATGGGGGGCGGTATCATTGGACGGGTGAATTTCCTCTATGGATCAAGGTTTTAGCTTTTGCTGTTATTTTTTTAGGATATTCGTTGGAAATCCTGAGTGTTTGGACGAATCAATTTTTCTCATCTACAGTTCGCATTCAAAAAGAAAGAGGCCACTTTGTTATCGATAATGGGCCGTACGCATTCATTCGGCATCCCGGTTATGCTGCCAGCATCATTTCTTCTTTTTGCATTGCGATAGGCCTAAACTCTCTATGGGCATTGATCCCCGCAGGACTATATGTGCTTTTGTTTATCACCCGGACTGTTCTTGAGGATAATACCTTGCAGAAGGAATTACCCGGATATGCTGACTATGCTGCAAGAGTTAAATATCGATTGCTTCCAGGGATATGGTAACTGCTGTTGTATAGACTATCATATGGCTAACAATTGCATCTTGACCTTGCTTAGCTGGCCGTGAAATGCTCACTCCTTCTTAATTGCTCGCAAGGCAGGTGATGCCTGTCGTTATAAGGAAAAAAGCTAATAATTTCAAAATGTTAAGGAATGTAAAATTAAAATATTTTCTGTATATGTTATAATATGAAAGGATATAATTAGATGAAATAAAGATCTTCAACATTTATTCTTTAATAGGGAGAAAAAGAATAAAAAAGCTATTATTAATCATAATGCTTAATAAATTCTTTTTGTCTGTCCCCCACTTTAATCTATTACAAATGGAGGGCTATCGCCATGATATCTAAGCAAAGCTTAAATAAGCATTGGATAAATAACAGTTTTCTTTCAATAGGGCTTTTTCTCATTATTTCTTTTCTTCTTCCCTTTGCTGCCGAAGGGACAATTTTGGACATCGGGAATGAATACTGCGATGGAAGTGAAGAAGAAAAGGTTTATTTTAATGTTTGGGTAAGTAATGCCGGTGATCCAGTCGAAAAATTCAGATTTACTGTTACATATGATGATGATATCCTCGAATATGAAGAATATTTTCAGGGTGGTGTATGTAATAGGCCCGTCATTGTTGATATGCTGAGTCCCGGCACCTTAAGAATTAGTGGTGCAAATTGTGGTATTGACCATAATGAAGATGGTGAATTAGTGGAATTGAAATTTATCGTTAAAAAATGTGAGAAAACTACACTCAAACTGACCAATAAATCGGGTGATTTCGATCTTTGGAATTCCTCAAATGGGTATCTCAGACCAGAAGATGAGAAAAGTGAATCTTCTTTGGGTATGCTACCAAGATTTATCCCACCAGTCCCAGTATATCCAGGTTCTGTTTATTCAAGCCTAGGGCTGCAAGGCCTTGGCTATCAGGGCTATGGTATCTATCAAGGTTTGGGCAACTTAGGTATCTATTCAGGCTTAGGTGGTTATCAAGGCTTTGGTTTTCCAGGCTATGGTATCTATCAAGGATTAGGCAACTTTGGTATCTATTCAGGCTTAGGTGGTTATCAAGGCTTTGGTTTTCCAGGTTATGGTATCTATCAAGGGTTAAGCAACTTCGGTATCTATTCAGGCTTGGGCGGTTATCAAGGCTTAATATATTAATAAGGATTCACATATCCATACCATAGCTACTCAGGTAAAAGCTTCTTAAGTGTAGAATTTTACGGTCCTAGCCTTCAATGTTTTGTATTTCTTGGATTTAACTTACCATGCTTGGATTCTTGGTTTGATTTTAAACTTTGGATATTTTAGATCTATCCCCCCGGATTTTGTTTTAGGGACTATAGAACATATATTGGTTTAGCAGTAATTTACAAAGTTCAGGATTCAATCCTTAAGTATTTTTGAAGGAACCAAAAGAGAGTATAGAAGATACAAAAGATACCAAAATAAAAAAACGAGCATGATGTTCTATCCAAGAGTTAACTGCTGTTGCTGAGTTAAGGTCCATCGGCTATTTATAAAAAAATGAAATTTTTTCTAATTTCGCATAAATTAGGGTTCACGAAATTTAAGGGTATTTGAATGCTATTAAGATTTTTTTAATACTAAAAATAAATCTTTATTCATAACACAGATGTGAAGATAAAAATATCCGAAAAATCCTTTTACGGAAATGGGATCACCGTGAGGTATTTCCACAAGTTACGCTCTCTCGCCCACAGGATGGGCCCCTGATTCCGGATTTCATTCTCACAAACCGAGAGGTCCAAGACTCAGTGATTCTGGAGATAAAACGATCCGATTTCGGTACACCCAGGAAGAGGATCATCAGGCACCAAGATAACCGTGTGCATTTGAGTGACGCAGTCATGGAAGCATGCGCCCAGTTACTTACTTACAGACGCCGGTTTGAGAGCGAGGACAATCGCAAACGACTGAAGAGCGTGATTGGGATGGAAATTTATCAACCGCGGTTGATAGTGATAATTGGACGATCTTTTGAGTTTAAAGATTCCTTGGAACGTCAGACACTCAGGGCTGATAATCCAGAAATAGAGGTTGTAACCTACGATGACATCATGTCAATCGCTAAGAAGCGCCGGGTCATAATCGAATGAGTGGCTAACAACGGCATATTGACGCTACCCTTGTGGAGTTGTTCTTGAACTTCGAAGCCTTTTCCAGTTGCGTTCACAAGGCAGGTTGCGCAATGTTATTTTAATTTTATCTTGACAAAAATATACTTTTAGGGTAATTACATTGTAGATACATTTTATTAAGAGGTAGATATGGCAAAATTAAAAACAAATATTATCCCGATTGGAAATTCCCAAGGCATTCGAATTCCAAAAGCTATTATAGAGCAATGTCATTTGGAGAGAGAAGTAGAATTAGAACCTAAAGGTAACTGCCTTATTATAAAATCAAGGGCCAAACCAAGGGATGGTTGGGAAGATGCCTTTCAAACTATGGCTAAAAATAAAGATGATAAATTACTTGATGGAGATATATACATTGAAACAAACTGGGATAAAAATGAAAGGGATTGGTAATTGACCGCTTCGACATATTTTTAGTTAATCTTGATCCAACCATAGGCCATGAAATTAAAAAAACTCGTCCATGTCTAATTATCTCTCCAGATGAGATGAATCATTATATTGGAACAGTTATTGTTGCACCTCTAATCACAAAAGGTAGAAGTTATCCTACCCGTATTCCCATTACTTTTCAAAGGAAAAAAGGTCATATCGTTCTTGATCAGATACGCACCATAGATAAAAGCCGATTGGTAAAAAAATTAGGGAGAATTAGTAAAGATACTTCTCAAAAAGTACTGGAAGTCTTAGCTGAAATGTTTGCTCCTTAAAATTATTATTACATAACTATCAATCAACCCCGACCTCATTTAGCCGACCGTAAAAAAGAAGAGCCACGTAAATCATCGTGAGGCGGGTTATTTCAACATTATCTGTATAGTTACTTGGAGAGCAAGAATGCAAACTAATAAGTGGCTTAGTTATGGCGATTTTGCATGGACAGAATCCATTATTACATCTTCCGCTGACTATGAAGATGAAACCGAGTTTTATGTGAATCTCATCAAAGAAAACGCTCAGACTGAAACAAAGAATTTGCTTTATTTAGGCTGCGGCGCAGGTGGCAATGACTACACCTTCAAGAAGCATTTCAAGGTCACAGAAGTAGACATCAGTGGAAAAATGCTCGAAATTCCCAGAAAGGCCAATCCAGAAGTCACTTATTTGCGAGGCGACATGCGAAGCGTCGATTTGAATGAACGCTTTGGTGTCGTAACCATTCCTGATTCCATCGATTATATGGTGAAACTGCCGGAGCTTCAAAGTGCGATTGCTGCGGCTTTCAAACATCTGATACCCGGTGGTGTACTCCTGACCGTAGCAAAGACTCGTGAAGAGTTACGGGAAAATAATTTTTGTTATACTGGTGCTAAAGATGACGTAGAGATCACTATTTTCGAGAACAACTATTTTCCCAAACAAGCCCCATCAATCTATGAAGCAATCCTTGTATACCTGATCAGGCATGAAGGCAAGCTGAGCATTTATACAGACATTCATAGGTTGGGACTCTTTTCGCAAGCGGAATGGATTTCTCTCTTTGAGGATGCAGGACTGAAAGTGAAGCAGGCAAGGTTGGATGGCGTCTACGATCCTTTTATCCTAGGGCAAGGCGAATATCCTACGAAGGTATTTATAGGCGTTAAGCCAAGATGAGTGGAGAATCAAAAATCATTACGAATATTTTTACCATCCCTTATCTGACTAAAATATCATTATTTGGATTTAATTTAGAGGATTGTCCGTAATAGAAGGAATATTTAAGGGCATCGTAAGAATTATAAATGGAATGTCGCCAAACAAAATGACTTAAGGAAAATTATATTTTCACTGTGTTTCATCGTAAAAGATTAGCCTCATTATTGGACAGCCAATACCCACAAAAACCATATATTGAAATAGCATTAATACCATACTATTATGTATATAAGATTCAAAGGTTCGAGGATAAATGTAAAGAGGACATCTTTGATGTTACCAACATTTTATCATTAACTTAAAAGAGATAAAAAAGCGGAAGAGAAGAAAGATGGACTACTTTGGGTATGGCATCCAAAAGATAATTCTTATCATTTCCTTTTTTATGTTTGTAGCGTCCACAGTTTATGCAACTCAAGAGGTAAAAGATGAAATCATTTATGAGAACCAAAAATGTGAATTACAATTTGACTGGTCGTATCCTATTTATTAATAAAGGAAGGGTTTTCTTTACTTTTTTTTGAAATGAGCACAAAAAATGTACTACCGGGCCCATGGGAACAGTATTCTTCGGGCACCGTTCAGGTTCTCATTGAATTACAGCCCAATTAAGAACGCTGGCGATTCGGATGGCTGGTTGTCGACTTACCTAAATATTTAATCAAAGATTTAAGATGGAAGATATTAATACAGAATATGAAATCACAATTGGCAAATCAATTATCTATTTTATAGTTTTTGTTATTTCTCAATTATTAGCAGGAGTTTTAATAGCGTTTTTTTATGCAATTGTTTATGGAATAATATTCAGTTTAAAGTATTCATGTATTGATCCCTCCACAATTCAGAACGCCATAGAACAGAGTCTGCAGACATCATATTTTTTGAATGTGTTGTTATTAATCTTTGCCGATGTAATCCTTATTTTGTTCATTTTATATTTAAAAAAGAGATCAAAGATCAAACTTAACGATATTATCAATATTAAAAAAATAAATATCCCCTTAATAAGTTTAATAACATTATTTTCAGTATCATATATGTTTGTCGCATCAGAATTAGAAAATATATTTACAAGTATTTTTGGGAAAAATATATCATTTAGTGCTGAGTTTATTGAGATGGCAAGGATGCCGGGATTGCATAGATTTTTGATTGCTATTATCTTTATCGCTGTATTACCGGCAATCTTTGAAGAAATTTTTTTTAGAGGGTTAATACAAAATGGCTTATCAAGGAAATATGGTGATATAAAGGCTATAGTAATTGCTTCGATTTTGTTTGCCTTGTTGCATTTGAATCCTTCGAGAATATTTCCAATATTCCTGTTATCATTGATGTTAGGTTTTGTTTTTATTAAGACAATGAATTTAATATATCCAATAACCCTTCATTTTATCAATAATTTGATGTGTGTTTTCATATGGAGATATGATGCTTTACAGATGAAAGGATTAATAAATACTTCCATTGAGAATCTGGAACATTTAAGCATTTATTATATGCTTCCTGCTGTATTGGCAACGATAATAATATCAGTTGCCATTTATAGAATCAGATTATCTGATAACAAATATCATCATCAACCGGATGAGCGGTTAGAGGAATTTTGGGGAGAGGGTTGATAGTCTTCTATCAAGAGTCCATTAGATTTAAGCAATATCTGAAATCCTTATGAAAATAGTTATAATCAGCGATACGCACGGTTTCCATGAAAAAATCCATATCCCGAGTGGCGATATATTAATATGTGCTGGTGATATATGTAATCAATGCACGATTGAAGAAATTATCCAGTTTGACAGGTTTTTGGCACAACTTCCTCACAGGCACAAAATAGTAATAGCCGGAAATCATGATTTCCCTTTTCAAAATTTCCCTGATATAGCGAAAACATCTTTACAAAATTGCATTTATCTACAGGATAGCGGTGTTGAAATTAATGGAATAAAGATCTATGGCTCGCCATGGCAGCCATGGTTTTTTGATTGGGCATTCAATTTAGAACGCGGAGATGAAATAAGGCAAAAATGGGATTTGATCCCGCATGATACTGATATTCTCATTACTCATTGTCCGCCATTTGGAATTTTAGATATTGTTCATGGGCAAAATCAGGGATGTGAGGAATTATTTAAGGCAATATATCGGATCAGACCAAAATGTTACATATTCGGGCATATTCATGAAGGATACGGACAATTGATCATAGAAAATTCAGTATTCATAAACGCAAGTATCTGTGATGAGCGATATCAGCCTATAAATAAGGCTCGAATATTTGAGGTTTAAAGCAGACAAATAATTGGAGGCATCTTATGCAGTTCTTGTTGGAAATTACTCATATCGTTTCTACTTTTCTCATTATTATAATAAGGTCTGCCATATTTAGCCTTTTAGCGGCGCCTCTTGTTGTAATCGCAACTCGAGTCGTCACAGGTTACAGGCCATCTTGGAGGAAAATTTATTCACCCACGCTCCTGGCATTCATCACCGGAAATGTTCTGGCCTCTGCAATATTAATCGCCATAATCGAAATCCCGGGAAGAACTATCTCCACTTATGATTTGATTAAAAGGCTCCTTATCCTTAATGGTTTTTATCTCTACCGACTCCCCGGAAACCCCCTCCGTTTAGTCCCTGTAGTTTTGGCCGCAGTCCTTCTGGTTATTGCCTTTATGTTTAGCAAGGCAATTAAGTATCCCGACGGCACAGGTGTGGGATTCACAAAGGGATTTCTCATCGTCCTTATATCCAGTTTGTTTTTTGCTCTATTGGCGGCAATCTTAGGAGCACTGATATTCCTTGCAATAGCTCGATAGGTTATAATTAATTGATCACTCGAACAGGATCTGAAAAAAGAGAAACAGGAAGACTAGAGAATGGAAAATAGAAATTACCGGAAAATACTCAGCCATCGGGTGAGGGGTTTCGGAAATATAGAAAATTCCCTGTTGTCATTTGAAAAAGCCTGTTCTTCTGCGGTACCATATTTAGAAGTAGACACCCGGGCAAGTCTGGACAGGGAAATCTATATTTCACATAATCCAGTTATGAAAAGCCATAACAAAGGAAGATACAAATTTAAGGAAACAGAATCTTCTATCCTGAATAAACTCAGATATCCCGACGGGGAACCACCTCTGACTTTAAAAGACGCCCTTGAATTATTCAGGAAAAGGAAATATACATATCAAAAGCTTTGTATAGATATAAAGGACTATGGATTTGAAAAAGAACACATTGAGATGATACAAAAAGCCTGTCTTGAAGATAATGTATATTTTGTTTCCTGGATTCCTCAAACCCTGATGCTCCTTTATGAGTTAGGGGCCAGGATACCGCTTATTCTCTCACATTGGAACATAATTAAACTAGGTGCAATGGGATCGTTTATTTCTGAGGTTATGGGTGAAAAGATTATAAGGTTTTCATCTTTTGTTATTATTGGAGAAAAATCTTTTTCAAAACCATTAGGCAATTTGGAGCAGGGATTTCAGCATACTTTGATTTGCCAGAGACTTCCTGAGGATATTTTAGATATTCTGTTGTCAACAAAGGGAGGTATCTGTATTCACCGTTCAATGTTGGGAGATAAGGTTTTGGAATATTGCAGAATGAATAATTTGAGATTATGGATTTTTAGTGTGGATAAGGTTAAAGATTATGTAAGGTATGCTTCAAATAAATTTATTGATGTAATTTTTTGCGAAAACGCCAATTTTATTCTTAACGCCCTGAGAAAATAATGAAGAAAGAAGAATTACCATTAATTACCGAAAATGAAATATTGTCAGGTGATCCGATCCTGGTTTTTTTTCTGAATCATATAGGCTTCGACAAGCCTAAAAAATTAATTGCATTAATCGCGTTGATCGTTGTGCCTTTTTTGCTTACCACTATTGCCGCTAATAGAGAAAATCGTTTTAAATGGGGGGACTTATACGAAACGAAGCAAATCGCCTACATTGATTATGAAGAATATATAAGTCTCGAAAAAGAGTTTCCGGAATTAGAGGAAAATTTTTCCAAATCGCTTTTAATAAATACCCTGGGTGATGAGAAAAAGATATTGATCAATATTGAAAATCTTCCGGAAGGGCTTGGTAAGGAAGTGACCGGGAAGATTAAAGGATTCGGTCAGACAAAAAGAATAATAGGCATGAGCTATTTAGGTGACCCGATGGTTTGGCCCTTTTATATGCTCGTGCCTTTGGCTTTGATTTTGTTAGGTGTTTCAGCAAAGAGGATTGAAAGATTCTTTACGAAGATAAGGAATCTAATAAACAGCCAGTTCATTTCTAAAGAATCCGGGAAATATATCAATTTTATTAATGAAGCAAAGAAAAGCTTTGCTGCGAAAGATCACTGGAAATGGTTAAAATATTCCGGCCTTGCTGCTGGTATAGTATTATTTTTATTTAATTTGATTACATGCAGTTTTCCTGCTATTACACGCAGTTTGCCGGAAATAATTCGACCCTATACTTCCAATGAGGTTTATATATATGGCCAGGAGGAGCCAATTTATTTAATGAATAAAGTTGTCCTGCCCAAATGGGATACAGACAGAAAAGAGGCCTTCTTCTGCTGGCTGTTGACCCGGCTCTGGGTATTTTTTGGATATATTTTAATACCGGTCATTCTGTCAAAACTTATTAACCTGGTAGGCGTGGTTTATCTGTTTTGTAATAAATTGTCGGACGAAAAGGATCTTTTAAGAATCAAGCCTCTTTCTGCTGATAAGGCGGGTGGATTTTCCTGTTTGTCGGATGTGGCGATCTCTTTTGTTTATGTAACAGTCCCTTTTCTCTTAATGATTCTTGCTCAATTCTTCAAGGAGGCTACACCACCGTCCTTTCACAATTACATACTTGTAGTATCATTTATTCCAATCTTTTTCCTGGCTTTTTTCCTTCCGCTCATATCTTTTCATGTCCCTATGAAACATGCCAAAGATACATATTTGTATAGGATTTCAAGAAAATATAATGAATTTAATGAAAAGCTATTAATGGGGATAGAAGGGGAATCGATCCCTAAAGATAAAACAGAAGAATATGAAAAGTATCTTGATTTGTTAAAGGATATGTATAATCAAGTTGAAAATAAGCCTGTATGGCCTATGGAAATAAAAACGCTTTATACCTTTATAATGAGTTTTTCAGTGCCTCCTTTAGCCACTTTCTTATTACAATATCTTTTGAAATAATGAAATATAAACCTTCAGTAGAGGGATTAAAACAATATTTAATCCCTATCGTTTGCGGCATCCTTTTATCAAGGACGCTTCAACCCTTGCTTTTCCCTATAGAGATAGGAATATTTGCCATTAATTTGGGCAATATCGGTTTTTTCTTTTTGATCCTATGCGGGACGCTTCTGATTGCCGGGATTAATACGAGGTGGATATGGGTGGGTACGGCGGTTGCCTTTGATCAAATGATTTATTTAATATGCAAGTCAAATCCCTCATTTGGTTTTTTCTCCATTCAAAGTATCTTGGGAAGTGTTATTTTTCTGGTAATTTCCATTTTATTTATTATGTTTTTTGATGTTCAATCCCGGACAAGGATTTATAGCAGCTTGAAAAGCAGATTTTTTTATATTTTTCTTATTGCCATAGTCATCGGCATATTCCGTATCTCCCAGTTATTGCTTTATAAAATGGGTGTTTCCAATGAACACCGTTCAATCATATTATTGGGATTTGAAATCCATCATATCAACTTTGGCTTGATAATGGTCTGGATTTTAGCGCACATAATCTATTTTTTCCCATTGTCTGAAAAGCTGAAAAGGATATCTGCCATTTTGCTGGCGGTCGGGATTGCCTTTATTTCGGATCAAATCTCTTATTACGCCCTGAAAGAGATTACCGATATCAGCTACAATCAATTCCCTTCGTTTATGGGAGCTTTTTCAGTTTTAATTATAATTATGATTTTGCAGTTTTTGATTCCTTTTCGGACAAATAAGAAAAATAGTAACATTTTAGTTGTCTGAAAGATAAAATGGAGTCAGATCTTTATATATTAGAATGGAAAAACAGAAAAGTGTACGATTGTCCTTAAGATCGTTGTCAATATTTTAAAACTTGATCCTGATACCCAGATAAACTATAACAATATTAACGCTGAGAATACTTTTACTTTCTACCTAATATTTGATGATTCAGTGGATGAAGATAAGGCGAGATTCATCCTTTCATATGTTTTGAAATAGTTGAAGAAATAAAGCCGTTTCGTACATCGATGCCTGTTGTAAGGTGGTGGAAGGAACAGAAAGATCATTTTTCTGTTTAACCTTTAACTTTTTTTTAAAATGAGGGGAATATCATGAAATTCCGTATTTATGGAGAAGTAGAAGATGCCAAGACAGGTCATACCCTAACAGGGGCTATCGTAAAACTCCATCTTAAAAAGGAAGAGCTACAGCAATGCAAAAGCGCAAAAAACGGCTTCTATGAGCTCACTACGGAAATTGATGATTCAAGAATTGAGAGTGGCCAGCAACTATTGATAACCTTTGAAATGGAAGGTTATCACAGGCAGGAAAACCTGGTTCTGGCAACAGAAGGGTCCTTTAATCTGGATGCCAAACTTGAGGCAGCGCCCCCACCTCTTCCACCCAAAAAGCCTTTTAACTGGCTCCCCGTTATTATTGCCGGCGGTGCAGTGATCTTTCTGCTGGTTGTCGTCGTGATTCTCTTTTTGATGCGGCGTTGTGAAGTGCCTGTAGGCACGATTGTGGCTTGGCATAAATCTCTACCCGGTACTCCTTCTCTACCCGACGGCTGGCTGGAATGTAATGGACAGAAGGTCACAGATCCCGGATCCCCCTATAATGGGACAAACTTACCAGATTTGAATTCTGCTGAAGGATATTTTGGTGGAAGGTTTTTAAGAGGAAACAGCAAATCAGGTATCCTGCAAGAGGCAACCCAGATCTATCAACAGACATCGTCTGGGCATGATGTGTCTTATAAGGAGCACGATGGAGAATCCAATGAGGAGCGCTACGCTTGCCAGTTTGGCAATAACTGTAAATATAATAGACCATGGTTCAAGGTACGACCCGTTAATATGAGTGTTGTTTGGATTATGCGAGTAAAATAATACGAAATAAAAAATAGGTGCTGCCTTTCGCAAAAAAATAAGTCATTGTAAATTTTGACAGACAATACCCAAATTTGAAGAACTAAAAATGAGGAATTGTGCTTTATAATCTAAGAAGAAATTCTAAGATTTTCATAAGAATAAGCATAAAGCTATAAGAAAAACTTAATGAGTATATTCCCTTGTACGGATCTTTGGTCGTTTCATATATTGTTTCATGGCTATCAACTGGTGCCGAAGAACAAGATTTTCAATAATGAGATGGGAATTCAGCTTACTGAACATCAAAAAAGATCGTTATAAAAAAGTGACGCGAAAGTCATCGATTATTTACTTTCCGCCTTTCAGTCTCCCATGGCTTTCATTGTTTAAGTCATTTCTATGTGACTTATTCGTCTTGGTCCATTATCGGTCGTTCGATCAATAACAAGACAAAACAAAGAGTTACATTTAAATTTTTTTTGGTCCGTTCCTTGCTAGTATATACTGAAAGTATCTGTCAAAACCGTATCTTTATAATGTTCCTTATTCTGATAGTAAGGGAAATTTTCTGAGTGAATAAAAAACAGGAAGAGATATCCAAAAAGATCCTGGATTATCTTAAAAAGCACCCCAATGCCGGTGATACCTTAGAGGGTATAACTATGTGGTGGCTGGAGTTTGAAAGGATTGACCGGTCGGTGGAAGAGATAGCAAAGATACTGGAAAATATGGCAGAGAAAGGGGAGATTGAGAAATTTCACCGTGAAGCGAGCAATAAGATTATATTCAGGGCCAAACGCTAAGGGCTAACTCTAAGGTCTCTTCGTCTGGACCTTTAAGATACATTATCTTGCAGTGACGTTTCAGTTGTTTGGAGGCATTTAAGAAGCGTGCATTTTAATGCAACTGAAATGTTAGTTTTGTTTTTAGAACCATTAATAAGTCGGAAGTATTTTTAATCCTTTTTAAATGGTTGGAGGGAATGAAATGGGAGAATATTTATCGCCAGGAGTATACGTGGAAGAGGTTGATATGGGACCAAAACCAATAACAGGGGTTAGTACCAGCACCGTTGCGTTTATTGGAGAGACCAATTTTGTTTACAAGGAAGGTAAAGAGATAAAGGATCTCACTAACAAACCTGAATTGATTACCAATTGGAGCCAGTTTACCTCAAAATTCGGAGATTTTACCAATAGCGCTTACCTTGCTCAAGCTGTCTTCGGATTCTTTAATAACGGAGGAAGCCGGTGTTATGTCAACAAAATAAGCGCCGGATCAGGAGCATCCGAAGGCGAAGGCGGAGGTAAGGGAAAAGGCGCTTCTTCAAGCTCTAAAAACAGTTTGTCTGCCGCTGTCCAGGGTGAAGACAAAGGCCCGGGAGCCCGAACAGGTTTACAGGCATTCAAGGAATTTGACGATATCTCCATTCTGTGTGCCCCAGGACTGGTTGATAAGGATGTATATGAAGCGGTATTGACCTATTGCGAGAACCAGAATCTGTTCGCTATCCTTGATAGTCCTGAAGAGCTGCCTGCCGGGGGACTCTCGAAGATTAAGGATATCAAGCCGAGGGATTCGAAATATGGAGCCTATTACTTCCCCTGGATCCAGATTGTTGGAGGAAAATATATACCTCCCAGCGGCCATGTGGCCGGTATTTATGCGCGCAGCGACTCGGAGCGGGGTGTCCATAAAGCCCCCGCGAACGAGATTGTCCGGGGATGCGTAGGATTGAAATACCATGTTACCAAAGGAGAACAGGATGTTCTGAACCCAAACGGCATTAATTGTATCCGCTCATTCCCCGGGAGGGGGATCCGGGTATGGGGTGCCAGGACACTCAGCTCTGACTCCAGTTGGCAATATCTCAATGTCAGAAGGCTTTTTATAATGATAGAGGAGTCCATTTCCAGGGGGACCCAATGGGTTGTTTTTGAGCCCAATGACAGGGTCCTTTGGAACAGGATCAGCAGAGATATAAGCGCGTTCCTTTATACCCAGTGGCTGTCAGGTGCATTAGTAGGAGCCACTCCCCAGGAAGCGTTCTATGTAAAATGTGATCAGGAGACCAATCCGGAAGAAATCGTTCAACAGGGGAAGGTCATTATCGAGATCGGGATTGCGCCTTCTCGTCCGGCGGAATTCGTTATCTTCCGTATTACCCAATGGAGTCAGGGTACATCACTGGCCGAGGCTTAATTAAGATGATTAAGATGGAGGTAGACTATTATGGCAGATAGAAAAGAACCCTATCAGGATCCTTATAGGGCCCATAACTTTCTAATTGAGATTGAAGGGGTTATCTCAGGCGGATTTCAAGAATGTTCAGGATTGGAATCCGAGACAGACGTTATTCTTTACCGGATAGGGGATGATAAAGATAATACTCTCAAGAAGTTGCCGGGTTTGAAGAGCTTTAGCGATATCACCCTCAGGAGAGGGATTGTGGATGACAAATCCCTGTGGGATTGGCGGAAGAAGGTAATGGATGGCAAGGTTGAGAGGAAGAATGTCTCTATCATTGTCAGAAACGAGGAAGGCGAAGAAAAGATTCGCTGGAACATAAGAGAGGCTTGGCCAAGGAAGTGGACCGGCCCTGATCTAAAGGCGGACGGAAACGCGGTTGCTGTGGAGACCCTGACTTTCTGTCATGAAGGCTTTGACCGTGCCTGAAATTTGACATGCATAACCGGAGAAGGCCTTCGCGGAAGCAATTCTGATTATGACGATATCCTCTTCAACTTGTTTGGTCAATATTAGAATTGCTGCCTTTGCGGGTTTTATGCTGAAACAGGTTTAGAAGAAGGTGTAAGCTATGACATTACAGACAGAGTATGATTTTACCCTTCCGAAGGGATATATTGATAAAGACGGAAATATTCATCGAAACGGCACGATGCGCCTGTCAACGGCAAAGGATGAAATTCTTCCTTTGCAGGATCCAAGGGTTGCCCGGAACGAGGGGTATCTGATTATTATTCTCCTTTCACGAGTGATTACCAAACTTGGGAACCTGAAGGAAATTAATCCGGGGATTATCGAAAACCTTTTTTCATCCGACCTGGCATATCTTCAGAACTTCTATAACCGGATAAATATTGACGGGGAGGCAAAGATCAAATGTCCTCACTGTAACAAAGAGTTTTCTCAGGAGGCTGTAGAAGCGAAGGGGGAATTATAGGCTACCCCCTCGCGAGGATATATGAGGAGGTAGCCTTTTTATCTTACTATTTACACTGGGATTATGATATCGTGATGGATATGAACCATCGGGAGAGGTCCAGATGGATAAGCGAGGTTTCGAAGATTAACAGAAAGATCAATGATTCGGTCAGGAATGATGAGTAAAAATGATTAATAATCATTTGCAAAAAAATTCTAGGTCCCAGGGGGGCGCTAATGATTCGGATTTACCATTAACCTCTTGCAGGTTTGGTATAGAGATCGACAATACGGTGGTGGGTATCTTCCAATGCGGTAATCTTCAAACCGAGATTGAAGAGTACTCATACAAAGAGGGGGGAATGAACAAATATCTTTATGTGCTTCCTGGCAGGATAAAATATCAGCACATTATCCTTAAAAAGGGAGTAACAATATCAAGCACCTTATGGGATTGGTATAAACAGTCTCTTTCAAGCCGAAAGGGCATTCGCAGAAATGTGAGTATCATTTTATTTAATGAGAGGATGGAGGAGGTCCGCCGCTGGAATTTTAAGGGATGCTGGCCTCAAAAGTGGCTGGGGCCTGATTTGAAGGCAGACAGGAGCGATGTGGCAATAGAAATCTTTGAGCTGGCCCATGAAGGATTTATTGAAGAAGGCAGTGTTTCAATATAACAATTGATTCAAAAAAATGGAAATGAATAGGGGAAAAAGATTATTTATTAGCCCATGGGGGAAGAGATTTTTAGTCTTTCATCAAAGACAGCAAAACCTTGTTTCAGGGCAATCCGGCTTAAACCGTTGGAATGATTATTTTAGAAAGAGGCTGGAAAATATTTATCTTTCCTCAATTACTCATCGGATTGAGATCCGGAGCTTACTATGGAATCATGGGATTGTATTAAGATTTCCTTTTGTCTTCCGAAATCTCTTAAAATCACTACTCTATGGAAAATCCCACCCCTATGGAGACAAGGGTATTAATACATATCAAGGTAGTAATATAAGATTTTACCCAGTCGCTATTTTTAATAGATACACTAACTCTGTTGAAGGAGGTATAAAGTACGCTAATGATATGCGTTTGCCTGTTATCAGACAGCGAAGAGAGATATTAGATCCTCAACAAATACGTTTTTTACATACTGTTCAAAATACTGTTTTGAAGAGAAGTAAAGGGATTATATCCTTTTCACGAACGAGGCGGAAGCCGGTTTCAGATAGGGTTACAATCCCATCCATGAAATCCTTTCAAAGAACGGCATTGAGATCACAGTATGGAGATATGAACCATGGTATTAAGGACTATTCCGGGATGACAGGGGACCTTATTTCAGACCCCGGGCGGGACAGGCCAAATCTTGATCAAATACAACATGAATTTGCCTCCGTTAGACCTTATCAGGAAATGACTCTGAAAGAACCGGGTGGACATGAACAGTATGACAGGACTGTTTCCGGACCGGTAAAAGATCTAATCTCAGCCCCCGGGGAATATGGTGAGAATATGGATCAGTTATACGAGGATCAGGCCCATAAATATCCTGGAAGGCCGGATGAGCATAAATCTTCAGAATTCTCCAAGAATTTCCTTATAAAACCTGAGGACCTCAATCTCAAATATAAAGATGAGGGCCTTCATTTTAGATATAAAGGATATAAAAGGAAATTTACAGAGCGGACGGGGAGGGTTTCCCTGTCCCATACCCGGCGAACCTTGATAGTTAATCATGATACCGTACGATCCATGAAGCCCTATAAAAGGGTGATCCTCGAATCATCTCCCAGGGATTTGAAATATGGAGATTCCCGGAATGATAGGATTTATTCCGGAATAGCAGGAAGGTTGACTTCGGACCCAGATCAGTTTATCTCAAATATGGGTCAAATAAATATGAACAACAGGCGCGATTATTCCGGAGGGACCGAGAATCTGAATCCTCACGAGGCCCCTGATACTGTGAGACCTTTTATCCATGACGGCTTAAAACCTTTCCAGCAGAAACATATGCCTGTCATTCCTTTTCGACATGAAAGGGCCGGTTCCATACAGACGGATACTATATATGCCATTCCTCCGGGGACACAGGCCGAAACAAAAAGCGCGAGGGGACCTTTCAGCTCAATTTTGACCTCAGACATAACCAGGGAATTTTCGCGGTCCCTGTCATTAACTTCACAAAATGAAACGTCTCTTAATAATATTGCCCGGACGGAAAATCCTTTTTGGGAGAAAAAAGATACAGAGAAAACAGGTGCTTCCATTGATTATAACAAAGTGGCGGATCGTGTTTATGAGATCCTGATGAGAAGGATTATCAGAGAGAAAGAACGGATGGGGGAATTAATATAAAGGTATGGGGGGATTAAGATAAAAAATGGCGCTCGAAAAGGCAGAGATTATTCCTATCAACACCGGCAGCGGGGCGATAAAGGTCCTGTTTAATCCCTCTGATTGTACAATTGATAAGCTCAATCTTTATCAAGAGGTGGAGATTCCGGGCCTTGACGCACCCCTAATACAATTTATCAGAGGTGGCGCCGAGAGTCTCTCCATGCAACTTTTTTTTGACACCTTTGAGGATGAGACTGACGTTAGAGAAGAATATATCAGACCGCTGCTATCGCTGATTGAATCGGATCCGGAACTTCATGCGCCGCCGATTGTGCTATTTTCCTGGGGGGTAGGTATTCAATTCACTGCTGTTCTTGAAGGCGCTAATGTGAGATACCTTTTGTTTTTAGAAAACGGAATGCCTGTGCGTGCCACAGTAGATGTCAGATTTAAAAGGTTTTCCTACGGAAAGGCTGAAGAGGTCAAACGTTCACCCGATTATTCAAAATGGCATGTTGTAAAGGACGGAGAGACTCTTAGTGCCATTGCCTGGGAGATGTATAATGATCCCGGAGAATGGCGTCCTATTGCCGACATCAATGGTATCGAGGACCCCCGGTCCCTGAAACCAGGTACAAGGTTATATATTCCTCCTTTAAGGGGGAAGTAGTCATAGTAGTTATAGAGATTACGGTAAATTGATTATGGCCCTTAATGCAGAAATAATTCATGTTCCATCCTATAAGGTTACCTTGGGCAGTAATGTCTTACAGATGGGCAATAACGATCTAATCAAGTCTATTGCAGTAGATGATTATGCAAGAGGAGCTGATACCTTTTCCGTGACACTTGTTGACCGGCATAAGCATTGGAGGTCCGGCCATTTTCATCGAAAGGATTTCGAGTATTTAGACGAGGCCCTCATTGACGAGAAGGAGATGGTCAACATCCGGATGGGATACCTTGGAAATATGTATCCTATGACAGAAGGGCGGATCATGTCCAGGGAAACCGATTTCTCCAAGGATGGGGCGGTAGTTGTAACCATAAACGGAAAGTCGTTGTTCTATGATCTTGAAAAGCTCGATGCCTCCCAAAATATCAGAAGATGGAGCAACGAGAGAATACAGGACATTGTCCAGATGATGGCAAGTGAGGCCGGTTTCGATTCAAGGATTGAGCCATGCGATCTCCGGTTTGAGTCCCGGCAGCAGAACCAGATATCATATGCCTCGCTTCTGAAGGAAATGGCTGACATGATAGACTGGGAATATTCGGTGAAATGGGATGAAGTAAAGGGTCAGCATTGTTTGATCTTTCAAAGCCCCCAGATTCAAAGCTATCCTGATCCCAAGCTTACCCTGAAATGGGGGTACAATATTCAGAGTTTCTATTCGAGGATTGCCACGCAGGGCATTCCCACACGGGTCACGGTCAGATCCGACCGAACCGAAGGAAGGGGAGGAAGGCAGGGGGCCATTATTGGGACGGTTGACAGTATAGAATCAAACAAGGTTATGGGAGACATCCCTGCCACGGAGGTTGTGAAGAGGCATGAGCAGTTGATCACAACGCATGCCGCTCCGGACGACTATAGCGCCAGATGGATCGCCCAGTCGTATATGAATGGGAAAACCCTGAGATACATCACCGGCATGGCCGAAATAGTGGGGAATCCTGAAATAAGGGCTGGTGAGATAATAGAAATTGAGGGTATAGGGACAAAATTGAGCGGACCTTATTATGTGAGCAGGGTGAGTCATATTATTGATGGATCGGGATATTCTACAAAGATTTTCGTCCAAAGGAATGCCAGAGGGAGGTCAGAGTGATAGAAGGTCTTTATGAACTCGTCAAAGGAAGCGAGGCAATGCATGATACCCATGAAAAGATCAGCGGGATTGTAACGGCAACCGTAGTCGACATCAATGATCCGGAAAACCGTGCAAGAATAAAGGTGAATTTCCCGTGGCTCTGCAATGAGGGAGACATGAGGAACATAGAAGGAAGGCAGGGGAATAGAGAAAAACGATCTGATAGCGCCTGGGCCCCAGTAGCGAGCTTTATGGGAGGGGCCGATAGAGGAGGATATTTCATACCGGAGACGGGTGACAAGGTTTTGGTCGCATTCCACAACGGCGATATAAACCGTCCGTATATTATTGGTTCTGTCTGGGATGATGATGCAAGACCGCCTGAAGAGATGGACAGCGATGCGAAAAACAACTATCGCTCCATCGTTTCCCGAAGCGGAAGCATACTCAGGTTTGACGATACGGAGGGTGAGGAGAAGATCCTATTGAGGGGCGCTCAGCAGGGAAAGCACTACATTGTCATCGAGGTGACAAAAGGTAACGAAAAGATCGGGATTGTGGATGATCAGGGTGGGAACAGGATAACCCTGGATACAGCTTCCAATCTCATAACCATAGAGAGCAAAGAAGGTAACATCGAGGTAAAAGCCCCCCGGGGCACATTCAAGATAGATGCAAGGAATGTGGACATCCGGGCAAAGTCAGGGGTGAATATCAGGGCAGGTAATGTTAAGGTCAGAGCAGGCGGGTCAGCAGAGATAAAATCAAAGGCGACAATGACACTGGAATCGGATTCTTCTTTCAACGCCAAAACCAGTGGTGTAATGACAATTAAAGGGAGCCTGGTTAAGATTAACTAAAATGGACTCAAAGAATAATCTGAAAGACAAAGAGAAATTCAGCAAGGAGTTTCTGGGTAAGGGCTGGTCTTTTCCTTCTATGCTGAAAGAAGGACGGCTCTCCCTTTCTGAGATGGAAGAGGATATTCGGGAGGCTATTCTGATTATCCTGGGCACCAGCAAAGGAGAGAGGATAATGCGTCCCGAGTTCGGGTGCGGTATCCATGAAATGGTCTTTTTGCCATTAAATGAAACAACGAGGGGCCTTATCCGCTATCATGTCGAAGATGCCTTGACCCGATGGGAGCCGAGGATTGAGCTTTTAAAGGTCAGCGTTGATTTTGACCGGAGGGAACAGGGCAAGGTCCTTGTAGGAATTGAATATAAAGTACGCAGCACAAATACACGGGAAAATCTGGTTTATCCCTTTTATCTGACAGAAGGATAAATATTTTTAAAATTAGAAGATTCGTGAGGCATTAAATATGGCCATCAAATTACCAAATCTAGATGATAGAACATTCGAAGATATTGTAAAGCAGGCTCGATCCCTTATCAACCGCTATTGTCCGGAATGGACGGACCACAACGAGAGTGATCCCGGAATAACGCTTATTCAGTTATTTGCCTGGATGACAGAAATGATTATCTATCGCCTCAACAGGGTCCCGGATAAGAATTATCTGGCCTTTCTCGAGTTATTAGGCCTATCAAGAAAACCACCTGAGCCGGCAAAGACATTGCTTACCTTCACAACCGGCGCAAAGACTACGGGATTTGTGCCTAAGGGAAGCGAGATTGCCTCAACAATAGCTGTGAACGGCGAACAGATATTCTTCAGAATAGAGGATGATCTAAGGGTCTTCCCCGCAAATCTCAACAAGGTTGTGGGCCTTTATTTTGACCCTGCGCTGAAGGATTTCCAACGCATTGATTACACTCTGTCACTGATTGGTGAGGATAAAAAAGGACAGGTCCCGCTTTTTCAGGGACATGACAGGCTGGAACGACATCTATATATGGGTAGTCCCATGTTGAAGTCCGTTCGCGGGGGTATAGCCGTCAAGCTAGAATTTAGCTTGAGGAGCGAGGAAGACCGCTGGTTTTTTGATGCCATTTCATGGGAATATTGGAACGGACAGGAGTGGAAGAAGGCCGTTCATTTCGTGTCATATGAACCGGAGCCAAAACCGGTAGTGACAATCATTTTACATGAGATTACAGGATGCAAAGACAAGCTGCTTCGCATAGAGGAAAAGGATGTTGAACAGAGCTGGATACGGGGAGTTATAGAGCCTCATTATTTCGACCAGGATCTTCGTTTAATTCAGACAAGTTCCTCTGTTCAGACAACTGCATACGGGGTTGTTCCGGACAGGCTTTTTTCCTATTCAGGTGAAGGGGACATTTATACACCTGTTGATTCTATGGATGTTTTTACTCCATTTACCGATGTGCCCCAGGAAAGGAATGTCTTTTATTGCGGATGCATGATGCTGGGGCTTGTAAAGGGACTTAAGATCTCAATCAATTTCCAAAGGACGCAGGACGTACCGTCGGTATCCGAAGATCTTCAACTGGCGTGGGAATACTGGAACGGAGAAAAATGGATCGAGATCGGTACTGCCTCCCCCAAAGGCACCAGCAAGGGCGGGTTTGATTTTGAAGATAAAACCAGGGCCTTAACAGAGACAGGAGCGGTCCTTTTTGTCCTTCCTAATGATATTGCCCCTCTGATCATAGAGGATGAGGAGAATTTCTGGATACGGGCAAGGATCGTGAAGGGGAATTATGGTGTACCCGGTCACTTTGTGGAAAAAGACGGAAAGAGGGAATGGGTGGAAATACCCATCCGCCCTCCTTACTTCAGCCATATTGACATGAAGGTTGAAGATAAAGATCAGCGTCCCCTTGAATTAACCCAGGTCATTGTTTTCGACAATTTTTATTACAGAGATATTACAAAGGAGATAAAGAAAAAAAATGGCGCTCTGTTTTTTGAAGCGGATACGGACCGGTATCCCGCGTTCTATTTTGGCTTTTATGTCAATTTTATTCGAGAGCAACGGGAAATCCCCGAGATAGTTCAGGTATACATCGCCATGGAAGAGGGCGTATCACGTCCAGTTGACAAAGTCTATGGATCAGAGTCTTTTCAGGCCCCTTATTGGCTTCAAACAGAATCGCCGTCCGGAGTTAATATCATATGGGAATACTGGAACGGTGAAGTGTGGGAATCCCTGCAGGTTGAAATGGATGAGACCTTCAATTTCCAGCTCAGCGGTCTGATGAGATTTCAGGCGCCCAGAAATTTCAAGCCAAGGACACTTTTTCAATCCCAGGATTCGCCTTCAGACGAGTGTTACTGGATCAGGGTGCGGTGGATCAGCGGGAGTTTTGAGCGGCCTCCCAGGGTAAGGGATATAAGGCTTAATACTGTTTGGGCAGCTAATGTCAGAACTGTTGAGGAGGAATGGCCGAGCAATGGAGAAGCAAACCAGACCCTCTTTACGAAAAAACGGCCGGTTTATTTAGAAAGGAATGAAGAAATCATAAGCGGCCGTCTTGTGGAGACCCCTCAGAATTTCAATCTTTATGTATCAGAGCCGGATTCGCCAGAAAAGGACGAAGGCGAGCATGCCGGTTTTTCCAAATGGCAGATGGTAGATACATTTTTACATTCCAATAGTAATGATCCTCACTTTATTCTTGATGTGGAAACAGGAGAGATAAGGTTTGGTGACGGCATGAAGGGGAGGGTGCCATTAGCCGGACAGAGAATTAAGGCATCTTACGAATGGTGCCATGGACAGGCAGGAAACGTGCCCGCGGAAACAGTAACACAGTTGATTCAGCCAGTTAGCGGGGTTGAGGTTACTAATTTGGACGCGGCTCAAGGCGGGAGGGAGCAGGAGACCCTGGATGAATTAAAGGTAAGAGGTTCCATGGTTCTTAAACATCGCTACAGGGCGGTCACAAGGGAAGACTTTGAGACCCTGGCCAGGGAGGCATCGAGCAATGTGCATAGTGCCAAATGTGTTCCTACTGCTGAACCCGGAACGGTTGAGCTTATTATTCTCCCTAAAGAGATCTCCTTGAATGAGGAACTCGGGAAGATTTATCCGACGGAGACCCTCTTAAGGAAGGTATATAGGTATATTGATAAAAGGCGGCTTTTAACGATACGCCTCAGTGTAAAGGGCCCCGAATATGTAGGGCTAGGAATTTTGGTGAAGGTCAAGATGAAGGCGGGATTTACAAAGAAAGAGGTCCAGCCTGAGATAGAGCGGTTTTTAAAGGAATATTTCGATCCCTTAAGAGGCGGTGAAGATGGTAAAGGGTGGCCCATGGGCCGGGATATCTATGTTTATGAAATAGCCCACCAGGTGCGCCTCAGCTTAAAGGTTGCCTATGTAACCGATGTCAAGATATTTGACAGCGATAAAAACATTATCCCCAGAGAGACAGGGAAACTGATCCTTCACAGGAATCAATTGCCCTATCTCTATGAGGTAAAGGTTGAAGAGTATCAGGTTGAGGAATAGAAAAGAAGAAGAAAAATGACGACACAGAATAATCACAAAAGCGAATTCAGCAGCTATATGGATTATCTCCCGGCGATATTCCATGAAACACTGGAGCATGATCCTTTTCTGGGACATTTTTTAAAGATATTTGAGCGCATATGGTCAGGCTATCCTTATGAGAATTCAGGGCAGAAAGAAGATCCCGGTCTTTCCGGTAATTTTCATCCGCCTCTTGAAGAAACCATCGATCATATATGGTGTTTTTTTAATCCCAGAACGGTTCCTGTCAAATATCTCCTTAGTCTGGGAAGCTGGCTCAACCTTGATCTCAATTCCTATCCTGCAGTAATTTATCCCTGGATAGGGGACTGGCATCAGGAGATCCTTCAAAAAGGTATAAGCTCCTCTGAAGATTCCCGGGCAAAGGAGGGAAAACTCAGACTGCTTCTTAGACGGACAGCCCCTCTTTTATTAGGGAAAGGAACTCTGGCAGGACTTTTATTTGCCCTTAACCGGGCCATAGCGGAATATTTAAAGATCGACCCCGGGCTCGTTGATATGAAATATACTCGAGGAGCACCCAAGTACCAGGAAAGAAATAAAAAGGCAAAGGTGGGTGTCGAGATCGTAGAAAACTTTGCCCCGACTTTTGCTATCGGAATAGAGTCAACCATCGGTCTTGATACCCAGATAATCGATACCAATATCGAGGCCGAAAATACCTTCACTATATACCTGACATCTGATGATTTAGTGGATGAAGAGAAGGTAAGATTCATCCTTTCATTTATAGTTGAAATAGTTGAAGAGGTAAAGCCGGCCCATACATGGATGTCTGTTGTAAGGTGGCGTAAAGATAATTTTTCTGTTATAAATTATCCTGAGAGTTAAAAAAGGCTGCCTGGTTAAAATAAATAAGATGTGACCTGCTCAGAACATAATCTATGAAAGGTTACACTAAAAGCATAGAAAGGTAGTGCCGATGCCAATATCATGGGATCTTTTTAAACGATTACGTTTTTTTGATGGTTTTTTCACACGGGCCAAGGACTGGGCCTCTGAACAGCAGTACCATATTGAAAAACGGCGGCTGCATAATCTTTTTTCTCACCATCACGGGGTCGTTTCAGGTCTTCAGGTCAGCCCTGCCGTTGAACATGGCCCTTTCAGCGTTAAGATCATTCCGGGGATGGCTATTGACGGACTTGGCCGGGAAATAATCCTTAATGAGACCTTTTTCTATGTTATTCCTGAAGATATGGTGAAGCGGCTTCTCAGCCTTAAAAAGAAGAAGTTATATATTGGGATCAGGTATCAGGAGAAGTCTGCGGATACACAGGTAAGTAGCGCATATCCCCAGTACCAGCAGCCAACTCGAATAGAAGAGGTATTCGAGATCTCGGCATATGAAGAGAAGCCGGTGGAATCCGATGTTGTAGAACTCTGTGAGGCAGGAATCAAAGAGAATGGAATAACCGGTATACGTGACGAAGGGATCAAAATGACGGGTCCGGGTGTCCAGGGTTTAGTTAAAGAAAGGAGCAATATACAGCAGGGCGAAAAACACCTGGAGCCCGGGAACAGAGAAGAATCGCTCTGGATCGGAGAAAAACCTATTAATTCTCCTTCCCGGTTCTGCCTGATCGATGTGTTTCCCAAAACACCGGAGCTTGTTATCCGGTGGTCCGTTCAGGTTACAATAAAAAACGATATTGTTTCCTACTATCTTATTATAGAGAATATAGAGAAAAAGGAAGGGAAGGTAGGCTATAGGGTTTACTGGATAGAATAAATAACAGGCATAAAAACCCTCTGAACCTTTAATATCATATCAAGAAATAGGTGGGATATCATGAAATTTCGTGTTTATGGAGAAGTAAAAGATAACAATACAGGCCAGGCCGTAATAGGGGCAAGCGTAAAGCTTTTTCTGAACAATGAAGAGTTGCAGCAAGGGAAGAGCGCAAAGAACGGCTTTTATGAGCTCATTGTTGAGATCGATGATTCCAGGATAGATAGCGGTCAGCAACTGCTGGTGACCTTTGAAATGAAAGGGTATCAAAGGCAGGAAAACCTTATTGTGGCGACGGAAGGGTCCTTTAATCTGGATGCCAAACTTGAGGCCGCATCCTCTCCTGCTCCACCCAAAAAGCCTTTTAACTGGGTCCCTGTGATTATTGCCGGTGGCGTAGTATTAATTCTGCTGGTTGTCGGCGTGATTCTCTTCTTGATACTGCGTACTAAATTGCCTGAGATTTTGAGCTTTTCTGCTGACCCTAACTCTATAGAATCAGGTCAGTCTGCAACACTGAGCTGGGAGACCACAAATGCAGTAAATGTAAAAATATCTCCAGATGTGGGAGATGTTGATAAATCTGGCTCAAGGAAAGTAAGCCCGAGCCAGACAACTACTTATACATTAATAGCAAAAAATAAAGAGGGCAAGGAGGTCAGAAACGAAGCCGAAATTTCGATAATACATTCTAAACCTCCTGAATATAAGAACCTGGCTTTAGAAGCAGGATCAAAGGCTTCGCAGTCGGCTACAGGGTATGGAGGTAGCCCCGAGAGGGCAATTGACGGTAACCCGGACGGAAATTATTCTCATAACTCAGTCACACATACAGATGATAGACTTAATTCCTGGTGGCAAGTTGAACTTCTCAAGCCTGCTAAAATTGAAGAAATTGTGATATGGAATAGATCGGATTGTTGCGGCAACCGTTTAAGCAATTTGCGCATTTCCGTGCTGGATAATTCGAAAGAGGAGATCTGGGGCAGAAATTTCAGAGGACCTGTCAAACAAGGCGGTTCTATGCTATTCAAGCCCGATATTCCTGTCAGTGGTCGGTTCGTAAAAGTTAAGATCCAGGGGAAGAATATAGAAGGCAACGGTTTTCTTTCTTTAGCCGAAGTCCAGGTCTTTGGCGTTTTTACGGAGTAGGTAGCCGCTTTAGCTTTTTGTTCTAATTTTAGAAAATATTTCGTCGATGATTTGATATCAAGAATGGGGGAAATATCATGAAATTCCGTGTTTATGGAGAAGTAAAAGATAACAAAACAGGCCAGGCCGTGATAGGGGCCAGCGTAAAGCTTTTTCTGAACAATGAAGAGCTTCAGCAAGGGAAGAGCGCAAAGAACGGCTTCTATGAACTCATTGTTGAGATCGATGATTCCAGGATAGATAGCGGCCAGCAACTGCTGGTGACCTTTGAAATGGAAGGTTACCAAAAGCAGGAGCACCGTGTTCTCGCGACGGAAGGGGCCTTTAATCTGGATACTAAGCTCGACGCGGCGGCCCCTCCACCTAAAAAGCCCTTCAACTGGCTCCCTGTGGTTATAGCCGGCGGCGTAGTGCTACTTCTGCTGGTTGTCGGCGTGGTCCTTTTTTTGGTGCTTCGTCCTAAAACACCTAAGATTACAAGCTTTTCCGCTAACCCGGTCTCTATTGAATCGGGACAGTCTGTAACCCTGAGCTGGGAGACGAAGAAGGCATCAACTGTTGAGATATTGATAGATCAGAATATAGTGCCTGTTGATTTAAATGGTAATAAACAAGTCACTCCCTTACAAACTACAGAATATACCTTGATCGCCAGAAATGAGAAGGGTGAGACCAGGTTGTCCCAGACTGTAGAGGTAAAAGACGTGGCACCGCCTGAGCTAACCATAACCCTTAGCCCTTCAAGCCCGAATATGGGAGAAAAGGTAATCTTCACTATTACGGCATCGGATCTTGGGGGTATAAGCAAGATCGAGATCATGGTCGACGGCCAGAAGGTGAGTGAATGCACCGAGTCGCCCTGTACCTATGAAGGGGGACCTTATCCACTTGGCACTCTTAACTATGAGGCCTATGCCTGGGACAATTCAGATAACAAGGCTGTTTCAGGGCCAAAAAGCATTACGATAGAAGATATCGGGAAACCAGAGGCAACTATTACAGTGAATCCTCCAACACCAACAATAAAAGAAAAGGTAACCTTTACTGCCACAGCGACGGACCCGGGGGGTATAAAAAAATTAGAGATTTATGTAAAAGGCACGAAGGTTAAGGAATGCACCGAGTCGCCCTGTACCTATGTGGGTGGGCCTTATCCACTTGGCACTGTAAACTATGAGGCCCATGCCTGGGATAAGTCGGACAATAAGGTTATTGCCGGGCCTAATAGCTTTACGACAAAGGACGAAGATGCACCTGATGTAGATGTAACCCACACCCCTTCAAGGCCTACTATAGAAGAAAAGGTAACCTTCACTGCCAAGGCATCGGACCCTGGTGGAATCAGCAGGGTACAGATTTATGTCAACGGCGGGAGGGTGAAGGAATGCCGTGATTCCCCCTGTACCTATGTAGGCGGACCTTATCCCCTTGGTAATGTGACTTATGAGGCCTATGCATGGGATAGGTCCAACCTAAAGGCGGGTACCGGATCTAAGAGTTTTAAGGCAGTCGATACCATAAAACCCAAAATTAGCATTTCCGCCAGCCCGGCAAAACCATCCACGGAAGAAAAGGTAACTTTCACTGCTACTGCATCAGACTCTGGTGGAATAAGTAAAGTTCAGATCTTTGTCAACGGCAAGAGCGTCGAGGAGTGTACAGGTACGCCATGCAGATATATAGGCGGGCCTTATCCCCTTGGTAGAGTGAGCTATTATGCTTACGCATATGATAAGGCAGGAAATAGTGCATCAAGCGGTTCCATGAGCCTTACTACAGTTGACAAAATTCCGCCCAAGGTTACTATAACCCCGGCTCCCTTTACCGTAAACCTGAATCAAAAGGTAACCTTCACTGCAACCGCATCGGACAAGGGGGGAGTAGGCAAGATACAGATTAATATCAATGGCAGTAGAGTGAAGGAATGTACGGCTTCATCCTGCAGCTATACGAGCGGCCCGTATGGTGTTGGTAGTAACTTAACCTATCAGGCTTACGCATGGGACAAATCCGGCAACAGGGGACAGACCGAAGCAACAACCCTTACGGTTATGAATTACAACTTCGAAACCGGAACTCTCACTGGCTGGAGCAGAGCGGGAACCGCATTCAGTTATCAGCCCACACTGGGAGACAATCCCACAATGAGGAAGCGGGGGCAACCCTCAAACCATCAGGGGAATTATTGGATCGGGACATACGAGAAACATCCATCCACAAAGTTTCCCGGTGGAACCGTCCAGGGGGACACGCCAACGGGTATCCTTACATCGAAACCCTTTGTTATCCAAAGCTCTAAGGCCAGTTTTCTCGTGGGTGGAGGTGCAGGCTCAAATGTCGGGGTTCAGCTTTTGGTAGACGGTAAAGTCGTCCTGCAGGCAAGGGGCAAAAACACTGAGACGATGTCACGCGTAACCTGGGACCTTTCGAAGTATATAAACAAGAGTGCCCAACTCCGTATTGTGGACAATGAAACCGGGGGGTGGGGGCATATTAACTTTGACGATTTCCAATTTGTTTATTTTACTTTCCCCATTGGGATATTAACTCCAGCTCAGCCTTTAAAATTAGATGTTATTAAGGAATTGCCAAAAGTTATTGTGCCCAAGAGCCCTTAAGATATTTTTAAACCACTGATTCCTTTAATGAGTTTTTTAAGATCTTATTAATATTGAGAGACGCTAAAGAATGGGAAGACCAACAGCTCGTTTGGGGGACATAACAGCACACGGGGGACTCTTACAGCCGGGACCAGGAAGCCCTAATGTCCTTATAGGGGGAAAGCCGGCCTGGAGAGCGGGGAAAGACCTTCACATCTGTCCTCTTGCTACCCCAAATCCTCACGGAGGAGGAGTTGTGGACGGGGGAAGCAGCTCCGTTCTTATTAATGGTTTTCCTGCAACCAGGATTGGTGAAAGGGTCATTGAGGCTACCGGCGGGCCGGACCCAGTTGCTGCCGGAGATTTTACGGTATTGATAGGAGGTTAATTTAGGAAAAGGATGCCATTGAATTCTCATACAATACCCATTGTAAGACCACTGAAAAAATCCTTTGTAATAGTTGCATTGATTTTTCTTTTTATTGGTTTTGCGATAGAGTACGGAGTACCTATACCTAGTTTTGAGAAAAAGGCTGGTAAGGGTGAATCAAAGGAGAAATTTGCCAAGGAATATTGGGAAGATGTAAAAGACGAAGTTGGAAATGCTATCAAAACGGCAAAGGAAAGCCCGGATTTTAAGATACAAATTGAGGAAAAAAGCAAGGATTTAGAAATTTTCGGTTTTACTATAGGAGCAAAAAATGAAGAAGGCGATGAAGAAGAGCCAATCGAAGTTACAATAAATTTTTCTTCTTCTGACCAAAAAATGATTGAGGAGGCAAAAGGCAAAGTCATTGAAGAAAAATGGAAAAAGGTTCAAGGGAATTCTATACCAAAAGCGAAGAGTGAAGGATTGCTTGAGGAAAAAGGTGAAAAACCACCTGGTTTCAGCCTTGAGGCCGACGGTCTGTTTCTCTGGATAATATTTTTCTCTATACTGATAAGTCTAATAGGGATGCTTGTGTCCAAGGCTTCTGTCCAGAGAGTCGGAATGATTGTTAGTCTGATCAATTCTATCATTGTTATCTTCATGTCGATCTTCCTGATTATAAAGGCAATCCTTAAGCTGGTAATAATATTCGCTCTTTTGTTTTCCGGATTCCTTGCGTTTCTTTACCCTATAATATATGAATTCCCCTTTCCGACAGGAAGGGTTCTAGGCGTGGCGGGATCGGGTCTTTTGTGTAAGATCGTCTCGGCCATATTGCTTTGGATAGGCGGCAGCAACATAATCCGGATTAAAAGCTCCACCCTTTTGCTTATCAGCGGATTTGTAACGAGTATTATTATAATGATTGTTCTCCCTATTGCTAAGGCTCTTCTGGCTGCCAGTATTGCAGATGCCATAATCGGGATTATTATTGCTATCGTTGTGATTGTATGGTCAATTTTTATCCTGATAGGCTCCATAAGGGGCCTTGTTTCTTCAGCAATCTAATAGAACATATATTATAAAGTAGTTTTCCTTTAAAAAGGAGTTTACATGAGCGGAACTGCAGTGATAGAAACAGTCAGTGAAATCATGGTTTCATTGTTAGAACGGGAGATGGAAAAACCCCCTTCCGGGAAGTATTCCATTACCCTAAAGTCACCTCTTGAGGATATAGAAGATAAGGACTCCCAGGGAGTCAATATCTTTCTCTATCAAATCCTGGAAAATGCCGATTTGCGTAATCAACCTTGGATCAGAGAGGGAAATAACCGTCTCAGGTATCCGCCGCTCTTTCTGAATCTGCACTACTTGATTATCCCTTATGCCAAAACACAGAGAGAGGTTCACCGAATCATGACTGAGACGATGCGGGTCTTTCACGACTATTCAAATCAGGATTTATCAGCCGGAAATAAACCTGTCAATCAGTTGAAAATAGTGCTGGAGCCACTATCCATAGAAGATATCTTTAAGATATGGAGGGCGCTTAACAGGCCGTACCGTCTTTCAGCAAGCTACTGCGTACAGGTGGCACAGATCGATTCAAAGAAGGACAAGGAAGTTGAGCTTGTAAAGGAGAGAGATATAAGGTATCACAAAATGTCCGTTAGAAATAGGGGATAAGGAAAGATGTCAATAAAAAAAGCTGTATTACTGATTCAAAATGGGGATTATTGCCTTTGATAGAGAATTTGGGGCATATTTCCTGGCCCTTGAATCGGAATCTATATGGATGCTAACCTTTAAAAAAGGAGGAGGGGATTGTTATGGAGGAAAGATGGTATTCCAGAATTTGTATTTATTTTGTATTATTTGTTTTTATTATAGGTTTTGCAGCATGTGTAGCCACACAACAAAGCTTTATAAAAAGGGCGGAACAGGCTGCTTTTGCAAGCCAGTCGATTTATGAATCATTGGCTAATCAGGTAGTGGATGAGATAGAGGTAATCGTAAATAAGCACAGGGAAGGAACTATCACGGAAGAAGATAAGAAACGCCTTAATACCCTTAATGAATTGAAAAAGGTACTTGATAAGTACGCATCAACCCACAATCTTTTTGTACAGTCACTCAAAACCTGGGAGGCCTCACAAAAAGAACCTGAAAGTACTGCAATGCTCGAGAACCAGCTATTACGGCTTATCAATATGGGTATGGATTTAGCAATGGATCTAAATCTTAAGGTTCCGGAAAGACTTAGAACGGAGGAATAAAAATGGCTGAATTAAAGGAATTGTTAAAAAAAAAGATTGGGGATAAAGGAGTTATAGATATCCTGAACGCTATCAAGAAATTGGGAACTTCTGCTGTTACTTCAAGCAAAGCAAGCCCAAATGTTAAAATGGGAGCACAGGCAGTTTCCAATGTGCTTGGAGTAGTCATAGGTATTTTGGATGGTAAGCTTAACGCTGATAACATTGACCTCGATGAGCTTTTTGTTAAATCCCCTGATGAGCTTTTGGCTGAAAGGGGGATCACACAGGATGAGATTGACAGCATTTTAAAGGGATAGTGATATATTAAAACCGATCACCTCAAAATTTTTCAAGGATAGATTCAGGTTTTGTTTTCGAAATAGTAATTTTGCCTGTGACTAAGGATTCTTCAAAGAGTTTTTCTGACTTTTTAAAGTTTTTTATTAATAGATCTAGTATTCGCAGGATTTATTATCTCTTTTAAAAAGAGCAATCCGGTCGACTTAAAGATTTTTTAGTTGCCAGGTGTGGGGGTGTGTCTGTTGTCTATTCCTGCTTTAACTCTGACTATAATAGAATAATGGCTGAGAGGAGAGAATGCAATGAATGCTAAAGGATCTGGAAATATAGGAATCCCAAAAAAAGGCCAAAAAGCATCCTCGACAAAGAAGCCTTTTAACTGGCTGCCTGTAATTATAATTTGTATCGTTTTGCTCATTCTTATTGCAGGAGGCGTGATTGCCTGGTTCCTAATATTTGCTCCAAAATCCCCTAAAATTATAAGATTTATTGCAGATCCCAACTCTATTGAGGTGGGTCAGTTTACTACCCTTAGCTGGGAGATAGAGAACGCTTCAATGGCGGAAATAAATCAGATTGGAGAGGTAGAATCAAGCGGGGAAATTCAGGTGCAGCCAATCAATACTACAGAGTATATATTGATTGGTAAGAATGAAAAAGGAAAAACCGAAACAAAAACCCTTACTGTAAAAGTTGAGGACATGACTTTACCAATTATTGGTATAACTCATAGTCCTTCAAGTCCCAATTCAGAAGATAAGGTTCTCTTTACACTCAGCGCCACAGACGCAGGTGGAATAAGCAAGGTAGAGATAGCGATTAACGGGCAGGTGGTGGATAGTTGTATCAGCACACCATGCACCTATGAAGGAGGGCCGTATGCGGAGGGGAGTTTGAACTATGAAGCTTATGCCTACGACGCGGCAGGCAATAAGGGATCAACCGGCCCCAGGAGTTTGACGATAATCAAACCTGTCGAGGTTCCAGCAGAACCGATAGAAGTAGAACCTGTAGAGATACAACCGGTAGAACCCATAGAGGTGCCACCGGTAAAACCTGTAGAGATACTGCCGGAGCAGCCAAAAGATACAACTCCGCCGAGGGTTGGTGTAAAGCACAGCCCTGCGAGCCCCACTATAACTCAGAAGGTTACTTTCGCGGCGAGAGCAACAGATGAGGTTGGAATAAGCAAGATAGAGATAGCCGTTAATGGAAAGATAGAGGAGATTTGCGACAGTTCATCTTGCACCTATGAAGGGGGGCCTTATCCGGAGGGGACATTAAACTATGGGGCCTATGCCTATGACAAGGCCGGAAACAGGAAGTGGAGCGGCTCCGAGAGTTTAATAGTAATCAAACCAGTCGTGGTTCCGGCAAGACCGATAGAAGTAAAACCCGTAGAGATACCGCCGGTAAAACCCATAGAGGTGCCACCGGTAAAACCTGTAGAGATACTGCCAGTTCAGCCAAAAGACAAAACTCCGCCGGGGGTGGGTGTAAGACACAGTCCCTCGAGCCCGAATACAACTCAGAAGGTCTTTTTCACTGCAAGCGCGACAGATGCGGGTGGAATAAGCAAGGTAGAGATATTGGTTAATGGAAAGATAGTGAAGAGTTGCACAAGATCACCATGCGCCTATGAAGAGGGGCCGTATCCAGTGGGGAATGTGAGCTATGAAGCCTATGCCTATGACAAGGCGGGTAACAAGGCATCTACCGGACTTAAGAGCCTGACAGTAAACAAGCCGGTTTTGATGCCTTTAAAACCGATAGAAGTAAAACCTATAAAGATACCGGCGATAAAACCGGTAGAAATCCCACCGGAGCAGCCAAAAGACACAACGCCGCCGGGGGTGGGTGTAAGACACAGTCCCTCGAGCCCGAATACGACTCAGAAGGTCTTTTTCACGGCAAGCGCGACAGATGCGGGAGGAATAAGCAAGGTAGAGATATTGGTTAATGGAAGGATAGTGAAGAGTTGCACAAGATCACCATGCGCCTATGAAGAGGGGCCGTATCCATTGGGGAATGTGAGCTATGAAGCCTATGCCTATGACAAAGCTGGTAACAAGGCATCTACCGGACTTAAGAGCCTGACAGTAAGCAAGCCGGTTTTAATGCCATTAAAACCGATAGAAGTAAAACCCATAGAGATACCGCCGGCAGAACCCATAGAGATACCGGCGATAAAACCGGTAGAAATCCCACCGGAGCAGCCAAAAGACACTACGCCACCGGGGGTGGGTATAAGACACAGTCCCTCGAGCCCAAATACAACTCAGAAGGTTTTTTTCACGGCGAACGCGACAGATGCGGGAGGAATAAGCAAGGTAGAGATATTGGTTAATGGAAGGATAGTTAAGAGCTGTGCAAGCACGCCCTGCGCCTATGAAGAGGGGCCGTATCCGGTGGGGAATGTGAGCTATGAAGCCTATGCTTATGACAAGGCGGGTAACAAGGCATCTACCGGATCTAAGAGCCTGACTGTAAGCAGATCTTTTTTACTGCCCCGAACACCTGTCATAGTCCAGCCAAAAGACACTACCCCTCCGAGAGTAGATATAAAGCACAGTCCCTCGAGCCCTAATACGACTCAGAAGGTTTTTTTCACGGCAAGCGCGACAGATACGGGCGGAATAAGCAAGGTAGAGATATTGGTTAATGGAAGGATAGTGAAGAGCTGCACAAGCACGCCCTGCGCCTATGAAGGAGGGCCGTATCCGGTGGGGAATGTGAGCTATGAAGCCTATGCCTATGACAAGGCGGGTAACAAGGCGTCTACCGGATCTAAGAGCCTGACTGTAAGCAGGCCGGTTCTAATGCCTATAAAAAGGATACCGATTCGAACAATACCGCTTACAACTAAATAGGCGGTGCAGGATATATACTTATTTGTTTAATGGAGGTTATTATGAAGGAAAATGTTATATTAGTAGGAACTATAACCCAAGACGGTTATTTAAAAACGGAATCCGGAAAGATTTTACTTACTAAATTACCCATCCAGGCAGCCCAGGGCCTTGAATCTGCAGGCGTGGAACTGCCGCCTGAAGGTGTAGGTAATAAGGTTATCGTAAAGGGTGATCTTTCCGAAAATGTACTATATTCCGCCACAGTATTGGAAACTGTCACGCCTTTTACTGAAGCTCTGGTTAATACCCTGTCAAATAAAGGAATTCTTTCCCTGGAAGAGATGCAGGGGCAGATTGAAAAGAGCGGATTAAAGGAGGCTGTGACAAAAGAAGAGAAAAAAATGTGCGCGTTGGTTATCGGCCATAAAAAATCATCACCTGGTGGTATGAATGCCAAATCAGGTATTACGGAATTCGATTTCAATGAAGATCTGTCAATCCGTATTGCAAATAAGGTTAAAAAAGGAAAGATTGAGAGGATATACAGAAGAACATATAAAAACCTGCCGGGTGATATAAACGAGCTTAAACCTGATTTTGTAGTAAGCCTCCACTGTAATGCCTTTAACCAAAAGACATCGGGAACAGAGATGCTTTATTATTACAAATCAAACAAAGGCAAACTAATGGCAGAGATTCTACAAAGGAATTTAGTGAATTACCTTAAACTCCCTGATCGTGGCATCAAAGCAAAGGATAGTGAAGACCGGGGCGGCTATCTCTTGAGGTATACAAATGCTCCTTGCGTTATCACAGAGCCGTTTTTTATAGACAACGATAATTATCTCTCAAGGGCGAGGCAAGATATTGATGGTCTGGCAGGGACTTATTCAAAGGCAATAGATGAAATCTATGCCATTGTTTAGAAATTGGGAAAAATTATTGGTCTTATGATTAAGTATAAAAACGTGAGGACAGAAAGATAAATATTTAGCATGGATGAATTATCCTTTATTACCGGTTATTTGACCTTAAATAATTGATCGAGACCCTTTTCGATTGTCTTCTTTAATTCGCCGTCCTTTTCTTTTAATACTTTTTCCAGGACACTATCCTTTACCTTCTGTCTGGCCTGTTCAGAAACGATTTTCTTAATGTCCGGCTGGATGTCGGGTTTATTCATATTGCCTTTTACAATGAGAAACA
>JBLIRO010000050.1:0-36247 GCA_049472335.1 bacterium | reverse complement strand
AGTCCCAACTACAAATTCTCCAAATAAGGCTAAACCTCCATGAGCAGTTATCGTGTCTTTGGTTTTTTCGATCTTGAATGGAAGTACTGTTTGTCGTATCATTTTATCACCTTGTTGGTTAGTTGGTTTTTAAGGTTTTTCCTTTGTTAATTGCCTTATTTTACCCTACCAGCAAGGTTTTTTCTATTTTATACCCCCTTCAATTTAAATTCGATCTCGGATTTAGGGAATCATGCCATCCTACCAATCAGAAGGCAATCTTCTTGAAGAAATCGATCGCATTAAAGGAACATCCTGGTTAATCCTAAATACAATTGAAAAGTATCTCCGGCACGCCGAAACACTTGTATTGACAGGCCAGGAGGAAAAGGCTTTTATCAAAATCACCCGTCTTCGCTCTCTCTTCAATGATTTCTATCAAAAAAATGAAGATTTCATAAAAGACCTGCTCCAAGAGAACTTAAATTTTAAGGAGGCGCAATTATGAGGGGGTGCAGAGCTTTATCAAACGATGAAATCCGAAGGGCCGAAAAGTCATTTCACGGACCAAACAAGCTGAGAAATCTGGCATTTTTTCAAATCGGGATCTTTACCGGATTTCGAGCCCGGGAGATCTTAAGTCTTAGAATCAGAGATGTTTATGAATTTGGCTGTGTTAAGGATCAGATAGAAGTAAAAAGGGCCAACACCAAAGGAAAAAGGCAATACAGACAAGTTGTATTGCACAAGTATTGCCGGATAGCAGTTAAACAACTTATCAAACATTATGAGGCCTTTTATGGAGATATTAACCCGGAATGGCCGTTATTTTTGAGCAGAGAAGGCAATAAAAAAAGCGTATGCTATGTCACGATGTATCTCGTTATCAAAAAAGTTGCCAAGGCCGTTAAACTGAGCGGTAAAGTTGCCTGTCATAGCCTAAGAAAGACTTTCTGCAGGATGTTCTTAGAAAAGACCAACGACAACATTCTTGGATTGATGCGCATAATAGGACATAGTTCACCAACCGTGACCTTAAGTTATTGCACTTTTCGGGATCAGAAGTATCAGGAGGCGGTGTTAAATTTTAGTTATTGATTTTCAATTTAATTATTTCGGAGAATTGTTAGATTCAGACTTGTATCTGTTCAAAAGCCACAAGGGACATAACAAGGCAATCTCCCGAGTTTAGGCATGGACAGTCCTGAAAGATGTTTTCAAAAAGATTAAAGCCGCCGGCAAGGTCGCCACACACTCAATGCGTAAGACCTTTGTACAATTACTGGGCGAGAAGACGAATGGGAACATTAACCAAAAAATATTATAAATCTGCAAGCCAGCAGAACATTTGGGAAAGCTTTAAAATGCCCAGTAGCGAAAAAAGCGAGGAAGTTGTTATCAGTTGTTTACTTTTGAATCAATCTGTTTTTAAGAAAATTAAAGATAAATTATGCTTTACTGATTTTTATTTTAACAGGAATAGATTGATATATAAAACAATTCAAGAAATGAAGGGTAATTTTGATATTGTCACCCTGAAAGAAGAATTGAACAAAAAATCTAGGCTTGAGGAAATTGGTGGATCAGCAAGGTTGGCAAATTTGCTGGATTCCGTTGTGAATGGGATGAATTATAAAATCCATATTGAAGAGATAATAAAAACGGCCCGGTTGAGAGAAATTATTAAAATTTCATACTCGAATATTGAGAAAGCAACTAATGGCGGCGACTTTGAGGGCATTTCAGAAAATACCAAATCTATTTCCAACCTTTTGATAAACAAAAATCATGACAGATGCAAAATACAAACGCTTCACGATCTAGATTTGATGAAGTTCTCTGAACCAAAGTGGATTGTCCCCGGCGTCATTCCTGAAGGATTATCAGTTCTGGCCGGAAAGCCCAAAGCAGGCAAATCGAATATTGCCCTTGGATTGTCTTTGTCAATTGCCACTGGAGGAAAAGCATTATCTTTTTTTCCAGTTGATAAACGGGGCGTTTTGTATCTAGCTCTTGAGGATTCACCGAGAAGATTAAGGGGTCGGTCCAGAGCATTAATATTACCTACTGAAAGTTTGCCTAATAATTTTCATTACGTGTCCAGTAATGAGGGATGGCCCAAACTGCCCGAAGCGGCGGACAAAATAAAGAATTTTATTCAAGAAAAAATGATATTGGCCTGGTTATTATAGATACTTTTCAAAAAATTAGGAAACAAAGGAACCGATACACCGATCCTTATCAGACAGATTATGAAGACATATCGTTGATTAAGGAAGTTGCTGATTTTTTCAACATCGGGATTATTCTTGTCCACCATCAACGAAAAATGACTAGTGAGGATATATTTGACACTGTTTCGGGGACTTTTGGCATTACCGGCGGAGCGGATACTATTCTTATTTTGAGACGTGAAGGAAGATCCAGGGCAGATTCTATTCTGCATGTAACGGGAAGAGATGTTGAAGACGCAGAAATAGCACTCAAATCAGAAAAAAGATGCTGTGGGGATGCGAGTGCAATAATGTTTGAATATATGGGAGATGCTGAAGAATATAGATTAACAAAAGAAAGATTGGAGATTATCAACGTTTTAAAACAATCTGAAACACCTATGAAACCAAAAGAAATTGCTGAAATATTAAATAAAAAAGTTCATAACATTACAAGTTTATTAAATAAGATGTGTAATAACAATGAAATAAAGAATGCTGAATATGGTAAGTATACTATTTTATAGTATAGATAAATACGGTGATAGTGATGATAGTAGTGATATAAATATTTCTGGTGATAGTGTTGACTATCACCAATATAATATTTTTTTATTATTAGCGGTGATACTTTCGGTGATACTTTGTTTCTTATATATCAAGAGATTTCGGTTAATTTTTATAACTATCACCAGTATCAACGATATTACTATAGCTAAAACTGAAAAATAAAATTCACATTTGTTAGAAGAGATTTAATTGGAAAAGGCAGAATCATTAAACTACTTGATATTCAAAGAGTTAGAAATAAGGCAAAAGAGAGGCAAAATGATTACACTCAGAATTGAAGATAGAAAGCAAATAGAAGACATTATACTCGAAACGCTTAAACTTGATAACAGAATCATTATTGTGCAAGTTTGCCAGGAAAATTGAGAAGCGATATGAAAAAATCATTAACGGTATCCCCTAAAAAGGATGCCTGAATTTCAGAATGCCTTAAAAAGTGAAGCCTAAAAAAACATTTTTCTGAAGCCTATAAAAAAGGCCATAAACGATTTTACGAAGACAAGACAGTAAAAGGATGCAAACCATTACCGAAAATATAATTGAATCGAGTCCAAAGGTTGTATATCATACCTGTAAAATTAATTTTTCAGGGGAGGGCTATATGGGCGGATCAATTATAAAAGACAGAAGGGATAATAAATGGTGCATTTCCGTTTATTGGGAAGGCAAAAGATATCGTATTTACAGACATCCAATCACCAGGGAGCCCTTTTATTCCAAACAGAGCGCACAAAAACAGCTTGATAAAATCCGGTGTGAAGTGGACGAAGGCAGTTTTAATCCTAAATCATGGCTGCCGGATTCTCCCATATCGATGAGGATATATTGCCAGGAGTGGCTTAAAACATTGGATGTTTCAAAGAAAACCCTTACAGGATATAAAACGGCCGTCAATAAATATATCGTTCCCTTTTTTGGCAGTAAAGATATAAGAAACATCCGGTACAATGATATCGTAAAGTTTAAGAACTTGCTGCCATTGGAAGACAAAGGCAAATATAACATTATAGGGGTGCTCAAAAAGATCCTCCAGGATGCCTGGCGAAATGAAGACATAACCCATGTCCCACCTTTCCCGAAATTATCATACAATCATCCGGAGATTGAATATCTAACCCTGGATCAACAAGAAAACATTCTTAAGGCTATCCCTACAAGGCATCGGCCTATTTTTCAGTTTATGATGGAATATGGCGTCCGGCCCCAGGAGGCCCGGGCCTTACAAAGAGATTCCATCAAAGACGGCAAGATAATAATAAGGCGCGTCTTTTCGGATAATACCCTCCGGGAAGGCACAAAAACAGGATCAAAGGGAGTGAGGATATTTGAGATCACAGCATATATGCGTGAAGTATTCATCAGCATGTCAGAAAGAAAAATCGAATCACCCTTTGTGTTTATCCGGGAAGATGGTAAGCCCTATACATCGAAGAATCTTAATGCTATATGGCACGAAGCAGAGGAAAAGGCAGGGATACGATGTAAGTTATACAATGCCGTGAGACATTCCTTAGGATGTCAATTATTGGACCAGGGAGAGGATATGGACTTAGTCCGTGAGATCTTAGGTCATACCAAGGCTGAGATGACCCGGAGATATGCAAAGAGAAAAGTCACGAAATCGACCGAGGCATTGAGCCGAAGACGTAAGAAAATCATTAAGTTTAAGGCAAAAGATGAGAGCTGAAATTTTCCCGTCTACTTCCAGTCTAAATTTTAAGAGTCAATTTATTGAAACTAAAGATTTTGATTGGTGGAGGCGGCGGGAGTCGAACCCGCGTCCGAAGACCTTCGGTTCAGGACTTCTACATACTTATCCTCTGTTTTTTATCTCGCCATCAGGCACTCCCAGAGGCAGGATTACCTGAAGACCTTCCTGAAAAATTTTCGCTTCCTGCCTTTCAGGCCAGACAGGAAACTATCCTGTATTTATAACATCCTCTCCCTGCCTGCAGGAGAAACAGGGGAAGACGTAGCCGCTTAAATTAAGCAGCTAAAGCCAACGGGCTTGTTCTATAAGTGTTGGCAATTGTGATTTTCCATCTGTTTTACGAGTAAATGGAACTCGGTATGCGATCCAGACCTCAACTATCCCCGTCGAAGCCGTATCGCCCCCTATTTTTATTATACCATAGATAAATCTTTTTTACATCAAATTTGATACGACCGTAAAAAACCATTGCAAAAAAACGGCATTGGCCTTTTTGCTGCCTAATAACGCACTCTTGGTTTTTTTGAATATGAATGATAGTATCATGTATTTAAATATCTCTTTTAATTATTTTAGACGAAAAATAATAATCAGTCTTACATTCGAGAAGAATATATTTTTTAATATTTCTTTTTTGAAAGGAGTCGATATGCAAATCGGGAAAGAGATTCGACTTGATCGTATTTTGAACCGGCGAACCAATAAAACCGTAATAGTTCCCATGGACCACGGAGTAACTATGGGACCTATCATGGGATTGGTGAGCATTCCAACAGCAGCCAATCAGATTGCGGAAGGTGGGGCAAATGCGGCTATAGTACATAAAGGTGCGGCTGTTTTTGGTCATCGAGGATATGGAAAAGATCTCGGACTTATCATTCATCTTTCCGCGAGTACAATTCTCAGCCCAAGGCCTGATAATAAAGTCCTGGTAACCAGTATTGAGCATGCCATACGTTTGGGCGCGGATGGGGTCTCCATTCATGTAAATCTTGGAGCGGAAAACGAAGATCAGATGTTAAAGGACCTTGGCGAGGCGGCAGACAAGTGCTTCCTTTGGGGTATGCCCTTACTGGCAATGATGTATCCCAGAGGTCAGAAGATTTCCAACCAGTTCGATGTCAATGTAGTCAAACATGCCGCCAGGGTTGGGGCTGAATTGGGCGCGGATATCGTCAAGGTTAATTATACTGGCGATCCGGAAAGTTTTCAGAAGGTTGTTGAAGGTTGTTCGGTACGGGTAGTTATTGCAGGCGGTGAGAAAGTGGAATCTGACAATGAGCTTTTTAAGATGATCGAGGGGGCGATGGAGGCCGGGGCAACAGGTGTCTCTATAGGGCGTAATGCATTTCAGCACAAAAACCCTACTCTCATCACAAAAATCATCAGCCAACAGGTGCATGAAGGTTTGTCTGCAGAAGAGGCAATGGCAAGACTCAGGCAAGGGCTTGTTGAGGACGTATAACTTTTACCCGGATGAAAAAATTTTTTGACTCTCTAAATCCCTTTTTTTCTAATCATACACTCCAAAATGGGGAGATTCAAACATGAGAGGAGCAGTAGTGTGGATTTAAAAATGTAGCAAATAAATACAATCATTAAAATTATTAATATAAACAATATCAATATGTTAGCCTCAATTTTATTTTTCCAAAATAAAGTGTAGTCTCTGACTACGTTTTTATCCCACCCAATATATATTTATCAAAAAATTTACATTATATTCTTCATATAAATCAACAAGTTAGATCCTGCACAATTATGGCATAATATATGCATTACCTTTTTTTAGATATAATTCATATTCTTCATAATTTAAAAGGAAGTTTAGATTCCAACGAAATATCTGAATTCAAAAAAATTATAATAAACACGGCAACTTTAAAACAACGCTAGAGGGATAGAAAGGAGTTATACAAATTGTTTTTCCATTTCCAGTATGGAAGTTAGCGATCTTACTCATGTTTTCAATATGTTGAATTATCTGTATAAGATAAGAGAGATAAGAAGGGAGGCATGTTATGCCCCAAAAAACGATAACAATAATTGTAATTGCATTTATAAGTTTGCTGGCAGTTCAAGTATCATGTTCATTTGCAGCCGCACTGATTGATATATCTGATCCTACTAATCCTGCCATATATACCGGCATTATGTCCCCAGCCGATGGTTCCATATGGAGGGTTATCGCTGATACGCCTACGGGAACAGGTGTTTACCAACCATTTTTAAGATATCAAGACATAGGTGAAGAAACAGGATTGAACACCGACCTCAAGCCCCCACCTTTTGACGACAAGATGCCAGCGGATCAATATACGAGATCAGTATTATTCAGTGAATTGGATATTGTTGACTTTGGTGGGAGTGACTATTTTACATTCACAATTGACTTCAATGAACCAGGTGCCAGCACACGTTTTCTTTCATTCGATAACTTCGATTTATATCAGGGAAGCACCCCGGATGCCGGAGCCGGAGATAGTCTTGCCGGGCTGACACTGATGTACGATTCCAATACAACAGTATTGACTGATTACACACTTGCCAGTTCAGGCAGTGGTAATGATGATATCGAATTTCTCATCCCGGTTTTTACCTGGACGGAACCGTATATGTACCTATTTATTACGAGTGGAGGTTACGTTGGCGGAGCCCATGACTGGGCTGCCAATGACGGCTTCGAAGAAATACGCACAACGGGTATACCAGAGCCCCCAGAGCCCCCGGTTCCTGAGCCGTCAACATTAATCCTTTTAGGCCTTGGCTTGGCCGGGCTGGCAGGACTTGGGATAAAAAAATATAAGGGTTAAACCGGATTCAAAAGTATTATCCAAAAAGGCAAAGCCGGAAACGGCTTTGCCTTTTTTTATTTACTCCAGAATTAAACCCAAATCCTGTCTGCTAATGACCGGATCTTGTTTTTATGGCCTTCTTTTTGATTTTTAGAGCATCTTGGTCTATATTAAAATCTTAAAACAATCTATGGTTTTCATTTTTAATCTGTTTTCAGAATAAGCTGAAAATTGACAAACTCGCAAAAAAGTCATTAAAGGATTTATTAATATGATTTCTGAACGCTCGCAGCTTATAACCCCATTCCTTGTTATGGAGATCCTCGAGAAGGCATCGGAGCTTGAAAAAGAGGGAAGACATATCATCCATCTCGAGGTTGGAGAACCGGACTTTGAAACACCTTCCTGTATCAAAGAGGCTGCTATTGAAGCACTTAAGGAAGGTAAAACCAAGTACAGCCATAGTCTCGGAATACTTGAATTGAGAGAGGCAATCTGCGACAGTTATCTGAAAAAGTATGGCGTTTCTATAAACCCTGATCAAATAATCATAACCTCAGGGACCTCTCCGGCGATGTTCCTTATGTTTGCCGCGTTACTCAATCAGGGGGACGAAATCATTCTCTCTGATCCCCACTATGCATGTTATCCCAGCTTTATTCATTTTATGGGGGGAAAGACGGTAAAGGTGAAGGTTTATGAAGAGGATGCATTTCAATATAAACCGGAAGCCATAAGGTCAAAGATAACAAATGATACAAAGGGCATTATTATAAACTCCCCTTCCAATCCCACAGGCAATCTCCTTACACCTGAAGTCATGGAAAAGATAGCCCGGTTGGGGCCCTTGATTATATCCGACGAGATATATCACGGGCTGGTCTACGAGGGAAAAGCGCATACAATCCTGGAATATACGGAGAACGCATTTGTGATTAACGGTTTTTCAAAGCTCTATGCCATGACGGGCTGGAGGCTTGGATATCTGATTGCCCCAAAGGAGTTCATAAGGCCCATGCAAATCATCCAGCAGAACTTTTTCATATCCCCCAACTCCTTTGTCCAATATGCCGGGCTTGCCGCCCTCACGTTAAAGGAGGCAGAAGCTGCGGTACACAGAATGGCTGATATCTATAATAAACGAAGGATATTTATAATACCAAGGCTCAGAGAGATTGGATTCGGGATCACGGTCGAGCCGACCGGCGCATTTTATGTTTTAGCTAACGCCAGGCGATTTTGTCCGGAAAACTCCATGCATTTTTCACTGGAGCTTCTTGAAAAAGCCGGAGTGGCGGTGACTCCCGGAATCGATTTTGGTGAAAACGCGGAAGGATACATCCGTTTCTCTTACGCCACCTCCCTTGAAAATATAGCAGAAGGGATGGACAGGCTTAAAAGATATCTTGCGTCAAGACAATAATTTTTCATTTAAATTTATTTAATAAATATGGAAGGATTTAACCCATGTGTATTGAAAAAACGGATTGGGAAAAGGTTATCGATTTTCACGGGCACAGTTGCCCGGGACTCGCTACGGGATATAGGGTTTCAAAGATAGCCTTAAAGGAAATAGAGGGGGAAAAGGCCGAAGACGAAGAACTTGTGGCGATTGTCGAAAACGATGCTTGCGGTGTCGACGCCGTTCAATTTTTAACCGGGTGCACCCTGGGTAAGGGCAACCTGCTTTATCGTGACTTTGGGAAACATGTATATACCTTTGTCTGCAGAGGTAGCGGAAAGGCCATACGCATCTCTGTAAAGGGCGGAATCTGGAAACATGATGACGATGATAAGGATTATAGGAAGCTTAGAGAGCGAATATCCGCAGGCAAGGCAACAACGGAAGAAAAAGGATTATTTAATCAGCTAAAGGAAAAACGTATTCGCTATATCTTAGAGGCGCCTGTGGATGAATTTTGTTCCATACAACATATCAGTATACAATTGCCATCCAGGGCAAAGATCTTTAATTCAGTGACCTGTTCTTATTGCGGCGAACAGGTCTCTGAATCACGAGCCCGCATATATAATGGGCAAATAGCTTGTATTCCTTGCTCAGAAGAGTATACTAGGGGCTGGTAACGGGACATGCTGAATAATCCATAACTTGAGGGGAGGATATTATGAGAGATGATCCTTTTGCGGATATCACTCAGTTTCTCAGACAGTTCAAATTTTTACCCAGCAAGTTACCTGTAGTGATTCTGGGAATACTGGTTCTAATCTTTGTTTTAACATCCTGGTTTACTATCGGACCGGAAGAAGTCGGGGTGATCTTACGTTTCGGGAAATATGCCCGCACGGTCCAGCCTGGTTTGAATTTCAAAATACCCTTCGGTGTTGAACGGGTAGAGAAGGTGCCGGTTCAAAGACAGCTTAAACAGGAATTCGGGTTTCGTACGGTAAAGGCAGGTGTTGTTACTCAGTATTCTCCCAGAAAGTATGACGAAGAGTCCCTGATGCTAACGGGTGATCTAAATGTGGCCTCAGTAGAATGGATTGTCCAATACCGAATAAACGATCCTTATATGTATCTTTTTAAGGTCAGAAATACCAATAAAACACTCAGAGATATATCGGAGGCCATCATGAGGGAAGTTGTGGGGGATAGAACCGTAAATGAAGTTTTGACGGTTGGCCGTCAGGATGTATCCAGTAATGTTGAAAAACGAATCCAGGAATTATGCAATCAATATGAAACGGGAATACGGATCGAACAGGTAGTGCTTCAGGACGTGACGCCGCCCGACCCGGTAAAACCCTCCTTCAATGAGGTTAATGAAGCTCAGCAAGATCGTGAAAAGCTGATCAATCAGGCCCTATCCGAATACAACCGTGTTATCCCCCGCGCTAATGGAGAAGCACAACAGACCATTCAACAGGCGGAAGGCTACGCGCTTGACAGGGTAAATCGATCACAGGGTGAGGTTGCGCTGTTCAATGCCATGTATCAGGAGTATAGAAAGGCCCCTGATGTAACCAGGCAGCGCATATATCTGGAGACATTCAATAAAATACTCCCAAAGGTCGGGAAAAAATATATATTGGATCCTGATGCCAGCGGGATAGTTCCACTGCTGCAATTGGATAATTTATCGGTGAAGGGGGGTGCAAAATGAAGCCTCGCAGTTTGATAATACTTATATTCGCGGCAATAGCCATCCTTATAGTATATTCTTCCACATATATTGTTGATGAGGCTCAGCAGGCCATTGTAACCCAATTCGGCAAACCTGTGGGTGACCCCATAACCGAGCCGGGAATCCATTTTAAGCTGCCATATGTTCAGAAGGTACATTATTTCGACAAACGATTCCTGGAGTGGGACGGTTATCCCAATCAAATTCCCACCAAAGACAAGCGTTTTATCTGGGTCGATACATACGCACGCTGGAAGATCTCTGATCCTCTGCTTTTTTTTCAACGGGTACGGGATGAGCAAGGTGCACACTCCAGGCTTGACGATATCGTTGACGGTGAAACCCGCAACGCGGTTGCAAAGCATGACCTAATCGAAGTGGTTCGTTCATCCAATCGAAGCCCTTTGGAAATCGAAGAGGCTACATCTGAGGATGAAAAAAGCACACTAGAGGAGATTCAGGTCGGAAGGCTAAAGATCTCTGATGAAATATTCCTGAACGCAACCGAACGCGCTAAGGATATGGGCTTAGAGATATTGGACTTCCGATTCAAGAGAATCGATTATGTAAAAGAGGTACAGCAAAAGGTGTTTGAACGTATGATCTCTGAGCGTAAGCGTATTGCGGACAAATACAGATCCGAGGGCCAGGGGGAGGCATCCAGAATAAATGGCGAAAAGGAGCGGGAATTAAAGCGAATACAATCAGAAGCATTTCGAAAGGCAAAAGAGATCATGGGGGACGCGGACGCAAAAGCCACCCAGATCTATAATTCAGCATATAATCAGAGTCAAGAGGCCAGGGATTTCTATGAGTTCCTTAAGACCATGGAAACCTATGAAAAAACATTGGATTCCGGCACATCATTGATAATGTCTACAAGGGGAGATTTCTTTAAATTTCTGAAAAAACAAAAATAATAATTGGCATTTGAGGAATATGGCTAGACAGACAGATCAGGTATTTTTGCCCTCATAACATTTATCAATATTATTTTTTATGAATTCAAGAAGCTTCTTAGTCTTTTCAACTTCGGCCATTTTTTCCCGTACGTTATCCACTTCCTTATCAAAGCTGCAATCGCCGAAATTACAATCAACATTTAATAATTCACTCAATTTATACCCCAGGTCCTTTAGTTCTTGATTTAATTTTTCTATTTCATGCTCCAGTATTTTTTGTTCATCCCCGTGATTCATTGTTCTCCCCTTTTATCCTTATTACCTTATTTAATTTCAATATGTTTTGCTCTCCTTCAACTATATATTAACCATAAAAGGTATTAATGGCTAATTATAATATCATTTTTGCGAAAACTTCAAATACAAAGTATCAATATAAAAAGGATATATATATTAAAGTATAATATGGAAATATAGAATGTCTAAAGCTTTTTTCCTGAGTTTATCTCCCGGAGATATTTCCATTCTTCCAAAAACCTCTGTAAATGGGCTCGTTTTGGTTTTGAGCCTTCACTCTTTAACAAATCTTCTACTCGTTTCTGCTCCTCCTGATATTCTTCAGATGTGAAATGCCCTCCGAAATATGAAAGTTTCAACCATAGTAAATAAGTCGTCAAAGCATCACATTCATTATACGCAATGATTTTGTCAAGTTCCCCGTTGAGCCATAGATTGGCAACCTGTTCTCCATCAACCTCCATTTTACCAGGGATTCCGGATACCACGGCTATCTCGTTGAGGGATGGATTCGATTTTCCTCTCCCCCCCAGGATCCTTATCAGATCTACATTCCAGTCACTGAAATCCGAAAAATAATCCTCTCCTTCCCATGGTTTATCTGGACGCGCGCAAAATTCAGAGGCCTGTATACCATTTGCGACACCCCGTTGTATCAAAATCTTGAGATCGGCTGATAAAGAATTATACCCTACTAATTGCGGCTTACGTTTTCCTAAAGCCTCCAGAAAAGTCTTGATAATGCTTGCCTCTTCTATGTGCTTTAAATCTGACGAACTACTCGGCAAGGAGTGAAGGCGTATCTTTATTCCATCTGTTTCTGCGTATCGAGTCACAAAAGAGATAGAAACAACCCGACACAAAGCCGTTTTAAGATAGGGCGTCGGATCTTCCTCCGTTGCCCCTCCCTCTTTCCACATCCTCTGGATGATCTCAAGCGCAGACATGGACTCCGGCAATTTATACAGCAAACGCCCTGCCAGGGGGTCTGGGACCCATTCCACATCAAAAACCCATACCTTTTGATAAACCTTTTTGAACATGCCCGGACCTCCAACCTTTAAAAAAATATGATATTGTGACAATTCACCCTTTTAATCCTTTTAACAGATTTCCTGGCGATATGAACTATGACAAAGTCTGAACAAAAAACCAATCTTAAACCCAAATTATTCTTCCACCTTGGCAGCAGACGTCCTTCCTTTAAAATGGAAAAAAAAGCGAAGCACCTTCTTTTTCTGATCACTGAAAATTTTTCCGGCAAAATAGCTGCCTGCCGCCTTCTTTGATATCTCGGAAAGTGTAGGATAAATATGAATAGCCCCTGCCAAAGTGGAAAGCCTCAATCCTCCAGTTAATGCCGGAATCCATTCATGTATGAGTTCTCCGGCATGTGCACCTATGATCTGACAACCAAGCGGTTTTCCTTTAGGAGTCACCAGCACCTTTATTTTTCCGAAGGGCTCTGCTTCTGCAAGGGCACGATCATTTTCCTCAAAGGAATCCTCCAGCAACCTGTAAGCCACCCCTTCCTTTTTAGCCCTGGTTTCATTCAGTCCTATGCCCGCGACCTCCGGATCGGTATAGATGCACCATGGAACCTTTGAATAGTCAGCCCTGCGAGGGAGATGCAAACAGATATTAGTAAGCGCTACCCCTGCTTCATATCCCGCGACATGGGTAAAAAGAAATTGTCCGTTTACATCGCCACATGCGTAAATATGCGCAATATTGGTACGCATCCTCAGATCGGTTGTGATGCCTTTTGTTGTAAATTCCACACCAGATGATTCCAGTCCCAGTTCATCCACATTCGGCCTTCGACCTGTTGCCGCAAATAACGCGTCGGCCTCCAGGATTTTTGCCTTCCCCTCCCCTTTTGCAGAAACCACGCGCAGGGATATCTTTTTGCCTTCTTTCTTCACCTGGACGGCCTTTGTGCCTGTAAGTATCTTTATCCCCTCTGCTTCAAGACGGCCCATAAGCATCCTGGCAATATCCGGATCTTCTGTGCCCAGGATCTGATCCGTAAACTCGACTATTGTCACACGCGATCCAAGGCGCTGAAAGGCCTGTGCCATCTCCAATCCTATTGGTCCGCCTCCGAGTATGATAAGACTATCTGGGAGTATCTTTTGTGAAAATACGGTCTCGTTTGTCCAGTAAGGCACATCGGCGATGTCCTCCACAGGGGGAATGGAAGGTCTCGAACCTGTGGCAATAATCCAGGCCTTCGCCGAAATGTTTCTTTCGTCAACCTTTACGGAATGGTCATCCAAAAACTGGGGACGACCAAAAAGGACTTCCACACCCAATCTGCTGAGTCTCTCAGGAGAGTCCTGCTCCTGAATCTTTTCGATCACTGAATGTACCCTCTCCATTATCTTATTTAGGTCTACGGGGACTAAATCAAGACCGGGAAGGCCGAATTCCTTTAATCTGCTGGCAAGCCCCCATACTCCGGCAGTACGAATCAATGTCTTCAACGGTACGCAACCGAAGTGCAGGCAATCTCCTCCCAGCTTATCAGATTTTTCTATGAGAATGGTTTTCGCTCCAAACTGGGCGGCTCCTGCCGCTGTAGTAAGTCCTGCCGCACCTCCCCCGATAACTCCAAGGTCGTAATCAAAATTTATCATAGTTCTCCTCCATGAACAGAATAATATTCTGACCCTTTTTTAATAACATTGATTAATATTTAACAATCAGCAAAAAAAAGTGCTTTGAATATAATAATAAATCCTGATCAAAGTTTATGTCAATCTAACTAGATCAGGAAAGATGTATTATTGAAAAAAAATTTCTTTTAAAGTAGTATGGAAATAAAGAAATTGGTTAACAGCAATAAAAGGAGGTAAAAAATGTCAGGCTGCCATGATATGAGAAAAGGTGAAATCTTTGTCTGCGAAGATTGCGGAATGGAATTAAAGGTTATTAAAGAATGTAAAGATGTAGGGGTTGCCGCCGCTGAATGCGCGTGTCATACCGAAGAGAATCCATGTTCGATAGAGTGCTGTGGAAAACCGCTCATTAAAAAGGAATCCTGATCTGCAGACATGATATTTTTAAAATCATAAACAACAGAGGTTCGTCTCTATGGCGGACAAATTGCTGCATTCAATAAAAATGCCTATTGACCGGGGAGCTTAAAATGCAAAAGTCAGTGAAGTTATATTCGCTTAGTACATGCATCCACTGCAAAGCCACTAAAAAACTACTAAGTGATTGTAAAGTAAAATACGAATTCACGGATGTTGACTTACTTGAGGGGAAAGAAAGGGCCGCCATACTGGAAGATGTAAAAAAACTGAATCCGAATTGTTCCTTTCCTACAATCGTCATTGGTGACAAGGTTATTGTCGGGTATAAGGAAGATGAGATTAAGGAAGCCCTCGGATTATGAACGAGGCGGAAAAACTCTATGAAACTTTAAAAAAGATTCAGGAACCAAAAGGGTATTTTTTCAACAAAGACAAAGAGAGGGTTCTTGATCTCCTCGAGGCCCTGATTATAAATAAAAAACGTTATGGATATATGTCCTGTCCGTGCAGGCTGGCCTCGGGAAACCGTGAAAAGGATAAGGACATATTTTGTCCCTGTGTATACAGGGCACCTGATGTGGAAGACTATGGGAGCTGCTATTGTAATCTTTATGTATCCAGGGAATGGAATGAGGGAAAGATTCGCCTCTCATATGTCCCTGAAAGACGACCTCCTGAAAAGATATCATAGAAACCTTCTTATTAAGGATGCAACTTTAACTATGCTCTCTCTTTTCTTCATTTTGCATTTTGCATTTTGCAATTTGCATTTCAGAGCTTAAATTTCTCCTGATATAGCTTCTCTTTTTACCAATAAAGACCTTGTAACATGAAAGAGGGTCCCATCCCTCAATCCCTCTTCCCATATTAAAAGGCACTGCCGGACACCCTCCCCTGCACATATTTATATACTCGCAATCCCTGCACTCATTAAAAAAATCCATTCCCCGTGAATATCGTTTCCGGAAATATCTAAATCCTTCTGAATGAATCCAGATAGACTGAAAAGGCTCATCTTTTATATTTCCCACTGTGAAATCCCATAAGCGGTCACACGGAATCACCCATCCTTCAGGCCGGATTGAACATTCCTTAACACTTCCGGCACAGCTTGTTATTTTGTGGGACCTTCCGGATATATGGGTAGAGATATCCCGCTTTGAAATGGAATCCATCATTTCAATCCCCTGCATCAATGAACCGCTTACTAATCGGGGATATTCCTCCTTAAGTTTTCTTAATCCGGCATATATATAATTTTGCTCATCAAATGAAAGGAACAAATCATCAAAATGTGATAACGCACTGCCCTGTGCTAGCAAAGATGAAAAACTGACCCTGGATGCGCCTGTCCTTTCCGCAAACCGGACAATCTTTTCTATCCGATCTTTATTGTTTTTGCATACAACCACAAAGAAACTGAAAGGTATCCCCCATTGGCGCAATAGTTTTATCCCTTTCAGTGTTTTTTCAAAACTCCCCTTTCCCCTTATCACATCATGGACATCCGGCTCGGCCCCGTCCAGTGAAATCTGAACATCGTCCACACGACAGGACCTCGAAAGGAGAGAGAGAATTTCTTTGTTAAATAGCGTGCCGTTTGTATTGATGGAAATCCTGAAATGATATTGTGAAATGTGCTTTATAATCTCGGGAAAATCCTGACGGGTAAATGGCTCACCTCCGGAAATAAGCAGATAAAATACCTTGATTCGGGCAAGCTCGTCAATGACGCCTTTCCATTCCTCGAGGCTCAGGTCTCCAGACACATTCTTTGTTGATGAAACCGCGCAGTAAAGGCAATAAAGATTACATTGATTGGTAATATTCAGGGTTACCTTCTGTGGCGCTGAAAATACCTTCATAAATATCCTATAATTCAGTCCTTTCTATGCAGAGGTGGAAGGTCCGGTGATGCAGGCTCCGGTAGCCCTGTGTCCCCTGCTGCAGGACCCAATATCCCCGGCCCCCACGGAACAGACTTTGTCTGTCTGCCCCACTATACAACCTCCTACCGCACTCCATCCGTTCACACATGGAGTTGCTGTAAATGTGCTGCCAATAAGGCAGTCTGATACGCCCATGGCCTGCTCAAAACTTCCCCCGATCTCCTTGATAACAGGAGGCTCATACTCCTTTTTTTTATTTTTCGAATCTGACATCATGGACTCCTTCATTTCCAGACTGAAGGATTAAGGATGCTTCCCTCTCACCCAAAATCCTCGATTCAGGGAAAAGGCCTTTTTGAAAAACCTCGTCACAAATCCTATAGGGATCTGTCAAAGATCGATCATTAAAGAGGACTTCGGCACGGCAAAATCCAAGGCATTGATATTTAAAAAGGCATCTTCCGCATATCCCATTCATCTGTAAGGGTATCTTCTTACGAATTTCCTTAAAAAGCGCTCCCTCTTTCCAGATGGCAGCAATGCCTTTTTCTTTCACATTTCCTATTATCAAACTCTTCTTCCTCTTACCTATTCCGCAAATGGAAACATCTCCGTTGGAGAGGATTCCACAGATATTTAGAATATTGCATTTACATAATGAATGCTTCGAGATATCTTTAATTCCCTTAAGAGCCGGAGGGAGATATAGGTCGATAAGCATATCCGGATAAAGGCTCACGAATTCCCCCTCGATCCTTCTTTCAAGGTCCAAAAGCTCTTCAAGCGGCAGGGCTTCGCATCCCTGGTTCTTTAAGGATTCTCCTCCCAGCAGGATAAGGGGATTGATTTCAAAGGATTTTACTTTCAATTCATAGGCCAGACGAAGCGTGTTCTCTAGATCATTGGCATTTATTTTTTGAAGACAAAAGATGATTTGAGGATATATTTTGTTTTCGATAAGCAGTTGAATCCCATTTAATGTCCTATCAAAACTTCCCTTTACCCCCCGAATCCTTTCATGAATATATGACACACTTCCGTCCAGGCTGACAGCGAAAAGGGTTATATTATATCTCTTCAGCTTTTTAACCATTTTTTTTGTAAGCAATGTCCCATTTGTTTCGAAACCGAACAGAAGATCATATTGGGAAAATCTATCCAGATATTCAAAAATATCCGGATTCAGGAACGGCTCACCGCCGGTAAATTTTATAGAGGATAAACCAAGGGGAAGCACATCCTTAACGACCTGCTCCATTATCTCCACAGAAATATTTTCCTGATTCTGCACCTGATAGGATTTCTCATTGGTTGTAAAAGAAGGACGGAGCCAGCAATGAATACATCTCAGATTGCAGGATTCTGTGGGATAAAAGTAAATGGAACGTAAAGGGTAGCTAATTTCATCTTTTGATATATTACACATAAAAAACTCTAATAACTCTCTTCTTTTATCGAGAGAAATTCCAGTTTTTCCAGATCTGTCAGAAATTTCAAACAGTCCTGTACAATTTGTTCCTTAGGTATTTCCGGGTAATCCGAACATACCCTGCTGATAACCTGATCCGGAGTTTTTGATTTATCACACAATCTCCAGATGTTTGTCCCGGTCTCATTTAAAAAGCAGATACGGCCGGTATTCGGATCAAACAGAAAGGAACCCTCTTCTTCCTCTCTTAGGACAATATCCTGTTTAATGTTTATGTTCCCCTTTTCATTTAACATGGACCCAATCCCGTTCTAAAAGATTTTTAAAAAAATTTCGAACATCATCCCTCACTGATTCTTCCGGCTTTTCATAATACCGAGCGAGCTTAGAAATGATGTCTCTGATGTTATTTCTTCCATCTGACAAATCTATTATCCCTGCGGCGGTCTGGTTCAATAGGTATGACATACGATCCTTTATATTAAATACCACCCCACCCTCTTCGAATATGGCAAAAAGTATATGATCCTTTAAACAAAAAATATTATCTTCCAAAACCCTAAAGGACGCTTTCGTCTTTTGTGGTTCATTATAATCCATTTTTTGTAATACTCAACCTCAATTTAATCCTGGAAGGATTTTTTACCATGACAGTGTCAAAGTCGGTAGAGAAAACCCTGCAAACAAACTGACATAGGTATTCGGTCTTGACATTTGACAATTGATTTTGTTATCTATTGAAAAAATTTTATATTTTATTTATTGCCAAATGTCAAACCTGATGCTTATTTAGGAGGTAAGAGACATGATTGTTGGTGTTCCTAGAGAAATTAAAGCCGACGAGCACAGAGTGGCCATGCTTCCCGTAGGATCTCACATGTTAACGCAGGAAGGCAACACGGTCTTGATTGAAAAAGAAGCCGGCCTTGGAAGTGGCTACGAAGACGCTGCTTATACTGCCGCTGGTGCAAATTTGGTGGATAGTGTTGATGAAATCTTTTATAAGGCAGAATTGATTATGAAGGTCAAAGAACCTCAGCCTGAAGAGATTAAAAAGCTGCACAAAGGGCAGATTCTATTTTGCAATTTTCATTTTGCAAGCTCCAGAAGTCTTACGGAGGAATGCCTGAGAAGCGGCATCTCCGCGATGGCCTATGAGACCCTGGAAGATGCCCGGGGCCATCTCCCACTTCTTACACCAATGAGTGAGATTGCCGGCAAAATGTCCATTCTGGAGGGCGCCAAGTATCTTGAAAGGCCAATGATGGGCAGGGGAATCCTTCTGGGCAGGGTCGCGGGTGTTGAACTTGCCAATGTTTTGATCCTGGGCGGAGGCGTAGTGGGTACTAACGCTGCACGAACAGCCGGAGGATTAGGGGCAAATGTTGTGGTTATGGATATTAACCTCGATCGTTTACGCTATCTGGATGAGATCATGCCTCCAAATGTTGCTACCGTTTACTGCGATCCGCATGCTGTAGAACGCTATGCTAAAGAAGCCGACCTCATTGTTGGAGCGATTCTTATCCCGGGGGGCAGAACTCCGCATTTAATAAACCGGGAGATCCTGGGACAAATGAAGAAAGGGGCCGTTTTAGTGGATGTATCCATTGACCAGGGTGGATGCTTTGAAACCAGCCTCCCCACAACACACAGCAATCCGATATTTGTGGTTGATGAAGTGGTTCATTACTGCGTCACAAATATACCCGGCGCGGTTGGGAGAACAAGCAGCCAAGCCCTCTGTAACGCAACCCTTCCCTATTGCTTAGAGCTGGCCCAACTCGGGCTCGACTCTTTCATAGGCAAGAGTAAAGGACGGGCTGCCGCCCTGAATATGCGGGATGGGAAGATCCTTTGCTCTGAAGTGGCCAAAGCGTTTCCTGACTTGCACTGATAATGTTATACTGGTTATTATAGTTCAGTAAAGACGTTAATCCTGTTTATCTAAAAAGGCATACGCTATGAAATCGATCCACATTACTGACAGCCCATTCCGGCACATATTAAATCGTTCAACGGTTTATGTCGCGGCAGGAAAAGGCCCCTATACCAATACCCGTGAGGTTCTTTCTCAGATTGATCTCTCACCTGCGAACGAAAAACGGGTATTGCTTAAACCCAATGCAGGCCGGGTTGCTCCTCCCGGGTCAGGAATTGTTACGAATCCTCAGGTAATAGCCGCGGCTATCGATGCGTTCAAAAAGGCCGGAGCAGATGTAGCTGTCGGGGAAAGCCCCATAGTAGGGGTTAAGGCTCAGGAAGCCTTCGATGCCATTGGGATTACACCGATTGCGTGCGCAAGGGGCTGTCCCATGATCGATATGAATGCCCGTCATTTTATTGAGGTCTCAGTTCCCCATGGTCTTGTGATCAAATCCCTCAAGGTCTGCCCTGAGGTATTTGAATATGACATCATCGTGTCCCTTCCGGTCATGAAGATGCACATGCACACTGGCGTGACGCTCTCTGTAAAAAACATGAAAGGTTGTCTTTGGCGCCGTAGCAAGGTAGAGTTGCATATGCTTCCGCCGGTGAAAGATCGCGAAGAAAAACCAATCGACATAGCTATCGCGGATATGTCCTCAGTCCTCCGGCCGCATATTTCCATCATCGATGGCACTGTGGGCATGGAAGGGCTTGGGCCCAGCGCCGGGAAAGCCAAACATCTAGATGTAATCGTCTTAAGCGCCGATGCCTTTGCCGCTGACTCGATAGCATGCAGGTTAATGGGCACTCAGGCGGAAGATATCCCTCATTTACGCATCGGCGCAGAGCGAGGATACGGCATTATCGACATTAACTCCATATCGGTTATGCCTGATAACTGGTGCCAGTGGATCTCCCCGTTTTCTCCCCCACCGGTAAATCTTTCTATCGAATTTCCGAATATCAATATCCATGACAAAAACTCCTGCAGCGCGTGTCAGTCCACTTTGCTCTTATTCCTTAAGCATTACGGAGATCGTCTTTTTGATTATTTTAATCCGGACACAAAAATAAATATAGCAATTGGCAAAGGCAACACTGAGGTTCCGAAAGGCACTCTTTGCATAGGCAACTGCACAATAATTCATCGAGAAAAAGGCATCTTCATTCCGGGATGTCCTCCGGTGGGAAGTCAGATCCTTACCGCCATTTCAGGAGAGCCTTCGGTCGATAGCAGGGATGGACATATTGAAGAACCGGATAATACTAAACATAACCGTAAATAACCTTCCGGCTTTTGCGTCATTAGATTATATGTTTATTTACCTGCAAAATTCTCATTTCAATTAATTTAATCGCGCAGGGATTTCTTATTTAGGCACTTAACTTATAAATCCTAATATATAAACCAAACTAAATGATTTAGGGGGAAGAAAAATGGCCTGCTTAAAACCTCATTCTTTGAAAAAAGATCTCTTATTCACATCCGTCTTCATATCCTTATTGGCAATACTCTTTTTACTCTCTTCAATCCCTGCTGCACAAGCGGCAGGCAAAGCCTATGTGACTGACATATACGGAACCAATGTCAATGTTATCGATTTATCAACAAATTCCATAATCAAGATAATCAATATCTACTCGCCAAGCTCCTCATGCACTTCTGAATCACCCTACTTTATTCACGATATCGAAATCATAGGCTCCAAGGTCTTTATAAGTGTACCCGGGGCCGAAACAACCCAGTGCGAGATAAACCAGATCGCCGTCATTGATACGGCAACCGATACAGTGGTCAACAGAATAGATACGGACAGGCTTCCCTCAGGCTTGAGAGAATATAAGGGAAAACTCTATGTAGTAAATCAAGGCTCAAATACAATACATGAAATCGATCCAAATACGGAAACAATCATTCGAACGATCCCCTTCCCGAATCTGAGCGCATATCAAATGTCTAATCCAAGACGCTTAGAAATAGTGGATGACAAGATCTATCTCCCCTATCCTGGTTCAGGGAACGCCCAAGGAGGAGTGGGAGTTTTGGATTTGGCAACAGGTAATGCCATAAGATTCGAGGTCTTCGGACAAATTGACGGATATGGGCCTCTTGGCATCAAACAGGTGGCTGCGCACAAGATATATCTCGGCGGGATTAAACATGTGGGTGTTTTTGACACAACAACTGACAAAATTGTGAATGCAGTACAGGTCAAAAATGAGACCGAGGGATTGATCGCTGATTTTGCGGTGGTATCCAATAAAGTCTACACGGCTAATCCGGAAAGCAGTGTCAGTGTTATAAATCTTTCCTCAGATTCATTTATCGCCCAGATCGACCTTGACGTACATCCGACCGGAGCGCATCCCCTTGTGGGTATTGCTGCCTTTGATGGCAAGGTATATGCTACTGACGCTGTCAATGGAGACGATGCACCACAGGGTGTTCATATTATCGATTCGGCTTCGGATATCGTTGTAGGAAAGATATCAACAGATCAATTTTTCGGGGCCATAGACATACTTGAGGCATATGTCCCGCCTCTTCCTGAAAAGGCCTATGTGTCCAACGTTCAGGGAACCAAAGTGAGCGTCATCGATCTGGCGAACAATACTGTCATCAAAACCATCGATATCTTTACACCTTCAAGCTCATGTCTCCAAAGCGCACCCTATATTAATGACATCAAGATAATAGGCTCCAAGGTCTTCGTCACCGTGCCAGGAGCTTCGGGCTCACAATGCGAAATCAATAAGATGAAGGTTATTGACACAAACTTGGATGCTGTTGTAAATACCATCAATATGGATCGAGCTCCCTCCGGCTTAAAGGAATACAACGGCAAGCTCTATGTCGTGAATCGCAATGACTACAGTATCCATGAAATCGATCCCGCTACCGAAAGCATCCTGCGAACCATTTCCTTTTCCAATCCCAATCCCAATCAAATGAATAACCCGACAAATATTGAAATTGTCAATGATAAGATTTATCTGCCCTTCCCCGGAAAAGGCACCACACCCGGAGGGGTCCTGGTCTTGAATCTGTCAAACGGTAATGAAATCGACTTTATAAATTTTGACTCGGTTGATAATTACGGACCCAGGGGTATCAAGAGGGTGGCCAGTAATAAGATCTATCTGGGCGGCCGTTATGATGTGGCTGTATTAGATATAACCACGGATACAATTGTAAAGACTGTACAGGTTAAAACTGAAAGTAAAGGTTATGTGCTTAATTTTGCCGTTGCGTCCAATAAGGTCTATACAGCCAATTCGGAAAGCACAGTGAGTGTGATCGATCTCTCCGACGACACATTGATCACAAAGATCAACGTAAACTCCCATTCCTATGTTGCCCATCCCCATGTGGATATCGTTGGATCAGACAACCTGGTATATGTCACGGACACATCCGATGGATCGGGCACTGCTCAGGGCGTAAAGATAATCGATGCAATAACGGATACCGTAGTAGGCAGTGTTTCAACAACAGAATATTTCGGGGCAATAGATATAATACAGCCGGAGCAAAGACAGGCATCAAAGAAGGCTTATATTTCAAATCTCATGGGAAGCAATATCAGCGTTATGGATTTGAATACCAATGATTTGATACAGACCATCGACATTTATACCCCATCCAGCTCATGCAGTTCTCTAGCTCCTCATATCAATGACATCAAGATCCTGGGCTCAAAGATATTCATAAGCGTGCCCGGCACCGCGAATGAACAATGCGAGGTAAATCAGATCATGGTCATTGATCCGACCACGGATCTCATTGTAAATACAATAGATACTGACCCGACACCTGGCGCGTTAAAGGAATATAACGGGAAATTATATGTGCTTAACCGTTACGGATATTCCATACAGGAAATCGATCCTGAAACCGAAAGCGTTGTCAGGACTATCCCTTTTTCCAATCCATACCCTTATTCCGGCGGCCCCGGCAATCCTAAAGCCTTCGAGATCGTCAATGACAAAATCTTTCTCCCCTTTCCGGGCAGCGGCCAATACCCCGGGGGTGTAGTTGTAGTAAAGGATTTAAGCACAGGGTCCAATATACGTTTTATTAATTACGGCGGAGTGATTAATTACCTTGGTCCGACCGGAATCAAAAAGGTTGCTGAAAACAAGATTTACTTAGGCGGGCGAACGGTCGTGGCAGTGGTGGATGCCACAAGCAATTCAATAGTCAACGCGTTTCAGGTTAAGTCCGAGACTGCCGGAGACGTGCTTGATTTTGCAGTTGTCAATAACAGGGTATATGCAGCAAACGCAGAAAGTACCGTCACGGTCATAGACTTAGCAAATGACAGGGCCCTCGGACAAATAGATATAGGCGCTCATCCAAGCAACGCCCATCCCTTCGTGGATATGGCTGTTTTGGGTGAATATGTCTATGTAACGGACCCGATGGATGGGAACGATGATCCACAGGGTGTTAAGATCATAGATTCAAAGACCAATACATTGGTGGAAGATATTCCTACCGAGGAATTGTTTGGCGCAATTGAACTTTTAGTAATTTTGCCGCCCGTCCCTGATGTCGATCCTCTTCCTGATTTCACAAGAGTTAATGAAGCGGGAACACTCACCCCGCCGACTGCCACCGATTTTTATGGGAATACAATCACTGCCTATACAAATGGTCCCCTCACATACACCTCGCCCGGCACTTACACAGTGGAGTGGATCTATGAGGATGCTCATGGAAACATCGTGACTCAGGAGCAAAAGGTCATCATCAACGACACCAACGATCCTGTACTCACCTGCCCGGACAATATGACGATTCGAACCCTGGACACTGAAACAGAGGTTTACTATGAAGCGACTGTCGAGGATATGGATCCAAATGTGGTAATTACATACGATCCTGTCCCGGGCTCTATGTTCCCAGTAGGAACTACTACTCCTGTTCATGTAACTGCCACTGATTCATCGAACAATACATCTGAATGCTCTTTTACGGTGACCGTAGAGGAAGGAGAACCCGGCCCAGGAGAATGCATTTTCAGAGCTCAAATCCAGGCCAGGGGGCAAGGGGAGGAACACGGGCTTGAAGGCGCCACAAGTGTCAGCAGGATATATATAGGGATCGATGCTAACGCTGCAACATATACAGCCGCTTCCGCTCCCCCAAATTCCACGGCATACCTTACCCTATCCGGCAACCTGAACGAAGATATCAGAAAGGCGGTTTCGTTTTCGGAAGAATGGATTTTTACACTGGCTATAAGCGATTACGCGGATCCCAACCTTGACGGATTTTATCCCGTATTAAGCTGGGACGCTAATGACTTTTGCACTCAGAGCGAAGAAAATAAGTTCCGGTTGTATGCCATAGATGAAGAGGATAACCAGACCCTTCTTATTGATGATATGTTACAGACCACTCAATATCAGACAAAGGAAGAGCAGGCCTCTTGCTATTCCTCTTTTGGCTGCGTATTGAAGTATTCCATTAAATGGTCTACCGGTCATGTTATTGATCTGCCAAAAGGTTGGAGTCTGATATCTCTCCCGGCAGATAGAGAAAATTCTCTCGTGTCTGATTTGTTCCCTGAGGCACAGGTCATTTATGGCTTTGAGAAGGAGTCAGGGTATGTGCGTATAAAACAAGATGAGGAACTAAATGTCGGGGAGGGATACTGGATATTAATGCCCGAAGCAAGAACCTATTCGATCTCCGGCACTCCCGTAACTGAATATACCCTTCCTGTAACGAATGGGTGGTTCCTGATAGGCTCATGTTCATCTCCAGCCAAGCCCACCATCAATACAGGCCATATCGACGTTATCTATGGCTTCCAGCAGGATGTGGGCTATAAAAGGGTACAGGCATCAGAAAGCCTCTATCCCAAAGAGGGATACTGGATACTTCTTAGCAATACGAATGATCAATCAATCCTGAAGGTTAGCAGCACGGGATCACAGAGCAGAAAGAAATCATTGCACCTGAACAGCGATACCAGCGGGGAGGCATGGGAACTTATCATTACGGCTACCGGCCAGGACCTGGAAGGTGCTAATAAAACAAGCAGTGTAACGATCGGGATGGATCAGAATGCGTTGACGTATCAAGCTCCTCCCGGGGAACCACCCAATTATACGGCTTATATGAAATTAAATGGCACTCCGGAGGATTTTCTGACAGACATCCGGGCAATAGGATCGGATCTGCAGGTCTGGTTTTTAACGGTTATGATAGGTCCCTATGCTGAATATGGCACAGGCGGCTACTTCCCGGTATTATCCTGGAACCCCGGTACTATTGGTCAGGCACAACGAATAGAGTTCAGACGGGGCCATAATGAATCGGGTTTGATCCTGGTTGATAATATGATTACAACCGATTCATATCAGACCACAGAATCTGATGGGACTTATTTCTCATCTCTGGATTTGACTGTTTTAGAATATACGATCATATTTAAGTCTTCCGCTTTTTCCACCTTTTATCACGACGCGGACGGCGACGGTTATGGAGACCCGGATGATTCCATTACCGCCCTTTCCCAACCCCAGGATTATGTATCCAACAATCAGGATTGTGATGATACTGATGACGAAATCAATCCGGAAACGGTTTGGTATGAGGATACGGACGGCGATGGATATGGCGATCCCGATGAAGATAAAGTCCGATGCACGCAACCCAATGGTTATGTATTACAGGCCAAGGTTGCAAAACCGGTATTCTCTCCATCCTCGGATTACTTTACCACTTCTGTTACTGTATCCATCACTACAGATACATCGGATGCCAAGATTTATTTTACCACAAATGGATCTAATCCAACCCAAAGCTCAACCCTTTATACCGGATCAATCGCATTGACCAGTTCCACGACCATAAAAGCAAAGGCTTATAGAGACGGAGTTACCTCCAGCGATATTGCGAGCAAGACCTATACCAGACAGGATTCAGGCTCGACCTATCCATACGCATATTCAGGAGGGTATCCTTATGGGTATTCAGGTGGATACCTCCCATACGGTTACGGCTATTCAGGAGGTTTACCCTATGGATATTCAGGTGCATATATGGGTGGATATGGTTATCAGGGAGGAGTTCCTATGGGTTATTCAGCATACGGTATCCCAGGAGGGGGGCTTTTGGGAGGATATGCCGGGGGTTTTTCCGGTCTGTCTTATGGAGGATTGATGGGAGGATTGATAGGAGGATTGTCAGGTTTCGGGTCCCCCTATTCCAGCCTTGGATTTGGATCCCCCTATCTCGGAGGCGGCTTTGGATCCCCTTATTCCAGCTTGGGATTTGGTTCTCCCTATCTCGGTAGCGGTTTCGGGTCCCCCTATTCCAGTCTTGGATTTGGTTCCCCCTATCTCGGAGGCAATTTTGGATTTTCTTCTTTATTAGGAGGAGGTATAGGGTCCTCTTATTTAGGGGCCGGTTCAATGTTTCCAACATACGGTAACTATTTGTCAACCTTATGGTTATAGTTAAAATCTGTCCTCCTGCCCCTCTCCCTGAAAAGAAGAGGGGCAGGAGGACAGGAAAACAAATATGGCAATTACTCGATTCAATTAATCCTAGTTATGGTTGATCAGCTTATCCAGCACCTCAACCTCCTGCGCCAGGTCTTCATCGCCAATAGCAGCCATTTCAGCTTCAAAATAAGGCTTAAATTCAGCGAATAATTGCTTATACTCATCCGACACCTGCAAATCAACCGATTGTCGCTCCCATTCACCCAATACACTGGGGACGCAAATTGGAATCGTGATGCCATCATCATACGTTACCGAGGTCTCTATAACAGAGTCCTCTTTCAGACTGGTGCGCTCGTCAAATATCCAGTTTTTGATCATGTTTGCATATCGGGCAAGCAGGACGGCCTTTCTTGTTCCGTTATTGTCAAAATATTCCGGCTCCAGATTGCCAAAATGAATTATCTTCTCACTAACATGGGTATTTCCCAGGCGGTCTTCATAGGACACAGACAGGGTCAGCTCCGTGGGATCCATTTGTTCTCCCTCTGCTTCTTCAACCTCAGGCAGCTTTATAAGATGCAGCAACACTATTCCGCCCTTCACCCCTTCTTCAACCGTTTCTGACGGAAAGAGTGTTTTTACCTTCATAAGTTCGCCTGTAGCTTCATCCGCCTCAGGAGAGCCATAGACCTTTGCAATTTCATATCCTATTGATTTCAGATTCATTTCCAGATTAAACACAAGCGGGGTTACCATAAACTCAAACTGGTCATCCATTCTCTCTTTAAATTGAGTGGAGGAATGGACAGAGTAATAATTTGCCCCCCTTATCTTTGTGATATACTCCACAAGCTCAGTATTAAAATCAACCCCGACACCTATAAAGGTCGTGTATATCTTCTTATCCGCATTGTCATTCAGCATGCCCAATAGCCCGGTTTTGCCCGTGTCACCTATATTGGGCATCGCGTCCGTAATAAATATGATTCTGTTTTCATAGACTGAGAAATCGATATCAAGGTATTCGGCAAACTGTTCAGTTCCTTTCTTCATCCCCTCTGATAAAGCCGTGCCTCCCCGATCAAAGATCTCCATAACATCATTCTTTATCTGCTGGATGTCCATCTGTCCTACAGATTGCAGGGGGACATAGACGTCAGCCACGGTATCAAAGGTGACGAGGCCAAACCGGTCATCAAGATTGAGATGATCAATAAGTGCTACCACGGCCTCCGTGGCAATCTGGATCTTCGTCTTCCCTTCATCATCTCCCTGCTCGAGCTCTTGCTGATTGCCGAATCGATCATAGTAATACTTACTGAATGTCGCACCCATTGAGCCTGAAATATCAAGAACAATGACCAGGTTCAGTTTTTTCCTCTGGAAATCACTCTCCTTGATCCCTGAATTTAATCCGACAGACATGAAATATTCCACATTTTCAGAGAAAGGATCTTTGGAAACCGCCGGATTATATGAAGGGCAGAACAGTTCAAAACACTCTTCCTGTTGTCCGGTATCGAAATAATAGTCATAATATAAACCTTCATAGGTTATATCCGTAAAAAGAGGCAAATAATCGTTTTCGATATTCTGCCGGAAGTTATTGATATCCTTTGCCCCTCCTGTGGAATATCCGAGATTGGTGCCTCCGCTGCCTCCGCTGTATCCGCCGCCATAACTGTAAGCAGCAGAAGAAGGATAATAAACACCACCTCCTCCGCCGCCACCTGCACTTAATCCACTTGAATAGGAAACACCGAGACCTCCATAACTACCTGAACCTGAACCAAAACCAATTCCCAAGCTACCATAACCTAATCCTAAACCTGAAGAAGAGGATTGGTATGAACCATATATACCTTGAAACGAATAGCCCATACCACCAAATCCATACAATCCTCCTAAACTACCAAGTGCATAGAGCCCTCCCATATTGCCGTATAATCCGCCCATCGTATTCCATGGTTGATATCCAAAATTTCCATATATGTTACTATAGGCATTGTTTAAGTTGTAAAATCCAGAAAAATTCATGGGTGCTCCAAAAGAGGAAAAAAGGTTCATTCCTGCAAGGGATGTATATGGAGACATCGAGCTTATATTCGAATTGTAGAGGTTTAGACTGCCATAGCTGCCGTAAACATTAGAAAATCCGGAAAATAAACCACTGCTCAATCCGGTCAATCCGGCGCCATAAATATTACTCAGACTGTTAAGCCCGGTGCCAAATCCTATACCCGAATTGACACCATATCCAAGACTGCCTGTAAGGTTTGAGATTCCGGAAACACCAACAGATCCATCTCTATACCTCACTTTATCTGTGCCCCCTGAATCATTGAAATCGTCGCTATAGCTTCCATCTCCGGGCGCATAGCTGCCGGAGGAGTCGCTATAATCTCCTGTCATTTCATCATATAAAGGCATATTGGGCTCAGTATATATGTCTTCTGATGAATAGGAGCTGGTACTATTAAATGCATAAGTATCATATCCATTGTTAAAATTGTATGGAAGATTATCTGCGTACACAAAAGAGGTTAAAACACATAAAACACAAAAAATACTTAAGATAATCATCTTTCTTTTCATTATTCTTACCTCATTGCTAAAAATGATTTCTGATATTGAATGTTTAGTTAAAGCTTAAATGATTTAAAAATCATTTTTTGATTTGAAATCTATCCCCCACCTCCTTTATATCCTTAGATATCATGCAGTTGTAAGAAATTAGACACATAAAAGACCTTTTTACAATTCTGTCAATTTTAGATGCCTGGATTTCTTATGAAGTCCCTATTTGAATAGACGTAAAAATACACACTTTTTCCCAGTTGAATCTTTTTGTTTTTTAGAAGGCGGGTATCTTGATAGAGTCAGATTTTGACCAGCAGTTCTAATTTTGGCCAAATACCTTGTGGTTAGTGCTATCGGGCAATTTTACTACCATAATTAATTGCTGGATTTTGACTTTCAGCAATAAATAAAATATAAAATTTATTCAATAGCTATAAACCATTTGTTAAATTCCAAGATCTGTCAATAAAAAATCTTTTTTGTAGGAAAAATCAAGATCTGGGGCAAAAGGAGGATAAAGCCATGGCCGTTACTATCGGTTTGATTTTTTTCGGATTAGTAATGATCGCATTCTTCATTCTAGGAGCCAAAGGCTGGGGTGGAAGTTCGGCTGCCGATGAAGAGCACGAGTTTTGTGAAAGACCCCGAACAGGCAAGATGATCAAGGAGCCGGTCAACACCTGGTCCAATCTTAGTTTTGTCCTGGCCGGTCTGGGTATTCTTCTCTTTCTGGATCTCTCCAAGACTTTAACTACACCTCAAAATCCTTTTTTATCGCTCAGCTTATACTCTATCCTCTATGGTTGCCTTGTGATCTGGCTGGGTCCCGGCAGCATGTTTCTGCATGCCTCCCTTAAGCAATGGGGCGGATGGCTCGACAATCTCTCCATGAACACCTATATTACCTTCATCCCTTGCTACGACCTGACCCGGCTCTACAAACTTAACCTTGGCTATTTTTTGCTTATGTATGCAGGGATCAACATCGCCCTGGCCCTCATTACATGGTTCTGGCGCTGGCAGCACTCAGGGAAGCTCTTGTTCGGGCTGGTGATCGGGATAGCAGTTGCGATCGAGATCCTCTTCAACATTAAGGGACCAGACCGCACGATCGGCTGGCTTATTGGAGGAGTGGGAATATTTATCGCCGCATGGATTATCTGGTGGTTTTCCAGAAACGAGGCTCCCCTGTGTAAGCCAGACAGCATATGGCAAGGTCATGCCGCCTGGCATATTCTCAGCGCGGCAACTACGGTATTTCTATTCGTCTACTTCTGCTCCGAAGTGGGAGCAATTTAAAAGAATAATGTCTATCCAAGATAAATCGGTCACACGCAGAGATTTCCTCAGGAAATCTTCTATAGGTTTGGCTGCTGTAGGTGGGATTACTATTGGTTGCAATGGCCGGCAAGACGGATACGATTTAATAGATCAAACCAGTCAATCAAACGATGTTAATCCGTCTTCCTGGTGGCATAAGGATGAATTTGTAATTCACAAGACAGTTGACGCCAGGCGTATTGATAAGAGGATAATCCGGGCCTTTATTGACGGATCATGGCGAGAATTCAAGATTATTGATCTGCCCGAAGAATTTATAACCTGGAGCCTGGAGACAAGGGTGGCACGCCTTGGGAGAATGCTCAGGTTTGGTGGTCTCGATCCAAGGGACCTCGCCGGATCACACAATGCCTGTGTGGCGACCTATGGAGGTCCGTCCCGGGATTCATCCGTATCCCTCAACACTGCATATAAAGGAATGGGATTTACCATACATGCTGACAAGGTCAGAGAAATAACACAAAAGATTAATGAAGAGCGAAATCGGATCGAAAGGGATACAAGGAGCAATCACTCAAGACGGATTCATGACAAGGTGAGATTCCTTGCAGACTTTTACAGAGATCAATCAATATTTGACCGCACAAAGCAAGTCTCGCTGGAACTGTTCACATCACCGGAATTCCATACACACACCTTCCTCAATATGATGGCCAATCCAATCACATCGGCCTCCTTTCTCGCATTTCCTACCTTTGAGATTCGTGCGATTCCACAGCTTTTACATCCTAAAAATCCTTGGCTGTCAGAGTACGAGAAGGATTTAATCGCCTATACTAATGAGATTCATGACTTTATCCATAGCGGACATGGCAAGCGTATAACCTGTGTATATCACGTGATAGAGCTTTTTGACGATACCCCTAATGACATGAGCAAAGGAAAGCGCATCGCCTGAGTATTTAATTTAAAAATTAATTCCTTAATCAAATAAAAGCTCGCTTTCACTTTAGATGACTATTTAACAACATCCCTCGGTTGTAACCGGGATTACACCGTATCATCTGACAGGATACCAATTAAAAAGATCCTTTTTCATATCAATCAGATAACCCCGGGAGTCATCGGTCGGCACCTCGGCACCCGAGGGACTTCCCCACATCCAATAGGTTGTCTGCCACTTTCCTGCCTTTGCATCAAATGTCCGTACGGATATGGAAGAATCCTCTTTTAACCGCCGTAAAAGTTTCCTGGTTGTGAATTGCCCGTCTTGAAGGAGATTAGGGTCATTAAGTGCAGTCATATCAGGATCTGTGGGTATATTTCCGACCAGGTTTTTGCCCTGCGAAAGCCACAGAGGGGTTTGACCCGGAAAAGAGTTTAACGAGATATGTTTCTCTTTTCCTGAGTAACACAACAGGCCCTGTCTACTTCGAAGGGCAAAAGAAGTTCCTGAAGAGCCCATAAGATATGCACCCTGAATCCCGATATTCCCGTATGAGGTGTTCTTCCAAATCCGCTGCCCTGGGAAATAGGTTTTAAGATTTAAATATGTCCTCCCGGTTACAAGTGCGATATCTTTTAGAAAGGAGGAAGAGAAATAACCATTAATTACAGGTGGGACAAGGGCAGGATAGGCTATCAGATTGAGTCCCTTTTCCAGATTGATTAATTTATCATATTTCTTATTCGACCGGCCCCCGGGAAATATAATGTCCTGATCTTCTATGGTGCTGCCGAGATCGTAGGGATTTATGGAGAGCCCTTTGATTATTGGCCTAAATTCATCGTTGAATATCAATATCTTATATTCTCCAACCGGGAGTCCTTTTAAGATATAAAGGCCATTTGGATCGCTTATGTCATACTGAAGGGGCTCGGTGTCCCAAGGTTTCTCCTGTGAAAAAACAGAATAAAGAAAAACAAACATATCGGACATGGGCTCTAATATACCATTTCCCGAATCCGTGAGTATATGACCAATTATTTTTGCCCCTTTCTGATAAAAGCTTATTGTCACTCCGGACCGGGTCTGCCCTGCCACAACGCTTATTATCTCGGCGCTATCAGGATCTCTCGTGATCCCGCTTTGGGTATAATATCCAGAAAGATAATCAAGGCCGGGGTCCTTACATGAAAGTATATAATCACCCGGTGCTATGCCCTTTAGAACAAAATTGGGATCTGCAAAGATTGCATAATCAAACTTGCCGCTCCCTCCCTTTAACTTGACATATATCTGAGCCTTGGAGACATTTCCGGTTACCAAACCGTCAATGCTTCCGCCCCTTTTAAGATTAAACGTGATTGCAGGGGGCGGACTCGTATCATTTACACTATAGGTCCATTCAAAGGCGTCATCAAAGGTATAAGCATCCTTTGAAGGGTTATAATATCGCGCTACATAGCTAAAATCCCTATCATATGCTGAAAATACATAGGTCCCCTCATAAAGATCCCTTAAGGTAAACTGCCCGTCCTCCCCCGTAGTCGTCATTATTAAGCTCTTCCATTGCCCTTTACCGGGGCCTTCCAGTATTTTCTGGAAGGCGTAGATCTCAAGCCCGGAGACCCCGACACCCCCTTCACCAAGGGCATGTCCCGAGATTACGGCCGCTACCTTTTTGAGGGTAATATTGATACCGGTGATAAACCGCTTGCCTGAAATTGCATGATCAATAGTAAGATGTGTGGCAAGGCCTTTGTCCACTGTTGTCTGATTACTGTTATAATAATGGGGCAAAAGTTTCCCCGCCTGATCTTGAATTGCAAGGATATATTCCCCATCTTCCGGGGCTGTTATCGAGTAGGGGAGGCTGTTGGACCCCATGGAGTCAGTGTCAAAACGGAAGGACTGATTAGCCTGCCTGATGCCGGTGACAGCATCAACAAGATAGATGTAAAATGCCTGGGAGGAAAGATCCACCAAATTAGGATCTGCTTGGGAGGATATGGTGCCCGAGATAATTCCTCCCGATTTAGAACCTGTGGAATCGAGTTCTATTGAAGCAAGATCTACTAAATTGGGATTATTGACAGTGATCTCTATGGGTTCAGCCTCATTGGCTATCATAGCCCCACCGGTTTGAGAGGCAAGGAACTGGCCGATATAAGCTGTTGATGAATCCACTATAAGGCCGTTTATAAAAATGGAATAAGATCCCGATGGAAGTCCGTATATAACAAATCTTCCATCAGAATCGGTCTGTTTGGGATATTGTGCGATTATGCTTCCTTCACTGTTTGAAAAATAATAACCGGTCAAGGGATTCGCTGGATTTCTCAGATAGGCGGAAACCTAGGCCCCTTCTATTGGAGATCCTTGTTGATTGAGGACCCTGCCGGTGACAAGCCCTCCCAATGACAGGGAAATATCCCTGCCTGTGACCGTTCCCCCTGAAGGAAGGGTGATCTTGTTTGCGGTTGCTATAGTTATTTTATCATTGAAATATTTCTGTGTATAAAACCCATATTGATCATATGCCCTTAAAAAATAAGCCCCCTGAGGAAGCCCGGAAACAGAATAACTTCCCTCCCCTGTCCTGTCACCCTGACCTATCCAGAAATAACTTCCGTCTTCTTCTGCGTAATAAGCATCGATTAATATGGGAAACTCACTGATGTCTTCAGGGGAGAGATCCAGCATAGCCCGTGCGTTAGATCCAATATCCGCCTCATATGTAATAGCTCCTTTTATAGTACCACCCGGCTCAAACTGAAAATCCACCCTGAAATCCCTGTTCTCATTATTTAGTGTTATGGCCTTTGTATTATTACCGTTATATGTTCCCGTGTTTCCGTCATAAAACAGAGGCGTTGCATATTTCTTAGCAGACCCGGACGGAGGGGCCTCTATAGCAAAGAAGAAAAAATCCAGTCCTTCCAGGGATAGTCCTTTCAATTCAAACTTACCGTTTGAGTTATAAGAGACATTATTGAACCCAAAGTAGAATCTATCCCACAGGGATAATTGATCGTATGAAGGTGCATTGGGATCATAAAGACAGCTTGCCGAAAAAACGACCTGCTGATCTTTGTAACCCAGTGCCTGCATTCGGATTATGGAATCCCTTATAGGTTGACCGTCCTGATCCTTTAAATACCCCCACAATCTCCCTCCTTTTGCCAAAACCAGATCCCCGGCATTTTGGTCGTTTTCGCTGTATGTGGAAGGCATCTTAAAGAGTTTTGGTTTATCCTTGCCTGAGGTCATATAGAATGATCCTATATAACCACCGGTATCGGTCATGTTTAAGTTATCCGGCACCGCATTTATATAATATTTTCCGTCTTTTCTCAGTCCGCCTATCCTGAAGTTATATCCTTGAGTCGAAGGAGAAAAGGTCTTAACAATCCGGTAAAGGGGATACGGCAATGGTGCAGGCGCATCATTTTGGTCCTGAAACACCTCTATCGCAACATTAGGAATGGGATTTCCGCTTTGGTCCTTTACTAAGCCTCTGATGGCAAATCCTTCCGGAACGGAAATATATTGTGGATACGTGTTGGGTATAGTCACGGGATAAGGGGAATCATAGCTGAACCGCAATGTCGGGGCTATCTCCGGATCTAATCTTGTATCTATTACATATGAAGTATCGGAAGGATTGAATTTGCCATAAAAAAAATCAAGATACCTCTCCTCTCCTGCCAGGGCACGGGTGGAGAACAGAAGGAGATAATCCTTGTTTATGGAGACATTTGATACAGTAAAATAACCATTTTGATCGGATACACCAGCCGGTTTGGAATATTCCAGTCCGTTTTCCAAAACATCTACTTTTTCATAAAGATAGACATTTATGTCCTTAATGCCGACCGGCATGCCATAGGTATTAAGCTCGACAACATTACCGGCAAGTGTTAGCGGATATCCCTTGGATGGGCATAGAATAATAAGTGTAAAAAAAAATGAGACAAGAAGAAAATAAAGAATTAAGAGTGTTTGAATTGAAAGATGTTCAAGTGTTCGCTAATGATAGAACAAAATTAAAATGGATAGAAGATAACAATCTACAAGGAAG
>JBLIRO010000005.1:0-101707 GCA_049472335.1 bacterium | reverse complement strand
AAGGGCTGCGGCTATCTTTTTATCCAGATGGGTAAAGGCAGAAATAACAAGAAACAGGATAAGGCCCACCCATAAAACAAGGATCTTGGAACGAGTCCACTTCAGCTTTTTGCCTGGCAGTTCGCCGAGGTCCTGGTCCTGTTCCTTTCCCATTATAATTTATCCTTTTTTTATCCTTTGTCCTTTTCTATAAATCTATGGTAGGGTCTCCAATAGACCTCTTTGCACCATTCCAGTCCTTTTAAAAATCCGGCTTGAATGGATTCCGTTATTGAATAAAATACAGGAACAATGATAAGGGTTAAAATGGTAGCAAGCGCCAGCCCGAAGATAACAGCGGAGGCCATGGTCCTCCACCACTGGCTAGACTGGCTTATCCACGCGATCTGCCCCTTGTGAAAATCGTACGAGATTCCTGTCACCATGGGTACCAAACCCAGGATGGTTGTAATGGCAGTAAGAAAGACAGGCCTCAGCCTTGTACATCCTCCCGCAATGATGGCCTCCCGTGAAGTTAACCCCCTCTGTTTCAATTGATTTATATAGTCTATAAGCAGGATTCCGTTATTAACCACTACTCCGGCCAATGAGATTACCCCCACACCAGTCATTATGATGCCAAAGGAAAAATTACAGCAGGTCAGGCCAAGAAAGACTCCTCCCAGTGAAAGAAGCACGGTGGTCATTATAATGAACGGCTTGTTTATGGAGTTGAACTGTGTCACCAGTATTAGAAATATAAGAAATAAAGCCACAATGAAGGCCTTGCTTAAAAAATCCTCTGCTTCCTGCTGGAACTCAAACTCCCCCGTGAACCGGATCTTATAACCCGGGGGAAGTGTCAGGCCGGCCAGGAGCTCTTCTGCCTGTTCCCGTGCAACTGGCCCAGGCACGTATTCCTCGTTCACATTGGCTTTTACTGTAACCACTCTTTCATGGTTAATACGCGTTATCTCTCCGAGGCTGCCTGTATAAGAAAACTTTGCAATGGTTGAAAGGGGGACCAGTTGACCGCTTGGGCTCGGGATAAGAAGGTGTCTGAGTATGTCCGTGGATTCCCTCTCTTCTTCCGACAGTTGGATGGTGATATCATAATCTTCGTCAGCCTCATGATAGGTTGATATCTCAAGCCCGTTAAAGGCTGTTTTTAAAACGAAGCCAATGGTGTTTGTGGAGAGGCCGAGGAGGGCGGCCTTTTGCCTGTCAACCCTGACCTGGATCGACGGGTGGCCGGGTACATAATCATCCCTTACATCCTCCACAAATGGTACCTGCGAAATCATGTCACGGATATTGTACGCTATCTGACCTAGTATCCTGAAGTCTTCACCAACGATCTCGATATTGATAGGGGCGCCGGTAGGGGGGCCTTCCTCCCTTTCCATGATGGTGATCTTTGCGCCCGGTATCCCCTTAACCCTTTTCCTTATTTCTTCCAACGTTTCCGGACTGGGCTGGGTTCGGTCCTCAAGATCGATGAACTGCACACCCACATGGTTCGGCGTATTTGAGCTGAACATCAATCCGCCATCCGTTCTGGTTATGGTCCTTGAATAGATATATTCAATATTGGACAGGTCTCCGGGTCCTTCAAATTCCGAGCCATCCCGTTTTTTATGGGTCCTGGGGGTCATGGATTCATTATATATAGTATCAAGGTCCTTTTTCCCATTGTTATACCCGGTGAGGTCTCCTCCGCATACCCTGATCTCGGCCTGTTTTGCGATGCGGTCGCAATAATCCAGGTCCGCGCCTTCAGGCATGTCCATATTGATATAAAAGGCCAGGGGATCGATGTGCGGGAAAAACTCAATGGGTTTTTCAAGCCCGACCCTGAGCAGCCACATTTGAATACAGAGTGCGAGAAAAATGAAACTCGCTATGGTGACTGCCACCCTGTGGCTCAGGCAATAACCTAAAATACTGCGATACCATTTGAGTATAGTGGTATTAGAGGCTACAGGCTGTTCACCCGCCTTCTGAATCTCCTCGGCACTGACCGCAGCCCCATTCCCGGCCGGTCTTTTTTCCTTCATAAAGAAACTTGCCAGTGCCGGATTTATAACTAACGCTACAAACAGACTCGATGACAGGGTTATGATCAGGGTGATTGGCAGGTAACTCATGAATTCACCCATGATCCCGGGCCAGAAAATGAGGGGGAAGAATGCGAAAACAGTGGTCATGGTAGCACCGATTACGGGGTAGGCCACCTCGCTGGTGCCTTTCATGGCAGCCTGGTATCTCGGTACCCCCTGTTCCATATATCTATAGATATTCTCAATGATGACTATGGCGTTATCTACAAGCATCCCCAGGGCAAGCGTCAGGCTGAAGAGCACCACCATATTAAGTGTAATCCCAAGCGCCTGTAAGATTGAGAAGGATAATAACATGGACATAGGGATAGCGAGACTGACGAGGAGGGCGTTTCTAAGACCCAGTGAAAACAGGAGAACAAGCACGACAAGAATCAGACCGGATAGGAGATTGTTTTCAAGGTCGGCAATCATGCCCCTGATATCCTTTGCCTGATCCATCAGCTTGGTTATCTCTACACCCTTAGGCCATGTCTGACTTGATTTCAGGATTAATTCCTCGATTTTGTCGGTTATTTCTATTATGTTTTCCCCTGTTCTCTTTTTAATGCTGAGATTTATCGCCTCGCGGCCATTCAGGCGGGACCTGCTGTCCTGTTCCTTGAAACCGTCTATAACCATTGCCACATTTTTAAGATATACAGGCTCTCCCATATGGGTTCCCACAACAAGCCCAAGGATCTCCTCGGGGAGTGAAAACTCTCCGGGCACGCGCAGCCGGAACCTTCCGTCACCCATCTGGATAATTCCGCCGGACACGTTTTGATTCTCTCCGGAAATAACCTCCTGCAGGGATGTGACAGGTATACCATAATATGCAAGACGCCTGGCATAGGGTTCTATGCGAATCTCCCTTTCCAGCCCCCCGCTTACCTCGCATTCCAGTACTCCTGGTATAGCCTCGATATCATCCTGTAGGTCTTCGGCAATCTTCTTGAGACGAGCCAGGCCTATGTCTCCGCTTAGAGAAAGCACAAGGATGGGAAGCTCGGAAAAATTTACCTCAAATACCGATGGGTCCTCTTCAAGGTCCGAAGGCAATTCCGAGAGCGATTCATCCACCTTGTCCCTTACCTTCTGGAGGACTTCATCGATATCCGTTCCGGTAATAAACTCGATATTGATGGAAGACAAACCTTCCGAGCTAACAGACTGGATCTTTTTGACATTCTCCAGCCCCTTGAGTTTTTTTTCGATAGGGATAGTGATGGATTTCTCTATATCAGCAGGGGAGACCCCTCGATATGATGTGGATACAAACACATTGGGTATTGTAATATCAGGGGAGCTTTCCCTGGGGAGCGAGAAATAAGAATAAAGGCCCCAGACGATTATAATCAGAGACAGTACCATAACACTGATCCTTTGACGGATGGCAGTATCGCTTATAATCATCTCTGGAGCTCTTCGGGGTCCCGAATGGTTCGAATTATCTGCACAGATTGCCCGTCTTCCAGGTTTCTTTGTCCAACCACAACGATCCGGTCATTGGATTTAATACCATCGACAATCTGTACCTGCCACCCTTCCAGGACACCGAGTTTTACAGGACGGTAATGAGCAGTATCATCATTTATCACATATAAGTAGTGTTCGTCATTGTTCGTAATGACGGAATAAAGCGGTACGACAAAAGAATCAGGATATCTTGCTTTGATCAGGTCCACCCTTGCAAACATACCCGGTCTGAGAAGATTATCGGGATTTTTCACCTCAAGCTTCAGATTATATAACCTTGCAAAACTCTCAGGCTGGCGGGATAAAAAGACTTTTTCTCCCTTGACTTTCAAATTATCCAGGGCTTCTATCGTGATCTCCGCCTCTTGCAGATTGCTAATTGCTTCAACATCGGATTCAGGGACCCCTACCTCGACCTTGACCCGGCTGGTGTCCAGGATTTGGAAAAGCGGATCGGACCTGCTTACAAGGAGACCCAGCTTCGCAAACCTTTTGTTTATAAATCCTGATATGGGAGCAGTGATAGTACATCTCTCAAGATCCAGTTTGGCGGCTGAAAGTGAAGACCTTGTTTCCTTGAGCCTGGCCTGTATTGTGTCTAGCTGTGCCTGAGAAGCTGCGTCAGTCTTGGCAAGCTTTGAAATTCTTTCAAAATCGAGTTTCGCGAGATTGAAGGCGGCCTGGATCTGGTTAAGCCGGTTCTGGTAATCACGTGGATCTATCTGAGCAAGGACATCTCCCTTTTTTATTATGTCTCCCTCATTTGCCGAAATGGAGATTATGGGGCCGCTTACCTCAGCCAGAAGAGTCAGATCTTCCTGAGGAGATATAATCGCAGGCAGGTTGATACGATCTACAACCTCTGTAGGGTGAACCTTTTGTACTATCACGGTTGCCGGTGGCCGTTCGTTTTTATATGCAGCAAGCTTCTCCTCTTTTATCCGTTTTTTTTCGCTGGATATCCTTGAACCCAGTATTACTGCTGTTATAAGGAGAACAGTAACAGCCAGCCATGGGCCGATCCCCCAAAGATATTTTAAAATATTTTCTGAGCTCTTTTCTTTTAACATAATCGGAAAAAGTATAGGCAATTCAGGAACGGGTGTCAATGCCTTACATACCACGTCTTACATACCACTAAGACACCCGGAATCCTCGGTTGGTCAAATCGGGGCTACACCTGTCTTACTTTTTTTCATGGGAAAATTATATAACATATTTGTGAGTCTTTTCAAATCCCACGCTCAGCAATCAGCAATTCCAATTATGGCAATTGGTATTTTGATTTTGTCTGATCCGGATCCATATTTACAGTAATCTCTTATGAAATTTTAGAATCAATAGGATGCAATCCGGAAATTCCTAAAAGAAAAAAAAGGATTGTAACAGGAAGCGGCTATGAGATTGCACCTGTCGTTATTCTCATTGAAAAATTGATAATTCTTGATATACTTTTAAATGTTAGAATGAACGTCTTATGAAAAAATGCATATAGATCAGAAAGCTGCTTAAATCCACATTTATGCTTACATTTACATTTAAAAGATGGAAGGGAGGGATTTGTATGATTAGACAGGACAAGCCGGAAAGATCGAATGCCGGGCTGTTAGGGCTGTTATACAGGCATCTGTTAGAGCCATGCAGGTCAGTGATGGTTGTATCAGGCATCCTGACGGTGGCCTTTTTAATTTCAGCTTTTTTTATAGCAAGGTGTATGGCCGGGAGCCTGGACCCACCAGCGCCGCCGAATGATCCCAACAGCGCGGTATATACCCTGGAGGATATATACAACTGGGTGGACACCGGGGCAAAGGCTGCAAAGCGTACCGGTGGATTCACGGAGCCTGCCTCGGGGCCTTCTCCTTCAGGGCATTCAGTTAATGAGATCATGGAAAAGGCTTTTGATAGTGGGCGCTCCCCTGTTCCCAAGACAGGGCAGGGTGTGTGCCATGATGCGAGTGGAAATACTGAGAATACGATTCCATGCACCGGTACAGGTCAGGATGGAGAGCTAAAGAAGGGGCTGCCCTGGCCTGATCCCAGGTTTAAGGATCATGGGGACGGCACGGTGACAGACAGCCTGACAGGGCTGATGTGGACAAAGGATGCCACTCTGCCGGGGGAAACAAAAGCCTGGGCAGAGGCCCTTGCCTTTTGCAATGATCTGGTTCTGGCCGGGCATAATGACTGGCGTCTCCCGAATATCAAGGAGCTGTTGAGCCTGATAGATTATAGCAAGTATGATCCTGCGTTGCCTTCTGATCACCCGTTTTCCGGCGTTGTCTCCGGCAACTACTGGTCTTCCACTTCCTACGCCGGCTACCCTGTCAACGCCTGGGTCGTGAACCTCTACTTCGGCGACGACTACTACTACCGCCGTAAGTCCTATCGTAACCTTGTGTGGCCGGTTCGGAGTGGACGTTAGAGTTCTTTGGTTCTTTGATACTTTGAATACTTTGTTAATTAGGGGGGTGCAGGGGGGGTACCCCCCTGCCGACAAAATTATAAATAAATAGCATAATAAATTATAATATAATGAATATTGATTCAGGATAAAGATTTTATTATCGTTAACAGATTGGTTAGCATTAGGTTTGTATTATGGAAAGGGAGGCACGCAAATGGCCAGATACGATCATCTTCCCATATACAGGGCTGCCTTTGACCTGGCTGTACATATGGAGAGGATTGTAAGGGAGTTCAGCCGTTACCACAAATACACCCTGGGCACGGAGCTTCGCAACTGCAGCAGGGGCATACTCAAGATGATCATAGAGGCCAATGGCAGCAAGGAGAGAGGCGCCATGCTCTTAAAGATCCGCGAAGAGCTGGAGTGGCTTAAGGTGCTCTCCAGGCTTTGTCATGAATCGGCCTGTTTTTCCGGTATAAAGATATATATCCATATAAGTGAGAAGGTAATAGATATATCAAAACAGAATGAAGGATGGATAAAACAAACCATAAAAAGATCTTCGGGGAGGGCGGGGCATGGTCAGAACCAAAAAGGCAATTAGGCCTTTTCGGGCGTACCCGTTTTATCATTGTGCGTCCGTCCCGCCTGCCGGCAGGGCAGGCATTATATCACAGGCTGTCCGTACCTTTTTTCAAGGATCGGCTGCCGATGGTCCCGGTATATATGCCGGGAGAAGTGGACGGATAATACACCCGTTTTCCGGCGTTGTCTCCAACAACTACTGGTCTTCCACTTCCAACGCCAACAACCCTGACAACGCCTGGGTCGTGAACCTCAACAACGGCAACGACAACAACAACCATAAGTCCAATCATAACCATGTGTGGCCGGTTCGGAGTGGAGAATGATGGCGCCGCCCGCCCCGTTAAAGTTCCCGGATTGCGTACATCCCCTCTTTGACCTCAAGAATATATACAGGGCCTATCGCAAGTGCAGGAAGAGAAAGCGCAAGACCTATAATGCCATGCTCTTTGAGCAGGACCTTGAAGAGAACCTCCTGGACCTGTATACCAGATTAAACAGGGGTGTTTATTGCCCTGCAAGCTCCCAGGCCTTTATGGTGGAAAAACCAAAGAGGAGAGAGATATTTGCAGCGGCATTCAAGGACAGGGTCGTGCATCATCTGCTGGTTACCCACCTTGAGCCCTCCTGGGAGCGAAGGTTTATCTTTGACTCCTATGCCTGCAGAAAGGGAAAGGGCACACACCGGGGGGTAAAGAGGCTTAAGTCCTTTATGCTCAAGGTGACCACCAATAAAGTAAGGCCTGCCTGGTATCTGCAACTGGATGTCCGCGGATTTTTTATCACCCTGGACAAGCATATTTTATACAGGAGGCTTGTGGCCCATGAGCTGAATCCTGTTGTGCAACAGCTCATGAGGGTTATTATATTTAATGATCCCACTAAAGACTGCCGGTTCAGGGACGTTAAAAGAGAGGATTTTGAGAGTCTCCCTCCCCACAAAACCCTTTTCAGATCAAGGCCTGATTGCGGGCTGCCAATCGGCAACCTGACCAGCCAGTTCTTTGCCAATGTATACCTGGACGCCCTGGATCAGTTTGTGAAGCATACATTAAGGGTCCGATTCTATCTGCGGTACTGCGATGATATGGTTTTATTGTCCCAGTCAAGGGCAGAGTTGGAGCACTGGGAGCATGAGATAGAGATGTTTCTGAAGGGGCATCTGCATCTGGAACTGAACGAGAGGAAAAAACTGCGCCCTGTTTCAGACGGGGTGGATTTTCTCGGCTATATCGTACGGCCTGATTATCTGCTTGTGCGTCGCCGTGTTGTCAACTCAATGAAAGGCTGCCTGAGGAAGAAAGAGGAGATCCTTTTGAAATCGGGCATGAAGGTATGTCCACAGGGCTGTGCCCTTTTTCCCTGGCCAAGGCTGGTGATAGAAAAGACATATGCCTCCCTTTCTTCCTATCTGGGGCATCTTCAATGGGCCTCCTCCTATCGCTTGACTGCCGGCCTTTGTAAAAACTTTCCCTGGCTGAGGCACTATTTCCTGAATCAGGAAGGTAAGATAAAATTACAGAAACAGACTCCACGGTATGCGGTTAGCCTTTTCGGGCAAAAGAGGTGGTTCAGGAAACAATTAAAAGGGGATATCCTGATCATCCAGCGTGGCAGGGTCTGGGAGGTAATGGCCGACAGAACTAATATTAACAGGCTTCGGTTGGGGGCTTCAAGGGTATTTTCAAGGTCAGCACCTGATACTTGTGGATTGGATACGGGAGGTGAACAAAATGGTAAAAATGTATATAATAAAACCCTTGGGGACAAACCGCTGTTTTTCCCTTGCCAGTATATTCATAATATTGTGAATGCCTTGTTGAAAGGAAGATTTAGTGTGGCCTGGATAGCAGAAACAGGCATGAGGCTTGGGCCAATTGCGGAAAGGGCATTGATGTGCCGGAGCTTGTTTATAAACGAAGCTATCATAAAAGGCCATCCGGGAAGGAAAAATACAATCAACCTCAGGCATTCAAGTGAGGAGATCAATTTTATTACTAAGACACTCAATGCAATACTTGCCAAAAGATTACTATGAATCGAATATCTTTAATCAGGATTATGCTTATAAAGGGCCTGATGGCCGTTGCCTGGTCATGTATCATCCTTTTGCCGTTCATATGTGAAGGGACGCAGAGCGGGATTTCTTCTGTAAACAAGTACGCATGGTCAGAGTCTGCCGGGTGGGTGAACCTTTCTCCCATGTTCGGCGGGGTGACTGTAGAGGCGGATCATCTGAGGGGATACGCATGGGCCGAGAATCTGGGCTGGATAAAACTGGGTGCGGACAAGGGCGGGCCATACCTGAATACGGATGCTACAGACTGGGGTGTAAACAGGGCAGGGAATGGGGGCCTTTCCGGCTATGCCTGGAGCGAGGCCTGTGGATGGATCAGGTTTGACACGGATTTCTCCCAGGTCAGAATCGATCCGGCTACGGGAGACTTTGACGGCTATGCCTGGTCTGAGCAGGCGGGGTGGATACACCTCAGAAACGATGCAGCCGGCTACAAGGTGCAGATGGATCGATCTGAGGGTATCGATCCCAATGACAGATTCGCATGGGCTGAGTCTGCGGGTTGGGTGAACCTTTCTCCCATGTTCGGCGGGGTGACTTTAGAGGCGGATCATCTGAGGGGATACGCATGGGCAGAGAACCTGGGCTGGATCAAGCTGGGTGCAGACAAGGGCGGGCCATACCTGAATACGGATGCCACAGACTGGGGTGTAAACAGGGCAGGGAATGGGGACCTCTCCGGTTATGCCTGGAGCGAGGCCTGTGGATGGATCAGGTTTGATACGGATTTCTCCCGGGTCAGAATCGATCCGGATACGGGAGACTTTGACGGCTATGCCTGGTCTGAGCGGGCGGGGTGGATACACCTCAGGAACGACCAGGCAGGCTACGGGGTTGGTCTGGAGACAGGGGAGACGGAGGATGTAGATCAGGATGGCGATGGATTCAGTGTCAGTGAATGGGATTGCGATGACAGCGACCCCTATACCTATCCCGGGGCGCCTGAGCTCTGCGACGGGAAAGACAACGATTGTGACGGCAAGCCCTCCAGGAGCGAGATTGATGCGGATCAGGATGGTTGGACTCCCTGCATGGGTGACTGCAAAGATGACGATCCCAGCAGATATCCCGGGGCGCCTGAGCTCTGCGACGGTTTTGATAATGACTGCGATGGCATTGTTCCGGCCATTGAATCGGATGATGATGGGGATAAATACAGGCTATGTAACAATGATTGTGATGACCTTGACAAAAATACCTATCCCGGAGCATTTGAGATGCTTGACGGAAAGGATAATGACTGCGACGGATCGATACTGCCGGATGAAATGAATGAGGACGGGGATGATTATATGGCCTTTGAGGAGTGTGATGATCATGATCCGGACTCATATCCGGGCCGGAAATGCATAAAGGTGAAAAAGGCCATCATCGTTGCCGGAGGAGGGCCTTATTTAGGGAACAATCTATGGGACTCCACCCGCAGTTGCGCTGTCAGCGCCTACAGCACACTTTATTTACTTGGCTTTACGCCGGAGGACATCTATTATCTTACTGCGGACCATGCCCGTTTTGATGATCCCAATGATCCTAATGGCAGATCTGCGGATGACTATGCAAGCCTGGGCAGTCTTGAATATGCCATTACGGAATGGGCGCCTGACCCAAACAAGAGCATGACTTTGACAGGCGGCCAGAGGGGATTTGTCAGTGACGTGCTCATCTATCTTGTCGATCACGGCGGGACAGAATCCTTTCGGATAAATGAGGAGGAGATCCTTTACGCGTCCGATCTGGATATCTGGCTGGCAGATCTCCAGGGGATGATAAAGGGGAGGGTAATCCTCATTATTGATGCCTGCAAGTCAGGCAGCTTTTTATCCGCCCTTAATCCGCCTTATAATGGAGAAAGGATAGTGATCAGCAGCACCTCCGATGATGAAGAAGCATATATCATGGCGAACGGCGCTATCTCCTTTTCAAATCATTTCTGGACACGGATAATGATGGGCGCCAACATGAATGATGCATTTGATAATGCCCGGGATGCCATGAAATCGGGCTACAATCAAAAACCCCTGCTTGATGATAATGGGAATCAGAAGGGTTGTGATGATCAGGACGGGGCTGTAGCAGAGATGGTGTCTTTTAAACCGCAGGGGTGGATCATAGATTTGGATGCCCCTGTCATAGGAGATGTAAGGGTAACCCAGGACACAGATCCAAATAACCTGGAGTACGGCATTATTAATGCGAGGAATGTAACCGATTCTGACGGAATCAAGAGGGTGTGGGCCACAATCTGGCCCCCCAATCCCGAAAGATACATACAGACCCCATCCAACAGGACGGTTATACGCCTGCCTGAGATTACCCTGGCAAATGTCTCAGGCACAAACAATTACAACTGGGAATATTTTGGATTTGATATGCCTGGATTTTATCAGATCAACGTCTATGCAATGGATGATACCAATAATATATCATGGTATGATCCACGCTACTGCAATATACATAATCCCCGGAGGCGCAGGGCGATTATCCTTGCGGGGGAGGATATATATGCTCGTTTGAGTCACGCAGAGGAGATTAATATCAGACTTGCTTACAATGCCCTGATCCTTCAAAGGTATTATCAGGAGGATATATACTTTTTATGCACCAGTGATTTATTGGAGGGGCTTGACCTGCCCTCCGACTTCCAGGAGCATGGCCACCATGGTCCCCCCTCGCGGGCAGGTTTGACGGATGCTGCAACCTGGGTGGAGACAGAGAAGACCAAGGACCTTGTGCTCTACATGATAGGGGAGGCGGATGACAGGGTCTTTTTCCTGAATCAAGACGAATCGATAACAGCCCAGGAGCTTGGCGGATGGCTGGACGGCCTTCAGGGGCATATCCAGGAAAGGATAACAGTGATCTGTGACGCTTCATGCTCAGGGAGCTTTCTCCCCTTCCTTGTCCCTCCTGAAGGGAAAAAGAGGACAGTCATTACCAGTACATGGGCGGATCAGCATGCCCATTTCCTCTTTGGCGGCAAATTATCCTTTTCAGCATTTTTCTGGATGCAGGTCCTAAACGGTGCCAGGGTTGAGGATGCCTTTATAAATTCTCACGATTCTATTATCTTTACTGGCAATACCCAATACCCCATGCTGGATGACAATGGCGACGGTATCTTTAATTATGCAGAAGACGGTGCCAGCTCCAGGGATTTCTATATAGGTGTCGGCATCACCCTGGCAGGGGATGAGCCTATAATAGGGTCTATTTGCCCTGAGCAGGACCTGGATGGTGACACCCTGGCCGGGATATGGGTGAAGGATATCACCACTACAGGCACAATCAAAAGGGTCTGGGGGATCATAGCACCACCCGGCTATATCCCTCATTCTGCTTCTGCAACTGTTACGGATTCGGATATGGAACTGGCAACAGTGGACCTCGACGATACAGGGGGCGGCAGATACTCCGTGCAATATGATGGATTTTCCCGGAGGGGGCCCTACACTGTCACTGTGTATGCAATGGATGAGAATGAGAATATATCACTGCCCAGACAGACAATGGTCTACCAATACGGGGATGATGACACTCCTGAAAAGGCCAATGTCATTTTCTTCTGGGATCCCAACTCGTCAGATCCAGGCTCATCACTGCTTAAGGGCCCACAGGGGCATAAGTTCAATACCCCAGGGGATCAGGACTGGGTCAAGTTCTACGGCCTGGAGGGTGAGGTCTATGAAATAGTCATAACACGCGAGGTGGACTTTATCGAATGGATACCTTTTTTTGAGATATATAAGTCTGACGGTTTGACATTGGCGGATATTATCCCGCCCGGGAGCTGGCCGCGTAAGAAGCATCTTGTCTGGACATGCCCACTCACAGGTGTGTATTACATCAAGATATACAACTCTGATCCTGACGTATACGGTGCAGAAACAAGGTATGAGCTATCGGTGTTCCGTCCCATGGCGGGTAATATAGATGGTTCTATCAAGGGCACGATAAGTGACGCCCTTTGCGGATCCGCCCTGGAAGGTGCTACTATAAGGGCCTGGATTGAAGGGAGGCCGGGCGGGGGATCGGCCATAAGCCTTCCTGATGGGAGATACAGGATTCCCCATCCGAGCGGACCATGCCACATAGAGGTTGTAAAAACAGGATACGAGTCGCAGACCCGTGAGATCTCCGTGAAAAGGATCTCACCCACCATCGAGGACTTTAAGCTTAAGCCTTTTGACATCCATCTCCCGCCGGGGATAAATACCTTTGATCCCAACAGTATATATGATCCCTATAACCTTTTTGATCCCAACAATATCACTTATCCGGGGATGAAAAGAAAATCGGTCACTTCCTACGGTCTGCTCTCATGCCTGGGCGACCCAAACACGGTATCGGCTATCAGCAGGTTTGATGTAAAAACAGGTTGCAGGGAGACAGCCTCATATTTTATGGGGAAGCCCTCAGGCATTGATTTCCCGGTTATAAGAACAGAATCCTATCTGATATATATGAGGAAAGAGAGTTATTTTTCTTACTGTGATCTTCTGGAATAGGGGCAAAATCCTTTTTGGTTTTTGATTCTCAGCAATAGGTATTAACAATAAAGACCAGGTCGTTGGCGTGAGCTGGATAGGGACGGAAACGACAAATGAGCTGGCTCAGAACTAAGGTGCTGCAAGAAGCCATGGCGCAAAAAGACGTGACGTCCTGCTGCCGGCTTCATCGCTTGGGTGATGGGCGTTTTGCACCAGTACCATCGCTTTTCTTGCTGGCATCCTTGTTTTTCCACATTCCTTTGGGTAGTAATCGCTGCATTTGTTCAACAATGGCAATTTTTTCTTCCCACGACAATGCAGCAAGGGCGCTTCTACGATCCGCCTTTGCGGAAAGAATGCCGGATATATCAGGATAAGATGATTTCATATACCGCTCTTTGTCAACCCTTTTCATTCAAAAAACGTTTTCTAAAGATCTCCCAACCTTCTTTCAAACCGTGGCGCACCACGATATCTTCCAAAACTGTTAGGTCCAGCACATTAAAATCAAAAAATTGGATCAAACGTGCATGATCTTTAGGACGGCCTGTATCCAGCATAATCGCTGCCAGATATTCTGCGCTCAGCACACGGGTAGGCGTTTCGCCATATTTCACCTCAAGCGCTCGTTCCAAGGCTTCTTCAACTAATGAATTATATACAGGAAGAAACTGCAGAGGCCAACCTTCGACGATAATGCATTCTCCTTGGGGTTTATAACCACGCTGTTTAAGATAGGCGAATATGGGCGAGAGGGAAATCAATCCTGATGATGAAGGAGGAAGAACAACAAAAATGTCTAAATCATAGGTCTGGATAGGTTCTATGTAGCGCGTTGCGGCTACAGCTCCACCTATTGCATAACGCCCTATGAGTCCATCTTTTTCTAACTGGTTGATGACAGCTAAAGCCTTTTCCATAACGAGACTCGTATTCTCTTAATATTGAATGTAATATACGCCAAAGTAGAATTTGCATACTAATATATACCAAGAATTTGCTTTCCTGGATGGAAGTATACTCAGTACTTTTAACTTTTGTCAAGACAAATATTCAAAGAGTATTTAAACGAAATGATAAGAAAAAAAATCAATATCAGTGTGACAGTGACGGAAGATGATAATGGTATTGGTGAAGCCGCTGCATCCGAATATAAGGAATAAAAAAAGGGATATCCCTTATTCCCTGAGTGGAATAAGAGATATCCCGATTATTTCAAAAATAAATTTTATCAGAAGAACGGTATGAGTCCAAGAGCCGCTGCTGTCGCTACAGGTGTCGCCGCTACAGGTGTCGCAGTAGTTACGACCGGCGTTGCTGCCACCGGTGTCGTTGTCGTCGTGGTCGGACTACTAAGTAATGATGAGAGAATTGAACTACCCATCATGCCGCCATACATGCCATAGAGACCGCCCATCAAGCCGCCGTACATACCCATCAAGCCGCCGTACATACCCATCAAGCCGCCATACATACCCATCAAGCCGCCATACATACCCATGAGACCGCCATACAAGCCGTAAAGACCGCCGTACATACCCATGAGGCCGCCCATCAAGCCGAGTCCGCCTAAACCACTAAGGCTGGTAAGGCCATACAGGCCGCCCATCAAGCCGCCATACATGCCGTAGAGGCCGCCATACATGCCCATGAGGCCGCCATACAGGCCGCCGTACATACCCATGAGGCCGCCGTACATACCCATGAGGCCGCCATACATGCCAGATAACCCACCGTACATCCCATAATAGGAATAAGCAGGTGAGCCAGATGTAAAGGTAATAGCGAAAGTGACAATAAGAACTAACGCAATAAAGAAGAAAATCGATCTTTTATCTTTCATAACCAAATTACCCTTCTCTTAAACTTTATAAACTTAATATTAATTAAAAAATAGCGATACTTAATCTTTAGCTTCTACTGGCCATCACCTCTTTTCTTTTGGGCTTATGTGTGTTTAAATAATATCTAAAAAATGTTTTAAACAAATAACATTTGCCCAAAACTAATTAAATTAAGGAACAACATAATTATACTAACTAATCCTTACTAATATCAAATAAGGTTTCTTCTGACATATTAATTCGTCAGATAGAAGTAGTTCGTCATAATTATATGCATATTATATGCTAATGCCAAATTATCAGTTATATCATAGTGTTTGCAAGTATTAATTAAAATGATAATTATGTTTAATGTTTCACATTGTGAAAAGAATATCACTTTTTGTGTAAATGTGTTGCTTTGTGTAGGTATGTTACTTGTATGAGTCATATTAAAATCCGATTGAAAAAATTTTTAGAGCCATACACCTCCGCCCTTGTTTGCCTTTCAGGTGGACTGGACAGTTGTCTTTTGTTGAAAGAAGTGCACGATATCATGGGTGAGCGGGTTGATGCCATTACTTTTACATCTCCACTTCAAACACGAAAAAATATCAAAGATGCTGAAATATTTGCAGATAAATTAAGGATTACCCATTCAATTATTGACTATAATCCATTGACAGAAGAAATTATTCGCACCAATAATAGAGAAAGATGCTATTTGTGTAAGACGAGGATGTTTTCAATTGCTTACGGTTTAGTATCAGGAAAAAGAAAATCTATGGTTATTCTTGACGGCACACATACGGGGGATGATCCCCTCTCAAGACCAGGTATGAGAGCGGGCAAAGAGTTCGGTATCCGAAGTCCATGGAGAGAACTCGGTTATGGGAAAGAAGATATAAGAAATCTTGCCAGGGATGAGGGCCTTTATCTTTGGGATAGGTCATCGGATTCATGTCTTGCGACACGTTTCCCTTGGAATTATACGCTTACAGTTGAAGAGCTGAGCAAGCTTGAGATGGCTGAAAAGGTATTAAGAGGATTCGGACTTAAGGATTTTAGGCTCAGGCCCGCAGATTCTCCTCCCGGATTGATCCTTTCCGAGGAGGATTACACCATAGTTCAGGCTCTGGGACTCGAGAAAATTTGTAACTCGATCAGGGCGGATACAGGATGGAATTTGGAGAATTGTTCTGTTTATTCAAAGTAACACCCGGCAAAAAATATATGGGAAAACACTTTCATATAAATTTATTAGCTTTGTATACAATATATTTATAAAAAATTTTTTACTATCACATCTTTACAAAGGGATTAGAATGTAGTATGCTACCATTTAAATTTTGATCGACACCTCGTCCTGGTTTTTATCTATAAAATCCATATTTGATTTTTCGCAGGAATATGATTCTAAATAGAGAATTATTTTAAATATAAAATGCAAAAATCAATATATAAATCAATAATGGTCTATGAAAAGGGATTGTAGATTTTTCTGAGGCCTTTATTGTAATTTCTAATTATATGATGAGGGGGGTTGATCAAACATCATCATGTTTAATCACCTTATGTTTTTGCATCGGTTTACTCAACTATGTTTGTTTCATAGTTTGATCAACCCTTTTTTCCCACAATGATAAATCCTTTTTCCTCTTAACTTAAGATTAGTCTTTAAAACAGAGGTTTCTCTACTAATAATTTTACAACTTTTAATGTATTAATATATAAATATTTTTCATATTATTTTATAGTTCTATTACAAATTTTTAAAACACATTTGATGTTTTTAATATTTTTACTATAATATGTAAAAAAAAAGAAAGGAGAAAAACCGGAATTATGAATGTCATGATTGTAGGTAGCGGTGGAAGGGAGCACGCATTAGCCTGGAAAGTGAATCAGAGCCCTTTGGTATCCAATATCTTCTGTGTGCCCGGTAATGCAGGAATAGAGGAGGTCGCAGAATGCATCCCCTGGGATGTATCTGACTGTAAGGGCCTTGCTAAGCTGGCAAAAGAGAAAAAAGCTGATATAACGATAGTGGGCCCTGAGGCCCCATTGAGCATGGGAATAGTGGATGTCTTCCGGGATATGGGCCTTTTTGTATTCGGGCCTTCAAGGGAGGCCGCGCAACTCGAGTCGAGCAAGTCATTTGCCAAGGAATTGATGAGAGAGAATGGAATACCGACGGCCGATTTTGAAGTATTCACGGATAAAGATCTGGCCTGGGACTATGTGAAGAATAGAGGATTGCCTATTGTCGTCAAGGCAGATGGACTCGCTGCAGGCAAAGGAGTGATTATATGCAAGACACTGGAGGAAGCCAGAAAGGCAATCCAAAATATTATGGTAGACAGGGTTTTTGGGAGCGCAGGGGATAAACTGGTGGTGGAGGATTGCCTTGTGGGTGAAGAGGTATCCTTCCTTGCATTTACGGATGGAAAGACAGTGCTTCCCATGGCCTCTTCCCAGGATCATAAACCTATCTATGATAATGACCGGGGGCCTAATACCGGGGGTATGGGCGCATATTCTCCAGCCTCCGTGGTTACGACTCAGTTGCACCGAAAGATTATGGATCTTGTTATGATACCCACTATTAACGGTATGGCAAAGAAAGGGATACCTTATCAGGGTGTGCTCTATGCAGGTTTAATGATCAATAAAAAGGGGGACCCTATGGTCCTGGAGTTCAATTGCCGGTTCGGGGATCCCGAGGCCCAGCCCATAGTATTACGCATGAAGGATGACGTTGTTCCTGTTATTCAGGCATCTATGGAGGGCAGGCTTTCGGAGATGAGCTTATCCTGGTGTGACGGCGCGTCTGTTTGTGTGGTGGCGGCATCTTCGGGATATCCGGGTCCGTATGAAAAGGGAAAGGAGATTTTGGGGCTTAAAAAGGTGTCGGTCTGCCAGGATCTTGCTGTTTTTCATGCAGGTACTAAAAAGGATAACGGAAAGGTCCTGACAAATGGAGGCAGGGTCCTTGGTGTTACCGCTCTGGGTGACGACCTGAAACAGGCTGTGGATAAAGCTTATAGGGCCATGGGGCAACTGTGGTTTGAAGGTATCTATTATCGTAAGGATATCGCTCAAAAGGGGCTTAAAAGGTTAGGACTCTAATTACAAAATGTAAACATATATGTGACTTTTTATTAAAGAGGAGTATAAACAGTAATGAATGGTAAAAGCGCTGATCATTATGCAGCATCCGGTGTGGATACTCAGGCAGAGTCCGGGGCGATGAAAGGATTCCTGGATCTGATTCGATCAACTTTCCCTTTTACTTGCGGAAAGCCCGGTGAGGTGGTTCTGGACCTTGGCCATTTTGCCAACGTGGTAAGGGTTCAGGCAGGGGATAAGGAGATAGGGATTGCTGTGTCAGCGGATGGAGTGGGGACCAAGGTTCTGATTGCGCAGATGATGGACCGTTATGACACTATAGGGATTGACTGTGTGGCTATGAATGTAAATGATATAATTTGCGTGGGTGCCAGACCCATATCCATGCTAAATTATCTTGCCCTGCAAACAATGGATGCATCTATTCTTGATCAAATAGCTCAGGGGCTTTATGAGGGAGCGAGGCAGGCAGGTATAGCTATTCCGGGTGGTGAGACCGCACAGGTGAGGGATCTGATAAAAGGCTGGAAGGAGGGTAAAGGATTCGATCTTGCCGGTATGGCTGTAGGCATTGTCGAGCCCGACAGAATCATGACTGGTAAAGGTATTCGGCCCGGAGATCTTGTGTTCGGACTTCCTAGCACGGGGATTCATAGCAATGGGCTTTCACTTGCCAGACGGGTATTGTTGGATGAGACCGGCTGGAATATAGGCCGCATGGTGCCGGAGCTTGGGAAAACCATAGGTGAAGAGCTCCTTATCCCTACCAGTATCTATGTGCCGGTTGTTTTGGACATAATGGAAAAAGTGCCCGGGGTAAAGGCTTTTTGCCATATTACTGGTGACGGACTGCTCAACCTTTTAAGGGTGGATTCTCAGGTGGCATTTATCGTCGATCATCTTCCTGATCCCCCTGCAATATTTAAATTGATTCAGGAAAAGGGCGGAATTTCCGACAGGGAGATGTTTCAGGTCTTTAATATGGGGATAGGTTTCTGTATTGTATGCGCCCCTGAAGAAATGCACAATATTACAGAAATCTGTGAGAGTCACCGTATTCCCCTTCACAGGATTGGATATGCTGTTGAGAGCCATGAGAAATTTATGGAAATAAAGCCGTTCGGCCTAAGAGGAGAAGGAAGGGCTTTCAGGGAGTTATAGAAATGGGAGCGTTTAAATGAAGATGAAAAATGGCTTTTATCCCATGTCAGAGGCCATAAGAGAGGCATATCGCCGTGGTGAGGAAGAGGAGGGGATGAATCCCCTCATTCTTGTTGATAGTTATAGTAAGCCAATCGGCAGGATTTGTTCAGGTGATTTTGCTATATTTTATGATATCCGTGGTGAGCGTGAGATCGAGCTTACACAGGCTTTTACTCAAAAAGGATTTGATAAATTTCCGGTTAAATCTGACCTGGAGACACATTGGGTAACGATGATTCAGTATCATCCCAATTTGCCGGTTAAGGTTGCATTTCCCCCCCTGGATAAGATAGATATGACTTTGAGCGAGTTAATAAGCAGGGCAGGGATGAGCCAGGTTAAAATTACAGAGGCTGAAAAGGCAATACATATTACCTATTTTCTAAATGGCAAACAGGAGGAACCCTTTCCCGGAGAGGAGAGAATCATCGTGCCTTCTCCGAGAGATGTGATAAATTTCGATCAATGTCCTGGGATGAGCTGTGCTGAGGTGTCAGAAAAAGCCATAGAGACCATAAAGGCCCCGAATGATGATTTTATCTGTGTTAATCTTGCAAATATCGATGTGGTAGGGCATATCGAAAACCGGGATGCAATTTTCCAGGCAATAGAAACTGTAGATCAAAATGTGGGCAGGATAGTAAAAGAGGCACAGGTTGCAGGTCTGTTCACTGTGCTTGTGGCTGATCATGGGACCGTGGAGAAATGGTACTATCAGGATGGGAAAATAGATACAGGACATACGGATAGCCCTGTACCCTTTGTTTTGATTCCTCCTGTAAATTTTGAAGACATCAGGTTAAGAGCGGGAGGGGGGAGTCTTATCGATGTGGCGCCAACGGTGTTGGATCTTCTTGGTATTCCTAAACCTGAGAGCATGACCGGTGAGAGCTTGGTCGCGTCACGACTGCCTGAAATGAGAGGCCACAGGGTCCTTCTCCTGATTATGGACGGCTGGGGGTATAATGCATCTTCAGAAGGAAATCTTATAGCCTCCGCAAATACAAGATCAGTAGATGAATTGATGAAAAAATATCCGTGGACCACCCTGGATGCTTCAGGAGAGGCAGTGGGCCTGCCTGCGGGGACTGTGGGTAATTCCGAGTCAGGACACCTCCATCTGGGCTGCGGCAGGATAGTGCCTTCGGACAGGATCAGAATTGCAAAATCCATAGAGGATGACACATTTTATAAGAATCCCGAGTTTCTCTGGGCCGTAAGGGGAGCCAAAGAAAAGGGCACAAACCTCCACCTGCTTGGAATAGTATCCTTCTATAGTTCGCATGGATCTGTGGAATACCTTTACGCCCTAATGGAATTGGCTAAAAGAGAGGGCCTCGACAGGGTATTTATCCATTCACTTCTCGGAAGGCGGGGTGAGAGACCTGAAAGCGGCGCCTATTATGTCCAGCAGATCGAGGAGAGATCGAAACAAATGGGTGTGGGCAGGGTAGTTTCCGTCATCGGGCGTTATTGGGCTTTGGATCGTGAATATAATTGGTACCGTATAGAAAAAACCTATAATCTATTAACTAAAGAGGAGGGCAGGCCTGTGAAGTTTAATTGAAAAAGGGATGTGGCTCACTTAGCCCAGACATGGATTTTGACTTGACCTTGCTTTTTGAAAATTATAATCAAAATTAACCAAATCTGACAAATATTTAAATACTACTTTAAAAGAATTAAATTAAATCAATAAATTCATATTGTTTCACTGAGAGGGGGGAAATGATGCCGATCAAAGAAATACCTGCAGTATGGATTCAAGGGGGATCCTGCAGCGGATGTTCCGTATCCATGCTTAATTCAGTAGCTCCTTCCATAAAAAATGTCCTCATTGATGACGTGGTGTCCGGAAAGCATATCAATTTAAGATTTCAAGCCACAATTATGGCTGGCTCCGGAGAGCCTATTATAAAGGTTTTGGAAGGTGTTAAAACGGAAAATGAGGGTGGGTTTTTACTGATTGTGGAGGGCGCGGTACCCACAAAGGATGAGGGGATATATTGTTGCGTCGGAGAAAGAGGGGATGACCCCATAACCTTTCGCCAGTGGGTTATTGATCTAGGCAGAAAGGCCCTTGCTGTAATAGCTTTAGGGACATGCTCGGCATTTGGGGGCATCCCGGGTGGCGCTCCGAATCCAACAGGTGTAAAAAGCGTCAGGGATATCTTTAAGGAACAAGGAATAAAAACCCCGCTTATCAATGTCTCAGGCTGCCCCCCGCATCCGGACTGGTTTATAGGCACAGTAGCAAAACTGCTTATTGCAGGGTTGCCCGAGTCCGAAGGTATTGACGATTGGCTTCGTCCCAAGGAATTTTACGGAACACTCATTCATGAAAACTGCCAGCGCAGGTCATTTTTTGACGAAGGGAAATTCGCCAAGAGTTTCGGAGAGGAAGGCTGCCTTTATGAACTGGGCTGTAAGGGACCTGTCACCTATGCTGATTGCCCTTTAAGGCAATGGAACAACGGTGTCAACTGGTGTATTAAATCCGGCATGGGTTGCCAGGGGTGTACCCAGCCCGAGTTTCCTGACTTAATAGGCTCTTTTTACGAAAAACTTACTGATGTTGATCTGCCAAAGATCGGCGAGTATTGGAAAAACGCGGGGGGCAAATAGATATGTCTAAGATAGTGATAGATCCGATAACCAGAATCGAAGGGCACCTTAAGGTTGAGGCCGTTGTGGATGGAGGTGAGATCAGGGATGCCAAATGTTCGGGGATGCTCTTCAGAGGATTTGAAAAGATCTTGGCGGGCAGGGACCCCCGGGATGCCCAGATTATTACCCAAAGAATATGCGGGGTTTGCAATCACTGCCACACAACTGCAGCCGCCCTCAACCTGGACAGTGCGTTCGGGATCGCGGACAAGATACCCGAAAACGGTAACCTGATGCGAAACCTGACCATGGGATTTCACCAGGTGCAGGATCACATCCTTCACTTTTATCATCTTGCAGCCCTCGATTATGTGGATGTAACAAAGGTTGCAGGCTACGAAGGCAATGATAGAACGCTCAATTCCATAAAGTCCTTTATCTCGAGGGGTGAGCTTTCCCCCTTTGTCCCCAGGTACGAAGGGGATTACCGGTTTCCGGCCGGGGTTGACCAGGAGCTGGTTAAACATTATGTTCTGGCCCTGGAGATGAGGCGGAAAGGGCATGAGGCAACGGCCATATTAGGAGGAAAGCTTCCCCATGCATGTGCCGTTACACCAGGAGGTATAACTGAGGTCCCTACCGTGGACAAGATAGCTACTCTGCTCTGGCGAGCAAAGGAGCTTTTGGAATTCGTTGAGGATGTTTATGTACCGGATGTTATTAAGGTGGCAGAGACATACAGTGACTATTTCGGGATAGGAATGGGGTGCGGAAGGTACCTTTCCTATGGAGTTTTCGAGCTTGACAGAAAGGACCCTGACTATACCAAAAGGGCGAGACTTTTTAATCAGGGCACCACATCTGCGGATTTAAATCACCAGCCTCTTGATCTGAATCACATCAAAGAATGGGTCAAATATTCATGGTACGAGGAAGATACGACAGGTTGTCATCCTTATGATGAGGACACGAAACCCCTTCCCAGAAAGGAAGGCGGATATTCCTGGATAAAGGCGCCAAGATACAAAGGAGATGTGCATGAGGTGGGCCCCCTTGCGAGGATCGCCACAAGTTATGCAGCGGGTAATCCGGAAGTAAAGGATTTGGTCGATTCTGTACTGGGTCATTTTAATGCCTCACCGGACGCCTTGTTTTCCGTGCTTGGCAGACATGCCGCACGGGCGCTTTGTGCCCTTTATATAGCCAGGAATCTTGAGGGATGGATCCTCGGCCTGAAGCCGGGTGAGCCGGTTTATGTGGATTACGCCATTCCAGAAGAGGGGAGTGGAGTAGGAATTGTGGATGCCGCAAGGGGAGCCCTCGGACATTGGATAATCATAAAAGACAAGAAGATTCATAAATATCAATGCGTCGTTCCGACCACTTGGAATGCCTCTCCCATGGATGATATGGGCAATCACGGCCCCATTGAACAGGCCCTTATAGGGACAAAGGTAAAGGATGAAGAAAATCCCTTCGAAATAGTAAGGATTGTCAGGTCATTTGACCCTTGTATCGCTTGCGCGGTTCATTTGTTGAACCATAAGGGGAGAGAGTTGAAGAGGTTTACGGTTGCCTGAAAACGAGGAGGAAATCGATGATAAAGTCAGAACAGAAACCCGTTGAAGAAATACTGGGTTATCTTAAAGACGATAACAAGATTTTTATCTTGGGATGTGATGGATGCGCTCAAGCAAGCGGGACAGGGGGGATGCCTCAGGTCCTCGATATGAAGGGGAAACTTGAAGGTGCCGGGAAAGGGATAACCGGATACTCTGTGATAGACTTCCTGTGCCAAAAGGCCCTCGTGGCATCGCGCCTGCGTCCTCTTGAAGGAAAGGTGATGGAGGCGGACTCCTTACTGGTTATGACCTGCGGGATAGGTGTACAGTCTGTTGCTGCAATGGTAAAAAAGAGGGTGCACCCCGCATGCAATACTATTTCGCTCGGTGGTAGCCGCGGTGAATGGAGAGGTGAGGAGAGATGTCTGGAATGCGGGGATTGTCTGCTTGATTACACGGGTGGTATCTGTCCCATGACAGCCTGCTCAAAGAGATTGATCAATGGGGCCTGCGGCGGATCCTCTGAAGGAAAATGCGAGGTCTCCAGGGATAAGCCTTGCGGGTGGGAGTTGATTTACGCAAGGCTGAGGGATTTGGGGGAGATTGATAAATTGAAAACATACATACCTCCAAAGACATATAATAGAATGAGACCGAGATGGGATTTGATAGCTACATCTGTATGGGCCTTGGAGAATAAGGATAATAATTAAAAGAAGGGGGGGCAAAGGCAAATGGCTCTAAAAGAGGCACTAGAGAAAGGGAAATTCACTGTTACATCGGAGATGGGCCCTCTTAAGGGAACGGATACATCAGAGCTTCTTGAGTTGGCTGAATTACTCCGGGGAAAGATAGATGCCGCAAACGTCACCGATCAGCAAAGCGCAGTAATGAGGCTGGGATCGCTTGCCGCATCCTCCTTACTCGTTAAGGAAGGTCTGGACCCCATATTCCAGATGACATGCAGGGACAGAAACAGAATCGCTTTGCAATCAGACCTGCTGAGCGCTCATGTGCTCGGCATAAAAAATATCCTGGCCATTACAGGTGATTTTCCCACATTCGGAGATCATCCTGATGCAAAGGATGTCTATGATATTGACCCAGTTCAGCTTGTATGGACCATAAAAAGAATGAACGAGGGATATGACCTCTCAGGCACTGAGCTTCAGGGGAATACGGATTTCTTTATAGGTGCTGTTGTTACACCTGTCAAGGACACAGAGGAAGGTCTTGAGCTGCAGATTATGAAGATGGAAAAAAAGATCGAGGCAGGCGCCAGGTTTTTCCAGACTCAGGCCATCTATGATGTGGATGTGTTTGAAAGGTTTATGAAAAGGGTGGAGAAATTCGGAGTCCCTGTGCTTGCCGGAATCATACCTTTAAAATCTGCAGGTATGGCAAAATACATGAACAAGAATGTCGCAGGCATATTCGTTCCGGATCACCTCATCGAAGAGATGGCCAATGCTGAAGATAAGGAAGCAACAGGGTTGAATATGGCCGCCAGGCTTATAAACGATCTAAAAGACCTCTGCCAGGGGGTTCATATTATGGCCATAGGCTGGGAGGAAAAGGTTCCGGAAATCCTCCGGCTTGCGGGCTTATCCTAGAAAATGCCAATGACTCCTCCAATGACTTTTAACGAATTTAACAGGAATGGTTTATGGATAAAAAAACAGTAGTAATAGGTATTGGCAATCTCATCCTCAAGGATGAAGGCGTTGGTGTTCATGCGGTAAAAAGACTGGAGACAATGGATCTGCCATCAGGGCTTGAAGTAATCGATGGCGGCACGGATACGATGAAATTGCTTGGAGTTTTCCAGGATTTCGATAGGATAATTGTCATAGATGCCATCAAGGGTGGAGGAGAACCCGGTACCATCTATAGGGTTACCCCGGAAGAAATCATGCGGGACGAAAAAAGGTCCCTTTCTTTGCATGAGGTGGATCTTCTGGATGTGCTCGGGATGGCAAAACACCTTGGAGGGCATGGAGAGGTCATCATCATAGGTATAGAGCCAAAAGAGATATCCTGCAGCATAGACCTTACCCCGGAGATTGAATCAAAACTTCCCCATGTCATAGATGCAGTATTCGCAGAGATCAATTGATTCTATTTTTATCTGAGAATCTATTCTTTCTTGATTAGTATAGAGATTAAAGGGGACGGAGTTAGTTTATTAATCAAGTTTCACAGTTAAATTTGAGGTGACAAAGCGGTAACTTCTCAAAATTCCGGTGGGATCTTGAGAAGAATTGCAAAATGCAAATTGCAAATTTTAAAATGCAAAATAATTTATTCCTTAAATTTTCATCTTTCATTTTGCATTTTTCAATTTTCATTAACTGCTCTAAAACCACACGGTTTCTGAATAGTTACACAAAGCGCAATTAATATATTGAAAATATTTGCCTTTTAAATTGAAAGGCAGCTCCAAATTTAATATACTTTTTTTCTCTAAGTAATTATAAACACTAAAGAAAGGAGCTGCCATGAGCTACAATACATCTTTTCTCTCTCTTTGCAAAAGAGGTTGGAGAATTGCACATTAAATGTGGATTTGGAGTTAGATAAAGCATTCAATTTGCTTGGGATAAGATCTATGCTTTATCGCTGTAATATAAGAAAACAAAATTGACATAGTACAGCCCCTATTCTTTATCTATTCATTTCGCTCCCTTTTTTGAAAAAATGTATGATCTGCTTTTTGGGTCCTACTCAGTTATAGTTGAAATAGGATTTTAAAGGGTATATCTTTACCTCTGAGGGATTAAAACTAAAAGGGTGTAAGGGTTATGAATATAGATTGGAGTTTAATAGCATCTTGATCTTTTCTTTAGATTACAGTCTTAGCCCTATGTCGGCTGGGAGAAACAGCCGACATGGAAATATAGCAAAGGAGTTGTATGGATTCTCGCGGCAATCCTAAGGCAGAAAGGGAATACAAAGACATCGCTTTCGATGGGCGGCCTGAAGCATGGAAGAAACTCTTTCAAAGTGGCCCAATTTTGATGCCTGATACTGTTGTGGTTTTTTTCGGTAACGAAAGACCATTAGATAATGATGTTGCAGGATGGCACTTGCTCATCTCTCACGCCGTCGATAAGGAGAATAACTTACTTTTTAAAGATATTCAGCACATTGTTCCTAGAAGGCTCGGAAGTCGGCATGTTCTAGAAAACATCCGAGTGGCATTGAAGAAACAAGCTGCCGAAATTGGATATGATACGTATCAAGCTGACCACTTAGCAAGTTTGTTGTCAGCACGGGAACTGGGATCCTTGGATGGAACAATACTGATACGGGAGATAGGCAATATCCCTAATGGGACAGCAGTTTCGGTATCATGCGCACATTTGTATCGCTTCGCTGATATTGAAGAGGAGGTATTCGGCTCAATTACAACATGGTCTGGTGTCCAATATAGGTGGGTCACTAAGGAACGAAGATACTTACCCCATATGGTCAAGATGATAAGGGAGATCCTTGACTTTGCCAGGAAGAAAAGCCTGTTTGTCACTTTGTTTTGTGAAGAGTATGGCCCAGAAATAAGTGACCTTCCTAAGGACCTACAAAGAGACGATGACCTGATAGTTTTTGCTGCACCAATTCCACAGGATCTTGCAGTAAACAATGTCATTCCCGATCTTCTACAAAAGCTTCAGGCTGATGGTATTGATGCAGCCTTATCCGAGGCTAATAAGCTTATCAGTGACCCTAAAAAGCAAGCGCAAATGGCATCACAATTGCTATTGGCCAATGGAGAATTTGCCTCCGCTTGGAAGGTCTTACAGCCGTATCTTGATGATCTAACCGATTCAACTGGAGCATTATCTCTTGCTATCGCTCAAGTTGCATTTGCTGCTGGTATGCTGGCAGAGAGTGAAATGTTTCTGAAGAAGGCACTTAAAGGGAGTCTACAATCAATTGAAGATCTCAATTCGGTTTATCAATTGGCCGGAAAGCTGCGTCTAAGTCAGGTTGCAGAAGTCATTTTCCAGCGCATGAAGACAGAATACCCAAATCATAAGACTACCTTATTGAATCTTTATGACTATTTATTTGCCAAACATGATTTTATGTCCGCATGCAAAATTGCCAAACAGTTGGGTGATTCATTTGATGTACAACTTTGCACTGTCTTCAGCAAAAGCAGCCTTGATCTTGAAGAATTGCTTAATTATGCTGCTGAAGTCGGGAGAATTGATGAATTACATTTTGCTGCTGCTCTTGAGGCTGAACGTAGAAGTGAGTACCCGCTAGCACGAGAACTAGCCTCAAAGGTTGAATTGGATTCCCCATTCATATCAGGCGCAATGAAGGTCCGCATACGAATTCTCCGTGAGATACTACTCGATTCTAGTGAGTTAACGGAAAATGAGATCGAAGAGCTGAAGAAACTGATGTACTATGTTGCAAATCACCCTGAAGATCTCGACGTTCGATTTATGATTGATAAATTATTTGAAGCAGACCTGGAGGAACCTGCTTCAAAAGTAATATTGCTGAAGATTCTCCTGGAGTCGATGCGCTTATCTTTTAAAAACAATACTTCTACGTTGATACTTGAAAGGAATCCAACAGAAACGGCCAGTACTTCTCTATCCGAAAAGGAATCGTTATCATTCTTTAGAGATTTCCTTGACAGTATTCCCCCCACCAGAGGGATAATAGTCGGTCATGGTGAATTACCGCTCCATCTCGAAGATCTTGTTACCACTGACCTTTTGACATCATTACTGATTCTGATTCAGTACGGGAATAGAATGTTAGAGGATGATTCCGATCTGAATCTTCTTAAACTTCTTTTCCATATGATTGTACTTATTTCACAGAAACTAAATGATCATAGCTCTGATTTGATCGCCCTCAGAAGCGCAATTGTTGCGATGATGAACGCCGGTTTCCCTCAGCCAGCACGTGACTTAGCTGAAACATGCCTTTTAACAATTCCAAAAAAATATCCCGATCAGTTCATATGGAGACTCTCACAAATTTGGGCATCCTATAGCGATGCATGTCATAGAGCCGGTAATATCATGGTTGCTCTTAGATATTTGAGTTTGAGCTTCCTATTGTACAACGGGCCAGCTCAAAATTATGATCTCTTAGCTAGTTCCAATAGGATTGCTGTAAGAATTCTCCGTGATTTGGGGCTAGAAGAATACGCTTTAGAGACTCTTGCCGTTGAGAGAATGATCAGGGTGAAGCTAGGTTCCGAAAGGTATTTTCTTCACCAAATAGATGCTGTTGAATTATCAATTCAAGTCTCTAATCTAAGATGGGATACTCCTGTCGATAAGCTGATTGAGCTGTTCAACAGGGCTGACCATTTAATCAAAGAGGATCAACCTAAAGAAATAGCACCACTTGTGACTCTCCAAGCCAGCATCTACAGAATTATAAAGACAATCGGAGCAGAGTTGCCTTATGAATTAAAAGAAAAATTTGAGAATAACCTTAAGGATCTAAAGATATGGCAAAAGAATATCGTTGACACCTTACTTATGACCAATCCAACGAGGCAAAACATTATTGATGTTGCGACCAAAGCGGCTAAAGCTTTAAATTGGAGCGATTTATCCTATCAGATTAAACACATTACTATTTTGGCGCACAATGCATTGATGTCAGCAACGGAGCATGGAGATATCAACCTGTTTATCCTGGCATCATTTTTTTTATCACAGCCAATACTATCGTTGAAAACTCTTGATGCGGAAGATATCAGCTCATGGTCTGACATGTTGAAGGTCCAGAGATGGTGGTTTCACATGTTAACAGAAGAAAAGTCTCCTGGCGGTTTGCTTGAAGGACACAATGTTGTTCAAGCAATATCTCCATCTTCACTAAAATCTATTAGTGCATTAGGTAATATATCGTTGGATCAAATTGTGGATATCCTTGGGTCCAATGAGGCTATGATGATACTCTGCATGCATGATCAAGGTATTTTGTATCGTGCCATAATACACTCTGATGGTAGCTTCCAATTGGAACGTCTCGAATCAGATATCTGGTCACCACAAAATTTTATATCTTGGCGGAAGCAATATCCGCGTGGATACGGAAGATGGGAGCCTCCAGCAAATCTATGGGATAAGGAACAACTATCAAAGGGGGAGGTTCGAGAATCAGTGAGGGGACTTTCCTTGTGGCCTTTTAAGGCCCATGAACACTTGACAGTTGTTCCAGAAGCCAAGCTATTCGGATTCCCGTTTTCATTGACTCTTAAGAATGATGTTTTTTTGGGAGAAGATCTAAAAATTTCGGTTGCACCATCCATCCCATGGCTCATTTCGGCTAGGTCAAAGGGATGGACAGGAGAATTTGCAAAGAAGGCATGGTTGGGTTCACCCGCATCGGCCGATTTCGTAATTCATCTAATTCGCAATCGATTAGAGCCCGTTCTTTTTGCCAACCAAGTTGAAGTTGTGGAGAGTCCTTCCCCTATCGGATTCGAACACAATGCACTGGTTATTGTTGTATCTCACGGTGGGGTCGGGTTGCATGACCAGTTCAGAAAGGTAACTGATGAAGCAAGGGTGTATTCAAGAAAGGAATTTGCGTCGTACTTTGAAGGGTGTGGCTGCGTCGTTCTTTTCGTGTGCAATGCCGGCAGGAGCGATAAGGAAACAAAATCTACTGAGACTACTGGATTAGTCGCTGATTTACTAAGAAATGGTGTAAGATGTGTGATTGCTCCGCCATGGCCTCTTCATGTCGATATAACTGTCCTGTGGCTTCCACCATTTCTTTCGAGCATTGCATCTGGTGGGAGTATTAGTGATTCCGCATACACTGCCGCCAGAGAAGTAAGTAAGACATATGATAATCCGTGCGCATGGGGGGCTCTTCAACTTTTTGGTGATGGAACATTTGTATTGCACAAGGCAATTAACTCTTAACTCCACTTTTGCAGCTCTTCCCAAATATTTTAATGTTGAAGAAGGGAAAGGAAAAGGAGACCTCGCTAAATATTTTATTGATGGGATGTAGAAGAGGACGGTGTTAGTTTATTATTTTAAAAAGGTTTATTGGGCTTTAGTTGAATAATTAGGCTTTATATAGTATTATATTATATTGAAAATAATTATCTTGGAGTCAAAAGATCAAATATTAACATAATATAAAATATTAGGAAGTAAATATGACAAAGCTAACTATTAAGTTAAAGGAGAATGATTTTCAACGCTTAAAGAAAGCAGCAAAATTAGCGGGCAAGTCTATACAAGTATTTATTTATGAATGGGTTACACGATTGCCTGACAACGATGAATCCTTTGATGTAACACAAGATCCGGTCTTTAAAATGGAAGGATATAGCTCCGAAGCACCAGCAGATTTATCGATTAATCTTGATAAATATCTTTATGGTGAAAAATATCCAAAATGAAACAAATTTTTGCAGACGCTAATGGTTGGATTGCTTTAACAATAGAAGGGATAAGCTCCATAGCATATCTGTGAAAACAAACAAAGAGTTACTGCAAAACGGTTATCGCTATGTAACTACTAATTTTGTTTTGGATGAAACATATACGGTTTTATTAACCAAAGTGGGGCACTTTGCGTCTGTAGATTTTGGCGAGAGAATTAGAAAATCACAGGCTGTTCAACTTATCTAAATTACCGAAGATATTGAAGATGAGGCATGGGCTTTGTTCAAGCAATATCATGACAAAAATTTTTCTTTTACAGATTGTACTTCATTTGTGGTAAAATGCGTCAGTTAAACTTGACGAAAGTATTTACTAATGATCATCATTTTGAGCAAATGGGATATACAATTCTTTTAAAATAAACATCTTGTATGAAGATTCCTTTTGAAGGGATCAAAAAAAGAGTTAAATTCATTTTTTAATTCATTCGAAAGCCTTTCAATAACTATATATTCTGGAGCAACACTCAATGTGGTCACAAGACTTTTGAAGGAAAAGGGGAAGGCCAAAGATGTATATACTCTTGCATTGACCATGACCCGGAGGAAACGATGAATAAGGTTTTTTTTGGTGGCTCTCGCAAGCTGAGCCAGTTGAATCAAGTAATCAGAAAACGTGTTGATAATGTGGTTGCTAAAAGTTTCGAAGTGCTGATTGGTGACGCTAATGGTGCTGATAGAGCTATTCAGAAATATCTAGCCCAAATAGGGTATAAGAAGGTCATAGTCTATTGCATGGGTGATACCTGTCGAAATAATCTGGGAAATTGGAAGACCAGGAGTGTCAATTTAAATAGGAATAAAAAAGATTTTAATTATTATGCAGCAAAAGATAAAGAAATGAGTGAACAAGCGGATTATGGATTTATGCTGTGGGATGGCAAGAGTAAGGGCACTTTAAATAATGCCATTAATCTTCTACAGCGCAATAAATGTGTTCTGGTATATTTTTCACCGAATAAAGAATTTTTTACCCTAAGGAGCTCATCAGATCTTGAAAATTTACTGCAAAAATGTGATCCGATAACCGTGCAACGATTCAATCGCACGCTAAGAATCAACGAACGTCTTAAGAATGTTCAAAGGCAATTAAAGCTTGCATAGCCAGCATATCAGTTGATATTTAGAAATTTTATTCTTTTTGAATAAGTCAAACAATTTTTTTAATTAATTTTTTAGACTTTTTACGATTGCATCAAGATTTGGGTTACACCATGGAAAGCGTCATCATGGATACGAGGATGCCATGCCGGTATATATTGGGCAAGGTGGGATTTGTAATTCCAAAGGTGCCATTATCTTCCTGACTTGAGAGAATATATTCTATACCCTGTTGAAGGGATGGCACATCTCTTAAATCAAGAATTTTTACACACATGATCAATTCACCCAGGAGATCGATATGGTTTATAGCCATGGTCCATTGAATGGATTTTTCAAAAAGTTCTGAGAAAAAGGCCTTATTATTCTCAATGATAGGGGGAGAAGGAAGCTCGCCCAAATCGGTCAAAGAAAATATTTCATGGGTCATATGATAGAGAGTGAGAGTGGTGGTATCTTTATAGATGGGATTAACCGGGCTGCAAACGTATTGATATACCAATCTATGATGCAGCTCCTGATAAAGATTGCTTTGAGGCATTAAACTATCCAGTTCCATTAGGGGATGATAACCCAGCCTGTTTAGATAAACGGTAACCCATATAGTATTCGTTATATGTTGAGTAAAGAGGAAAGGACTGGTCAGGATCTGCTCTTCAATAATTTTTCTAAAATTAGTGTGAATTTGCAATTTTTCCGTGATCATCGTAACTGTTAAAAACAAAGTATGTTCCTTGGGTTGAGCATTAAAATCCTTTTTTAATGCAATCAAATTTATCCTTTTTTGGACTTCATTGTAATATTTCTTTTTTTGTGAAGCATTATCCGTGTTTTTCCATAGAACATAGAAGGCCATAATCTCCTCTAAAATGACCAAAGCCCCTTCATCTTCAAAAGTCGGAGGGTGATTATTTATCCATTTGGATGCTTTGTAAATTGCCTGTTGATAAACGTCCTTTTCAGATCCCGATGTCCTGGCTGTTTGGTATGGTTTCTCTATACCTTGGCAGGATATTAAAAAAAGAGTACAAAAAAGAAAAATCAGGGATTTTGTAATATTCTTTTGCAGACAAATCATCTTTCCAAACGCATCCTTTCATTGAGAATATAAACAGGAGATGCTGATATTTGCCCTGGAAATATCATCCTGTATACAGGAACATAAATTATTTTAAAGGACAATGAATCTTTTGATACAAAGTATAAGTCATAACATAGAGTGAGGTCAATAAAGAACAAGATACTATGAGAGAAATGCATCAGACCATTTGGAAATATAAAGAGATTATCATGCCCTTACCCAGGATTTGGCTAAATTTGATTTAAATTTCCTCTTGCAAATATATAATATATGTAGTATGTTTTAATAATTGGTATAATATCTCAATCACAATTAAAATTTGTTTCCCAATCTTTGCCAAGCGATTCTATGATATAACTCGCCAAAAATAATAGAAGCCTTGAGAGTGAGGCAAATGAAAAACATGACCTTCTGGCTGATAAATATAGTGGTGAGGTGAAATGCTATCAGATTAGTTCTATAGAAGGTTTAGAGGTATAGAGGGGGGTTAATAATTTAATCAATAAATGAGGATCTTTCCAAAATAGGTGTTGCTTCAGCTCCTTTTTGTCCTGTGATCCCACCGTTGAACTGATTAAAATATTTAATCCAGATAATATAAAAAGTATCAAACACGAATTTAAAGCTAAAATCAGTATCCTGTTGAAGTTAATAGATTGTATACGACTGACTACGCTTCGATTTGATTGATAACGATTGTGCTTCATGTTTGGAAATGTCGGAGGCTCATGGCAATCGTTTAGCTTGTTATTTTATAATATCCGGTTTTTTGTGAATGGAGTTTATTGTAAAAATCAGATTTGCCGGAAGCTTTGCTAATCAAATGGCATTGCTGATATTTAATATTATGCTGTTTTTATTGACAGAGGGGGATTTGTATATGATTATTTAGTTGGATTTTGGTAGGAAAAGGTGTGTCTGAAGAAAATATTGTCGGCTTATTAGTCGCTTTCTAGATACACTTAACTAGTGTGGTGTATTATTTAAAAAAATATTTTTTACGGAGGTTGTAATGCAACAAAATAAATTATATGTAGGTAACTTGCCCTACACGATTGACGAGGCAAAACTCGAAGAGGTGTTTTCGGCTTATGGTGATATGGATGAAATAAAATTGATCCGGGACAGGGACACAGGACGATCCAGAGGATTCGCATTTATTACCTTTGCAACACAACAGGCAGCAGAAAAGGCGCTCGAACAGGATGGTAAGGAGATGGAAGGCCAGGCTATAAAGGTAAATATGGCTAAAGAAAAGAGCGGTAAAGGCGGTAGATTTGGCCAAAGAAGATATACTTCACGATAGTAAGAGATTATCATTATTGCTAATATGCATGAACTCTCCATAGCACAGAGCATGCTTGAGATTGTCGAAAAGGAAGCTGCGCCCTTTAATAAGGCAAAGGTAACACTAATCAGGCTTCGCGTAGGGAAACTTAGCGGTGTTGTTCCTGACGCTTTAAGATTTGCCTTTGAGATTATTCGTAAAGGAAGCGTGGCTGAGGATGCTTCTTTAGATATTGAGGAAGTACCTATATGCATAAAATGTAATGAATGCAGAAAGGTTATTGTTGCTGAGGATCCGTTCATGATCTGTCCGCATTGCGATGGATTAGATGTGGAAATGGTTGCGGGAAAAGAGCTTGAGATAAAGGAATTGGAAATCGATGACGGGGGGGATGATCAGAGAAGATAAGTGGATAAATAAAAGACACCTTCAATGACTATTTACGATCTTATCAGGTAATGTTTTACCGGGTTTTTGGACAGGCTCCAGGTACTTTTTAAGGAATTTGGCGGTATGGGATACAGCCGCATGTTGAAGGATATCCCAGGGGGACCCTTGTGCAACAACCAACCCGCCTCCCTCTCCGCCTTCCGGTCCTAAATCGATTATATAGTCAGCCTCTTTGATAACATCGAGATTGTGTTCGATGACCAAAATCGTATTTCCGAGATCCACAAGCTTTTGGAGAACTCCCATCAGTTTTTTTATATCAGCTAGATGAAGGCCTGTGGTTGGTTCATCGAGTATATATAATGTCTTACCATGACTTTTTTTGGTCAGCTCGTAGGCGAGTTTAATGCGTTGTGCCTCACCCCCCGACAGGGTATTGCTCGCCTGACCGATTTTTAGATATCCGAGCCCCATATCGAGCAGGAGCTTTAGTGAAGGTGAAATTTTAGGTATATTTAAAAACAGGCTTAAGCCTTCTTCGATTGTCAAATCGAGGACCTCCGCTATATTTTTACCCCTGTAGGCAACATTGAGGGTTTCTTCGTTGAAGCGTTTGCATCCGCATACCTCACAATCGATATATACATCCGGCAGGAAGCTCATTTCCACCTTGATCCTGCCCTGACCAGCGCATGCCTCGCAGCGCCCCCCCTTTGTATTAAAGGAGAACCTGCCTGCCTTATAACCGCGCATCCTCGATTCGGGCAGCATGGCAAAGAGCTTACGAATGGCATCATGGAAACCGATATATGTTCCCGGAGTGGAGCGGGGTGTCTTTCCTATTGGTGAATGGTCTACCTCAAGTATACGCTCCAGGTTTTCCCAGCCTTCAATTGCCTTGCATGTATTTTGGCATAGTTCTTTTTTACGTAAAAGGTCTTGAATCCTCTTTAAGATGACCTCCCTAAGAAGCGTGCTCTTTCCCGAACCCGATACCCCTGTGATGCATACCAATGTGCCGAGAGGTATGCCGACATCAATCTCCTTGAGATTGTAAACAGAAGCCCCTTTAATCATGAGCCATTTTCCTTCTTTTGCCTTTCTGGATCGGGATGTGATTCGTTGCCTCTTTGTTGTAACCAGCCATCTCCCGGTAACAGAGCCCGGTTCATTCTGGATGGAATCCGGAGTCCCCTGGGCCACAATTCGGCCTCCATGGATACCTGCTTCCGGACCCAGATCCAGTACATGGTCTGCTCTGCGAATGGTTTCCTCATCATGTTCCACCACAATGACACTGTTTCCCCTGTCCCTGAGTTGCAACAGGGTATCAAGCAGGACTGCGTTATCTCTCGGGTGAAGGCCGATCGTGGGTTCGTCCAGGATGTAACATACCCCGATCAGGTTTGAGCCGAGTTGCGCTGCAAGCCTTATGCGCTGGGTTTCCCCTCCGGAAAGGGTGTCACCGCTCCTGTCGAGGCTGAGGTAGGAGAGGCCGACCTTTTTAAGGAATTCCAGCCTTGCTAGGATCTCGGGGATAAGGAGGTCTGCTATGACCTGTTCTCTCTCCGAAAAACGCATAGACGGAAAAAACCATATGGAACCTTCCACAGTAAGGGCGGACATGTCAGCTATGGTATAATCTGCTATCTTAACTGAGAGGGCGCGTTCATTCAGCCTTTTCCCGTTACACTCCGGACAGGGGCTGCCATTTTCTGAAAGGGTGCCCAGACCGTCACAGGCCGAACAACCTCCGTACCGGCTGTTAAAGGAAAAGAGCCTTGGATCGATTGGCTCATAAGCTGTTTCACACCGGGGGCAAAAACCTTTTCTGCTGAAGATCTCCTCATGATTGTTTTTCGTGTCAATTGCATAAAATTGACCTTTGCCTTCATTGAGTGCAAAAAAGACGGATGATGCCAACTGCTCCCTATTCTCCCGGAGCACTTTCACGCGGTCAATTACAATGTCTATGGAATGCTCTTTGTAACGATCCAATTCCGGTGGTGTTTCCAGATCGACAACTGTACCATCTACCCTGGCATGAGTATATCCTTTTTTTGCAGCCAGCGCCATGATGTCCTTATGAACTCCTTTACGCTTGATAACCTTAGGCACCATAATCATAAAATCATGATTATTAAAGTATTTTATTAGTCGATTGAGGATATCTTCCTCAGACTGGGGAGAGAGGGGCTTGCCGCACCGGCAGTGCAAGGTTCCGATCTTGCTGAACAGGAGGCGAAGATAGTGATAGATCTCAGTGATGGTTGCCACGGTGGACCTCCGGTGAAGTATGTTCATCCTTTGTTCAATGGCTACAGTTGGAGGTATTCCCGTGATAAGATCCACATTGCTTCGTTCCATGATCTTGAGATACTGCCTCACATAAGTGGGCAGGCTCTCTATATAACGGCGCTGGCCTTCCGCGAAAAGCACATCAAAGGCAAGGGTAGATTTTCCGGAGCCGCTTATCCCTGTAATGACGACCATCTTGTTTCTGGGTATGGTTACAGTGATATTTTTCAGATTGTGCTCTTTTGCGCCGGTTATTTTGATATTTCCATTTGATTGTATTACTTTCGGGATTGTTAATGTTCTTGTGTTGAGCCGTCCAGATGCGGATCTTTTCAGATATCTCCTCAGGAACCTTCCCGTATGGGAATCCTTTACTTCGGAGGCCTTTTCGGGTGTGCCTTCAGCCACAATCCTCCCTCCGTTTTCTCCGCCTTCAGGGCCTAGATCTATGATATAGTCCGCGCATTTCACTATATCCATGTTATGCTCTATTATCAGAAGTGTCTTTCCCTCTTTAACAAGTCGTTGAAATGCGTCCATGAGTTTTTTGATATCAGAGAAGTGCAATCCTGTGGAAGGTTCGTCGAATATATAAAGCAGGTTGCGCGTGCTGCGGAATCCAAGGTGTTTGGACAATTTCAGTCTCTGGGCCTCTCCGCCTGAAAGGGTATTAATGGGCTGGCCAAGACAGAGGTATTCCAATCCTGAATCCATTATGGGTTTAAACATGGCTGTGATTGCGGGTATATCTGCAAAGAAGGCATTTGCCTCCGAAAGGGTCATACCAAGGATATCCCCTACGGATTTTCCCTTGTATGTGACATCGAGTACTTCTCTCCTGAAGCGAAGTCCTTTGCAGTCCGGGCATGTAATAAATATGTCGGAAAGAAACTGCATCTCAACCTTTTCGAAACCGTTTCCCATACAGGTCTCACATCTGCCCCCCGGGACATTGAAGGAGAATATACCCGGTTTATATCCTCTCTCTTTTGCAACAGGTGTTTGTGAGAGCAATTTGCGTATCGGGTCAAAGGCCCCTATATAGGTCAGGGGATTGGATCTTGGTGTCCTGCCAATGGGGCTTTGATCTATCAAGACGCAGTTTTCAATATTATCGAGACCCTCCATTGAATTATACATGCCCGGTCTTTCGGCAGAGAATCCTTTCTCTTTGCGAATACCTTTAAATATGATATCTTCGGCAAGTGTGCTTTTTCCGGAGCCGGAGACACCAGTGATACAGACCATAAGACCGAGAGGGATTGAGATATCGATGTTTTTCAGGTTATGCTCGCTGCAACCGTAAATTCGGATAAATCTTTCAGGCTCCGGCTGTCTGCGCCGGGGAGGTATAGGGATCTCTGACCTTCCTGTAAGGTAATCGATGGTTGTTGATTCCCCGGCAGTATGGATTTCGGATATGGGGCCGGAGTAAACCACCCTGCCGCCATCTTTCCCCGCCCCCGGACCCAGATCCAGGAGATTATGGCCACCGCGAATAATTTCAGGATCATGTTCCACCACAATAACCGTGTTATGTTCGGAAAGCTCATTTAACAGCCTTACAAGACGTTTGCTGTCCCTCGGATGGAGTCCGACACTGGGTTCATCAAGGACATAGAGTGTGTTTACCAGAGATGATCCCAGTGCCTTGGTGAGACTGACCCTTTCTACCTCACCCCCTGAAAGAGTCCGGGACTGCCGATCCAGTGCAAGGTAAGAGAGGCCTATCTCGTTTAGATATCTTAACCTGTTCGTGATCTCTGTCATGATCATGCTGGACGCGTCATCAAGCCGGTCTTTGGAAAGTTTTTCGAAAAAATCAGAGGCCCTTTCTATGGACAGGGAATAGATCTGAGCGATATTGAGATTGCCAATCCTATAAAGAAGAGCTTCAGGCTTGAACCGGGCGCCCCTGCAGACGGGACATGTGAAATAGCCCCTGTATCGTGAAAGAAATACCCGTACATGCATCTTGTAGGACTTGCTCTCGAGCCATCTGAAAAATCCTTTCACACCATAGAACCCATTACCTCCTTCTATGATCGCTTGTTTCTCTTCCTCCTTTAATTGGTTAAAAGGGATATGGACAGGGATTCCTGAGCGATTGCAGAATCTAATAAGATCTCGATATTCATGGCTATCTGTGTCCCAGGGTCTAATAGCCCCTGATTCGAGTGAGAGCCTCGGATTGGGGATCACCTTTTCAAGATCGATATCTATGGTCCTTCCGAACCCCCTGCATGTGCTGCAGGCACCCAAAGGGCTGTTAAAGGAGAAGAGGTTAGGCATAGGATCTTTATAATTAATATCGCAGTAAGCACAGTGTAAATGTGAGCTGAACATCAGAGTTCCATTGTCCATGACCTTAACGAGTGCACGGCCGTGTCCGAACCGCAAGGCCTGTTCTATGGAATCGATTGCCCTGCTTTTTATTTCCTGCTTTAATACAAGACGGTCCACAACTACCTTAATGGAAGGAGAATCCAGTCTTGAAGATTCTATTTCTATGACTTCCTCTCCCTCAATCACCCTGGAAAAACCCTCACGCATCAATCCTTCCCTGACCAGTTTAGGATCGAGGTCCCCCTTTTGACAAGGGAATGCAATGATTATCCGGCTATCCTGCCTTTCTTTTGACAATGCTTCCCAGATGGAGTCCGGGGTATCCCGGATGACCTTTCTCGAACAATTTCGGCAATATAGCTCACCGATCCTGGCGAACAGGAGTTTTGTAAAATCGGTTAGCTCTGTGATTGTTCCTACTGTGGATCTGGATGTCCGGACCGGGCTCCCCTGTTCAATGGCGATGGCAGGGGGAATGCCTTCGATACTTTCCACATTTGGCTTATCCATTCGATCCATGAACTGTCTGGCATAGGGTGAGAAGGTCTCTATGTAACGCCTCTGACCTTCAGCGTAGAGGGTGTCGAATGCGAGACTCGACTTTCCTGAGCCGCTCACACCGGTGATCACCGTGATCTGATTCAGGGGTATCCGGCAGTCGAAGCCTTTTAGATTATTTTGTCTTGCCCCTTTGATCCTTATAAAGTAGTCTTTGTTGTCATCCATAAAAAATTTTTATTGAATTTTTAATCGATGGTTAAGATTGAATGTCAAAATTGATGGATTCGTAAAAAGTCAAGGCCGCTAAATCTCTACCTCAGCTTGAGTAAAGAGGAAAGAGAAAAATGATAAAACAATTCATTTTTACACCAAAAAGTATAGAAAAGATTTAGTGTTTTGTCAAAACAAATAATCAAATGATATTTTCAAAATCATGAATAAAAACCATAATAAAGAGAAGAAGATTCAGGTTAAAATGAGAAGCCTTTTCGATAAGGGCCTATGAATGTTTTTAATGTCCGGCTTTAAACAATATTGATACCCTTTAGCTAAAGGGTATCAAAGGCAAGTCTTGACATTGTCTATATAAATTGGTAATTTTTGATAAATTTTTTATAACATTTAATTCCCTCTGATTTTATTTTTTCCCTGGGGAATGATACCTTGTAAAAAGATGGAGAACATAAATAAGAATGCCTGAATGGAAGATTGCGGATAGGAAGAAAAGATATAAGCCTGAAATGCGAATTGCCCAGGAAAAATTTCTGGACGAAGATCTTAATGAAAAGATTATCGCTGATCCTCGAATTTTAGGGGAGCCGTTTTTATTAATCGGTCAACAGGTTTTAATTCCTGAAACAGATGATAAATTGGATTTTCTGGCCCTTGACAGGCGAGGAAATTCAGTAATTATTGAACTTATAGGTAAGGATAAAAAAGATAAATCGGAATTTAGCGCACTTAAATATGTAAGTCACATTTCCAAATGGGGGCTTGAGGATTTTGAAACCCAGTCGAGGACCTTTCTGGGAAAAACCGGTGATACTGGTTTCAATTTAAATGCATTATTTGAGTCATTCTGTGAGGATTCCGGAGTAGGGGAAAAACCGGAAATAAATAGATACCAAAGGGTGGTTATTGCGGGCTCTGAAATCAATGAAAAGATAGTCAAGTTTGCAACCTGGCTGAAGGAACAAGGTGTTCATATTACGGTTGTCGAATTACAGGCTTTCAAGGATGGAGAGATAATACTGATACAGCCTAATTTTATAATTGCGGCTCAGCCGGATAATATCTTCGAAGCAGAAGAATCAGAGCCCGAAGAGGACGATTTGGATTCAAAATGGAAGATATGGCACCTGGATAAAAGATGCAGCCCTGAAACTAAGCAGATGTGTCTAAAGCTGGACAAGATACTTCATGAAAATTTTAATATGGACGGTCCCATATGGAATCAGAAAAGTTACATAACCTATCGGATTAGAAGCTCGGATTGGCTGAATATTACTACCGCTCCGAATATTCTCAGGCTGGATTTCTTTGTAAGCATGGGTTCATTTAGTTTAGATGATATTGCTATGACCCTTAAAATTGCCCAGTTCGATAATGAAGAAATTTTTCAAGAGGAAGAACCTGCACTAAGCTCAGTATTTATTAAGGATTGGGATAAAGATACGGAACAGGTGCAAATTCGTATAAAAGAGGATTTTGATTTGGAGTCCGACAGATTCCTGGTTTTCCTGGAGGAGGCTTACAGGGCATTTCCAAAATAAAAGGCCGGACTTCTTTTGCCAGAAGCCCGGCCTTCGAAAGCAACCGCAATTCTACTCAACGTTCAACCTTTCCAAGACTTCTTGTAAGATCATTATATCATTAGTAAACCAAATTCAGATTAGTAAATTCTCGTAGGATAACCACCGAAGCCGCCAAATCCACTGAAGCCGCCGAAGCCGCCAAAAGGTGAATATCCTCCGAAGCCACCATAAGAAGCACCATAGCCACCAGAGTAAGCGCCAGAGTAACCACCGCCATAGCCGCCGCCGCCAAACAGACCGCCACCAAATCCACCAAGGCCAAACATCATCTGAGCCATAAAATTCGGTTGGGCTTGATAGTAGCTGGTATTATTGCCCCAAAGAGATCCTGAAAGATAGCCCATGGTATCATAGCCAGGGGTCGATTGTACCTGCGGCCTTCCCCCACCGGCATAAGGTCCGTAAGAAATCTGAGCTAGAGGGCTGAACATTCCACCATATCCCATCATAGGACCACCAGCTCCTACACCCATACTGGTGCTGGAATAACTGATATAAGCCCCTGACATTGGATCTGTATATTCATAAATAGACCCTTGCTCTCCGTATCCCACATCCGGTCCGAATTGTCCAACTGTCCAGGTCCTCCCCCATGCATCGGTCTGGAAAGTTGTCTCATGCCATGAAGCGCTTTTTGACGGTTCATCATCATCTGCCGCAATCGCAAGAGATGAGCCAAACGCGGTTGTTAATATAAAAATAGCTGCAATCAATATTGCCAATACATTTAATCTCTTAAACATCTTAATCCCCTCCTAACCAAAGAAAAATATTATAAATTATATATAAAATTTATTACTGCAAATAATATTAATTAATCATACTAGTTTTAAATGCTATCACCCCCCCTCTATCAGAGGGTTTTAAATCAATTGATTTAATTGAAAATCCAATCAGAAAAAAGTGATATAATAAAGGATTTATTCCGGTGGAATTTTTAAAATATCACAAAAGAATATTTTTATGACAAAGAACAAAGTTTAGTTTTAAAATAATTCGGATAAAGTTTTTAAACGCTGGCCGTTTAATTTTTTTACTTGACGACTAAATAAATAGGCATATTTGATGCCAATATAGTAGAGTGTATGTTTAAGCTTATAAATACATTTATAAGTAATAAAAAAACTAATTTTTTAAAATAATTTAAAATAATCTATATTTGTATTGCGCAAACATCAAACAAAATATTCCCCGTCTGAAACAATTAATCGTATGGATTAAAATTGATTTTCTAACTCAAAGAGTTGGCAGGTAAAAGAGATTTTATAAATTGTTAAAAATCGTTTATGGAATGAATTGCATTCTTGTTTGGGTAAAGATATATGCCTTAAGTATCTAAAAAAGGCAGCTAAGAGACAAAATGGCTTTCTGTAAATAGGTCAAAACCAGGATTCTCTAAATTTTGGCTTCTTTTAGAAATGCGCAGGCACTTTCCGGTGGAGTCGGATTGATATAGAAACCGGTTCCCCACTCAAAACCTGCCACTTTTGTCAACTTTGGAATAATTTCTATATGCCAATGATAAAAGCTGATATCCTTTTCATAGAAAGGGGAAGAGTGAAGCAAGAAATTGTAGGGGGGATCGTTCAGCACTACCTTTATCCTCGTCAAAATATCCTTCATGATTTTTGCAAGTGAAATGACCTCATGATTATTGATATCTTCAAAATAGATGTCATGAGTCTTTGGAAGTATCCAGGATTCAAAAGGAAATCTTGACGTAAAGGGTGCAATACACATAAATTCATTATTTTCGTTGATTACCCTGATATTTTCATTTGCCTCTTGTTGAATGATATCGCAAAATACACATCTTTCTTTATAGAGGTAATATGTTTTAGCACCTTGGATCTCTTCTGATACCCTTTTAGGTACTATAGGCAATGCGATGAGCTGGGAATGGGTGTGGTCAAGTGATGCGCCTGCCGCACTACCATGGTTTTTAAAGATCAACATATATTTAAATCTGTTATCCTTTTTCAGGTCCAAGATCCTGGCTTGAAATGATCTGATAATATCAGCTATCTGACCCTCCGACATGTCTGCAAAACATGCGTTGTGATCAGGGCTTTCTATAATCACTTCATGGGCGCCTACGCCATTCATCCGATCATATACTCCGTCACCTCGTCTATTAAGCCCTCCTTCTATTGCGAGTGCAGGAAATTTGTTGGGTACCACACGGACAGACCAGCCAGGAGTATCCCTGCAGGTTGAAGGATTGCGCATAGCAAAGACTTCAGGTGGGGTTTTGTCTTCGTTGCCGTAACAGAAAGGACAAAATCCTGTATTTTTGATTTCTTCGGCGGTTTTAAAGTCAGAAGGTCTTCTTGCTCTTTCGGTTGCTATAATAACCCAGCGCCCAATGATCGGATCTTTCCGCAATTCTGGCATATCCTACATCTCCTAAACTTTATCAGATAGCTTTATTTAACCTGTTGATTTATCGATATTTATAATTATTAAATATTTTAATAATCGGAAATTATAATATTATCTTTCATTATTGTCAATAAGATTTACAATTTGTTTCAGAGCCTCCGCAATGATCTCCTGATAAACCAATTTTATCGGCCTATTATATATTCGGGAAATTTTGGAATAATCTTCAAATTCCGGTGCAATATTTATAAGATCGTCGCCCTTCCATGCACATTTGCATTTCACAGGGCCATATTGGGTTTGAATTTTTATAACCTTTCTTGAAGCCTTAAATCTTTTAACTTTATTTATTCTTAAACCAATAGTCGAGGTTTCCGTGAGGAGTATCTCGGATAAGCGTTTTGTTGAGTCAATCGCACTTAAAACTGTTACCTTTACGCCGGGCCTTCCTTTTTTCATAATTATTTGAGAAAGTGTCACATCCAATGCACCGGAATTGATAAGGCCTTCCATTAATCTAGGATAAAATTCCGGATTCATATCATCTATTTCACATTCAATTACTTCTATATATTCTTCTTCCAGATTATTATCTGTTTCACCCCAAATGAGTCTTAGACAGTTCGGCCTTTCATTAAGATCCCTTTCTCCGGCTCCATAAGCAATTTTTTTTATTACCATTTTAGGTTGAAGTTCGATTTTTTTTGCAAGATGTTTTATAAGTAATGCACCAGTGGGAGTAACCAACTCATGTTCACTGTCGGTAAAAATAACAGGTAGATCCTTAAGCAGCTCAACTGTCGCAGGTGAAGGAATAGGTATTGGACCATGTTGAGTGTTAATAATGCCTCGGCCGAGAGGCAGAGGAGAAGAATAAAATCTGTCAATATTCAGAAAATCATATCCGATTAGTACCCCTATAATCTCTACAATTGTGTCGATGGCCCCCAATTCATGAAAATGAACATCTGTGACAGGGATGTTATGAATCTTCGCTTCCACATCGGCTAAAATAAGGAACAGATTTAAGGCCTGATCCTTGATGGTCTGTTTTAAATTGCTTTTATTAATAAGTTCTGAAATCTCTCTGATACCCCTTTTGACCTTTTGAGGTTCTTGAGCAATAATCCGGCATTGGGTGCAATTGATTGCGCCCCTCATGATCTTCTTTATCTCTAAAATAAATGGAGGGATGCCTATAGAAGATAGTTCCGATTGTAACCAATCCTTGTCGATTCCAAGTTCAATAAACGCTCCCAATAGCATGTCTCCACTAATTCCTGAAAAACAATCTGCGTATATAAGATTCATTGTCTTTGGCCCTTTTTATTCACCAATAAGGTTAATTTTATGAGCCATACATCCGGCGCCGAATCCATTATCGATATTTACAACTGCTATTCCTGGTGCACAGGAATTTATCATCGTAAGAAGTGCCGCCAGTCCCTGAAAATGTGCCCCATAACCGATACTTGTTGGAACCGCGATAATCGGACATTTTGTTATCCCCCCCACGATACTGGCAAGCGCCCCTTCCATACCTGCTACAACACATATTACACGGGCTTGAAAAAGTTTCTCTTCTTCATCAAAAAGACGATGAATTCCTGCTACCCCAACATCATACAGGGTTTCCACTTTGCTGCCTAAAAAATTGCAGGTGATCTTTGCCTCCTCTGCAACCGGGATGTCTCCTGTTCCTGCCGTAATCAATAAAACGGATCCTTTAGTCTCAACGATAGGCTCCTGGACCATTGTTATCATTCGGGCAAGTGAATGATAAACCATTCTTTCGTCAAGATCTTTTATTGAATCAAATAAGGAAATATTTGCTCGAGTGGCCAGAAAGTTTCCGCCCCGGTTCAGGATTTTTTGACTTATGGATCTTACCTGGTCCGTTGTTTTGCCTTCACAGAAAATTGCTTCAGGAATACCGGTTCTAAAGAGGCGATGATGGTCTATTCTCGCGTGCCTGATCTTTTCATATGGTAGAAAGCGAAGTTCTTCCAGAACCTGGGATATGGACATATGGCCGATTTGTAATTGTTCTAAAATATGTTTCAGTCTTTCTTTTGTCATCCTCTTGCCGATGAAGTATATAAAAGTATAAATTTGTATTTTAATTCTATCATATAAGGATAATTTGTTAAACCTTGATTTTTTATAGATCTATTGATAACATTACCCTAATTAAAAATAAGGGGGGAGGTACGTATGAGTAAGAAGATAATTCTGGGAAGCAGTAGCATTACTATATTGAAGGAAGTGGAATGGAATCTGACAGATTCAGATTATGAGATTATGCCTGCAAATGATTTGGATGATTTTTATGAATTAGTGAAGTCAAAAAATCCTGATTTATTAATAATAGATAGAGATATGCAAGACGGTAATGGAATTTCTCTCTGTAAGGAGTTGAAATCCTCAAATCAATATGCCCGGTTTCCAGTTATTTTACTGGTGAAAAAAACAGATGAAGAAAGTCAGGAATCAATGCTTGCTTTAGAAAAAGAATGCAAAGCGGATAGAGTTCTTGCTGTGCCACTTGAAACATCTAAATTTTTAAGCACAGTGCAATATCATTTTGCGAGACAGTCAGCCGCTTCTGATCCTTTAACACAAAACTTAGGCTCTCAGGATGAAGGGATATCGGCCCCTGAAAGTGATAATGAAATACCTGAGAAGCAATCACCATTTGATGAGACTCTATTAAGCGGAGAGCCTTTGCTAAGTGAAGAGCTGACAGGAGGTGAAATTGATCTGGGCGAAGTGACACCTGTAAGCGAAGCAAGTGCTTCAGCGGGGCAGTCACCATTTGAGTGGACGCCTTTAAGTGAGGATACACCTCAGAGCGGAGAACCTTCATATACAAGTAAGCCGGGAATAGATGAAGAGCCTTCATTGAGCGGAGAGCCTTTATATGAAAATGATCTTACAACAAATGAAGAGATGGCTTTAAGCGGAGAGCGGACACTAAGCGAAGAACCTGCACAGGTTGGTGATCTGAAAGCAATTGAAGAGCCTTCATTAATTGAAGAGCCTTTACTCAGTGAAGAGTTGTCAGAAGAGGAACTTGAGCTGGGCGGGGTTAATCCTGTAAGCGAAGCAGGGACATCTGAGGAGCGGTCGCCATTTGATGAGGATACACCATTAAGTGAAGAGCCTTTACTTAGTGAAGAGTCATCAGAAGAGGAACTTGATCTGGGCGGGGTTACACCTGTAAGCGAAGCAAGTGCTTCAGCGGGGCAGTCACCATTTGAGGGAACATCTTTAAGTGAGGATACACCTCAGAGCGGAGAACCTTCATATATAAGTGAGCCGGGAATAGATGAAGAGCCTTCATTGAACGGAGAGCCTTTATATGAAAATGATCTTACAACAAATGAAGAGCCGGCTTTAAGCGGAGAGTCTTCACAGGTTGGTGATCCGACAGCAAGTGAAGAGCCTTCATTAAGTGAAGAGTCTTTACTAAGTGAAGAGTTTGCAGGAGAGGAACTTGATCTGGGCGGGGAGACTCCTGTTAGAGAAGAAGGTACTTCAGCGGAGCAGTCGCCATTTGAAGGGACACACTTAAGTGAGGATATGTTTCAGAGTGCAGAATCTACATTAAGCGAAGAGCCTTTATATATAAGTGATCTTACAACAAATGAAGAACCGGCTTCAAGCGGAGAGGGGACACTTGGTGGAGAGCCTTCACAGGTTGGTGATCCCACAGTAAGTGAAGAGCCTTCATCAAGCATAGAGCCGCCTCTGAGCGAAGAGCTGATAAGAGTGGAGCCGGATATGGATAAGGCCGCCCCTATTAGAGATGCGGGTATTTCCGAGAAGCCTCATCATGATGCAATGCCATCACTAAGTGCTGAAGCTGCTTTAGCAGAGACCATAAGAGTGGTTGAAGAGGCAGTAAAACGCACCAAGCTAATACAAGAGAAAGCCTTTCATGAAAAGTCTCTGCAAACAGAGCCTTCTAAAGATGAGATTGATCAAGAAGAAATTTCCCAAAGTGGAGCTTTTAATAAATCTGTTCAGGGAGATTTTTTTCATGATATCAATTTTGCTCAAACCGAATCTTCTTATGAAAAGACTTCTCAAGATTCTGAAAAAACGGAAACATGGCAAAAACATATTTTTCAGGAACAAATGAATAAATTAATAGAAGAATCTGTTCCGGAAATGACCAAAAAACTGGTTCAGGAACAGATGAGCAGGGTGATCGAAGAGTCCATTCCGGAAATGACCAAAAAACTGGTTCAGGAACAAATAGCTAAAGTTGTCGATGATAAGATGCTAGCCAAAATGATTGTGGATGAGATTGATCAAAATCGTGAAGTTGTTTCGAAACTATTAGCTGATGCGGCCCCAAACATAATTACCAAGGCCGTTGAGAGAATGGTCCCTGAACTTGCAGAAAAGATTATTCGTGATGAGATTGAACATATCAAGCATGGCTCTGGCTCTGGGTAATAGGGGAGGTTTTGGATGGTAGAGGAGAGATTGGATAAATCCTATGAACCAGAAAAAATAGAAGGCAGGTGGTTTAAATATTGGTCTGAACAGTCACTTTTCAAGACTATAATCAAGGAAGGAAGGCCCAACTTTTCGATTGTTATACCTCCACCCAATATAACGGGTTCCCTGCATATGGGCCATGCTCTAAACAATACACTACAAGATATCCTTGTCCGATGGAAAAGGATGGCGGACAATAACACGCTTTGGCAATTCGGCATCGATCATGCGGGAATCGCCACTCAGAATGTTGTTGAAAGACAGATTGTCTCTGAGGGGATAGATCGTCATAAATTAGGACGGGAAAAGTTTATTGAAAGGGTATGGAAATGGAAAAAACAATCGGGCAACAAGATAACGGAACAACTAAAGAGGCTTGGTGCATCATGTGATTGGACCAGAGAAAGATTTACTATGGACGAAGGCCTCTCCGAAGCTGTTAAGGAGGTTTTTGTTCAGCTTTATCAAGAAGGCCTTATTTACAGGGCCGATTACATCATCAATTGGTGTCCCAGATGTCATACCGCTCTTTCAGATCTTGAGGTCACCTATGAGAATACTCAAGGGCATCTATATCATATAAAGTACCCTTTCCCAAATCGTAAAAATGGTATTGTTGTGGCTACTACAAGACCGGAGACTATGCTCGGTGACTCCGCAGTTGCTGTTCATCCGGAGGATCAGCGTTATAAGGACTTGAGTGGCAAAGAAGTGATTCTTCCTCTTGCTGGCAGGTTGATTCCCATTATTGCAGATTCTTACGTGGATCCACAATTCGGGACAGGAGCACTTAAGATAACACCTGCCCATGATCCAAATGACTTTGAAATAGGCAGAAAATATGATCTGAAGATGATCAAAGCCATAGATGAAAAAGGTCAGATGACCGAAGAGGCAGGTATTTACAAAGGTCTTGATAGGTATAAATGCCGGAAAAGGGTGCTCGATGATCTCGAAGAGCAGGAACTTCTTGTCAAGGTGGAGCCATATGAGCATTCAGTGGGACATTGCTATCGTTGTCATACGGTCATCGAGCCGATGGTTTCAAAACAATGGTTTGTAAAGATGACTCCTCTTGCCGAGCCTGCAATGGAGGTGGTCAGAAATGGCAGGATAAGGATTATCCCCTCCCATTGGGAAGCCACATTTTTTGAATGGATGTTAAACATTCGTGACTGGTGTATTTCAAGGCAAATATGGTGGGGGCATCGTATACCTGCCTGGTATTGCCAGGACTGCGGAGAAATAACCGTGGACCGAACCGTCCCGGATAAATGTAAATACTGTGGGAGTGGAAAAATAGAACAAGATCCCGATGTCTTGGATACATGGTTTAGTTCGGCACTCTGGCCGTTTTCTACCTTAGGATGGCCAGACAAGTCAAAAGAGCTTGAAATCTTTTATCCGACTTCTGTAATGGTTACAGGATTCGATATCCTTTTTTTCTGGGTTGCGCGGATGATAATGATGGGCATTAAATTTATGGATAAAATCCCATTTAAAGATATTTATCTTCATGCCCTCGTAAGAGATGAATCAGGACAAAAGATGAGCAAGTCCAAGGGAAATGTTATAGATCCTCTGTTCATGATGGAGAAATATGGGACCGATCCTTTCCGTTTTACTTTGACCGCCTTAACTGCCCAGGGCAGGGATATTTGCCTTTCTGAAAAGAGGATAGAAGGATATCGTCATTTTGCAAATAAAATATGGAACGCCTCCCGGTTTGTTTTGTTAAATCTGGATGGATTTTCCCCTGGTAAACCAAAACAGGAAAGTCTGGTGGACAGATGGATTCTGCACAACCTGAACAACCTGATAAAAGAAGTTACTTGTATGCTTATAGAATATAGATTCAACGATATGGCTAACCTTCTCTATCAGTTTTGGTGGCATGAATTCTGTGATTGGTATATTGAAATGGCTAAGGATGAACTTGCCGGAGTAGATCCCCTTTCTCGTCAGGCAGCGCAGGAAACGCTTGTCACGGTATTGGAATATGGACTAAGACTACTTCATCCGATTATGCCGTTTCTTACTGAACATATCTGGCAAAGTATCCCCCATAGCGGGGAGAGTATTATGTTAGCCCCCTGGCCAGCATATGATGGAAGATGGTATGATCCTGATGCGGATAACCAGGTATCTCTGCTTATGTCAATAGTCAAAGCTATAAGAAATATCAGAGGTGAAATGAATATCTCACCAGGGAGCCGACTGGAAGCAATGGTAAAGACTAATAATCAGGAAAAGGCGGCAATTATTCATAAACATGCAAAATATATCGAATCGCTGGCACGTTTGGAGAATCTCACATGCAGTTCTGAAATAATAAGGCCTAAGACTGCCGCTACTGCCATACTGCCTGAATTAGAGATATACATTCCATTAGAAAAGGTGTTAAATTTTAAGGAAGAATCCGAGCGGTTGAAAAAGGAATTAAAAAAGCTTAACAAGGACCTGGAAGTCCTTCATAAAAAGCTGGCAAATGAAGATTTCATAAGCAAGGCCCCTGTTGATGTGGTAAAGAGGGATAAAGAACGTTCCCTGGAACTTAATAAAAAGAAAGAAAAACTTGAAGAGATCTTGACAACCGTCAATGGATATTTGAAGGAAACCCATTCTATTGCTTCTCAAAACAGGGTTTAGATCAAAAAGAGTTTTGAATGAACTGATCGATTATGCCCTTTCAGAGGACGGGGCATGGTCGGACAGGACCAGTTTTGGGATAACCTCCTGTCAAAAAAAGGTTTACGCTACCATATTTTCAAAACAAGACCTGGTTCTTGCAGGGCTGGATATTGCAGCGAAGACCTTTGATCGTTTATCTGATTCTCCTGTTAATTGGATGACAGAGAACAGTGATGGTAAAAAAGTAAAAACCGGTCAGCCCATTGCCCGCATAGAGGCCGAAGCTTGGGTAATTTTAGCGGCTGAAAGGACGGCTCTCAATTTCATACAAAGACTTTCCGGAATCGCTACACTCACAAGTCAGTATGTGGATAAGGTTGCCGGAACAAAAGCCAGAATTGTGGATACCCGCAAAACAACTCCAGGACTGCGTGCCCTTGAAAAATATGCGGTACTCTGCGGAGGCGGGCTAAATCATAGGTTTGGTCTTAACGATGGCTGTCTTATCAAGGATAATCATATTCATCTTGCTGGCGGTATTACGAAGGCGGTTGAAATGATAAGAAGAAATATCCCTCATCTTTGGCGTATAGAAGTTGAGGTTGAGACCCTTGAACAGGTCGGGGAGTGCTTGAGACTTGGAATAGAGGCAGTTCTTTTAGATAATATGCCTGTCCCTGCTATGGTTGAAGCCGTAAAAATGATCAATGGGAGGATGCTTGTTGAAGCGTCAGGGGGGATCAACTTGGAGAATATCCTGGAGATAGCTCAAACCGGCGTTGATCTGATTTCCATAGGGGCTTTGACTCATTCCGCTCCTGCAGTTGATCTTAGCTTGGAATTAGATTAAAAGAAAACGCGTTAAGGTATCTAAAGTTAAATCACGTGATTTTGCAGTGTCTGGAAAGCAAACCTATAAGTTGGAATAAATCCTGTAGCAAACTTGCCAATATTTTTGATTTGAGAAATTTTTCTTTAACTTTAGGCACTTGACACTTTAGATAATTTAGACACTTTCTTATAACTTGTTGTGAATATATTTTAGGACATAATTATTATTATCCATCAAATTTGAAAGGAACATATATGAAGCCACTTATTTGGATTTCCTATGACCTAGGTGTAAAAGGAGATTATGAAGGTTTTTACGCATGGTTAGATAATCACGAAGCAAAAGAATGCGGTACCAGTATAGCTGTCTTGTATTATGAATTTTCTAAGAATTTAATTGAAGAGTTGAAAAAGGATTTATTAGATAATGTTAGCTTTAGTAAACTAGATCGTATTTATCTTATATGGAGGGAAGATGAAAAAATAAAAGGACGATTTTTGCTCGGAAAAAGGAAAGCTGCACCGTGGAGTGGTTATGGAGGTCAAGAATCCGAAATAGAAGAAGATTCTTAAAATGGCAAAAAATGTCATATTTGATTCAGGATTTTGGTATGCTCTTTATGACGAAAGAGATAATTATCATAATGATGCAATTCTTTTTGAAGAATATTTAAAAATTTACAACTTGATAATACCATGGCCCATATTGTATGAGACTCTTAATACTCGATTTGTTCGTCGAAATAATTGGCTGTCCTCATTTGAGAATTATATAAAATCTCCCAATGTACTAATATTGTCTGACGAATCTTATCGTGAAAGAGCATTAAACCTAGTATTTGATCTAAAAAGGGGGGTTAATTCTTATAGTTTAGTTGATTTAGTTATAAGAGAGATTTTAAAAGATACCACAATTAAAATTGATGCATTAGTTACTTTCAATCCTAAAGATTTCATTGACATTTGTATGTTAAGAAACTTAGAAATATTTAATGGATAATCAAGATGATCAACTCAACTTTGTTACCCTGACTGTGAATGCAAAGCTTTAGGCATATGTTTGCAAAACGGGTTAGTTCTTTAATATTATGACTTCAGATATTACTTTAACAAAAGGGCCGATTGGCGTTATCTGGATTAACTTCAAAGAGATTGATTCAACGAATGAAAAGGCGCATTCATTGGCTCTTGATGGATTCCGGGAAGGCACAGTAATCACGGCGGATAGACAGACAAAAGGGCGGGGGAGAAGAGGGAATTCATGGTATTCACCGGAAGGTGGTCTTTATTGTTCTATTATTCTTAAACCAAATATCAGAACAAAGGATGCATCCCTATTTGAGAGGATGACCGGAATTGCCGTGTGTGAAACCATAGCAAATCTCGTTCCTCAGAAACCTGAGATAAAAGCTCCTAATGATATTCTTATTAGCGGAAAAAAGGTTGCCGGAATATTGATTGAGGCTAAAGGAAGGGATGAGAGACCGGCCTATTTAATAACAGGAATAGGTATTAATTGTTGGGGAGATCTCGAATCCTTCCCTTCTTGCTTAAAAATACGGGTTACAACCCTTTCGCATGAAGCCGGGCATTTAATTACTCCATCTGTAACTCTGGATGTGCTTCTTAAATACATGAACAAGTGGTACAATATCTTTTTATCAGGGAAAAAAGTTCGAATCTCCAACTACTGGGAAAAATTGCTTAAGGAGGGTTCCTCATGTCCGGTCTGCTCTTAGCCCTGGATGTAGGAAATACCACGATACTCATGGGATTGTTCAATGGCTGCAGCCTGATAAAGGACTGGCGTTTTTTCACCAGAAAAGAACAAACCTCGGATGAAATCGGATGGAAGGTATTGACTGCATTACAAAGCTTACACATTGAATCAAAGTCTGTGAAAGGAGCTATTATTTCATGTGTTGTGCCTTCTCTTTCCGATCGGTTAAAAGAGATGTGCAGAAACTATCTGAGTTGCGATCCATTAGAAATCAAGCCTGGACTTGAAGAATATTTCCCTGTGTCTTATCCGGAACCAGGGGAGATAGGCGCTGACAGGATTGTAAATGCAGTTGCCGGGTATGAAAAATATGGCAGCCCCTTGATAATAGTGGATTTTGGCACTGCTACAACCTTTTGCGCTATCTCAGACAAAGGGGAATTTATGGGCGGCTGTATTGTCCCAGGCATAGGAATTTCCTTAGACGCACTTATTGAAAATGCTGAACGTCTTACACATGTAGCATGGGCAAAGCCTGGATGCATCATTGCAAAAAACACGGATGATGCTATCAGGGCGGGCCTTTTTTTCGGATATGCTTCCCTTGTGAATGGAATAGTGAAGAAGATGAAAAAAGAAATTGGAGGATCAGTAAAAGTTGTGGCCACTGGAGGATGGGCTTCGGTTATCACGGAAGAAGCTAAATGTATTGACAAGATCGATCCATATCTTACCTTGGAGGGACTGAGGATCATATATGAGAAAAGGATTAAAGGTTGAAAAGAGTCTATGTATCTTGCAAAAATAGAAGAGTATTTTTTCAAATATAGAAGACAAGGAACAATACTTTCTCCTCAAAACTGGCTCATTGCGGAACGATGGGAGCAAATGGGCATCCCCATAAATATTGTTTGCAAAGGGATAAAAAATACCTGTCGAAAATTTCGATCTACTCATAAAGAAGGGGAAGAGAGGATCGATATGTTAACCTATTGTGAACCGGAGATCCTCAGGCTTTGGAAAGATTATCGAAAAAACCTTCTGGGAGATCCAAAGGCTCATAAAAAAGGGAAAACAGATTCTGATTTTGAACAGCAGTCCTTTTCGAACATTATACAAAACAGGCTTGAATATATTAAAGACGATTTGATGAATGAGGTATCAGAATCTGATCCTTGGGGGAATTTAAAGGCAGTTGCCCTTGCCGGGATAAATTGGGCCAGTGAGATAGAAAATATTGAAAAGGAATTTTGTCACGAAGAACATTTAGATATCGAATTAATAGAAAAGAGGCTCTCTGATCTTGACGATGCCTATCTGAATAACCTCCTTCGTATCATTCCAAATGAACAAAAAAGCGATTTGAGCAAGGAGATTGAAGAGGAATTGTCTCCCTATAAAAAACAGATGGACAAGGATGCTTTTGAACAGACACTTGAATTGGGCATTAAAGGCCTTTTGCGGGAAAGATTAAATGTAAGGAGGATAAGCCTTTATGCAAGTTGAGGATCAAAAGGCAAAGACCGGATTATGTCCGTTCTGCGACAACTCCGGATGGATCATTAAGGAAGAAAAAGGGATAGAAACCGTTATAAGATGTGACTGTTTTCAGGCAAAACGGAAAAAACAGCTTTTGGCATCTGCCAGGATACCATACAGATACAAACATTGTACATTAGAAAATTTTGAAATAATGCCGAGAGGGAAGAGCCCACCTCAGGCCCACAAAACAAATCAGGTCAGTCTGGGCATGATAAAGGAAATGGCTGATAAATTTGTTCGTGAATACCCATTTATAGAGGGAGAGGGATTCCTTTTTATGGGTCAACCTGGGGTCGGCAAGACTCATCTGGCAGTTGCCATAATTGTCGAGTTGATAACCAAAAAAGGCATTCCCTGTGTTTTTTATGATTTTCGTGACCTGTTGGCAGAGATCAGATCTACTTACACAACAAATTCTTCTTTGAGCGAGAGTTCAGTCCTTAGACCTGTTCTTGAGAAGGAAATCCTGGTGCTTGATGAGCTCGGAGCACAAAAGGTAACAGAATGGATGCGCGATATGCTCACCTATATCATAAATCAGAGGTATAGCGAAAAACGGACAACCATCATAACTTCCAATTGGATGGATGAAGCGGATGATGAAGAGGACACATTGGCGGGGAGGATCGGATATCGCCTTCGGTCCCGCTTATATGAGATGTGCCAGGTTCGGGAGATCGTGGGTGAAGATTATCGGAGAAAGGATTAATTCTTGCTGGCCTTGGGTATAGAAACAGCGACCTGGATGGGCAGCATAGCTCTTGTGGATGACAGGGAAGGCGTTCTTGGAGAGTTAAATATTAAAAGTGCATCTTCTCATTCGGAGCGGCTCATCCCTTCCATAGACAGGCTCTTTAAGGAAACAAAAAAAAGTCTTGAAGAATGCGAAGTTATATGTGCCTCCATAGGCCCCGGATCTTTTACGGGGTTGAGAATAGGTCTGGCAACAGCCAAGGGATTAGCCTTTGCTGCTGATAAACCGATTGCGGGAATCTCCACGCTTGAAATCTTGGCCAGAGGTATCCCTTTTGTCAGGTTCCCGATATGTCCCATTATAGATGCAAGAAAAAAAGAGGTCTTTACCTGTATTTATAAATGGCATGATTCTGATATTAAAAACCTTGAGCCAGAGATGGCTATCAAACCTGACTCTCTTATTAAAATGATAACCAAACCCACAATATTTGTAGGAAACGGCTTATTCCCTTATGGGGATATCATTCGTAATAAGCTCAAAAGTAAGGCCCTTTTTGTTTCAGAGGCCAATAATTTCCCTCGTGCATCTATTTTGGCTGAAACAGGAATCAAAAGATTAACCCAAAAAATGGTTTCCAGACCGGAAGATCTCGTTCCTGTCTATATAAGGCCCTCAGAAGCAGAACTAAACCGGAAAAAAGTCGAGAGGAATAAATGATTGAAAAATAGATGATTATGCCCGGTTTTAAGAGGGCTATAAAATAGGGCCTTGATTTCGAAAAAAAGCTGTGATATTTTAAAAAGCCATTGCGGGAAAACAGATAAACTCTTTAAAATTAAATATTTATATTATGTTTAAATCTATAATGATTTTACATAATTCAGTATTGGTTACTAACCAATAAAAACCAATTTTCTTATTTTTTTACCTATAAATCATGAATCACCTTTAGTCCGGATCTATTTCTGTCAAAATGAAGGAGAAGCTTTAAACATGAAGAGATTGTCATCAGTAGCTGATTTAAAGCAGTTACGGGATGAAATTATCAAAAAGTATAATCCTGAAAAAACCGTCATCTCCATCTGCGCAGGCACGGGTTGTAGAGCATATAAATGTATGGATGTCGTTGATAAATTTAGAAAAGAAATAAACAAACATGGAGTAGATGATAAGGTGGAATTAAGATTGACAGGCTGCCATGGCTTCTGTGAACGTGGGCCCCTGATCGTCATTTTCCCAAAGAATATATTGTATCAACAGGTTGGATTGGACGATGTCCCCAGTGTTATCGGTGAAACTATAATAAAGGGGAATATTATCGAGAAGCTTTTATATGTGGACCCTGTCACCGGAAAACGGACACAATTTGAGGAGGAAGTCCCTTTTTATAAGGGACAGGAAAGGATTATATTAGGTAATAACGGTATAATTGATCCTACAAGTATTGAGGATTATCTGCGAATCGGAGGTTACTCAGCTTTAGCAAAGTCCCTCTCTGAAATGAAGTCAGAGGAAGTGATTGAGGAGATAAAAAAATCAGGATTGCGCGGACGGGGAGGAGGTGGATTTCTAACAGGTAAAAAATGGGAATCCTGCCATAGGGCTTCTGCACCTGATGGAATTCGCTATATTATTTGTAATGCCGATGAAGGTGATCCCGGTGCTTATATGGATAGAAGCCTTCTGGAAGGGAATCCGCATAGTATTATTGAAGGGATGGTTATCGGTGCCTATGCGATAGGCTCGAATCACGGCTATGTCTATGTCCGAAACGAATATCCTCTCGCTGTTGAAAATTTAGGGATAGCATTAAATCAGGCAAGAGAATATGGCCTGCTCGGCAAAAATATCCTGGGTTTTGATTTTGATTTCGATATCGTCATCTCGAAAGGCGGAGGCGCTTTTGTATGTGGTGAATCAACCGCACTTATCGCTTCCCTGGAAGGAAAACCTGGTGAACCTCGTCCAAAATATATTCACACCGTTGACAGCGGGCTTTATAATAAGCCAACTGCTATTAATAATGTTGAAACCTGGGCAAATATCCCGTTAATAATCGATCGTGGGTCTGATTGGTATTCTCAAATCGGAACAGAAGGCAGTAAAGGAACCAAGATCTTTTCTCTTGTAGGAAAGATCAATAATACAGGACTTGTTGAAGTAAGGATGGGTATGCCCCTTAGAGAAATAGTCTTTGATATCGGCGGAGGAATACCCGGAGGGAAAAAATTTAAAGCGGTCCAGACAGGGGGACCATCAGGTGGCTGTATCCCGGAGGAATTAATCGACCTTCCCGTTGACTTTGATAAACTTGCCGAAGTCGGATCAATGATGGGCTCAGGTGGCATGATTGTTATGGATGAAAATACATGCATGGTTGATGTCGCCAAATACTTCATCAATTTCCTGACGGAGGAATCCTGTGGCAAATGTATACCTTGTCGTGAAGGATTAAGCAAGATGCTGGAGATACTCACCAATATTACACAGGGACGGGGCAAAGAAGAAGATGTTGAACTTTTAGAAGAATTAGGCGAATTTATTAAGGCAACCTCGTTATGTGCCTTAGGTGGCTCGGCTCCAAATCCTGTTCTTTCAACCATAAGATATTTTCGTAATGAATACGAGGCTCATATAAAAGAAAAACGATGTCCTGCAGGTATATGCAAAGAGCTCATCACCTTTACAATAAATGAACAAAAGTGTATTGGATGCGGGAGATGCCTTAAGTTTTGTCCACAGGGTGCGATTACCGGAGAAAAGAAAAAACCCCACAAGATTGATCAGGAAAAGTGTGTTAAATGTGGAATCTGCCGGGAAAACTGTAAATTCGAAGCAATTAAGGTGCTGTAATATTCAATTATTACATAACAGATTAAGATAAAATAATCCCTGCTTGGAGTAATTTATATTATGGAAGCAAAATCATCGATCGTTGTCTGTAATATTAAACATTGCCTGAATTGCGGCAATTGCATTGATGCGTGTAAACGGAGACATAAGGATATTTCCAGACATGTAAGGGAAAGCTCCGCTTTAATCGGAATTAGCCTTATCCCGAATCTTTGCAGAATTTGCAGGGATCCAAGATGTATTGAGGCATGTAATAGAAACGGAGTTGAAAGAGATGAGGAAGGACATATCATAGTAACGGCTAATTGCGTGGGTTGCGGTTTATGTATGAGAAGCTGTCCTTATAATGCGATACTTGTATTTTCAGGTCAGGATACACAAGCTTCTTATAAGGAAAAGATGCTTTCATTTCTTGGGCTCAAAACAACGAAACCCATTGAAGAAAAAAAAGAGGATTCAGTAGACACGTCTGTTGTAGTCGAAATAGTTGATAAATATAAAAGAAATTCAAGTTTCTTAATAGGTATGTTACAGGATGTTCAAGCCCAATTTAACTATCTGCCCAAGGAAGCCTTAATATGCATTTCTGAAATTACAAATATTCCTTTAAATAGAATTTATAATGTTGTAACCTTTTATACCGCATTCAGTCTGGTTCCCAGAGGTCGCCATATAATAAATGTTTGTATGGGTACTGCCTGTCATGTACGAGGGGCCGGAAAAATTCTAGAAGAACTTGAAAGATTTCTTGGAATATCCGCGGGTGAGACCACAGAAGACATGAAATTTACATTAGAAACCGTAAATTGTTTGGGTGCATGTGCTTTAGGTCCGGTTATCGTTATAGACGGAGAATATTTCGGAAAAGTAACTCCTGATAAAATAAATTTAATATTAAGCAAATTTGAGTAACTGCTCAAAAACCTTGTGGTTTTGGCTTGTCCGGTTTGGATTAAGAAGGGGTGAATTAATGGAAAAACCTATCATAACTATTTTGATGGTTGAAGATGACCCTATCCACGCTCAATTAATGAAAAAAGAACTTCATTTTTTTGATGAGTCTTTTATCATTGAACATATTAATACTCTGGATCAATGTATTGAACGTTTAGAAAGGTCCTCCGGATATGATCTGATCATCCTAAGCTTTGATCTTCCCGAAATAGACGGCCACATGGCATTGAAAGAAATCAGGGAAAAATATAAATTTAAACAGCCTGTTATCATGCTGGTCAGCCACAGGAATAAGGATATTGCAGAAGATCTGGTGAGAGAGGGCGCCACAGACTGTATTATTAAAACAGAGGATTATACAAGCCGTCTTCTGATTGCGGTAAAGGATTACTTAAAAGCACAGCCTCATGTACAGGAACGTATTATACTTGAATACAGGCCAAAAGAAGACCTTATTCAATTTAAAATTGATGATCAGGAAGTGGTTGGTAAAAAAGAAGAGACGATTATAGAAGTAGCCGACAGATATGGTATCAATATTCCCCGGTTGTGTTTCCATTCTTCTCTAAGCGCATTGGGTGTTTGTCGGATTTGTATTGTTGAAATCACAAGGGGAAATCGTACACGTCTTGCTCCTTCATGCGTTTATCCAGTACAAGAGGGTATTTTGGTGAAGACTGCAACTGATAAGGTGCTGAAATATCGCAGGATGATTTTGGAACTACTGATGGCTAGATGTCCCGAGTCTGATTTAATCAGAAAAATGGGCAAAGAGATGGGACTTGAAAAAACCCGTTTCACTTTAAATCAAGATCCTGATAAATGTATTCTATGTGGTTTATGCGTAAGAGTTTGTGAAGAGGTTATTGGCGCAAATGCAATCTGTTTTTCTGAGCGTGGTATCCATAGAAAAATTAGTACCCCATTTTTAGAGCTATCCGATAATTGCACAGGTTGTGGGGAGTGTGCAAAGATATGCCCTACCAATGCCATCACATTAGAATACATAGATCAAAATATTATGAAGATGAAGAAGGCAAGAGTAGCTATTAAATGTGATGGATGCGCAGATTTTAAGAATAGGGCGTGTGTTAACAATTGTCCGACAGGTGCACTCACAACCATGTCCGTTGAAGAGTTTCTTGCCAAAAATAAAGGATCTATCAATGTGGAGTTAAGAGAACTTTTAAAATATTCACTTGGAGAAGCAGAAGCAGAGGAAAAAAATGCCCGAAAACAAGTTTTATAAAAAAAGCCTCTTAATATTTCGTATAATATGGAGTTTGATAGTTATCATTATTACTGTCTATCTATATTCAATTTATAAACCATATATTTCAATCCCACCACAAACAAGACATCTTGATTCATTGCTCCATTTTAAGTTCAAGCCTTCAGGAAGCGTAAGCCACACACTGGGTGTGATTGGTACAATATTGATGTTTCTCTCATATTCACTTTATTTTTTAAGAAAAAGGCTTGAATCCCTCCAATTTATGGGGCCTCTATCATTATGGTTGGAGATACATATATTTCTCGGAATATTAGGACCTATCCTCATTTTCTTTCATTCTGCATACGCATTAACGGGTTTTATCGGAATCGCTTTTTGGTTAATGGTTTTGGTAATAATCTCAGGAGTATTCGGCAGGATGTTTTTCGGTTATTGTTTTTGGGGGATATCAAAAATATACGAACCTTTGCATCTAGTGAATCTCTTTATTGAAAAGGATCTGAAAGAGGACAGCGCTTTTTCCCCGATTGTCAGGAGAATTATGGATTTAAGACCACCCGGCTTTCCCTGCACTTCGGGTCTTATTGAAACCTTTAAACAATGGAGGTTTATAAAAAAGGAAACCGAACCTCTTCTTGATCTAATAAACGAAAAATATGATGATGTTCAGTACAAAGAATATGATGAACTGCATAAAAGGGGAGAAGAACTCATCAAGAGGTTGCGTGAAATACGTTATATTTCTGTTTTGGATCTGTTTTTGTCTGTTCTTAATAAATGGGAATTTATACACAAAGTATGTAGTTATATTCTTTTTATTATGGCATTTCTGCATATTCTTGTTACAGTTTATTGGGGATACAGGTGGATCTTCTAATGAAAAAGATAATTTTGTTCATTGTTTTGATAATTTTTGTTTTTTATTTAGGATTTAAGGTTAAATGGTCTAAATTGTTTTCCCACGGGGTGCTTTCCGAGGTACATAAGGAACTGGAAAAATCAGGAGAGTGTAACGCCTGTCATACAAAAGGCCAAAAACTGGATTTTGATAAATGCCTGTTATGCCATGAAAAGATCAAAGAAAAGATCGAGTCAAATTCCGGATTGCATGCCAAAGCATCTAAGGAATGTGTTAATTGTCATTCAGAACATCATGGTGAATCCTATAATCTAATACATCTGGATATTGAGAGATTTGATCATAATTCTACAGGATGGCCCCTTAACGGAAAACATGCATTGTTGAGATGTACTGTGTGCCATTCTAAAGAGAGTTATTTACTTGATAAAAACAGATGTAGAGATTGTCATTATGATATTCATCTGGGGCAGCTTGATACTGACTGTGATAAATGTCATAATGAGGAAAATTTTAAGACCATAACCTATGAGCATGTAAACATGGATAAAGGTCCAAAAGGGAAACATATGGATCTTGCTTGCAGAGATTGTCATGAAGTAGAATCCACAACCTCACCTTCGGAAAAAGGTATACTCGTTAAATATACAGGGACAAAATTTTTATGTAATAAATGCCATGAGGATCCTCATGACGGAGAGTACGGATTAGATTGCTCTGAATGCCATAACCAAATTACCTTTGAAAAAGAATAAGAAGAAAATCGCTTCACTTTTCTAACGGTCTTTAGTAAAAGCACCAATGCACTCCTTCGATGATTTAAAGCGTTTATTAAATATTTTTTATTTGACATTACTGAAAGAAATTATAAAAAAAGTACGATAAATTTTATATAAATATTATTCACTTACCATTAAATGTTTTAACTTTATTACGATTGTTTCTTGACTGCTCCGAAATAATTGCATACAATTATTAGCAGATTTATTCTCAATTCCAAAGAAATGGGATTGAGATTATGGGTTAGCTTTTTAATATGTCATATATTTCGTCTGTATGAAATGAAAAAAGGGGGCTAAAGATATGAGAATTTTGTTGGTGGAAGATGAAGAGGTTCATGCAAAGTTGACCTGCAGAAGCATGGAGAAGATCTTTAATGATGCCTCCATTAACATTATTGAGAATGGTGAAGCCTGTCTCAATACACTAAAAGAAGATTCTAATTACGAACTGATCATCCTGGATTATTCCCTTCCTAAGTTTAATGGCCTTGAGGTGATGAAGCAGATCAAAGAAATGGGTCTCACTATTCCTACAATAATTGTGACAGGGCATGGAAACGAAAAAGTGGCAGTTGAAGCAATGAAGTTAGGGGCCTGCGATTATATAATCAAGACTGAGGATTATTTCAGCCGTATGCCATATGTGGCCCGTGATTGCATGGAAATGGCCCGCCTTAGAAAAGAAAGAATCCTGTTGCAGGCTAAATTAAAGGAGTCAGAGGAACGTTTCCGTAATCTATTTTTAGCCTCATCCGATGGAATTATGATACTGGACAATCAATACAGGATCTCGTCTTTCAATCCGGCTACTCAGGCAATTTTGGGATATGAAAAAGTCAAACTGGAGAAGAGGTTTTTTTCAACACTTCTGGCTGATCCACAGGAATTGGATCAAATTACTGATTCATTGAGGGATCAAGGAGAGATATCCAATAAGGAGCTTATTCTTGTTGGTGAAAAGGGTGATCAAAAAACTACTTTGTCCTCCTTTTTTGATATCCGGAACGATCAGGACCAGATAATAGGATTAGGTTGTGTATTCAAAGATATCACAGAACGTAAAAAGGCTCAGGAAAAAATCAATTCCCTCCTTGAGGAGACCAAGCAGAAGTCAGAGGAGTTGGCGAGAGTAAACAAGACCTTAGAAGAGTATATCACCGGAAAGAGACTCCCTTCTTAGGGCTTTATTTAGGAGACCTGAGATTTAAATCAATCTGAGGAGCCAGATCAAGGACATCAGATTTATCTGACATATCAAGCCAGATTGCCCTTTTTTCCTGTCGAAACCAGGTAATTTGTCTTTTCGCGTACCTTCTCGTATCCCTTTTCATAAAACTTTTTGCTTCCTGAAGGCTGATCTTTTTTTGAATATATTCATAAATATGACCATATCCAAGGCTTTGCAAGCCTGGATGGTTTAATGTATATCCTCTCTCCATGAGCCCTTTTGCCTCTTTTATCAGGCCTTGTTCGAACATGCTTTCAACCCTTTGGTCTATCATATTATAAAGTATGGCTCTGGGACGATTTATAAAGAATAAGGCTGTAATGTATTTTGGATGATCAATCGTTTGTCTGTGAAAATCTGACAATCTCTTTCCTGTAATGAGAAAAACCTCCATCGCCCTCAAAATCCTCTGACGGTCATTTGGATGTAATCTCTTAGCTGCCTTGGGATCTATTTCCAGGAGTTTATTATGTAGAATTCTTATTCCCTTTTTCCGAATTTGTTCTAAAAGATCGGCCTTAATATGGGGATCACTGGGAGGAGATGGTGCAAGTCCGTCAAGAACAACACGGATATAAAGGCCTGTGCCGCCAACCAGGATAGGGAGCCTTTTCTTTTTCAAGAGATTGTCGATTATTGATCGAGCATTTCTTCCGTATTCTCCGGCACTATAAAACTGATCAGGATCAACAATATCAATCATATGATGTGGTATCATAGCTCTTTCTTCAGCGTTGGGCTTGCTTGTTCCGATATCCATATATCTGTAAATCTGCCGGGAATCAGCGCTGATGATTTCACCATTCCATTTCTGAGCCAAATGCAGGGCAAGTCTGGATTTCCCGGTTCCAGTCGGTCCTGTAATGATTAGTAAAGGAAGAGACCCAGACACCTCTACCTCCCAAAATTTTTTTCTATGTCCTTTTGAGTAATCTTGAATAGCGTAGGACGGCCATGGGGACACGAATAAGGATGTTCTGTGGCAAGCAAGTCATTAATCAATTGATGTATCTCCTCGGGCTTAAGGTATTGATGGGCTTTTACTGATAGATGGCATGCCATGGTTGCACTCAGGGGTTCGATAATCTGAGCCTTTTCATTAATGGAACGGGATTCAAGAAGTTTATGAATGATGGTCTGCATGATCTGTGTGGGATCTGTTTCAAAAAATGGTGGGACACAACGGAGAATATAAGTCCTTGTGCCAAATGGTTCCAATATGAATCCCAGTTCATTCAGCAAAGGGATAACCTGGTCCATAAACGCATCTTCTTCAGGTGAAACGGTTATAATAGGATGGGTGAGTAGATTCTGACGGGGAGGTTTTTCAGCAAGCAGTAAAGATCTGATTTTTTCATAATTGATCCTTTCGTGCGCTGCATGTTGATCTATGATTACAATGCATTCCTGTGCTTCATAGACAATGTATGAATGATTTATTTGTATACAGGGTCCGAGGGGTATAAGTTCCTGTCTTTTTTTGTCTTTATCGTTATCGACATAGAAGGAACCAATATCATCAGGTTTTTCTATTGTCTGTTTTGCAGGATATTCACTTTTGCCGCTCTCCATTATCAGGGGCACCTGCATGGGTTTGAAATCCCTAAAATTAGTTTTTGAGTGTCGGTTATAAAGGGATAAATCAGTTTTATTTGGTGAGGTAATATTCGATTCAGTAATATCTGTTTTTTGAAATTGGGTGGATTTTTTTGGCCATATCATAGGCAGGCTTATATTCTCTTTAATCAATGTGTTTATCAAATCCACAATTCTTGCAGGATTATCAAACCTTACTTCTAACTTCGTTGGGTGAACATTAAAATCAACCCTTTTTGGATCTATATCTATCAAAAGGCAAAAAAGAGGATACCTTTGACGGGGAATATATGGATGATATGCATTATGAATTGCCTTTTGAATGATAGGACTTTTTATGAACCGGCTGTTTATATAAAGATATTGGCCCAGTAGATTGGAACGGGTTAGATTTATTTTGGATATAAAGCCCTTTATTTTTACCCCGTCTTTTTCGTCTTCTATCTCAATCATATCATCTATTGATTCCTGGCCGAGGATCTGAAAAAGTCTCTGACCCAGGTTGTTTGACTTGACCAGATGAAGCATGTTATCTCCATCGTTTGAGAGTAAAAATGAAATATCATGTCTAGGAACAGCCTGCCTGAGCACGGTTTGTATAATATGAGATAATTCAGTCTGTGGCGAACGGAGAAATTTTGCCCTCACAGGGACATTCGAAAACAGGTTCTTGACTTCGACCATTGTTCCTATGGGTGAGCCTGATTTTGTAACCTGCTTAATTACACCGGCCTTGAGAATTATCCTGGTTGCAAAGTCCATAGAACCAGTTCGAGTAGTCAAGACCATTTCCGATACTGAGGCAATGCTCGGAAGAGCTTCGCCCCTGAAGCCGAGGGTATGGATGGAAGTCAGATCGTCTTCACACTGGATCTTACTGGTAGCATGTCTTTCCAGGCAGATAAGTGCATCTTCATATTCCATACCCTGGCCATTATCCAGCACTTGAATTAATTTTTTCCCACTCCCGCGGCAGTTGATCTCTATTCTATCAGCATCTGCGTCAATGGAGTTTTCAACCAGTTCTTTGACTACTGAAGCGGGTCTTTCAACAACTTCACCCGCTGCAATCATATTGGCTAATTTTTCAGGAAGTACCTTTATCTTTTGATACATATCAATTTATTATCTTATCTGATAAAGAATCAATAGGAATGCCGCCCGGAACGAATACAGCAATCCGATATTCCCTACAGCCCTTGATAGGGCGGGAAGGTTCGATTCTAACCACAACCCCGCGACAGTTAATTTTATTGAATTTACCATTCCCTTGCAGGTTTGTGTTTAAAAGAAGTGTTACATCTAATTTGGTAAATACAGGGAAAAAACGATCCACCTGGCAATATAGTCCTGAACAACTTATGTTTACTACCCTGCATTGTGAGTCGGTGCTTGAAAACTTCAAGGTGAGAGAAGCAATCTCAACAGGTATCTCAACATTAATCCTTGGATGTTTTCTTCTTTCCTTTTTATCATTTTTTTCTGTCATAGTGAACTCTTTCGATAGATAAGGGACTCATTATATATATTTTTAATAATATCATAGTAAATTTAATGCAGCAATTAAATAAATAGAATAGTTGATTTTTATTTTAAAAATTGCCGATAGAAATAGTAACAGCCTTAAAAGTTCACCTTGCGAAAAAGACTTTAAAGTGCTAAAATTTTTAGGGTAAATTTAAAAAATATTTAATTATGATTTTTACAAAAAAAAGAGGTAAATGCTTTGGAATCTTTTGGGGCCTTTATCAAATCAGAACGCGAAAAGAAAGGTATATCTTTAAAAGAGATAAGTAATGTCACTAAAATAAGTCATCATGTCCTTGAAGCCCTCGAATCGGATCACGTTGAGGAGTTCCCTTATCCTGCTTTTGCAAAGGGCTTTCTTCATACCTACGCGAAGCAGCTCGGATTAAATTCCAATGAAATAATCTCCCGATATGTGGATTTTGTTATGAATACTTATCCGATAGGCAAAAATGGAGTTCTTTTTGATGATAGAAAACAATTGGGAAGGGTCAGCTTTGATCAGAATAAAATCTTGACAAGGGCTGAGCGCATCAGAGAAAAACGAATTTTCCCGGCCTTTATTATAATAGTGCTAATAGTGGGGATCTGGTTTGCATGGTCGATTTTTATAAAACAAACCTCTCTTTCTATGAATAAGACCGATCGTGATGCGTTTTTGTCTAAAAAAATAGAAAAACTCCATGCAGGTTTACCAGTAATTGAAAAAGAGATCCTAAATTCATCAGAAACAGATAGAGTAATGACTGATGAATCGGCGATTGAAAATACACATGAACATTCATCGGGCTTCGAAAATGCTGCAATTGCTTCGTTTGGAATTGAAAGCACCTTAATGAGTGGATCAAAGATAGAAAAATCACTCATGGAGACGCAAACAGCTAAAAAAGAAGATGATGAACTACCTATAGAGGAAAAAAAATTTGATACAGATGGCCAAACAGAGGAAATCGTGTCATCTGAGTTCTCTTCTGCACCTCTGTTTACTGCACTTTTAGACGCACGAACGCCTGTCAAAGAAGCATATGGAGAGATGGTCGCACCCAAAAAAGAATTAATAATCAAGGCAATGCAAATGACCTGGATAGACGCAAAAATAGATAACAATCCAAATTATGATTTTTTACTTTATCCTGGTGATGTAGTTAAACTGGAAGCTCAGTCAAAATTTTCTCTTCTGATTGGAAATGCCGGAGGGGTAACCTTTACATATGATGGGGAACCCTTAGGTCCCATCGGAAAACCTGAGGAAGTAGTAAGATTAAATTTGCCTAAATAACCAGTTCCGCTTCTTTTTTAACATTTAGTTTAGTATTATTGTTATCTTTTTTTACGTATCATATGGTAAAAAAGACCCCTTTAATAGCTATTGATCTGGGTAGTAATTCGATTCGTCTTATTTGTGGTTCCCCACAAAAATATCCTCAGAATTCCATAAAGATTTGCCTGCGAAAGCTCAGGATTGCCCGTTTGGGAGAAGGCTTTGAACCGGATGGATATTTAAAGCCCCCTGCCATGGATAGAGCTATACAAGTCCTTAAGGAACTTACATCTCAATATCGAGGATACAGTTTTGAGCATATTAGGATGGTAACTACCGGGGTAGTAAGAGAAGCCGAAAATCAGGAGGAATTTCTTGTACGTGTAAAAAAGGAAGTTGGAATCCAGTCCAGAGTATTAAAAGGCGAGGAAGAGGCAGAGTTAACATTGCATGGGGTTCTTTCAACCTTAAAAGGTCTGACCATGCCGTTATTTATTTGTGATATTGGGGGTGGAAGTACGGAGTTTGCTATTCAATTATCCGATGGGACAAAGGATTTTTTCAGCATTCCTGTCGGGGTGATTCGACTTACTGAAAGACTTGGAATTTCTGCTCCGATCAACGTAGACAATGAGAAGGAAATGAACGCATATATTAAAACAAACCTGGCAAAAATATTAGGGGGTTGTCCCAAAAAAGCCGTGTTCGTCGCAACTGCAGGGACACCTACAACTCTTGCAAGTATAGATCAAGCCCTAAAGATCTATGATCCTGTCAAGGTCCATGGATATACATTTAATCTTTACCGACTTAGAGAGATATATGAGCGTATAAAAATCATGAACGTCAAACAAAGGAGAAAGATCCCCGGTCTTGAAAGGGGCAGAGAGGATATTATTGTCCCGGGAACAGCAATTCTCCTTTGTGTGATGGAGAAGCTCGATATGGAATCTTTGATTGTAAGTGAAGGTGGACTTTTGGAAGGGGTCTTGGCCCAGGCTTATGAGAAATCATGGGGTGTTATTCCCCGAATTGAATTATAAAAACCAATACCTTTCAATGTCCTGCAAACAGTTTTTCAGATAAATTTGTACTTGAATAGGAGGATGTTGTATACTGACAGGATGTTGAATTTTATTAATTTTATTATATGGAAAGGAGTTCGTATGAAAAGGATTGTTATTATAATCGGCCTTCTGTTCTTTATAACCTTCCTTTTTTGTTATTCTTCCTTTGCTTCAGAGGAAATGCCTGGTGCAGATCCGGCAGAATTATGGAACTATATTACCAAAATCTCTCCGTATACCCAGTGGGAATTTTGGCCTGATCATCAAGGTGTACAGCCTGGCCGTGCACCCCATGGACGACTTCATAAAGTCTATGTAAACGACCGGTCATTGAATTCTTCAAAACCTCCACTCCAATATGGATCTATAGCAGTAAAAGAAAATTTCGACAAGGACATGAAACTTCAAGCAATAACGGTGATGTATAAGGTCTATAACTACAATCCTGATGATGGAGATTGGTTTTGGGTAAAGTATTCACCTGATGGAAAGGCAGACCCATATGGGAAACCTCAGGGGTGCGTTGGTTGTCATGGAACAAGAGCAAACAATGATTTTGTACTTGTACATGAATTCAAATAAATATAATCTTTGAAAGGGCTTTCTTGCTTTTTTTGCATCCTGTAAACCAATTTTTTTCTATTATACTGGTATTGTATGTATTCTTTATTGGGCTGCAACGGTTCAGATCTCTTCATTTAAAACACAATATCCGTTTTAACAGGAAATGGCATGTGACGTTAGGTATAATATCTTTGGTAGCCATGTTTGCAGGTTTTTGGGGCGGAGCTTTAATTGTCTACCTTTACTGGGGGGGAACCAAAATAACCGGTTTACATTCCAGTATTGCCTTTTTTATGCTTCCTTTTTTATTTTTCGGATTATTTACAGGTCTGTATATGCATAAAATCAAGAAAAACCGTAAACTCCTTCCCCTGGTTCATGGTATTGGCAATCTATTTCTCCTGATACTTGCGTTTGTCCAAATTGTAACAGGCTGGGGAGTCTATATAAATTTTATCAGATAAAAAAGACCATTTCCTTTGGGTTCATTTGTATAAATCTATATAAATAAGGTGATAGAAGAATCTTTGGCCTCATTGATATATGATCCCACAGCTCCGTATTCATCGATCAGATCATCTCTGAGATCTTTTTTGCTTATCCCCATAATTTCCATTGTCATTTCACAGGCAATGATCTTACCCCCCAGTTCCTTAAAATCCTGAATCAGTCTCTCCAGTGTCGCTACATTGGCCTTCTTCATCCTGCATTTGACCATCCATTTCCCAAGCCCAAGGAAGTTTATCTTAGAGAGCGGGCCTTTCTCGAGCCCCCCTTTTTTAAGGCGTTGCAGACCCCAGAAAGTAAAATAGAGCGATGCTTCCAGCCCCATGGATAATGCCCCGTTTGCAATAATAAGCGCACTATATAATTTATCCATATCACCGCTATGTACAACAATGGTCGCTTTTTTCCTCATTTTTTCTCCTTACTTGCGTATACGGATCTTCCAGACCCCTTCATCATTCTCATCGATCTCTAAAAGCTCCAGACCGATTGACCTAACAGCCATCGGTATCTCCTTCTTGGAAGCGGGGTGCGTGCCTGTAACCTCTATAATATCTCCTGGTGTAGCCTTTTTTATGGCTTTTCTAACCTCCACAAGAGGTACAGGGCAGGTCTGGCCCCGCACATCTATTTTTATCTCAGACATAGATCACCTCATTCCGTAAAATTTACGACTACTTCCTTTACATCCCAGATCGGTCCGATTTTATCAATGATATCTTCTTTAATAGCATTCGCAAAAGGATGGTCGGACGGTATGTCAATCAGGACCGAAACGATGCCGTTTTTTACTTCGATATCTTTGACAAGTTTTGTCCTTACCAGGTCCAGTCCCGTCATAGGGTTCATAACATGTTTCAATCTCTTTGCCACAACTTCGGTTGTCGTAGGGACCTTTTCCGTGACAAGGCCATGGCGCTCTTCGTAGTTACGAATTGCGGCCCTCAAGCCTTCTATTGCAAGGACCGAACAGTGCATTTTGATAGGCGGAAGGCCTCCTAATGCATCAGAAGCCTCTTTCCATGTTATATTTTTTGCCTCTTCAAGGGTTTTGCCCTTGGCCAATTCAGTTATAATCGATCCTGTAGCGATATTGGAGGCACACCCATAGGACTCAAATCTTATATCCGAAATGCGTTTGGTTTTCGGGTCCACTTTGATATAGACCGCAACCATGTCCCCACAGGCAGGGCTTCCCTCCGTAGCTTTCCCGTCTGCATCGTCAATTCGTCCGACATTCCGTGGGTGACGGAAATGCTCCAGTACCAACTCATTATATGGAAACTCCATTTTTTATTCCTCCTTTGTTCCCTTGCCAAGAGGGCTGATCTCTCTTAACGATGAAACAACATCTATCGTGGCCTCAATAGCAGCCTCAACATCCTTCATTGAATTGAAGCGGCCGAATGTGTAACGGACTGAACCGTGGGCTCGTTCATGATCTCCCCCAATGGCCAGAATTACATGGCTGGCCTCAAGTGAACGGCTGAAGCAGGCAGAGCCTGTGCTTACAGCAAAGCCTCGCATATCAAGATGTAATAATATGGATTCACCCTCCACAAACCTGAATGTAATATTTGCGTTATGCGGCAATCTTTCCTTTCTTGGTCCGTTAAGGATGGACTCCGGTACCTTGCTGAGTAACCCCTCCATAAGCTTGTCCCTCATGGTAAGGAGTTTAAGGTTTTCATCCGGGGTGACCAGTTCGACAGCCTTTGCAAATCCGACATTCCCTGGAATATTTTCCATCCCTCCTCTCAGGTTGAACTCCTGAAAGCCGCCATCCATCCATTTTGATATCTTGGTCCCTTTTCGAACAAAGAGACCGCCTACCCCCTTGGGTCCATGCAAGGTATGGGCGGACACTGTAATGAGGTCCGCGGGAACCTCTTTTACATCAATGGGAACCCTCATAAAGGTATGTGTCGCATCCGTATGGAAAAGGACGCCTTTTTCTTTACAAATACTGCCAATCTTTTTTATATCCTGGAGTGTTCCGATTTCCTGGTTGGCATGCTGCACAGAAACAATAATGGTTTCATCGGTAATAGAATCCCTTAATTGATCAAGGTCCGCAAAACCCTGGCTGTCCACCTTAAGATATGTAACCTTAAATCCCTGCTTCTCAAGGACTTGAGCACTGTGCAGTACAGGAAAATCCTCTATATTAGATATTATGATATGTCTGCCCTTCTTATCGCCAAGGGCCATTACAACTCCCTTTAAGGCTAAATTGCTCGACTCGGCGTTTCCCGAAGTAAATATGAATTCTTCAGGCGAGCCGCCAAGAGAGGAAGATAATATTTCCCTCGCATCTGTAAGTGCTGATTTTGCTTCTATGCCTGGTGAATAACCGAAATCCGAAGTGGCAACTGCAAATATATCGAAAAAATAAGGCCTCATGACTTCAAGGACCCTTTCGTCCATCCTTGTGGCAGCGGAATTATCTAAATAATGATAAACGTTTTTCATTTTTTCTCCTACCCAAATTTCATTTCAATATAGTTTTATATCCGTTAACCATAAATTAAACATCAAAAGGTTCAAACCCAAAATTTAATTTCAATATAATTTTGCCTCCGTTGGCTCAAACTTAATCATCAAAAAGTTCAAGCCCAAGTTTAAAATAGTTTTTTTTATGGAGATGTCCGTATATAATTTCCCTTTTCTCATGTTAATACAACAAACCAGGATTTAATTTTAAAAAATTCGGCTACTACCGGCTTTAGCCGGTAGTAGCCGCGTGCAGAGCGTTACTATCATGCACTATATTACAGGAATTCCGATTGGTATGCCACTCCAAAATAAAATACCACTTGGACCCCTGGCTGGCATACCACTGCCAGGTGTAACTCCACCCGGTGTGCCTGCAGGCATACCTCCTGCATTGAGCATTCCATTAGCGGGTCCTGCGCCGCCCGGAACAATAGCGGGACCCATAGGGGCTTGAGGGACCATAGGGGCAGGGACAACAGGTGCCGGAGCAACGACAGGTGGAGGAACAGGTACGGTAGCCACAGGCGTTACAGGTGCAGGCATAACAACAGCATTGGGCATTCCGTTAACAGGCCCAACACCACCCGGCACGATAGCGGGACCCATAGGTGCCTGAGGGATCATAGGTGCAGGGGCAGCAGGTGCCGGAGCAACGACAGGAGGCGGTATGGGTATAGTAGCCACTGGCACTGCAGGTACAGGTGGAGTAACGGCCACTACCGGGGTTGCGGCAGGCAGAGGAGTAACAGGGGCGGGAGCTACCGGAGTTAATGCTACAGGAGGTGCCGCAACAGGTACTGTAGCCACTGGTGCAACTGGTGCGGGTGGTGGGGCGACAACGGGAGGTGTTATTGTAGTGGGTGCGGGCACCAAAGGAGTTGTTACTATTGGGCCTGCAACAGGGGCTAAAGGAAGAACAGTTGGGGTTATAACAGGAGAGCCAACCGGGGGTTGAGAAATAGGTGTCGGTACAGCCGGACTTATGGGTATAGGCGCTAGAGGGGTACCGGGATTTTGTGTCAAGGGATCTGATGGTTGCATTAGCAATCCCAATAAGTTAAGAAGAAAAGGGTTAAATTGGCCTGGTAAAGGAAAAGCAATGTCGGGATTTTGGAGTAATGCTGTACCAAGGAGGATATCCCAGAAGCTGTAACCAAATAAGCCCCCGATTCCAGCATATAGAGGATTAGTAAGCCCGCCATTATAGATCCCGAAAAGGCCGTTTTCCAGATCCAGGTTTCCGGAAATCCCAAGATTATTAAAAAGTTCTCCACCTAATCCAATATTTCCGAAAAGTCCGCCATATAGACCAAGTGGTCCGTAAAGCCCTGGAAGACCCGAGCCAAACATTCCGTAGAGACCGCCATATAGCCCTAATCCGATAAAGGTCCCTCCAGAAAGGCCAAATGGTCCGTAAAGTCCCGAAATGCCTGCGCCAAGCATGCCTAAAGGAGCTCCATATTGTCCTGAACCAAAAAAAGGCCCTCCATATAGACCAAAAGATCCAAAAAGTCCTGGAAGCCCCGGACCAAAGATTTCAACAGGCGATCCGTTAGGCGCTCCAAACACGCCAAAACCAACGAAAGGCCCTGGAAGCCCCGGACCAAAGATTCCAACAGGTGATCCGTTAGGTGCTCCAAATATACCTATAGCACCAAGAGGACCGCTTCCAAATATAATCGGACTTCCAATTAATCCGGGCAATCCATAAAAACCTGATACATAGCCTGCCCTAAAAATAAACATTAATTGAAAGGTTATGAATATTATAAAATATAATATCCATACCTTTTTTCTTATTAATCTGCACATTTTATTATCCCCCTATATATAATAAATGTGATTAGAGCATCATCACATTTTCAAAAATATTTCATCCATTTCCCTTTTCTGGGAAGGACTTTGTCAGAGAATCAAAAAGAGAATAAATATCGAAGAATGTTTTACATAGTTGAGCGCGGAATGGATTGTATTGTGAGCTGTTAAAAATTACCTGTTATTTCAAAGAACAATTTTATACTTAATATTTTTGAAAAAATATGTTGTTAAATAAAGACAGAATTATACGTATATAATAATATTATAATATTCTTTTTTGAGAAAGCAAAATATAGATGTTTTAGTTCTTATGATAATGGAATGATTCTTTACGAATCCATGATTTATGTTGAAATAATAAATAATTTCATATCGTTTAGATAAAAAAATCAAAAGTTATGGAAAGCCTTATTATATCAATTTTGGCTGGAGATCGTTATAGCAATAGGCACTGTAAAATGAAATGCCGTTCCTTTGCCTATAACTGAGTCAAACCACAAGGCGCCGTTGTGATGTGTTTCAATTATTTCTTTGCAAGACAATATCCCCAGACCGTTCCCATCTTCTTTCGTGGTAACGGTTTCTTTAAATAAGTAGGGCCTGATTTCCTCCGGGATCCCGCATCCTTTATCCATTACGCTTACTTTTATATTTCTGTTATCCCTTTTCGCAATTATATATATAGTCCCCTTATCCTTCGTTACATAACCTGCATTAATGAGGAGGTTCTGAAGGACTCTTTTTATATCAAGATAGTTAAAATAGCCTTCGGGAATTTCACCTTTTGATTTTACCTTTATTTTTTTCCCTTTTAAATCTTTATGATATTGCAGCTCATTTATGGTTTCATGGATTAAAGAAATAATACATGAATTTGTCTTTATATAGTCAACTTCGATTTTTTTATACTGGCTTAGACTTCGTTGTATAAGTCTTGCTAATCCGTTCTGGACAGAATTCAACAAATCAAGGGCCTTTTCTATTTCTATCGCCCCATCATTAATTTTTAACTGATCATCCTTATTGCTTTTTAAATCGTCAATAAAGTTTTTAAGATAAAAACCTATCAGCTCCATAGGTGTAAGGCAATTGTTCATGTCGTGTATAAAGATATTCAATTTTTGCAAATCGTTTGTCATCACATAGAGATCTTTCCTTATGCGGTTCGATAAGGTCCTCAGGATGGCTATCAAGGCTTGTCTTTCTGAGGCGAGATATTTATTGAAATGAAATTCATCGATCTTCATAAGGAGGACATCTCCTACAGCCTTTGCTGAAGCTGAACGGGGTTTCGATTCAATCAGGGACATCTCTCCGATATATTCCCCGGGCCCTAAGACGGCAATCTTTTTTAGTCCCTTATATACAATCAATTCCCCGGAAAGGATTATGAACATGACATTTTCTATTGTGCCTTCTTCCAGCAGTATTTCATCCTGCTTTAAAAAGGTCTCCTGGCAGTTTTCAGATAATTTTCTCAGAACAGCCTCATCAAAGGAATCAAACAGGTCTATTTGTTTTAAGATTTGAATTTTTGACTGAATATCCATGGTTAATATTTTTTAATCCGTGTATTTATACCTAACCCTTTATACTTACTTAATCGGTATTAGAGTAATACTCCGTCAAAGTTGGATAAAAATATGATCATAGGATCACAATAAAGCCATATTTTGACAATTGATAATCAATGTTGTTAACTGTTGAATAAATTTTGTAACGTTTAAGATGTATAAAATTGATTGAGTAGATAGGATTATCAAAGCTTAACATGACACTGGGAGTTAAAGACTTTGAAAATGAAAAAAGGAGTAAAAACAATCCCTAATTCTTGTCAGAAAAGGATTTGTTCGAAAAACAGATGGATTGCCTCCCTTTATGATTATAGAGCAGCCAATTATGATTTTCTCGTCCATATCCTTTCACTGGGCATGGATTTTCACTATCGAAAGATTGCGGTAGAAAGGCTTCTTGTTCGTCCCGGTGACTGGGTGCTTGATATAGGTTGCGGTACAGGGCTTGATCTTCCCTCCCTTTCAAAAAAGGTTGGTCCAAAGGGAAGGGTTGTGGGTGTTGATCTGAGCGAGCGGATGCTATATTTTGCAAATCGGCGTATCTTGAAAGAAAGATTAAGAAATGTTTCCCTTCTTTTAAGCGACGCTTCGGATCTTCCCTTTGGAACCGGCAGCATCCAGGCTGTCTTTTGTGACTATTTGCTCAGCACCGTTTCTGCCGGCAAGGTAATGAAAGAAATATTTCGAATTGCCGTGCCGGGGGCCTCAATGGTATTTGCTGATGACAGGCTTCCTTCAGGCTGGTTTGCTTTACCTTTTAAAACGATGGTCGATTTTTTTCGAGATGGCTATTTTAATCCTGCCCTGTCAGAGATAAAACTTCTACCCGATCGTCTTTCATCTTTTAAAATAACAAACCACCATGGAGGTTTAATATATATTATTTCGGGTATATTCAAAGGATGAAGATGGATATAAACAAAAGAAGGATTGTTATCTGGATTGTTCTAAGTGAAGCAATGCTCATAATATCAACACGTTTTGGAGCTTTTTTGCATGAATTTGTAGGACACGGTCTCATGGCAAAAATATTTGGAGGGAGTTTTGATGCATTCAGTTTAACCCTTTTTGCCGGAGGAGAGGCAAAATTCAGCGGAGATTTTGGTGAAATAGCCAGCATGTGTATATGTCTTGGAGGAATAATTGTTAATCTTATCACAGGATTCACCGTGTTAGCCTTTATTCAAAAAAGACGTTTTTCATTCAGTTTAATACTCTTTGGAATATTTCTGTCAGGTATCAGTATTCTCAGTCAGATACAATATTTGGTACTGGGGGCATATTACCAATATGGTGACCCGGCCTGTCTGGTCAATTACCCGGTTGTCATATTTTTGGCCTGGACAACTGGATTGTTTTTATTGGCTTATTTTTCATGGTATTTGATGTGCTTTTTCTTTCGATTCCAGGATGCCTATTTCCCTGTTTCTAATATGATAAACAGGGCCATTATTACCTTTTTAATCCTGGGAATCCCGATTTTTATGTATACAGGTCTTTACCATTCCTCTAAAAAATCCTTGGCTTCAGTTGCCGCTATACAGAAAGCTCGAATACGTATTCAAAAAGAGGCAGAGACGATAAAAGCCAAAACAAAATCGGATCAAAGTATTGAAGACATAAAAAAAAGGTTGAGCAAATATCCAATTTTTCCTGTTATTTTAATTATTTATTTACTTACAACTCTTCTTGCCTTTCTTCAGACCTCCAGAGCTGTCAAAAAAGAATATTTCCCTCCTGTACCATTATCAGGCTTTTATTGCCTGTCCTGGGTAATTCTTTCCGGAACTTTTCTTGCTCTCATAGCCTTTTTGTGGTGATTGAATTATAGATCGGATCTGGAGTCACCCTTGAATGTTCATAGAGTCCTTCCATCGTCAATCCATTTTAATTTTATGTATATTTTTACATAATAATTATACACTTTACCATAAACTGAATACCATAAATTATATACCCCCTGATTGAATAAATTTTTAAAATAAGGGAACAGGTTATAAAACCTGAAGCTTTTTCTCTCTGATGAAATATGCCTGGTGGCATATACTTTGCTCCAATTATTTAAAGCCGGATTAGTTTCTCCTGGTCAATAAAGCAAAACTGGTTGATTGGGCGAACACATCTAATTTTTCATGATAATGGCATCGTTTGGTGTATATGAAAGAATAAAGTCTTTACAGATCCTTTTATAAAAAATGAGCGAGGAGTTATGTTGGGTGTCTATAAAACTGTAAGGGATTTTAAGGGATGATTTTATTCCTGCAGAATTAAGAAGAAAGGAGGCGAAAAAGAGGAGCAATTAATTATTTTCCTTTTTTGGTTCTGAAACTGCGAAAGGTCTTTTGTTGACGAAATTTAGTATTGTGAGGCAGGAGGTTTGAAATTGACTTTTTGCAGGATTATTATTTGAGGTTATAAGGTTTAAGGAGGAAGTAAGATGTCTTTAGAGAAAAAAGCGATACAATTAATGATCTTAAGTCTATTGTTTATCATAGTGCTTATATTCATTGGCACTCCATTAGTCCAGGCCCAATATTGGGAGGCATTGCCGCCATATAATCTACTGTGGCCTCTCTGGTCTCCTGTGCTCTCACCTGTCCCGGCAACCGGGATGCCAATTCCAGTGCCTTTGCTTACTGCCCTGGATAATACGACTATTCTTCCGGTACAGCCGGTTCTCGCCTGGGACCCTGCTCAACAATATCCATGGCTTTTGTACAACACACCTGCAAGTTTTGGTGGGGGATTGACTTACTTTGATGCATTCTATGGCCTCAACCCATTTCCGCCGCCATATCTTCTGGATGCTGCAGGGGCACCGGCTCCTATTGTTTTGCCGGCTGGTTTCTCTGCTTTAGCGCCAACGGAATTAAATGACTTTGCACCCTATGTTTCCATAGGAAATCTGCTTTTTGTTAACCGATATCCGGTAGATATTGCTACCCTATTGACTGCAGCCAATCTCTGGGGATTGCCTGCCACTGGTCTGCCCTTGATATGATATAGGTTCTAACGAATAATCTGTACAGTCTGCTTTTAGGGTAAGCAAATTTATTGTTTTGCAACCTATTAATAATAAAGGACAAAAAGGGCCGTCTGATAATTTGAATTATCAGACGGCCCAAATATTTTCTTTTCGTTTTTTTATGAAAAACTTAATCTAAGCCGGATTAATTCCGGATATCAGTGATCACTTTTTCCATTCCCTCATAACCATTATTATTTTGTATCTAAATGGCAACATATTGATTCCAAGGATAAAAATCATTTTATCCGATAATAAATTATCATACTTTTTTAATCCGTGAGACATTGTTGAAGAATAATGCGGTTTTTATATCGGGGATTCTTTTATTTATGAAACGGGTAAAATTTAACTTTTATTTAAGTATCAAAAAATTTTTATTACATGGAAATAAAAATAAAGGGAGAGAAGCTGAAAAAGAGCTGAAAGATTCTGAATCCAAATTCACAGCCCTTTCAGAGAACTCACCAAATATGATTTTTATTAACAAAAAGGGCAGGGTAGTATATGCTAATAAAAAATGTGAAGAGATAATTGGTTACAAAAAAGAGGAATTTTACACCCCTGATTTTGATTTTCTCTCTTTGATTGCACCTGAATATAAGGATGCTATAAAGGAAAATTTTAGAAAACATATAAAAGGAGAAGAAATACCTCCTTATGAATACGCAATTATTACCAAGGAAGGTAATAGAATAGAATCAATTATTACCACAAAATTGATAGATTACGAAAATGAAAAAGCAATTTTAGGAATAATAACCGATGTCACCAAGCTCAAAAAGGCACAGGAATCACTTAGAGAATCGGAGGAAAAATATCGACTTTTAGTGGAGAATCAGACAGATCTTGTTGTTAAGGTGGATCTTGAGGGAAGGTTTCTTTTCGTCAGCCCTTCATATTGCGAAATGTTCGGAAAAACTGAAAGTGAATTGCTTGGTAATAAATTTATACCCCTGGTTCATGAAGAGGATCGAGATCATACTTTAAAGGCAATGGAAGCCCTTTATAAACCTCCCTATACATGTTATGTTGAACAAAGGGCTATGACAAAAGATGGATGGAAATGGCTTGCCTGGGCTGACAAATCGGTAATAGATGAGGATAAAAATATAATAGCCATCGTTGGAGTTGGCAGGGATATTACAAAGCGGAAGCAGGCAGAAGAAGAATTATCTTCAACAAGGTCCCATCTCGAAAACATTTTAAGATCTATCCCGGCCGTTATTTACAGCTATAAACCATTTGGAGATCATCAAATAACATTTATCAGTGAAAATGTATTAAATTTATTGGATTATGATCCAAAGGTATTTTTCAAAGATCCCAAGTATTGGATAAAACATATTCATCCTGAAGATCGTTCCAAGGCGTTAGAGGAAGCAAAAACAGTTTTAAAAACGGGATCTTGTGTCTTTGAATATCGTTTTTTACATAATAACGGAACCTATCGCTGGCTGAGTGACGAACGCAGACTGATCAAGGATGAAAGAGGGGTTCCGATTGAAGTGGTCGGTTCTTTTCTTGATATTACTGATCAGAAACATCTAGAAGAGAAATTCCAACATTCTCAAAAAATGGAGGCAGTAGGGAGGCTGGCTGGAGGGATTGCACATGATTTCAACAATCTTCTTCAAACTATCATGGGGTACACTGATTTGATGTTATTGGATGAAGAGGAAAATAAGAGAAATCGAAAGGATATTGAAGAGATTCAGAAGGCAAGCAAACGAGCAGCTTCTCTTACCAGGCAACTTTTGGCCTTCAGTCGCAAACAGGCAATTCAGCCCCAAATGCTGGATGTAAACTTATTGGTCGATGATATGACTGAGATGATAAAACGTCTTATAGGAGAAGATGTTGAATTATCAACAATTATGGAGCCGGCGTTAAGAAGTGTCGAAGCGGACCCAGGCCATATGGAGCAAGTTATAATGAATCTTACTCTAAACGCCAGAGATGCTATGGAAAGCGGGGGAAAGCTGATTATTAAAACGGAAAACATAACCTTTGCAGAAAGGGATTGTAAGAAAACACCCTATGCAAGGCCTGGTGATTTTGTGTGTTTATCTGTGGAGGATACAGGAAGCGGTATCGAAAAGGAGACAATTGAACATATCTTTGAGCCGTTTTTCAGTACTAAAGGAAAATGGGAAGGTACGGGGCTTGGACTTTCCACTGTATATGGCATAGTACAACAGCATAAGGGATGGATTAATGTTTATAGTGAAGTTGGTAAAGGCACAACATTTAAGATATTTTTGCCTGCTTTCTCTCAGAAACCGGAAGATTTGATTATTGAAGACAGTTCGCTAATTAACTTTAAGGGCAATGGCGAGAAAATTTTAATAATCGAAGATGAAACAGGAGTAAGAGATTTCGCTAAAAGGGCACTCCGTGATTTTGGATATACAATATTTGAGGCTTCAAATATCCAGGGTGCCCTGGAAATCCTTGAAAAGAAAAAATGGAACTTTCATCTTATTTTAAGTGATGTGATTTTGCCGGATGGAAGCGGTCTCTCCTTGATTAATCAAATAAAGTTATTCAATCCCGAGATCAGGCTTCTTATGAACAGCGGTTATACAGACCAGAGATCCAAGCTGCAAATTATTCAGAAAAACAGGATTAACTTTATTCAAAAACCTTACACTTTGCCCGAATTGCTTAAAGCTGTTAAAAAAACTCTAAAATCAAGACGAGCACAACAAGAAAAGGTCGGAGTTGGAGTCCTTTTAAGTCCTAAATAATAATACAGGTGAACTTCTTCTGGCTTTAACCATTTCCTTTAGCCATTTTCTTATTGACAATATTGGTTAAAAATGCTATTTAATCAGTATCCATTAAGATCTTGGTTAAAAATCGAATTGGTGTTAAAGTATTGATTTTTTGATGAAAATGCGCCCGTAGCTCAGTTGGATAGAGCGTCGGACTTCGAATCCGCAGGTCGCAGGTTCGAGCCCTGCCGGGCGTACCAAAAAAAGTAATGGATACGGTTCCTGATTAAAAGGTGAACGGTTATCTTGTTTATAAAGCCTCGATATGTCCGATTTGAAACAACCAAGCAAATCAGATCGAGAATAGAGTAATAAACTGACAATCTTTGCACTCAAAGGAGGATCGGAAAACCTAAGAGGTTTTGTCTGATATTTTTCTTTTTCCAACCTCCGCTCGCTCCAGTTCCTTTTGAAGAAAATAGTTTAGTGCTGTACGTAATACAATGATGGATGCTACAACACCGATAGCCTGCCAATTAGGTGCAACAGCCGTTTTTAAGATATCGGCCCCTAATTCGAATTCAAGCGCAAGGGAGAGAGCAAACCCTAATTCGATTCGCAAGCGCTGTTCTGCAAGTTTTTCCTTGGGCATTTTCTGAAATAACGCCTTGAAGATATATCCAAAAAAAGCCCGAATACCGGCAGTGATAATTATGAAAGCTGCGCAAAGTTCTATTATACTTGCAAGAGAAGAAACTATCCGAATTACAATTAGTTCTATAAGTTCCATAGACATAGATTATTTTTCCCTTTTTGATAGTATATCTTTTTAATATGGTTAGACAATATATATCTTAAAAAATCCTATTACCTTGAAAATAAAATCATTCTATTATATTCTAGCAAAAATTAAAATTAAGGTATATTAAGTGTTTTAAAGGGAGAAAAAAATGTTACTAAGTTTAAAGGAATTAATCGGTTATAAAGTGAAAGGGCGAGATAGCGGTATTGGAAGAGTGGAGCAGTTTTACTTTGATTACATGAAATGGATAATACGTTATCTCTTGGTGAATACAAGTGATTGGCTTCCAGGGAAGCACGTGCTGATATCCCCTGCTTCATTTTCCGGCCATCCTGTTTGGCATAGTAAAATCTTCAATGCCGACCTTACTAAAGAGATTGTAAAAGGAGCCCCAGCTATTGATATTTATAAGCCTGTTTCTCGTGAGAAGGAATTTAAGTTAGTTAAATACCATAATTGGCCTGTTTATTGGGAAGTAAATATGCAGGATTTCATCCCCCCGATAATCATGCCGACAGAGGAGGAAGATTCCATATCTGAGAAAGACTTGGCGGATTCTCACCTGCAAGGTACCAATAAAGTTATTGGTTTTCATATCCATGCCCTTGATGGTGAAATCGGTCATATAGAGGATTTCATCGTAGAAGATATTAAATGGGCAATCCGTTATATGGTTGTGAATACCCAGAATTGGTTGCCTGAGAACAAGGTATTAGTTGCTCCGCAATGGGCCCGGAGCATAAGTTGGGAAAAATCCAAGATTTATATGAATCATTCTAAAGAAGAGATTAAAAACAGTCCGGAGTATGATCCCTCTGAACCTGTAAATCGAGAATATGAGGAGGTACTTCATGACTATTACGGCAGACCTAAATACTGGGATTGATTATTGATTCAAGCACAGAGAAGAATTAAAACTTTTAATTATTGAATCGTTCCTTATTTTGGAACTGCTTCTGGAACATTTTGAAAAGATAGCCAAAGCCTTTTTCCGAAAATAAATCTGCCTATGTGGGCCATATAGGTAGTCCCGCCCGTCTACTGTTTGACAAATGAACCAAACCCGATGAAGTTATTTTTCAAATACAGGGTAAATAAGATGAATGGAGAAGAAAGGCCATGAAAAGGATCGTCACTCTAACGCTCAATCCATCTGTTGATACAAGTGCGTATGTTGAACATGTAGTTGTCGATGACAAGTTGCGCTGCCAGCAGCCCAACTATGAACCGGGCGGCGGGGGGATCAATGTTTCCCGAGCTGTTCGGAGATTGGGAGGTGAGTCGATCGCTTTATATACATCCGGGGGATTATACGGTCAGATGCTTCAACGCCTTCTTAATGAGGAAGGTGTGCAGCATGATCCGATTCCGATTAAGAGATTGACACGGGAAAATATTATCATTGTTGAAAATTCAACGGGCCGTCAGTTCCGCTTTAACATGCCGGGGCCAACATTGGATCAAAAGGAGTGGGAAGCATGCCTTCACAGATTATCATCCATAATCCCAAAACCGGATTATATTGTGGCAAGTGGAAGCTTGCCCCCAGGTGTGCCTGAAGATTTTTATGCCCGGACAGCCCATATAGCCAGAGGACTGGGCGCCCGGATCATTGTGGATACTTCTGGAGAAGCGCTCCATCTGGCCGCCAGGTCGGGGGTATATTTGTTCAAACCCAATATGAAGGAACTTCAAGCACTGGTTAAACATGAGGTAAGGAACGAATCGGAACTTGAGGCGGCGGCACTGAAATTTATCCGGGAGGAACAGAGCCATGTCGTTGTGATTTCATTGGGTGCGGCAGGTGCTCTGATGGTGACGAAGCAGGGATGTGAGCGGTTGCGGGCGCCTACTGTGCCGATCCGGAGCAAAGTCGGGGCCGGTGACAGTATGGTGGCAGGCATTGTTTTGAGCCTGGCCAGGGGAAGACCAATTAAAGAAGCGATCCAGTTTGGCATTGCTGCGGGCTCTGCGGCAGTCATGAATCCTGATACGAAACTCTGCAGCAAAGAGGACACAGAGCAATTGTTAGAACAACTGATTGCAGAACATAAGGGTTAATAATAAGGAGGCACCATAAATCTATTCAACAACTTTGGAGAATATTGCTCATCAATGGATTGTTATAATATTAATATAATAAATCACAAAAAATTAATTAAGGGCTTGACTAACCACTAACAAAATAATACAATTTTTGACGTAGAAATTTACGTAAAAATTTATGTGATAATTTATTTGGATTTTTTTTAGGTGGGCCGTTAGCTCAATTGGCAGAGCAAGTGACTCTTAATCACTAGGTTGTAGGTTCGATTCCTACACGGCTCACTTATTTTTAAGGATTTTAATTTTGTTTCTTATCAGTAGCTTCCTTTCTGAATTTTATAATAGTTTATCGGATTTATTGTTGTATTTAGGGTTGATTAATTGATAGTTCCAGTGAATCTGTTTTTAATAATAGCATGAAGAGCGGTTTCTTGTTTTTCCTTAAGAATGCGAGAGTGGCGGAACTGGCAGACGCGCTGGACTTAGGATCCAGTGGGAAAACCATGCGGGTTCGAGTCCCGCCTCTCGCACCAATTTGATTTAAGAAGATGCTTTGATTGAGTAAGACATTATAAAAATTTATTCCATAAGATTAGGTTATTGGAGACTGGAGAGGATATGAAGGTAGATGTTATCGAACAAGAAGACAAGAAAAAGAAACTGACATTTGAAATCCCTCAGGATGTTATATCTGAAGAGCTTGGCAAGGTATATCGTGAAATTAACTCCACTGCAAAAATAAAAGGATTCAGACCCGGAAAGGTACCAAAGGCAATCCTTAAACGGTTTTTCTGGAACCGGATAGAATCAGAAGTAGTACAAAAACTGGTGCCTTCTTATTATAGTAAGGCAATATCAGAGGCCGATTTGGAGCCCATTGGCGAGCCTAAGTTTGATGATCTATTTGTGGAAGAGGGAAAACCTCTAACTGTGGGAGTGACCTTGGAGGTTAAACCGCTTATTGATCCCAAGGATTATACAAATATTGAGATCAAATGGAAAAAAACCGAGGCAACGGATGAAGATGTGCTCCTTATGCTGAAAAATCTTCAGGAAAAGAATGCTCAATTTGAGGTTGTGGAGGACCGTCAGGTTCAAGAAGGAGATATAGTTTTTTTTAACTATGAAGGCACAGTGGATGGTAAACCTATCGACAGAAAAAATAAAGAGGATTTACAGATTGAAATCAATAGTAAAGACGAAAAAAACGGTTTTGTAAAGGCCCTTATAGGCTTAAAAAAGGGTGAAAAAAAGAAAATAGACCTGATTATCCCTGAGAATTTTCCTAATAAAGAATTAAGTGGCAAAGCCTGCATATTAGATGTTATAATCAAGGAAATCAAGGAGAAAAAAATACCCGCTTTGGATGATGAATTTGCCCGCGATCTTGGTGAATATGATAACCTTGAATCATTGAAAAAGGAGATCAGAGAAAAGATTCAAACCAGTTTGGATAACCAGGCAGAAAATATTGCAAAAGAAGAGCTTATAAACGTCCTTATTGAAAAGAATCCTTTTGATCCACCGGAGTCAATGATAGAATCGAGGATTGATGATATAATAAACGGTATAGAGAATCAGTTGAGACTTGGCGGTAGTTATGTGAACACTGATAAATGGGACAGGGACAAGGCCCGTGAGGAACTCAGACCCAAGGCAAAGAAAGATGTTCACCTCGCGCTTATTCAGGAAGGAGTTGCACGTAAAGAAGGACTTAATGTGTCAGAGGAGGAAATAGAAAAAGAGATAGAGCTTTTATCCCTTCAGACCAAACAGGATTTTAATGAATTGAAGAATAGGGCCAAGAATGAGGGTTCATGGGATAAAATACGCACAAGTCTATTGATGGATAAAGCAATGGATTTTATTATGAATAAGGCAATTCGAATAGAAGTACAAAAAGGTGCCGATGAAGATATTAGACAGGAAAATATCAAAAAAGATTCCACTTAAATATTCCATTAAATATTACTCATTTAATTTTTTAGAAAGGTAACCTGATATGACATTAGTTCCAATGGTTGTTGAACAAACGAACAGAGGAGAGAGGGCGTATGATATATATTCCCGTCTCTTGAAAGACAGGATAATTTTTATCGGGACGCCGATTGATGACGTCATTTCCAATCTTGTGATTGCCCAGCTTTTATTTCTGGAGGCAGAGGACCCGGAGAAGGATATACATCTTTATGTTAATTCTCCCGGTGGTGTTGTTACATCGGGTTTGGCAATCTATGACACCATTCAATATATCAAACCGGATGTATCGACTATTTGTATCGGCCAGGCTGCGAGTATGGGCGCTTTACTGCTTACATCAGGCACAAAAGGTAAAAGATTTGCTTTGCCCCATGCCAGGATACTCATTCACCAGCCTTTGGGTGGTTTCCAGGGACAGGCTACCGATGTAGATATTCAGGCCAGGGAAATTCTGAGATTGAGGGAGAAATTGAATGAATTATTAGTCAAGCATACAGGCCAGCCCATAGAAAAGATTCGACAGGATACGGAACGGGATTTCTATATGTCCCCGGATCAGGCCAGAGATTATGGGCTTATTGATGAAGTTATAGTCAGTAAAGATTCTAACCCAATTGGAATTGCGAAATAGGATCGCTGGTTATAGAGAAATCGAGGAGTAAGAAAGATGTCAAAAGAATCAAAGGAAAAGGATAACCATAGCAGACTGAAATGCTCCTTTTGCGGTAAGTCAGAGAGGGATGTCAGGCGGATGGTTGCCGGGCCTAAGGTTTATATCTGTGATGAATGTATAGATATGTGTAATGAGCTAATGGCAGAAGATTTGAGCGATGAAGGATTGGGAGAATTTCAAAAACTTCCCAAACCTTCTGAGTTAAAGGAATTACTGGATGAATATGTTGTCGGGCAGGAAAGAGCCAAAAAGGCATTATCCGTTGCTGTTTATAATCACTATAGAAGGGTTGAATCAAATATAGATATCCAGGATGTTGAGCTTCAAAAAAGCAATATTTTGCTAATAGGACCAACAGGAAGCGGAAAGACCTTGCTGGCTCAAACCCTTGCCAGGATACTGGATGTTCCTTTTACAATTGTCGATGCCACGACTCTGACTGAAGCAGGCTATGTCGGGGAGGATGTGGAAAATATCATACTCAAGCTTTTACAGGCTTCTGATTATAAGGTTGAACAGGCAGAGAAAGGAATAGTATATATTGATGAAATCGATAAGATCAATCGAAAATCAGAAAGCCCGTCCATCACTCGTGATGTTTCCGGAGAGGGTGTGCAACAGGCACTCCTTAAAATCATTGAAGGCACTATCGCCAGCGTTCCGCCTCAGGGAGGCAGAAAACATCCCCATCAGGAATATATTCAGGTAGACACGACTGATATACTTTTTATCTGCGGCGGCGCCTTTATTGGTTTGGATGACATAATAAAGAGGAGAATGGGTAAAAAGGTGGTTGGATTTTTGGCCGAGGACAAGAAGGATTTGTCAAAAATAAAGAAAAATCCGCTTACTCACGTGGAACATGCCGATCTAATTAAATATGGCCTTATTCCGGAATTCGCAGGAAGACTTCCGGTAGTAACTGTTCTTGACGATCTCGATGAGAATGCCTTGATCAAGATCCTAAAGGACCCTAAAAATGCCCTCGTAAAGCAGTATCAGAAAATGTTCGAGTTTGAAAAAGTATACTTGAGATTCACTGATAATGCCCTTCACGCGGTAGCCAGAAAAGCCATAAAAAAGGGTACCGGCGCACGTGGACTCAGGGCAATTCTGGAAGATGTGATGATGGATCTTATGTATGATCTGCCATCACAGAGCAGCATAAAAGAATGCGTAATCACCGAGGAATTTATAGAGAAAAAGGAAACTCCTGTTCTGCTTTATGAAAAGGTTGGATAACAGGCTGAAAGATTTTTAACTGCTAAGGAACTAAAATGTTTTTTAAGGAAAAATCTAAAATGAAAAATGGAGAAAATGTCTCTATCCTATCTCTTTTGCCTCTAAGAGATGTTGTTGTTTTTCCTAATATCATAATCCCGCTTTTTGTGGGTCGTCCGAAGTCTATAAAGGCTATTGAAAAAGCAATGAGCAGCAACAACAGTAAGATCTTTTTGGCAACTCAAAAGGATGCCAAGATAGACGATCCCCTTGAGAATGATATTTTCACTATAGGTATTCTGGCTGAGATTCTTCAGGTCCTCAAACTCCCTGATGGCACTATAAAAGTGCTTGTAGAAGGTACTTCAAGGGCTAAGATCATAGAATTTATAGGTGTGGAGGATTTTTTTGAGATATGCTGTACCGAGGTGCATATTGAAGCAGAGCGAACCCCTGAAATTGAAGCATTGATGAGAAATGTTTTAACTCGATTTGAAACATACTATAAACTAAACCTCAAATCCACCAAAGACTTATTGGAAAAGGTCAAGGGAATAGAAGACCCCGGACGTCTTGCGGATGTCATTTCTTCTAATATGTCTCTTAAACTTGCAGATAAACAAGCTATTCTGGAAGCCATCCATCCCGAGGAAAGATTAATCAAACTTTCCGAAATCCTGAGTTCAGAAATTGAGATACTTCAGATCGAGAAACGCATCAGAGGCCGTGTTAAAAGGCAAATGGAAAAAAGTCAAAAAGAGTACTACCTCAATGAACAGATGAAGGCTATTCAAAAGGAGTTAGGAACTCTTGATAACCGGCGGGGAGAGATAAAAGAGCTGGAAGATAAGATTAAAGAAGCCAAAATGTCCAAAGAGATTGAGGAAAAGGCTTTTAAAGAGCTAAAGAGAATGGAATTGATGCCTCCCATGGCCGCAGAAGCAACTGTAGTGAGAAACTATATAGATTGGCTGATCTCATTGCCATGGAGCAAAAAAACCAGGGATAAACTGAATCTGGAAGAAGCTGAAAAGATTCTGGACAATGAGCATTATGGATTAAAGAAGGCGAAGGAAAGAATTTTGGAGTACCTGGCAGTGCGCAGACTAGTAAAGAAAATGAAAGGCCCCATACTCTGTTTCGTCGGACCGCCAGGAGGCGGCAAAACATCTTTGGCAAGATCGATCGCTCATGCCACAGGCAGAAAATTTGTACGTCTTTCCCTGGGAGGGGTAAGAGATGAGGCGGAGATCAGAGGACATAGAAGGACATATATAGGCGCTCTTCCCGGACGTATTATACAGTCTATGAAAAAGGCCGGTTCCAAGAATCCTGTACTTATTCTGGACGAAGTAGACAAAATGAGCACTGATTTTAGGGGAGATCCTTCTGCCGCCCTGTTGGAAGTACTGGATCCTGAACAAAATAATAGTTTTAGTGATCATTACCTTGAAGTGGAATATGACCTGTCTGAGGTAATGTTTATTACTACTGCAAATGTGATTCACCGAATCCCTCAACCTTTGCAGGATCGAATGGAGATAATAAATCTGCCGGGTTATACGGATTTTGAAAAACTAAAGATTGCACAAATATTTCTTGTTCCAAAACAGCTCAAGGCCCATGGCCTGAAACCCGGAAATATCGAATTCTCGGAAAATGCCTTAAAAACTATCATACATAGATATACAAGAGAAGCTGGCGTCAGGAATTTGGAGCGTGAAATAGCCTCTGTATGCCGGAAGGTAGCAAGGAAGGTTGTTAAGGAAGGTAAAAAATCAAAGGTCCATGTGACATCCCAGATGCTTGTTAAATTTTTGGGTGTACCAAAATACAGGGAAAGACGTTCCGAGCAAAAGGATGAGGTCGGTATTGCTACAGGCCTAGCGTGGACAGAGGTAGGAGGGGATATCCTTTTGGTCGAAGCCACAATAATGGACGGAAAACCAAAACTCACCCTAACAGGCCAGTTGGGAGATGTTATGCAGGAATCCGCCCAGGCGGCATTGAGCTATCTCCGAAGTCGCGGCAGGGATCTGGGGCTACCCAGGGACTTTTTCCAGAATAATGAGATCCATGTCCATGTTCCGGAAGGAGCCATTCCTAAGGATGGTCCATCTGCCGGGATTACAATTGCCACGGCCCTGGCTTCCCTGATAACAAGGAAAGCGGTGAGGTCGGATCTTGCAATGACTGGTGAGATCACACTTAGAGGCAAGGTGCTCCCTATCGGAGGGGTTAAGGAAAAGGTCCTAGCCGCTCATCGTGCAGGAATTAGTTCAGTTATTATACCCAAAGAAAATGAAAAGGACCTCAAGGAAATACCTAAACCTGTCCATAAAAGCATACGTTTTGTCCTTGTCGAGCATATGGAAGAGGTAATGAAAGAGGCATTGATCGGTTATGAGGAGATTATCCTCAGAAGCGAAGAAAATCAAGACAGGATAGAAACAAATCCAGCTTCTCCCAAATTTGAACCTGTTAGTGCTCATTAAACCCTTTCCGGTACTACAAGTTAAAAAAATCTAAAAAAAGGGACGGTTCTATTTTTTTAAGGAAAGTGCCTAAAGTGTCATTGTCACTTTAGGCACTTTTTTAAGCTTTAGGCATTAACTTGTTAGGAGAAATATGTCACTCCCTATAGTAGCAATCGTTGGAAGGCCAAATGTGGGGAAGTCCACCCTCTTTAATCGTCTTATTGGACAAAGGAAGGCAATTATTGATGATCTCCCCGGGGTTACAAGGGATAGAAACTATAGTGTTTGTAATTGGGGAGAAAGAAAATTTTTACTCATCGATACAGGAGGCCTCGATACGAAGACCGAGAGAACGATTAGCGCCGGTGTCCATGAACAGGCCCTTATGGCAATAGAAGAGGCAGATATTATAGTTTTTTTAATGGATATAAAGGATGGTTTGTTACCTTCGGATAAAGATATAAATCTTATTTTAAAAAAAAGCAATAAGCCTTCCATCTATGTCGTAAACAAAGCGGATAACGAAAAGATTTCATCCCATATTTCCGATTTCTATAGCCTTGGCGCAGATACTTTCTTTCCAATTTCAGCGATACATGGTATTGGCATTGAGGGTCTCATGGAGCATATTACTAATCTCTTACCCTCCGGAAGTGAATCTGGGGCAGAGACCGAAATGACACGCCTGGCTATTATTGGCCGTCCAAATGTCGGAAAATCTTCTCTTTTGAACAAGATTTTGCGCAAGGAAAGATCCCTGGTGAGTGAAGAACCGGGTACAACCAGGGATTGCATAGACACCCCTTTTAGATACAATAACCGCTTATATATGATTATTGATACTGCAGGTATAAGACGCCGCAAGAAGGTAAAGCATGGGCTGGAGCGGCTAACCGTAATGAAGACCCTAAGGAATATAGAGGATTGTCATTTAGCCCTTTTCTTGATTGATGCAAAACAAGGGATCACGGATCAGGATGTGCGTATCGCAGGATTTGCCCATGAGGCAGGCAGGGCAATAGTTATTGTTGTCAATAAATGGGACACTGTAGTAAAGAATGAAAAGAGCATGAAGGAGTATGAAAAAGATTTTCGTTTTCGATTAAAATATTTGTCTTATGCGCCCATGATCTTTGTTTCTGCCCTGACGGGCCAGAGGGTGTACAAGATATTTTCTCTTGTTGAACAAACCATGGATCAATACAGAACACGTGTCACAACCGGTCATCTCAATAGAGTTATTGAAACATCCATCAAACGGTTCCCCCCGCCTGTTTTTAAGGGCAGGAGGATAAAATTTTATTTTCATACACAGATTGCCATACAACCGCCTACTTTTGTATTTTTTGTAAATGCCCCGCAAGGTATTCATTTCTCTTATGAGAGATATCTTCAAAACCAAATGAGGAAGGAACTGGGCCTTACCTTTACTCCCTTGCGCCTTATCTTCAGATCAAAAAAGAAAAATAATGAATAGGACCTTTCGGTTAACTATAAAATATGACGGTACAAGATATGCCGGCTGGCAGGTTCAGCCCGGTCAGAAAACAATACAGGGTGAGCTGGAGGAGGCGCTTAGGGTTGTCTTGAATACCCCTTGCAGAGTGACTGCTGCAGGACGTACAGACGCGGGTGTCCATGCGTTGGGTCAAGTGGCTCATTGCAGGACAGATTCCGGGATCCCGGCTTACAATCTAAGGATGGCGTTAAATAGTATCCTTCCAAAAGACATATCTATAGAGGAGGTATTTGATGTGCATCCGGATTTCCACGCACGCAAACAAGCTCTCGCCAAAAGATACATTTACAAGATCTTCAGGGGATTGACCAGAGACCCTTTTCAATGGCCCTATACCTGGTTTTTGCCCGATAAGCTGGATATTAAAATGATTAAGGTATGTCTTCCAATGCTTCAGGGAGAGCATGATTTCTCAGCCTTTAGTGTTGCAAAAAACGATCATATGAGTAGCACTAGAAAGCTGATGAAAGTTGAACTGGTTGAAAATGATAATCAGATGCAGTTCGAGTTCCTTGGTAATAGTTTCCTTCGAAAGCAAATTCGACGTATGGTGGGAACCCTGATAGAGGTCGGCAGAGGTCGCTTCACTCCCGATGAATTCAACCGGATTCTTTTGTCCGGCGATCCCACCCAGGCGGGCCCAACTGCCCCGCCCCAGGGTCTTTTTTTGGTCAGGGTTTATTATTCTATGCCATTTTCACTCTAATCCCTAAGAAATTTTGTCGATTGTCCGATATGAAAAATAGGTGCATATAGAAAATGAACTGAAGCAAGGTCAAGTTTAAATTACTATATAGCTTGCCCCATTAAATGAACCTTGGATTTCAGCTCACCCTCAACACTCCTTTGGGATATCATTATTCTTGGCCGTTGGTATAAGTCAATAAGGAGAAGACGTTATGACCAAAGCCACACAGCAAATGCTCACCATAGGGCATCGGGTATGTGTCAGACTGGAAGGACTTCATCCTAAAGGTCGTATGGAAATCCCAAATGGAGATATAGACCGGGTAGAAAAGGACGGTATTTATATCAATATCCCAATTATGGATAAGAATTATCTGGAAGGGCGGAGAATTGAGATTTTGTGGGAAAAGGGAATGTGCCTTTACTGCCTGAGCTCGACAATAGACAGGTATATTAATAAAGATGATTCAGTGATAGTAGTTAAACCCAGTGATAGGCTTCGTTCAATAGACAGGAGACGATATTTCAGGCTGCAGCAGCCAATCCATATTGAATTCAAGCCAAAGGATTATAAGGGATTATTTATTAATGCGGAGGGCAAGGATATAAGTGGAGGAGGGGCGCGTTTTCTTACCCAATATCCTCTGGATTGTGGTCAGCAGCTTGATATGCTTTTAGAGGTGCCAATCTTTCCCTACCTTGATGTATTTGCCCTTGCTAGTGTGGTAAGTGTGGAAAAGCGCAAAAAAACAGATAGTGCTCTGGTTGGAGTCCACTTTATAGATATGGAACCTATTGGCAGGAAGAGACTGCTAAAATACATCATGGATGAGCAGCAGCCTTTGAATGATAAAGAGGAAGAAAAAAGAGATCTCAGATTTTGGTTTTGTCTAAGTTAAAGAAAAGACAATGGGTTTTAGGATACTGACAGTTCTTCTCAAGATTGCACCGGGATTTTGAGAAGTTTTGATTTATAAGCCAAATTTTTCGATCTTACTCCGCAATGTATTCCGGCTTATTCCCAAAAGCTTAGATGCCTTGACCTGATTTCCGTTTACCCGCTGAAGAGTCAACTTCAGAAGTGCTTTTTCCATCCCGTCGGTAAGCTGTGCCGCCCAGTTTTCATCATTTGACTTGGACACCTGGTCCATGATAGGTCTTATAATCTCCTCAAACATGGTTGCAAAGTCTTCCACATCCGCCGCTGACGCCGATATCCTTTGTTTTGAAGACAAGGCCATGTCACCCATGGGAAGATGTTCCGGCAGGACAACATCACCTTTGCAAAGAACAATTGCCGATTGAATAACATTCTCAAGTTCTCTGATATTGCCCGGCCAATGATATTGACTCAGGATCATCATTGCCTGATGAGAAATGCCGTTGATCGGCTTCTTTAATTTATGCCTGTATTTCAGGAGAAAATAATCGGCAAGTAAAGGTATATCCTCCGGCCTATCCCTCAAAGACGGGATATAAAATGAAATGACCTTGAGGCGGTAAAAAAGATCCACTCGAAACAAACCATCTTTAACTGCCTGAACAAGACTTTTGTTGGTGGCTGCAATGACTCTGACATCAACCCTGATACTTTCCTGGCCGCCTACGCGTTCAAAAACCTGATCCTGTAATACTCTGAGAACTTTACTTTGGGCCGAGAGAGACATATCACCGATTTCGTCCAGAAAAATTGTGCCTCCATGACATTGCTCAAATTTTCCGGTTTTTTTACTGAGCGCGCCGGTAAAGGAGCCCTTTTCGTGCCCGAAAAGCTCACTTTCCAGAAGCTGCTCCGGTATGGCGGCACAATTTACTGCCAGAAAAGGCTTGTTTTTCCGGAGGCTATGGTGGTAAATTGCCCTGGCGATTAATTCCTTTCCAGTGCCACTCTCACCCTGGATCAGGACCGGGGCATCGCTTTGGGCAACCTGTCCTATCATTTTGTAAATTTCCAGCATCTCACGGCTATTTCCGATAATTGTATCCGTGTCATATATTTCATCCGACATCACCGCCGGATTAATAGCTATGGTCTTTTTTACCGTCTGAGGGGAGATGGCTGTCTTGATAATATCCAAAACCTTCGGGATATCGAAAGGCTGTGTTATGTAATCATACGCACCCAGCTTCATTGTCTCGATAGCCGCATTGGTTGAAATTTTATCAGCAACCACCATGACCGGCAGATTAGGACTTCTTTCCTTAATGATTCTAAGAAGTTCCACACCGTTTTTGTGGGGGAGGGAGGTGTCCAGAATGATCAGGCCTGGATTTGTCTGATCGAACAACTCCAGGACCTCCAGTCCCGTTCTTGCCATCTTTACTTCATAGCTCTGAGATTCAAGTGCGGAGGCAAGGTGCTTAAGAGGGTCTATCTGGTGATTTCCTATAATTATCCTTTTTTTTACCATATATTAGTTATGTATCAGGATATAAATAAAAAATAGTCAAAAAGTGACCAATATCTGTTTTCTATGTGATCAATATTGTTTGTTTAAAAACATAAATAGCTGATTTTTGGGTTTATTTGTTAAAATAATTTTTTGGTATCCCGTTTGCATATATATCTTATCGTCATCTATTGGGTGGGATAGCTAAGATTTTATAAAATTGTAGTTACTATTGGTGCAGTATAATTGTTTTACCTTTTAAAAACGGGGTGATACAATGAAACGTGCGGTACTGGACAGACCTTTAAACATCAGTAAAGAGAACAAAATACTGGTAAAGCTTTTCGAAGAAAACCTGAGAAAAAAACTGGATGAGATATTTAAGAATGAACCTCCAAATCTATATAACAATATGAGTAAAGGATTAAAAAAGGCCATCTCGCAACTCAGTCCGGAGGATAACCCTCCTTCAGGTTCAAAGTCAAACCTTTGATCCGTTCTTATCAGTAACCTTTAACCTCTCTTCAAGAAATGAATAACGCATATCAACTTTTGCGTTTCGAATTGCAATAGCAAGGGCCTTCTTGGTTCCTACCATAATCATAAGCCTTTTTGCCCGTGTCAGGGCCGTGTATATCAAGTTTCTCTGCAAAAGGGGAAAGTGCTGGGTCGTTACAGGCATAATCAAGGCCGGATATTCACTCCCTTGGGATTTGTGCACCGTGATGGCGTAAGCCAATGTGAGCTCGTCAAGATCGGATAGGTCATATAAAACTGAACGGCCATCAAATTCCACTGACAATTCCAACATGTCCTCGTCAAGATGAATTATCCTTCCGATATCTCCATTGAAAACCTCTTTGTCATAATTGTTCCTTATCTGCATGACCTTATCATAAAGCTTAAATAAACGTCCACCCCTATGAAGACCAGGACTTTTCGGATTCAGATGGGATTGTAAAGTGTTATTGAGATTCAAGGCCCCTACAATACCTCGGTTCATAGGAGTTATAACCTGAATATCCTGATAAGGATCAAATCTGAAACGGTTTGGAATGTGCACCTTATACAACTCTATGATCAAATTAACCACCTTTTCGGGCTCTTCTTCAAAAACAAAAAAGAAATCCGCTTCGTCTCCCTTTTTAGGGATTATTGGAAAATCTCCCACAAGAAGCCTGTGGGCATTCGTTACAATAAGGCTTTTTTGGGCCTGCCTGAATATCTTTTCCAGCTTCACGGTGTCGATATATTTTGAGGCACAGATATCGCTTAGCACATTACCAGCACCCACTGAAGGCAGTTGGTTTGAATCTCCTATAAGGATAAGACAGGCATGGGTTGGAATAGCTTTCAGGAGATGATACATGAGTATGGTATCAATCATGGATACTTCGTCCAGAATAACAAAATCAGCGCGAAGCGGGTTTTTTTCATCCCGGAGAAATTTCCCCTTTTGAGGACTAAACTCCAACAGGCGATGGATAGTCTTTGCCTCATGATTAGTCGCTTCCTGCATCCTCTTTGCGGCCCTGCCGGTAGGCGCTGCAAGGGAGATCCTTATTTTCAGCTCGTTCAGGATAGTCAATATGGCCTTGATAATAGTCGTCTTCCCTGTTCCCGGTCCCCCGGTTATAACCAGAATTTTATTGTTCAGCGCCTTGGACACGGCTTCTTTCTGAACAGGGTCGAGCGTCATTCCCATTCGGGTTTCCACCCAGGGCAGGGCCTTTTCCGAATCTATATTTCTGATTCCCCTCGGAGATTTACTGAGCCTTTTTATGAATCGACAGATTCCTGTTTCCGCCGTGTAGAATGAGGCGAGATAGACGCCTTGTTCCGATCCGTTTTTCATACCGCCGGGTGCAATGTTTTCCAGGAATATCTGTTTTTCTTCGGACAAGTCCCGAATTGCTTCATTAATTAACTCTTCACGAATTTCAAGAGATTTTAGGCATTCTTCCATCAATATGTTAATAGGGAGGAAACAATGCCCCTTGTCAGCCATCTGGTTTAATATAAACAAGATGCCGGCCCTGGCCCTCATGGGTGAGTCGCTGGGGATCCCTATTTTTTGGGCTATTTTGTCAGCGGTCTTGAAGCCTATACCAAAGATATCCGTTGCCAGGCGATATGGATTCTCCTTAACCACATTGATTGCTTCTTGCCCATAGTGTTTGTAAATTTTTACTGCCAGGGCTGCACTGACATCATGCCCCTGAAGAAACAGCATGATTTGCTTGATCTCTTTTTGGGCCTTCCATGCCTCAATAATCATAGAAACCCTTTTAGGCCCTATCCCTTCCACTTCACTTAGCCTCTCGGGCATTGATTCGATTATCTCCAGTGTCTCCTCTCCGAACTTCTGAACAAGCCTCTTTGCCATAACAGGTCCGATCCCCTTGATCAGGCCCGAAGAAAGATATCTCTCTATCCCCCTCACACTTGAGGGAACAAGGCATGTAAAGCTTTCCACGCGAAACTGCGGACCAAATTTCTTATGAGTGAACCATGCCCCTTTTAATTTCAGTATCTCTCCCGGCTTGACACCCGCCAGATTGCCGGTTATGGTGATCTCCTCCGGCTGCCCTGAAGGCCTGAACCTGGCTATTGTATAACTGTCTTCATCGCTCTGGTAGACAATCCTTTCCATCTCACCCTGTATGGGCAAGATTTCTTTTGAATGTATGAATTTTTCCTGCCTTATCATGATTTTTTATATTACCCCTATTGCCCTATAATCCCAGGGAGGGAAATCAGCCAGCCCATAAATCTATATCCATTCCTTTTCCAGGCTTTTGTTCTGTTTGGCATTATGGTTTAAGGATAACAAAAAGTATCGTAATTTGAAAGCGACAATAAGTAATAATGGAATAATTAGGGAGATAGAAAATCTAATGCTTTAAATTGGCTGAAAATATAGCCTATGAAAATCGCTATTCCAATGTTACTTGAACATTTAAGCTCGCTTGCTCAGTAACACCTTCAAACAGTATCCAATATCCTTTGCCAGGCTGTAAATATTCTGACTCAGGAACCCGTGTATATCCAGATCCTTGTTCATAACCATAGATGACTTTAATAGTGCAATTATCTGATAACGCTTTAGCTGATAATGTACATCCTCCAATCATATGCCATCCATCTTCATTTATTGAAAGGGTATAATTATTTATAGGCCTTCCTGTCAGAGTATAAGTTTTTGCCTCATTTAATAATATCCAATATCCCTTTCTAACCTCCATATTTTCTCCATCTTTGACACGTACATATCCTTTTCCCTTTTCATAACCATAAATAACTTTTGCATCAGGAAATAATGACAAAACATAGGCATTTTCTGATATAGCCGGAAGGCATATCATGCTCCAACCTGCAAGCATGTTTGTTTCAATTGATATTTCATTGAATAAGAGGTCTCTATCAGATTCCGTTATACAACCATCTTCATCAACATCTGCCGCAACCATATAATTATTATCATTACTGCACAAGCCCAAAATCTTTCCAAAAGTTAAATAGTCATCGTAATCTACATCTCCATCAGCATCAAGATCACCATCTTCCGCTGCAAATGCTATGAGAAATTCAGAAAAAAAGGATATAGTGCCACGAATAGTCTTATTAATAGTATCCAAAGAAGTAGTTACATCTTTCCAGATATTTGGTGCTTCTTCATGGAGAACTCGTAAATTATCTATATTACAACTGGGGCAAACTTGTTGAAGGTCATTATCATTATAACCAAAGCCAACGTTTATCTCTTCTTTATAGGTGGCTGTTGTACTAATATCATAGCGTTGAACTGGAATATATCTACTAAGAGATTCGGGCTTTTTTGTCCAAAGCTCAGTCCGTTTATTAACGAATGTATTACCAGGTTGCGATATTTCAGGAAATTCGATACTAACAGTATCAAGTTTATCCCGCCAAGATACATCATGTCCAGCAGGTGTATTTAGAGCACAAGAAGAAAATGTAAATTCACGATCTTCACAATCTGCATCAATACAATATTTCCAAGTGGCAGTGTTGCCTATTAATTGAAAGTCTAAGATATTTTCACCGCCAATTACCCAACACTCTTCTGTAACTTGTTGTATGCTCCACCCTTCGGCAGTACAGTCTAAACATGTAGAGTAATAAGCATAATAATGATCATCATGACTATATATCCACACAGCTCTATTTCCAATTACTTGAAACTGATTAATATTTTCACCACCAATTACCCAGCATTCTTGCGTTACTCGACGTATACTACTTACCCCTTCATCCAAGCATGTAAAATAATAAGCATAATGATGGCCTGAGCCATATATCCATGTTGCCCATTGATCATCAATTATTTGAAACTCGTTGATATTCTCCTCCCCTAAACATGATTGAGTTATTTGAACTCCATTACAGAAATATGCATTAGCACTATCATTCCAATCACACTGAACTGGCTCTTCAACTTCTGTATCTATAATGACTTCATCGATAATCATAGAACCATATCCTGAAATGCTCGATCCTGATCCATCTCCAATTATCAATCTCTTAGTAACCAAGATTCCAGCTGGTCCTGAATAAACTGTATTGCCATCGATTTTTTGGGTAAGGTGGCCATTCTTCAAAAGAATTGAGTAATCATGATACTGATTTACATTAATGTCTATTAAACCGCCACTACATTGTACAGAATCTTCAAGAAAATAAAAGGTGGCACCATAAACGCCATCTGAACATTTAAATCTCCATTCACCTGAGCCTGGTGTCAATCTAGCTCGAATGGAAAAAAAGTTCCCTTCGGCAGGGTCTGCAATTTCCCATGGTACCGGATCATAATTATAATTTCCAAACCAGATACCATGCCTATATTTTGTTGTTAATGTCAATTCTCCTCCCGCAGCACTCCATGATGTCCCACTCATTACACAAGTTGAAAATATATTTTCTAATGTTGGATGATCAGGTGTTATTGATGCGTCATAATGAAAGTAAAAAGCAACCGCTTCATTTAATATGCAGATAGATATAAGATAAAAAATTGTTGTTAAGCCTATTAAACAAAATATAAATGATTTTCTTTTTGAAATTTGATATTTCATCCTCTTCTCCATTTAAGCAAATTCTTAATAAAATTGGATTCTTATTTTGTTTTGCGATAACTCCTTTATTGCATCACCACCTTTTTAGAAAAAAATTATGTCAAGCAAACAAAGTATAAGATATAACTGATAAAATTAATATCTACTAATCACTAGTGTCCCATTATAAGTCGAATAATGTCAATTGCTTATAAGGTGGACTTATTTGGGATTTGTAATCATAATGTGTAACTAATTGTAAAATTGAAATTTTTTCAAATACGGTGACGCTCAAAATTTGTAAAATTGTGTAGAGGCTGAGGTCCAAATCAAGACGCTTTTTGATAATTGCAACAAGTACATAAACTGAGATAGCAATCCATATTTGTGTTTTGACAGCGTTTTCTGAAGTCCCATAAAAGGCCTTAATACGTAAATTTTGTTTGATCCATTTGAAAAATAATTCTATCTGCCAACGATTTTTATAAAGTTGAGCAATTATAAATGCATTAAGGCAAAAGTTATTGGTTAAAAAGGTTAAGTTTTTGTTGTTTTCTTGATCATAGTAATGAATACGTCGAAGCTTTTCCGGATAATATTTTGATGATTTGATCCCTGTAAGCATAATTGTTTGATCACATCTCAAACCAGTAGATTTATTAACTGGATGGGAATAAATTCTACGGAATTTAATATTGCTTTTGGATTGAATGACAAAAAAGGCAAGACACTGGGCTAAAGTATAAAGGCGACAAAA
>JBLIRO010000049.1:0-36336 GCA_049472335.1 bacterium | reverse complement strand
CTATGAGCAGTTCAAAAAGGCCACCATGATCCTGGGGGAAAAAAGGATAAGAAAGGCGTCGCTTTCAGCGGTCTCTTGCGAGAACATAACCATAAGGGACAGGAGCATCATGGGAATAATTGTGCCCCTGATCAGCTACTCCCAGAAAAAGGTCTGCTGCAATCAATACGGGTTTCAGGAAACCTCCCATTGCCTGGATCAAACGGTGAAACAATTCTTCTCCTGCCTGGAAAAACTGGCAAGGCTTGCCCAGATCGAGATTACCCTCTGGAGGCTTGCAAGCGAGCTTAAAAAGACACAAAGAAGGGCAAACGCCCTGCACAATATCTTTATTCCCGAATACCGGGATACCATTAAATACCTGGAAGACAGCCTGGAGGAAAAGGAAAGGGAAGAGCTCTTCCAGTTGAAAAGGGTGAAGAATAGATAAGGATTGACTTAAACCCAAAGTAATTTCATATCTTGTGAATATTCATATCATCAGCTCAAAAGAATGAGCGCCCAAACAACAACAGCCAGTAAAATCGACAAAAAAACGGATGCAGAGCCGAAATCTTTGGCCCTGCCGGAGAGTTTATGATGCTCAAAACCAACCCGGTCTACAGTGGCTTCGATCGCTGAATTTATAAGCTCGATCACCATGACAAAAAGCCAGCTTCCTATCAAAAGGGCCCGTTCCACTCCGGTTTTTCCCAGAAGAAGTCCCAAAGGTATAACAACAAACAAAACAATGATCTCTTGTTGAAACGCCGCCTCTTTACGGATAGCAGTTCCAAGCCCCTTTAACGAGTATTTAATCGCATTCAACAGATGTTTTCCGTGTTTTCCCAACATTTTTATTCTCGATTATTTAACCACAATTCAATACGTTCATGAATCCGGTCACGGATTTCCCTGAATTTATTCAGTCTTTCTTCTTCCGGACCTTCAAAGGAGACTGGATCTTCAAATGACCAGTGTAATATTTGCCCGGCATCATGCAAAACAGTCGGGCACGCTTTTTTAACCCTGTCACAAACTGTAATTATATAATCAAAATGGAACTTTCCCAAATACTCTTCAAAACTTTTTGAATACTGTCCGCTGATATCAACTCCTATTTCCTTCATTACCTGTATAACATAAGGATGGATTTCACCTGGCTCAAGTCCTGCGCTATATACCTCAAACCTGTCACCGGCCTCCTTCCTTAAAAAGGCCTCTGCCATCTGACTTCGGGCAGTATTCCCACTGCACAAAAATAATACCTTGATTTTATTCATTCATAATCCCCTTTCTATAATTTTTGAATTTCAATGACCTTTTTACGATCTTATCAATCTTGATGGAAAAAATGCAAAACTATATTATAATATTTAAAGATAATACATATACAGATAACGCCAGAACCAGGGCCTTAAAATATTTTTCAAACCTGTAATATTCTGTCCTTTACACTTCAACAACATCATCTCTCATGTGGATCTTCCATATAATTTCTGAGTTTATCTTCCTTGTTTTATTTTTTAATGTTATAATTGTTTAACTTAAATTAGATAATAGGTAAAAGGGGTAAAAAAATGTCAACAAAAGAATCAAAAGACATCCTCTTAAAACTTAGGAAACTGAAGCCTGAGATAAAATCCAGATTTAAAGTGAAAGAGATTGAGCTTTTTGGTTCCTATATCAGAGGACGGCAAAAAAGCAGTAGTGATATTGATATTCTCGTAGATTTCGAAGAAGGGGCAGATCTATTTAATCTCATTGGATTGGCCCTTTTCCTTGAGGAAAAAATGCATCATAAAGTGGATGTAGTGCCAAAACGTGCGTTAAGAGCAGAATTTCGAGATTCCGTTTTAAAAGAGGCTGTCTCTATATGAGAGATTATAGGTTTCATCTCAGTGATATTCTGACAGCAATGGAGGGCATCGAATCATTTGTAAAGGGAATGAATCTAGAAACATTTCAAGCAGATGATAAGACAACAAGTGCAGTTATCAGAAAATTTGAGATTATCGGTGAAGCAGCCAAACAGATACCAGAGGAAATACGGCAAAGTAATTCACAGGTTCCCTGGAAGGAAATGGCTGGAATGAGAGACAGATTAATCCATTTTTACTTTGGAGTTGATTACAACCTAGTATGGATAACTATTAAAGAACGTCTCCCCTAAGTTAAACAACAGATTAAGAAGATCCTGGAAGACATGGCTGAATCCTGAATATCACTGGGCAGAATTCTTTGTCAATCCTAATATTCATATATTTGACTAAATTTAGTCAATGCCATTTGACTAAAAAATAATGAAACAGTAAAGCTGTTAATCCTTTGCCAGTTAGACACTCCCAATACTTATAACTACTATGGATTTTAATGTTTATATTTTATAATTTTTTAGTCTCTACAGAATAAATTGCTTATTTATTATTTGATTTTTCCGGAGATCAATACGGGCGGGCTAAATATCCTCAAGAAAATTAAAATATTCTTCTAAAGAATGAATAACATTCTGCTCAGTCTGCAAACAGTACTGATTTTCTATATATGATTGGGCTTTCTTATCCTAAAAAAATCTAAGTTTATCAGCCTTTGCTTCTCTTTTCGACGATTTCCTCATAATATTCTTCATATTCAGCAAGTCATGTGTTTTCTGTAGATGGCTTTGGGGAAAACCACCATTTTAAAAATTTCTTTGTTATTCCAATAGCTTTTTCGCACTTTTCTTTTATCTCTTTTGCATCATCTGAAGTATATTCTTCATAAGGGATCCATAGAGCATCTTCATCAATTCCGGGATATCGACTCCAGGTAACCTCAGGTTCTATCTCGGAACTTGCTCTGGCAACCTGCAGGAGTTTTTTCTTCCAGCCATTATTAAGTTCTCTTGCTTCAAGTTCTTTAACGAGTATTTCTCCAACGAAATGTGTCTTCTTAAATATTCCAAAACATATCAGAATTGCTTTAACCGCCTTCTCTAAAGATTGCTGAAAGTGATATACTGATTTATCAAAATAGCCATCTTCCAAGATATTTAAACCGATCTCGAAATCCCTTTCCCCGTCTTTGAACATAGCCATAGCGAAATCCTTATTGCTTACATTGGAAAGCAATATGGAAGTTCTATCAGGCACAGGGAATACCCATCCATCGTCAAGTTTCCGGATTTTTTTCTCTGAAATATAAGCCCTTGTTTCCTCAATCATGGATTTTAAGAAATCATCCTCATCCCATAAGATAATCCCTTCCCATGCAATGTCCAGAAAAAGGGGATTGTGATTTCTGAAATTTGAAAGGCATTCATTGGTTGTCAATAGCAATATGTCCATTGGGAAATCCAATGAAAACCATTCCTTGATGGCAGCTATCTCTTTTCCTCTTTTATTCCTTCTTGGATTAATCGTATCTGAAACAATCAGCAGATCAATGTCTGATTCTTTCTTCTGTGCCCTTCTGGCAATTGATCCATAAATGGCGGCCCCTTTTATCTTAATAGGCAAAGTCTTTATTTTTTCAATGATTTCTTCCCTTATTTTACTTATTAACATTCTTTCTTCTCAACAAAGCGGCTTTGGCCTGGTTAAACAATATGTATCTTCCTTCAAAAGGGGCATGGTATATAAATATTGAAAAAAGTATATATATACCGGAACCCTTTGTCAATGCTAGTATCCACGTATGTCATAGCAAAGTGGAAATGTCCATTTTTATAGTATCAGACAGGGACGATGTCAAGGGATCTGTCCCTCTGGCATTCTCTGACATTAGATCCAGTCTATTTTCATTATAAAATTACGGAAAATTTTGATTAAATCCGGGAGGGGTAGGGGGGCGGGCAAGAAATGCCACCCCTCCCGGATTTTGAAAGCCTTTACTATTAAGTTCTTACCAATGATTTCTCAGTTTCTGTAATATCATCATATCTGGGTATCGATCTCAATTTCCACCTCTATTGCTTCATCATATGGAACAGTGGGCTCCATTGAAATGCTATCCTCTTTGAAATTACTCTCAAAATATTTCTGAACAGTATCCGATTCAAATTTCTCTAAGTCAGTATCATCCGCAGGGGCTATGATGGGATACAGCCTGACAATCTTAATGGCTGCCAGGCGGGTCAAATTCTCCCTTGCCCTGTAAATGAGTTTATAACTTCCCGGTCTTAAAAGATAGATACAAGGGACAGCCCTCTCATAGGGCCGATAATACGCATTCCAGTGACATACATCCTGCCAGTGCCATGTATTGTATTGGCCTTTTGGATTGAATTCATACCTGTCATGAGCGGTTTTGACCAGATAGAACCCACCACTGTAATTCGTTGCGGGAAAAGGAACACGCGTATCTCCCCTCTTGATCTCAACATAGAAAAAATCATGCCCGCAGTCTTTGGCCCAGACCAGATTGCTTATCTTATAGATTCCCCATCTTGAAATCCTGAAGGAATAAATCGCCTCAGCATCCGTTTTTTTATCGGTGCAATTCACCAGTGAGGTGACATAGGCCTTTATATCCTTATAGATTCTTGACCCATCAAAATAAAAGTTGTAGTTTTCCGGATACGGTGAGTTGTCCGCATGAAATTTAACAACCATCTCCCCGTCAATTCCCCATCTTCAGGTGCGTTTATCTGGATAACCTCGGGAGCAACCTCAATAGGTTCCGCTTTAGCTATGGATTTTGTTGTTGATGGGATAACCGTCGGCACAATCTGTCCCACTCCGGAACTGAAGTACGAATTGGAAAAAGACGGGGTATAATAGGGCATATATTGGTTTGTCAGACTCAGTTGAGGAGTAACTCCAATAGGTAAAGAATAATACATATAACTGGAATAAAAGCTATAGTCAGCCTGAGCGTAAACATTTGGCACTGCAAAAGAAAGACAGATGCTTCCCATAATTATCAATATTAATAAATACAGAAAAAATTTATTATTGGATTTCATTTGGTTTTCCTCCTTAACATATTAAAATAACCATTCTACCTGAAAGCAGGTCCTATTCATGTACTCTGACAGCTCAATAATTAATCCCTCTCCTCCTTGAAATTAATGTATAAGCTTCAAGTTAGAAAACAATTTCTTCCATGTTGTTGATAACATCACCTCCTTTCCTGATCCCCGGGGTTTGCTCCCTTCCAAGCCCTTTCAGCCTGCAATTGGTTATGGCTATTGCCTTAGAAATACTTAGTCAGATAATTACTATTTGTAACTATTCCATGGGGTTTAATGTTTCATCACATCTCTATCATCAACTGCGAACTGATGGTACAAGTTGTTAAGCTTTTTATAAATAATAGAGATCTATTCACTACAAAAACCTTTCAAATTCTGTTGTAACATTTTGTTTATTAGATCGCTTTGTGGTGAGAAGGCAGCGGATTAAAGCAAAATTGGAATTTTGCAGCAGAATATTATATTATTATGTTATCTAATTGATATTTTTGTATATTTTTTATAGAAACCTATCAATGTACTTTTGCAAACAAATATTATTTAGGAAAAGACGACTTCACTGTCATAGACCGCTGACGAGACTAAGGTATGATACTTAACAATCCAAATATCTCTGATAAGGAGCTTCTCAGTGAGTGCCTGAAAGGCAGGGAACGGGCATGGGAGATATTCTATGAACGATTTTCATTGCTTGTTTCTTCAATAGTAAAAAGGACTGCGTCACGATATGCATCCATTTCAACCGAAGAAGAGATAAATGATTGCAGTCAGTTTGTGTGGGCATCATTGATAGAAAAGGACTGTTATATATTAAAAAAATGGGGGGGGAGATGCTCACTGGCAACCTGGCTAAGGGTCTGCGGCAGTCATGCCGCGTCCCGTTATTTCAAATCCCTTACAAAACAACTTCATGCAGCCAATATTGAAGAAATTCCTCCTATGTCCGCCCATATCAATGTCCATTCATCAAAAGACGCTTTTGATGAGGTAAGCAGAAATGAATTGCTCGAAAAAATCCTGTCGATTGTTGAAAACAAACTATCTAATCAAGAGAAGCTTTTTGCGAGACTGTATTGGTTTAAGAAACTTACTTCTGATGAAATCTCCAGGATCTTAGACATCTCCCTGGAAAATACATATATTCTGAAACACAGGGCTGAAAAGAAAATAAAAAGCAATATGAAGGGTATTTGAAACATTTATGCACCTTATGCTTACAGGACTAAATAGGAATCCCGGTTATGGGATTTAAGATGAAGAACGGAGGTCAAAAGAATTGGCTAATATATTGCATAGGATAAATTGTAAGGAAAAATTAATTTTTTATCTCTATATATTTAAAAGCGGTTATAGATACGAGGCAGATCTTCTTATTACAGGGGATTCATAATGAAAGAAGAAAATTTTGATGATCTGATGTACCAGGCCTTTGCCAAAGAAGAAAAACAAAGGACAGGTACGGACCATGACCGGGATGACAGAAAGGGATGTCTTTCAGATGAGCAAATCTCTCATTATCTGGAATCGCTTCTTTCGGATGCGGAAAGGGACAGGGTTCAGGAGCACCTTTTTGACTGTCCCTTTTGTCTTCAGCTTGTCATTGATGTGGTCAAATCAGAGGCTTTGGAACAGCGGGAAATATCAAAGGCGCGGGAAAGGATGGAATCTGTGCTTCCGGCAAAAACAGGTCTTGACGAAATAAAGGACGCGGTTATAAAACCTTTAAAGATTTCCCTGGCCTGGATTGGAGGGCAACTAAGATTAAAAGAGACGGATGCCATGTTTATGCCGTTCTGGAATGAATTAAGGCCTGTTCTGGTGCGAGGAGGCTCCCCAAAAAAGGCCCTCTCGCTGCCCCCCTTTTCAAAAACCTTTGAAGACTATAAGGTAAGGATACGAGTCATGGAAGAGGAAGAAGGGAAGTGCACAATTCAATGTGAGATTTTCCCATTGACTGAAACAAAAGAACGCCCAAGAATCAAGGTTGAGCTTATGAAGTCGGGCCGAATGCTTCGTTCCTTTCTACTTGAGAATGATTCCCTTATGTTTCAGGGAATCCCTCCCGGCGAATATATATTAAATATCCGGGATGAAGGGCGATCGATCGGTGATGTATCCATAGAAATAAAATAAGTAACATTTTCGGTTCTTTGAAAGTATTTAGTGAGGTCATGACCCCTCGGGCACACAAAGAAGAGCGGCCCTTTAAACGAATAAAATATTGCCAAAAAGAAGGTGAAGTGCAATGAGCATTTCAAATCCTCATACAAACAGCCAAAACGACACCATGATAGATCTCAAGGTCCTGCATGAAGCCACTGGCCAGAAATTGAGTCTGTTCTTTGAGGAAAAAAGAAAGGGTGAGGAAGGCCCCCTCCAATCCTATATCAATACCAACATTTCCCCATCAGGCCTCAAGTCCGTCTCCGATGAGATATATTCCCTCTTATATGCCTCTATCTATTCATCAGAATACGACAAGGGGAATATCACAAAAAAATTACAGCAAGCCGGTCTGGATCTATATAATTCCATCTTTCCCATACCTATTAAGAAAAGGCTTGCTGCCGCCGGTTCCAAAAACCTTTACCTGACAATCAATGATTCGCTTCTCCATATCCCCTGGGAGCTTGCCTATGATGGTGAGGAATTTTTTTGCCTGCGGTTCAATATGGGCAGAAGGGTTTACACCTCACATCCCACAGTCAGTCACAAGATTTCGGATCGAAAGAGGATCAGGATGCTGATCCTTGCGGACCCGAAAAACGATCTGCCGAAATCCTATCAGGAAGGGGTCCTTCTGCATAAGAAACTGGAAAACTGGGGGGACCTTCTGGATGTCAATATTGTTTCCACATCCATAGATTCAAAAATGGTTTCCCGCCAGATCTTTGAATACGATATCATTCATTACGCGGGTCATGCCGTATACAACCAGGAAAATCCGGATATGAGCGGCTGGGTGCTTGAAGACGGCATCTTGACCGCTCAAAGGATCATGCAGATGGCGGGATGTAAAAAACCGCTCCCTTCCCTGATATTCTCCAATGCCTGTCAAAGCGGACAGACCTCGGAATGGTCCGCAACAGACCACAAGGATTGGGGCCATTATTATGCCTATGACCTGGTGAATGCCTTTCTGCGCTCAGGGGTGCAGCATTACATAGGCACATTTCGGGATGTAAGGGATATGTCCGGCCTTTCCCTGGGATTATACTTCTACGAATTAATGGCCCAATCCCACAGTATAGGCGAGGCCCTTCGAAATGCGAGAATCCGGTTCATAAATGGATGCGAAGAGCATGGCAAAAACAATCTTTTTTGGGCCTATTATATGCTCTATGGAGACCCGACAACCTGCTATTTCAGTCAGATTCAACCACAGGAGGAAACAGGGCAAGGGCGACACGCCCTGGGAATAAAGGAGAAGAATCAGCCGGATGGTATATTCACAGGGTCTCCCTACCGTACCGGTAGCGATACAAGGGCAACGGATTCATTCGGCGCCACCTCTGCCCGGACCGTGGATGAATCTTCAGAACCCTCTTATCATAAGGCCGCAAGGGCTTCGCGAGGATTCCATGTGTCTAAAAAACCGGGCAAATGGATTGCGCTTGGAGTTATAGCAAGTGTTCTTCTTTTCCTTTTTTTCATAAGGTTTCGGGCTCGACCGATAACAGAGGATACCGGAGGTTATAATAAATACACGGACCTTGAATGGGAAGAAAAAAAGTGGGAGATTGTCGAAAGGATCATCGATAATATGAGAAAAGGATACAGCCGCACAAATTCATACACGGGCAAGAACGCTCCCCCCTCTGCATCCTCTTCAATCACCGATAGTAAATACACGCTGTGTATTGTCCCTTCCGATCCTGTTAAAAGGGATAAAGACACTGAACTCCTTGTGGAGGAACTGCTCACATTTTTTGAAAAACAGCCGGACTATATAGTCGTGGAGAGAGAGCGCCTGGATTTTGTGATCAGAGAGCTTGAATTAAAGACATTGAATCTTACTGAAGACAAACTCCGCTTTTCCTTACAAGAGATCTTTGATGCCCGGGGGATACTATTTGTTAAGGCCTTCGAACATCCCGGCCGCCTTCCCGTTTTAAACAACAGAAAAGAGGCTTTCCTCCGTCTTGTGGACACAAAAACTACTGCCATAAAAGCGCGTGTTTCGGAATATTTTGACCCATATGACATAAAGGACGCCGGCAGGCTCCTAGGTGAAAAACTCATAGCATCCTTAGAGAAAAGGGATGAAAGATAGTATATACAAAAATGGACAGGTCAAGTGAATTCGTCAAAGAGAATATACCTACCTTTATTCTTTGTATTCTCCTGCTCTCAGGCTGTGCCGTAGCTGAGCGTTCACCCTGTTTAAACAATGAGCCTCCCTCCGAGTGCAGGCGCCGCTATGACTGGGAATGCTGTTATCGAAGCGGTCTCACTTACGCCCGGGGAGGTTGCCCGGATAAGGCCATATCGGAACTTCGCGCCGCAATTTCACAAAATCCAAAGGACAGATGGAGGACAAGGACTTACGGCATGCACTTTCTGGACTACTTCCCGCACAGGGAACTGGGGATCATCTATCTCAACCAGGGACGTACAAGCGAGGCCATCGATGAGCTTTTACAATCCCTGGCATCGGCAAAATCCGCCAGGGCCACCTATTATCTAAACGAAGCAAGGAGGAAGTGGCTGGAGGAAACAGGGCTCGATACAACCCCGCCCTCCATTCTCTTTTCCGGAAGGCCGGATGACGACCAGGCCTTAATCCATACCTCTCAATCTGGCTTTGTGATAGAAGGAGAGGCCAGAGACGATTACTTTGTATCCGGGATTACTATTCATGATGAGCGTTTGTTTGTAGAGCTCGCCGGGCCCGTGATTCCATTTAAGAAAAAGGTAATCCTGAATCCCGGAGAAAACGTGATCAATTTTGATGTCGCCGACCTGGCGGGCAACCATGCCGTCAAACATCTTCGTGTTATCCTAGACCAAAAAGGCCCCATAGTCATGTTTGCACCGGTGTCCCATGAAGATATTACCCTGGAATCCGAAGGCGCCATGGCCACACTGAGGGGGATCGTTTACGATGCCTCTGGAATAGAAAAAATAATCATATCAGATGAGGAGTTACCCCTTATAAATACTGAGAATATTCATGAAATTGATAAAAAGGTCCCTCTTTACTCACAGGTAACCTTCTCTGTCTGGGACCGGGCGGGAAATGTTACAAAAGGCACCCTTGCCACCCTATGGGACCCCACACAGGATATCTCTCCTGCTGCGTCGGGAGAGGAGATTAAGATATGTTCCGGCCGTATCCTCCGTCTTCTTGCAAAGGAGGATTCTGACGGCCCGATAATTCATCTGGAACCTTCTCCGTCCATAGTTTTTGAACCATTTGTGGTTATAACGGGATGGGCGGAATCACCCAGAGAGATCCTGAATGTATGGATAAAAAATGAATCGATCCTGTCAAAGGATGAGTCTGAGGCGCTAATCCCCCGTTTTAGAAGAATCTTCCATAAATATCGTTCCCACATATTTGGGGATGCGATCCGTTTCTCGTTTACCCGGACAATACACCTAAAGGAAGAGGGTAAAAATCTCATCACCATTTACGCTCAGGACAGTGAAAAGATCTCCCCCACACATGAGATATGGATTGAATACAGGGTCTCTGAGATACAAAAAATCGGAAGAAGATGGGCCATGGCAATTTTACCTTTTGATATTATATCAGGAGGTGATTTACCCATTTTCGCACCGCCGGCACAGGGTACCATAGCCTATATCTCGGAAAAGATCCGGGCATCCTTTTTTAACGCCGGACGTTTCAGGATACTGGAAAGAGAAAGGATCGATGCCGTTATGCGAGAATTGAATCTTGCCTATGGATGTACCATTGATCCGAACATGGCGGTCAAAATAGGGAAGGGCATTGGCGCTGATGTACTTCTTGGCGGCTCCTTCTTCGAACACTGGGAAGGGCAAAACCGCTGTCTGGAGATCTATGCACGGTTGATAGATGTGGAGACTCAGGAGATATTGAGTATACAAAATATATACAATCGATGGAAGGAACCGGAGGATATCGATTTCCTGTCAAATGGTCTCTCACAAAGGTTTGTCGAGGAGTTTCCCCTGGTAAGGGGTGAAATTGTGGAGCTGTATGACGAAACCTTTTTGATAAACCTCGGCACAGAAACTAACATAAAAAGAGGGATGGAGCTATGGGTTTACCGGTTAAAAGATGGGGAACATTCAGGGCAAAAGGCTACCCCATACGGAGACGCTGAGATTATGGGTGAAGGGAGGATAGAGGAGGTATCCGGGAAGCATTCACTTGTATTGCCGGCTCACAAAAAGGCGCTTCGTCAATTCAGGAAAGGAGACAGTGTGATTACCAAATGACGGAGTTTTATAAAAAGCATGGTTAGATCTATTTTGAAGGGAATTAAAATATGAGATGTTTAAGGAATAAAACTATTATTGAGTCCTGGAGGTATGGTCTTCATGTCTCTATTATAACCTTATTTTGTATCATCCTTATGTTTCCTCCCACAACGGGCGCACAGGATGACATAACCATTCTGAACAATGATAACTTTTCCGTTACACGTTTTTCACAAATTTCGGAAGCAGAGCCAATAATCATCGATCCAAAAACTGAAGACCGGTATGAACCGGACAATATCACAGACCAAGCCAATCCCGTTGCCGTTCAAATAGACCAGGGCAATGTTCTTAGTCAGGTCCGGACATTTCATTCCGAAACTGATAAGGACTGGATATACTTCTTTGGGTTAAATCAGTTTCGTTACTATTTCTTCATAGAGGTTTACACGGCAGAATTGGATGTCGGTGTGCGCATGTCCCTTTTCGATGCAAAAGGGCTGAATACAATATGGGCGGATAAGATTATTAAAAATAATTTCTATTATTGACAATGCCCCAGGAACGGACACTTCACGTTGAAACTCGAGCCCGTTTTCGCTTCAGATACCGTGCCGGTTGAGGATGGAAAAGCGTTCACGTACAGGTTTTGGATGAAGGCAGATCCTCCGCCGTTAGTGACTCTGGGAGCAGGCGTATATGGACGTGTCGTAAACCCGGATGGAAAAGGGATTAACAGGATTCACATAGTGCTAAAAAACAGTGCAGGAAGCAGGGAAGATATGACAGATAGCATAGGGGAATTATGGGAAATACCTCTTGAGCAATCAAAAATCGATGGATGGTTCTTTATTGACGACCTTTTTGCTAACTGCTCATATGAATTTTTTGTAACTAAGGAAGAGGACCCCAATAACTATCTGGTCCCCCCCTTTACTATCATTCTATCTGAAAGGAATATTGAAAGAATCAATGATATACAGATATCACATCCTGTCGAGCCTCCTTATGATCCCAACGACACCCTCTCTTCACTGGAAATCCTCTATGAAATCTGGCAAGATGCAATCGATCCAAACGCGATACTTCCCAAATGGCTGGACACCAATGATTTCGACGGATTCGTGAATGTGGAGGAATTCTTGAACGGGACACATCCGTTCCTCTATTCCATCGAGTGTCCTCTCTTTCCCCAGCTAATACTGATCCCATTCTGCCTTAACGATCCATACACCGCCAGTGACTTTTGTTCACAATTCCTGAACGAGTGGCAATCCATTTGGGGATATGACAAGGAAAATAAACGCTGGCAACATTGGGATGTCAATTCACAGGGGGAAAATTTTACATTAAAATACGGCACAGGATACACCATCTATAAGCAAACCCATGGGGCCATCTATCAAGAAATGCAGTCAGAACCCCCTCTGACCATCCAGGAAATAAAACCGGGAATCAATGTGTGCCCCATTCTCTGGAATCCCCAAAGAGGCCCCTATTCATCCTATCAATTCATACAGAATGAAGACGCGAACGGAATAAAATCCATGAGCCGATATAATAATACTCAAGAGGGAAAAGGGGCCTGGGAGTCCGCATATATTTTCTTCGGACGGCCCGCAGGAAAAGATTTCTTTATCTCACCCGAGGATGCATATGTCATAGGGGTCAAAAAGGATCTTTCCATCTCACCCGGGGACGTAAACTTAATAAGGATTAAACAATGAGCATATACAGGAACAGGTATGTATATTGCCGGAGAAGGGAATACGGATACATGTGGCCTATTCTTGTGATCTCCTTGTTCATAATATTGCTCTCATTTCGCGCATCCGCTAAAACGATCTGGAGGATTGGAGAGGATGACGGCAGTGCAAATGTATTCGGGCTTCCGGGAAGCATCGGGTCTGATCCTGCAATCAATCAAGAGGTCGTTCAATTTTTACTCCCGCAGGATACAAACGCTTATGACTGGAAATCCTTTCCCAGTAGGATCTGGCCTCCGGAGGCATCCTTTAATCCAAAAGAGATTCATATCAAGTATAGCTATCCCGGAGACCTTCGCTGTCCGGTTCTTCGAATTAAGGCAAGATCTGCTGTTAGAAACTTTACGCAGGGGCTTATTGTGACAAAAGGGAACGGTGATATCCTTTCACAGGATTTAAGGCTTCCTTCATTCTATCCGGACCCTGATAAAACCCCTGAAATCCCTGTGGGGATTATCTGGAAGGGGCTGCATGAGGAAAACACACTTATCATCAAGAATATCTCACTTACCGCGGATAACCATTCAATTTTCATTGACTATCTGGAGCTTCTTGAACCTGATGATCAGGATCTGGATGGTGATGGCTCCTTTGATTATGAAGAGATTGAGGGAGATATTGACGAAGACGGAATCGAAAACTCAGCGGACCCAGATACTGTCACTATTTTTATCCAAGCCAAGGATTTTACAAAGAGCAAGCAGATCACCCTGGATTTACAGGAAAAAAACGAACAGGGGCCTTTATTCACATACCTCATCCCCTTCTTTACAGACTCTCCGGACATCATACAAGGGCCTCCCGAGGGATTTTTCTTCCCCTATGGTTTATTTAGGGCTTATCTGGATATCCCGGTTGAAACAGATACTCTGATGCTTTCCTTATACACATCTGAAAATCAGATTATTTACGATAACGCGCAATTTTACCTTTATGATGAAAATGCATGGAGAGTCATACCAGTGGAAATCCTCTCCCGGAATGCACTCCGGATTTCAATACTAACTGGGATTAATCAAAAGAATAAAGAAGGTGATTATACCGGTGAATTTATCTTAACTGGTGGCCTTGCCTATCCGGAAGAGCTTGATATCGATCTTGAAAATGTAGGACTGTGCCTTATTAAAAGTGTATGGGATTGAGTGTGTATATTATAACGAAAAAGAACAAAAATAAGAAGCTTATTCTTCATTTCTTCTCACTCTTGATGCTCTTTATGGTCATCTTCCCGGCTTCCTCGCTGGCAGTTGATGATGCTTCCGAGCTATTATTACAGATGCAGATACGCTCAAGCCCCAATCCGGTGGGATCAGGGGCCAGGGCCTTAGGGATGGGGGGTTCTTTTATCGCCATTGCTGATGATGCCACGGCAGCATCCTGGAATCCCGCAGCGCTCATTATCCTGAAACGGCCCGAGATTTCCTTTGTGATATCGAATGATCATGGGAAAAGAATATATGATACATCTTCCGTCTCAGGATCTATCGATGATTTTTCCAATGACCAATTCCGTTTGAACTACCTGAGCCTTGCACTCCCTTTCAGCTTCTTATCAAGGCTCATGGTTTTTTCAATGAATTATCAACACCTCTATTCGTTCTCCTATGAAGAGCAATCCCAATGGTCAGAATATGATCCGGAGGGCCTTGACCTTGAAAATAATCTTCATGAAAAACAGCAAGGCGCCTTGGCGCCGCTGTCTCCGGCATTTGCAATCCAGGTTGTCCCTTCCCTCTCTTTAGGGATTACGGCAAATATATGGTCCGATAGAATCTTTAATAACTATTGGGAGAACATATCAACATTCAATAGAAAGGGTATGGTTCTCGGATACCCAATGAGATCATCCGGCCAGCTCTTCGAGAGATATGAATTTTCAGGATTCAACCTCCATTTTGGATTTCTCTGGCAAATCAACAGGAGATTCAAAATCGGAGGGGTAATCAAGACCCCCTTTCGTGCCCGTATCGACCATACACTCAAATATGTATACCTCTCAGAAAACCTTGCAGACCCTAACGAAAGGGAATACATTCAGTTTTCACCTCACAGATGCTCCAGGTTAAACATGCCTTTTTCATACGGCGCTGGAGCCGCTTTAGTTTTCTGGACAACTATCTTATATTCTCCCTGGATATCTACAGGACACACTGGGATGACTATCTTATGATCACTTCTTCAGGCCGCTATAGCCCAATCAACTATAAGCCGGAACATGAGGCAAACATAAAGCCTACCACCCAAATTCGTCTTGGCACCGAATACCTGCTGTTTAAAAAAGGGCGCCACATACCTCTGCGATGCGGCATCTTTTATGATCCCGAGCCTGCAGAAGGGAAGGTGGATGACTTCTTCGGCGCAAGCATCGGTACAGGCATTTCAGGAAAGGATTTAGCTTTCGACATTGCCTATCAATATCGGTTCGGGGAAAAAAAAGGTTCCGAAGGGATGCTGGGAAAAAGGATCACCGCAGAAGTTAAACAACATTCCCTCTATTCATCCATAATTTTTTATTTTTAGATGGCTTGATTTGAATTCCATGCCTGCCGGGGAAACATTATGGATCATGAGCTTTTTACTCAAAAAGTTTTTTAAATTCCCCATAACCCTCTTTTTCTAAATCCTCTTTTGGAATGAAACGAAGGGCGGCAGAGTTAATGCAGTAACGCAGTCCTGTCGGAGGCGGACCGTCATCGAAAACATGTCCGAGATGAGAATCAGCATTCTTGCTTCTTACTTCGGTCCTTTTGGTGAATAGACTCCTGTCTTCCTTTTCTACGATATTTTCCTTGACAAGGGGCTCGATAAAGCTGGGCCATCCGGTCCCGGAATCAAATTTGTCTTTAGAGCTGAAAAGCGGCTCACCGGAGACGATGTCCACATAGATCCCCTCTTTCTTATTGTCCCAGTATTCATTATCAAAAGGCTTTTCAGTTCCTTCTTTCTGGGTTACCTTATATTGCAGCGGGGTTAGTCTTTTTCTAAGCTCTTCTTTAGAGGGCTTTCCATATTTCTTGCCTTTTTTGTCACTTTCTTTCTGATCCTTTTCCATTTCATTATCCCATACCTTTTTTAGATATTGATCCCGGCCTGATCCGGATCTGTAAAATTCGTATTTAACGGGATTCTTCTTATAGTAATCCTGATGATATTCCTCTGCATTATAAAATCTGGATGCCGGAACGATTTCCGTAACTATGGGATTTGGGTATCTTTTTGATTCCTCCAGCTCTTTTTTGGACCTTTCAGCAAGTATCCTTTGTTCCTCGCTGTGATAAAAAATTGCCGTCCTGTACTGATTTCCCCGGTCCACAAACTGTCCATTTTCATCAGTCGGGTCCACCTGTTTCCAGAATATATCGAGCAACCGGGAGTAGGATACCTTATCGGGATCGAATAAGATTTCAATGGCTTCAACATGTCCGGTACTTCCGGAGGAAACCTCCTCATATGTAGGATTTTCCTTATCCCCGCCTGTATAGCCTGAAGTTACAGAAATCACTCCCTCCAGTTTTTCAAAAGGCGATTCCATACACCAGAAACAACCGCCCGCAAATGTTGCCTTTTCAAGCTTTGTGTCAGCATATGCATTTTGAAAGGCAATTGCAAAAGATAAAATAAGCAAACATCCTAAAATTGTTCTAAAATCCATTTACCCTTCACCTTCTAACGTGATTAAAATCTCTCCAAAATTATCCAAATCATAAAAAAGAAAAATGGTTATTTATTTTACCGATCTTAAAAAATTCTATAGAATTTCAAAAAGTAAGTCAACTTAGTTAACAACATCCCCATTTCAAAAAATTCATCTCAAAAAACTGTATGTAAAGTCATACAAAACACATTCTTCAAAGAGAGAAATAAAAGATCTATTACTATAGAATAATATTTAATTTCAGTTAATTAACAAGACAAATGTATTACTGGCATGTATTTTGCTGAAAGTGATAATTTTTATAGTCTGTCCGATAACTTAAAAGTTTAGGGGGCCCCCCCTACTTACTTTTTTTACCCCTTCTTAATACCAAAAATTGGGTTATCGGACAGACTTTCAATATTGGTTAGAATAACATAGCGGATTGTCATATTTGATAGATGAAAAACATGGAAGCCTTTACATCCGCCTTCATATTGTAAGCTTCTTTTCTTCACGCAAAGTCATTATACCGCTCAAATTGATAGCACAGATAGCACTAATAAGACCGCCGATAATAAATCCCGCAGAAAGGCCGACAACAATATTCAAAAAAATGGATTCCAATGATGATACATTTTTAACCATTTCCAGAGCGGTAAAAAGACTGACCCATATACCTCCCCATAAGGCCCCGTTAAAAATGAGCCTCAAACGCCCTTTCGCATATCTTAAATTTCTGGCTACGACCACGCCCGCTACTTCTGCAAATCCCCATCCACCAAATAACAGAGAGTTCAACCAGGCTGCTGAAATTCCCTTGCTCTGCCATGGATCGTAAAGCCCGCCCCACATAAATCCAACGATCGCGCCAATAAAGGCTGATCCGACTATAAGTCTTAGTATTTCCTTTCTTTCTTCTTTAGATAAATGGAAAAGCCTTTTAAAAAAGTTCACCTTTAAATTACACTGTAGACAATTTAAATGATCCGATGATTCGGATTGTATTTCTTCTTTTATTTTCGATTCCGGCGAGGATGGCTCTTTTACCATGAGCTCCGGAGAGTGTTGTTCATTTTCTATAGGTTCTGGCGAGGGTGACTCATTTACTATAGGTTCCGCCGATGGTTGTTCATTTACTATAGGTTCCGGCGAGGCTGGCTCATCTCCTGTAAGCTTATGAGAAGCTGTTTCATTATACATTTGTGTTTCTGAAGGTGATACAGAAGGAGATGCCTGAATTTTTTCGGATTCCGGTTCCGTTGAAACCTGAATTATCGTTTGGACTCCTTTAACCGGTTTTATTAAGCAAACCGCTCCTGCTTTCTTTAAAGTTTCACGATATTTCAATGCAGTGTCCAGATCGACATTTTTCTTTATAATTGCCGGCATATGAGATAAAAATTCTTCAATTTTGGATAGATCTTTATTGAAAAGATCTGCCAGTCTTTTTTTAACAGTAGTTAGATTCTGTCCTTCTTCAAGCTCTCCGTAAAATATAACCTCGTACTTCCCCTGATTTTCATCTGGTTGAGTGGACACCTGAGCTGTCTTTTGTCCGGATATATCCTGTTCTGTATCCATTGGTTCAATTTTGCAAACGGCACCTGCTTTTTTAAGTACTTCCTGATATTTCGAGGCTGTTGAAAAATCAATATCTTTTTTTATTAATACGGATGGCTTGGATAACAACCTGTCTATTTTATTGTTATCCATCTTAAAGAGAGCACCCAGATTCTCTTTTACTGTTTCTAAATTCTGTCCTTCCAGAATTTCTCCATAGAAAACTATTTTATGCTTATCCGCCATATAGACAATTCCTTTATAAAGGTGTTAAGAACACTCAATATTTAATATATTTGAAACAATTAAAATGATACAATTTTTTCTAAACGAATAGTAATCGCTACAATATATTAATCGGCATTTTTTCATATTCCTGCTAAAGGAAATCTTTTCCGAGCTGATCAAAAGATAAACAATTCAAGAGAAAAATTGAACAAATCGTTGTGAGATGCTTTAAAGGCAAAAAATAATAAAAATACAATAATATCAGGTTATTCACTTCATTTTGTAAAATTTTTTATTCCAGGCATGTAAATTGCTGATTTAAAGGCATTCAAATCAGTAAAAAAAATTCTTTAGACATAGCTATTTTGTTTTATTAACCGGATTTTTGATAGGCCTTATGGCTGAAAAAAAGGGGGGGGAAAATGTCTTACTTTATTTCATGTACCTTGGTTTTGACAGTTTTAAGCCTCCTTTGTGTCTTTTTTTCTAATCTTCCGGATCAGAAATTACAAAAATAGCACCTTGTTTTCAGGCGAGTTTTTTGAACTCATCATCGATCTCCACATGAGGCATGTAAAAATCCAAGGCTGGAAACGAATCCAGCCTTTTAGTGATTGCAGCGTTTAAAAAGGAATCCACCCACCAAAAGATATTGTATTTTTGTACTGTACGCCTTAGTCTTCGCATACGCGTTCTGCGTTCTTCCCTGCTCATCATAAATGCCTGATAAATAGCATCGGCCATACCTTCAACATCATAAGGATTTACTAAGATTGCGCCACGATAAAGCTGAGGGGCTGCACCCGCAAATTCACTCAATATTAATACGCTGTTCTCCTCTAAACTGCAGGCGCAGTATTCTTTTGCCACCAAATTCATTCCATCTTTTAATGGGGTTATCAGGGCAATTTCCGCGGTACGGTAATAGGCGAGTAGCTCCGTTCTGGTAAGGCTTCTATGCAGATAGTGTATTGGCATCCAGCCGGATTGGGTGAACTGGCCATTAATCTCTCCAACCATTCGATCGATCTTATTTTTAATATCAATATACTCATGGATAACCTCCCTGCTGGGCACCACTACCTGAACAAGCGTCAAATTGCGCCGAAGATTAGGATATCGCTCCAGGGCATTTCTGAATGCGTTTAGCCTAAGACATATGCCCTTTGTATAGTCGAGGCGATCTATACCCAGGATTATCTTCCTCTTGGGAAGATTCTCATGGATATACCATGCCTCTTCCGCCACTTCTTTACTTGCCGCCTGTTTAGCAAATGCGTCATAGTCTATGCTGATGGGGAAATTACCGACCCTTACCTCTTTTTCCGGCATACTTATTGTTGAGACCTGGCCACTGCCGACAACACGGCTATTCCTGATAAGGGCACGCACGCATTGTATAAAATTACTTTTATCACGCACGGTCTGAAATCCGATAAGATCATATTCAAGAAGACTTCTAAGTATCTGAAACCTCCATGGAAGCTTTAAAAAAATGTCCAACTGGGGAAACGGTATGTGAAGAAAAAACCCGATATTGTTTTTTATTCTTATGGCTCTTAGCTCTTTGGCAACAAGCATGAGGTGATAATCCTGAACCCATATATAATCATCTTTTAATACGTTTCTGCAGATTACCCTGGCAAACTTCTTGTTAACCTTTTTGTAAACATTCCAAAACTCAGGGTTAAAATCGCAAAGTGGAATCAAATCATGAAAAAGCGGCCAGAGAATCTCATTGGAGAAACCGTAGTAATAATTATTTATCTCTTCTTCATTCAATACAACCTGCTTTAGGGTGTAACCAATCAGTTTTGAACCATGGTCAGAAGGCTCAGAAAAATCGGATCTTCCAGGCTTACCTGTCCAGCCTATCCACAACCCCCCTCTATCTCTCAAAACCGGGGCAATAGCCGTAACAAGTCCGCCCGAACCTCTTTTTATCAACCATTCACCCTCATTACCTCTTGTAAACACAATAGGAAGACGGTTGGAGACAACCACTAATCGTGTTATTTCATGGTCTTTACTGTCTCTGACCGATTGTGCCATGGATACACCCTTTTAAGAAAAATTAGTACATTTTGGCACTTTACCTCAGGGCCAATATCTGGTATAAGTCTTGTGGCCGAATATTACAAATTGCATATTGCATTTTTCATTTTGCAATTTTCATTAACTGCTCTAAAATTAAACGTTTTTGAGCAGTTACAATTATTATCATAATCCAGTAAGAGTTGAAGGTCAAATATACTACAAGGGCAATCACATTGATCTCAAGGCATTATCAGTTGCATACAGGCTTAAAGCCCGTTTAACTATTGTTTAACAATCTATTTCTTTAAATCCAGGAGCGCAATATGTCAAATCAAATCAAACAATTTGAAGAAAGCCCCAAAATATACAATCTTTTTCCAAGACTGGTCGGTAACGTAAAAAACTGGTTGCCTCATATCGAACGGGCTTACGAGATGGGCTTCAACTGGATCTATATCAATCCTTTTCATCCAACCGGAAGCTCAGGAAGTCTCTATGCCATTAAGGATCATTTCGGTTTTAATCCGCTTTTCTTTGGTTCTCAGGATCACGGAAGACCGGCAAGTCATCTCAAGGCCATGATCAGGGAAGCAAACAAGCTCGGGCTCAATGTTATGGCAGATTTAGTGATAAATCATACTTCCAAACAATCCCCGCTTGTCTGTAATCATCCCGATTGGTACAAAAGAGATGACAAGGGACGTTTAATCCATCCCGGTGCTATGCACAAAGGGAAGATGGTCTACTGGAGGGATTTGGCGGAAATAGATAATCTTAATTCTCAAAATCGTGACTCACTCTGGGCTTACTGGCTTTCGGTGATAAAAAATTATCTGGATCTCGGTTTTACCGGATTCAGATGTGACGCCGCTTATCAGGTCCCTACAGATTTGTGGCGTTTTCTGATCGAAGAGGCAAAACAGTTAAATCCGGCTTCTGCTTTTTTTGCCGAAACCCTGGGTTGCCCTGTAGAACAGACCCTGGAAGTGGCCAAATCCGGATTTGACTATATCTTTAACAGCTTCAAGTGGTGGAATTTACAGGACAACTGGTTCACTGACCAGCTCAGACTTACCCAGCCTATCGCAGCCTCTGTAAGTTTTCCCGAATCTCATGACACGACAAGACTGGCTGCAGATTTAAAAGACAATATCCCCAGTATTAAACAGCGATATCTTCTCTCCGCCTTACTCACCAAAGGGGTCATGATTCCCATTGGTTTTGAATTTGGATTTCATAAAAAATTGAATGTCAAATTAACCAGCACTGAGGATTGGGAGGATGCAAGATTTGACCTGAGTGGATTCATAAAGGAGGTCAACCTTTTAAAAGGTTCACAGCACATCTTTAATCAGGAGCTTCCTTTACAAAGGGTCCCTGCTCAAAACCCGGATATCATAATTCTGCTTAAAGATAATAAAAATACAGCAATGGAGAAGAAGGAACGATTTCTGCTTATAATAAACATAAACAATTCTAAGGCTCAGACCCTCAATCTGGATCTCAACTCCATGCTTCCCGGCGGAGTTATAAGCGACCTCTCGCCGGAGGACAATTTAGGAGACGTACCACGGTTGTTTGATATTAAACTCAAGCCTTACCAGGTCAGGATTCTCCATCACTCCTTCTAACGGATAACAACTTAATCGCTTGATCTAGCTGCTGGTGGCTCCCAACCATAATGAATACATCTTCCGTCATTATCTTTATCCCCGGTTCAGGATTTACGATAGTACGGTCTTCACGGATTATTCCAAAAACCGTCACACCGGTTTTCTTCCTTAATTCAAGCTCTGCAAGGGATTTTCCAACAACCGAGGAATCTTTCGTCACCATAAAGGTCTCCGTCAGGGTCTGGGTTATGATCTTCTGGATATTTTCAAACCTTTCGTCCGGAAGGCTTGATCCTCTGAGCATGCCATAGCCTGAATCCCTGATTGTATTGACATGAAGGTTGATTATATTCCTGGGCACATGATACCTGTGCAACACATGCGAGAATATCTCCACTGATGTCTCAAACTCTTCAGGGATTACCTGATCCGCGCCGATCCTGTAAAGTTCTTCAACCTCGGAGACAAATCTCGTGCGGGCAATGAGATATATATTGGGACTCATTCTTTTGATCTGCCAGACAATCCTCCTTGTGGCAGAAGGGTCCGAGATGGCCACTACGGCAATCTTGGCGCAGTCGGTTGCCAATCGCTGCAGGATCTCCCTCCTTGTGGCATCTCCAAAAAAGATCGGATGCCCTTCGTCCTTGCCTTGACGAACATTCTCCGCATTAAGGTCCACAATCTGATAAGGGAGCCCCGCTTCCTTGAGCACCCTGGCCAGATTTCTCCCATTTAGGCCGTAACCAATAATCAGAGTATGGCCGTTTAATGAGCAGGAAAAACCCTCTTCCCTTATTTCTTCCGGAAACCATTTTGACAGAAATGTTTGAATGCGCAGTGCCCAGCCCGGCGCATAACGAACAAGGAGAGGCGTTCCCAGCATAGTGAGAATAGATGAAGCAAGAAAATGCTGGTAAAGGGCCTTATTCATGAGTCCATACTGCATCCCCACCTGGGCCAGTATAAATGAAAATTCCCCGACCTGCGAAAGACCGAGACCAATAATAATAGCGCTTCTTATATTTCGCCTGCTGATCATTACAACAGTGAACAGGACTACCCCTTTAATAACAAGTATAAGCAAAACAATGCCAATAATACTTAAGGGATTCTTGTAAACAAACCTCAAATCCAGAAGCATTCCGACAGAGATAAAAAAAAGGCCTGTAAAGCTGTCTGTCATGGGAATGATTTCAGATATTGCCTGGTGGCTGTATTCGGACTCGGAAACGATCAGGCCGGCAATAAAGGCCCCCAGGGCCAGAGAAAGGCCCATTTTTGAAGTCAGCCATGCTGTTCCGAGGCAAAAGAGGATAATGGTAAGGGTGAATGATTCCCGTATGCGGGTAGCCACCATCCTCTCCATTATCCAGGGAAAGAAAAGCCTTGCCATCAGTATTATCCCCCCTATGGCAAGGACAGACTTGGCAATGACGAGAAAAAAAGATAAAAATCCCTTCTCGGCCTGCACACCCAAAATGGGGATAATGAGCATCATAGGCACTATACATAAGTCCTGAAAAAGAAGTATACTTACGGCAATATTACCGTGAAGAGATTGTATCTCACCCCTGTCGGCATACAGCTTCAATACAATTGCAGTACTGCTGAGAGCAGCCAGAAAACCGAAGAATATTGACTGCTTTAAAGGGAAATCAAGGATAAACGCCGCGACAGATATGACTGCCCCGGTAGTTAAAAATATCTGAAAACCCCCTTCAAGAAGTAAATATTTTTTGATCTTCATAAGACGCTTAAGAGAGAACTCGAGTCCGATAGTAAAAAGAAGGAGTATAACCCCAATTTCCGCAAGGTTCTCTATCTGGTGAGTATTGCTGATCAGGGCAAAGGAAGAAGGGCCTATAATCAATCCGGCTACAAGAAAACTCACGATGGAAGGGATTCGTATCCTATGGGCAAGATAGATGGTCCCAAGGGCCACTGCCATAATGATTACAAGGTCCTTGAGTATGCTTATTTCAGGGGGCATATGTATATTTTATCCATTTTTTTGCAACCATTCATCCTGCGAAAGGCATTAATAACAATTTTTTTGTTAAAATTTTATATTTCATTTATTATCAAATGTCAAAAACCATTTAAATAATTTTGAATTTTTAAATTAACCCTTTTTATTGACACAAGGCCATAAAAAAATATAAAATTTAATATACTCACCCCAAAAACACACATTGAGAATTTTTGTTCTTTGATCCCTGAAATAGATTAAACCCGTAAACTAAGAGGAATATACCATGGACAAGGAACGGATTATATCAATTTTATTTTTGTATGCTGCAACATTTGCTCTCTTTATGATTGACGTCCCATATACTGCAGCCAAAGAAGAAATAAACCCGGATCTGGTAAATTATTTGGTCTCAGGTATATATAAAAAACCGGAAGAGGCAACACAAAGAAACCTCGTTCCGGAACAATATCCTGAAGTTGCCGAAAAATGTGCGACACCCATAATAAGGCTGGCATTAAACCATCCGGACCTGCTCGATGATGAAAACCTTTTTATCTTATACAGGCCTGACAATCCATTGTATATCCGCTATTATGCCCCTGACGGATCTGTTCCCTGGGCTTATGACACCCCTGAGGGGCATTTTAAGATTCACTATAGTGAATCAGGCACTCATGCTGTATATGGTTCTGATGGTAACCAGTCAACCATTCCCGATTATGTTGTCTCATTCGGCGCCTATTTCGAACAGGCATGGTATTATGAGACAGATCCGAATATGTTCGGGTACGATCCTCCGCCTCCGGACGGAAATAACGGAGGCGACAATAGGTTTGATGTATATATCAAGAACATAAGTTATTATGGATATACGAGTATAGAAATGGGTCATCCATATATAGTCGTTCACAATAATTATACAGGGAGCTTCGAATCAAATCTGGATCCTGAAGGCTCCATGTCCGGAAACATGAAAATAACAGCCGCTCACGAACTCTTCCATTCTATTCAGTATTTCTATGATCAGTGGAATAATGACTGTATTTGGTGGGAAGAAAACACAGCCGTCTGGATGGAGGATGAAGTCTTTGATTATGTTGATGGATACCTCAATTACCTTGGAAATCCCTTTGATGATCTCAATGACAACCTTAAATGGGACAGTGGAGAGCCCTGGTATAAATACAATGGAGATCAGGGAGATTTATACGGAAGACCGGACGACGTTTGGTTCGAGGCCCCACATATTTCTCTGGACTCGAGCGAAACCTCCTTTTTCACCAGGTATGAATACGGCGGCGTTATGTGGGCAAAATACCTTGCTGCAAGGTTTGGAGATGAATTCATAAAAGACAGCTTTATTATAACTGATTATAACACGGACGCGCTCCCCGCCATCCAACAAGCCCTTCAGGATTACGGCTCATCCCTTGAAGAGGCATTCACCGATTTCAGGATCAAGGTGCTTACACTGGACCAAAACATATTTGAAGAAGGGGAGAAATATCCCTTAGTTCGTCACTTGGGGAATTATGGTGATTATCCGGTCAATTTAGCTCCGGGAGAGGAGATATCCCATCTTTCATGCCGTTATATAGGCCTTAAGCCCCCTTCAGGGGAATGGAAACTGGTTATTAATATCGACGGTGAGGACTACTCTGATTTTGGGGTAGGGCTTGTCCTTTTCAAGGATATCGGATATGAGGTGCAATATATTCCCATTGACTTACCGGATGAGCAGATGGGCGGGATCGAGGTCATATCATTCGGAGCAGAAGGGCTTTATAAACGGGCCGCCATAATACCCATGAATCTATCAATCAGTCAGGACTACAGGTCTATTGATATAAAAGCACATCTGGAAAGATGCGAGTCTAATGAAATATCCGTTGAAATGAATATATCAGCAGGCTGGAGCATGATATCACTTCCTGTTATACCTGATGATACCAGTCTTTCTTCATTATTTCCCGAAGCCGTAACCGTATATGTCTTTGAAAAGGGACCCGGATACGTGAGAGTGGAAAAAGATGAAAATCTACTGGCTGGAAAGGGATACTGGATATTCATCTACGAGGACCAGAGATATATTTTCACTGGACAGCCTATTTGGTCATATCAAAAAAATGTATATGAGAGGGGATGGGATATGATAGGAGGATGCAGTTGTTACGCCAAGGCTTCAGTAAACAATTGCAGGCTTGATGTGATCTATGGCTATAACCATAAAGCCGGATATACACGGCTTCCTTTATCTGATAATATCAAACCGGGAAAGGGTTATTGGGCATTTTTCAACAATGTTATCGATCAAGCCCGGTTAAATGTCCATATGACTGACACCTGCCCCTGATTCATCCGGATTATTGACATCAAGAAAATCTTAAGCCTGACGGCCGATCATTTACCCTGAATTATCCGATTATAATATCAATTAGGCCTATTTACACCAAGTAATAAACATGAAGTCATTTGCTCTTTTTTGTTTAAAATGAGAAAGGGGCGGAAATGTTAAATCAGAGATGGAAACATATCCTGCATCGTGAAATGATCGTATTTTTTATTTGTCTGGCAATCGGGCTGAGCCTGGCCATAATGGGAAGGATTATCGGCGGAGATAATAATAGCGGATCTATTTTTTACTTCGCCATCGTCTTTTTCTTCTCATTGCTATATTTCTTCGTTCAATCAATCAGGGCCATAAGCTGGTCGATCCTGAACATCATGAGGCATTGAAGCGATACTCTTCGAATATTATTATTAATCAAGGTGGGAAATCTTCTTGAAGTATTTTTGAGGGACATGGTTCCGGAGAGACAATCACGTAATATATAAAATACTATTCATTCGATCTTACAATGGCCTTTTTACAATCTTATAAGATCTTGCATTTGAAATCTATTGCAACTTTAAATCAATATTGAGTTGTGCTTGAATCTTCTCATTTTTATCATCCTTTAATAATGTATACATATTTGGAATATTAGTACCTTTAAAAGGAAAGATACATTTCACACTGATAATTCTTAAACTCCCTTCATTTAGCTCATTAATACATTAAAATAAAACAAGATAATTGTTTTTCTGGTAAAATATAAAAGGACGCTATAATCAAACTGATTTTAGATAACCTATTAACCGGTTCAGCCTAAGATCCGATTTTCAGAAATACTATGTGTTCTCTTTATCCTTTGTAATAGAATCTTTTAACTATTTTTAAAAAAGGAGAAAGGAATGTACATTAAAAAAGCAGGAAATCCCAAGGCAATAATATCTATTTTTTTCATAATATCAGCCATTATCTTTCCCCATACTTCATTCTCTGAAATCTCCAGGTTTGAGAGGATGTGGCCTGCTATTCAGCAGATGTGGCATTTTACAAATCCTGAAGGGATCACTGTGGATGGAATGGGATACGTTTACGTTGCTGATACGGATAACCATCGGATACAAAAATTTTCCCCGGACGGAAGGCTTGTGACAAAATGGGGAAGAAACGGATCAGGAGAAGGCGCATTTAATTTTCCTCGAGGGATCGCAATTGATAAGAACGGTTTCGTGTATGTCGCTGATACGGATAATCACCGGATACAAAAATTTACTTCGGAGGGGGAGTTTATAGCATCATGGGGCAGCCCCGGCTCCAGTAATGGTGAATTCTCTTACCCTTACGGGATCACATCTGATAACAGAGGATATGTATATGTCTGCGACAGGGAAAATCACCGGATACAGAAATTCACATCCGGGGGTGATTTCATAAATAAATGGGGGAGCTTAGGCACGGGTCAGACGGAGTTCAATCATCCCTGTGGCATTACTACGGATAAGAACGGGTTCATATATATAACAGAAGTATCAAATCACAGAGTAAAGAAATACACATCAGACGGGCAGTATATCTCCGAATGGGGAAGCAGGGGCTCGGAGGATGAGAAGTTTGATTTTCCCTATGGCATTGCCATAGATAAAGAAGGCAATGTCTATGTTTCAGAAAGGTATAACAACCGTATACAGAAATTCTCGTCAAGTGGAGAGTTTATAGCCAAATGGGGAACTTACGGATCAGGTGAGGGGCAGTTTCTTTCCTGTTCCGGGATAGCGCTGGATGATCCGGGATTCGTCTATGTGGCGGATACATACAACCACCGTATTCAAAAGTTCTCCCCGGGAGGTGAATTTATTGACAAATGGTGGACCTATGGTAATGGTGCGGGGGAGTTCAGGAATCCCTCAGAGGTATCCTTAGATAACATGGGCAATGTTTATGTGGCGGACATGAATAACCACCGAATCCATAAATTCTCTCCGGATGGGGTATTTATAAAAGCAATCGGGACCTATGGCTCATCAGAAGGGGAGTTCAGTTATCCGTCAGATATAGCAATAGACAGCTTAGGATTTATTTATGTTGCGGATTCAGTGAACAACCGTATACAGAAATTCTCTCCGGATGGAGATTTTGTGATTGAATGGGGGGATTACGGTGGAGATAATGGCTATTTTTACAACCCCGGCAGAATCGCTTGTGACAAACAGGGCTTTATCTATGTGGCGGATAAAAACCATCACCGAATACAGAAATTCAGTCCGGATGGAGATTTTATAGCAAAATGGGGGAGCCTCGGGACAGGAAACGGCCAGTTCAAATTTCCCCTGGGCATAGCCATAGACAGCCTGGGTCATGTCTATGTGGCAGACTCCTATAATCACCGCATCCAGAAATTTACCCCCTATGGCAATTTCATTGGTAAATGGGGCATAGAGGGCTATCAGGTTGGGGAGTTCCAATATCCTTCAGGTATCGCGGTTGATGCCTATGATTTTGTATACATAGTGGATACGGATAATCACCGCATCCAGAAGTTCACCCCGGAAGGTCTTTTTGTATCCACATTTGGAAGGTTAGGATCATCTTTTGGTGATCTTAAAAAGCCGCTTGGATTATGCGTTGCTACAGACGGCAGGGTATATGTTGCAGACTCCGAAAACCACCGCATCCAGGTATTTACTCCTAATGATATGCCGGCAGGTATCACCAAGGCCATCATTGTTGCAGGGAAAGGTCGGTGCTCCCAGACAGGAAACAAATTGTGGGATACAACTCAGATGTGTGCAAACCTTGCCTGGCACATACTGGGCCATCAGGGATTAAGAGAAGAGGACATTATCTATTTTACTTCAGATACAAATCTGGATCTTGATAATAATGGAATATTGGATGACGTACAGGGTCCTCCCGCGAAAGAGGCCTTCTCTGCCGCCTTAAATGAATTAGCAGAAGACACAAACCGTGTTCTTATCTATCTTATAGGTCCCGGGGGCAAGGGGACCTTTCTCATGAGCCAGACAGAGGCCCTTAATTCCCGTGACCTTGATGCATGGCTCGATGACCTTCAGGAAAGGATTCCTGTCAGGGTAGTCCTTATATATGATGCCTCCGAATCGGGAAGTTTCTTACCGGAACTGACAACTGCTCCAGGCAGGGAGAGGATCCTCATATCCAGCAGTTCCTCTGAAGAGAACGCCTTTGGGGGCATACAAGGTTCGCTCTCCTTCTCTTCCCTTTTCTGGACACAAATTTTCAAAGGGTTTAATGTCAAAAATGCATTTGAGGGGACAAAGGCTATCCTTGAACCTCTGAACAATCAGACCCCTATACTTGATGACAACGGAAATGGTTTAGGAAATGAGCCTGAGGATGGGGCCTTAGCCCAAAACACTATCATAGGCCAGGGTGTTGAAATCACCAATGATCTTCCTGTGATCAATGACATATCACCTGACCAGACCATAAACGGCACCGCATCTGCCACATTTTACGCAGAAGATATCACAGACAATGATGGGATATCCTGGGTGTGTGCTGTTATTCGACCGCCCAACTACGTCCCTGGATCATCATACCTCCTGCCCTGCATTGATCTGATACCAGACGATAAAGGGACATATGAGGGCACCTATGACGGTTTCCATTCTGAAGGGACCTACAGTATCCTTATATACGCCATGGACAGGGCAGGGCAGATGTCGGTCCCAAAAGTCACATCCATTGTTTCCGTAAATCCACCAAGACGCAGGGCCATCATTGGCGCAGGGTATACAGACTCGGACATTTTCAGGAAGGCTATAGAGCACAATGCCTCTCTGGCTTACGATGCATTGCTTTTTCAGGGCTATACGGATGAGGACATATACCTTATCTGCCCTGAATCCTTCCACCCTGGATGTGACAGCGCTTCAGAAATGGAAGGCTTCTCTTATGCTTTTGAAACATGGGCCGGCCAGAACACCTTTGACCTCCTTGTATATTTCGTAGGGGAGTGCAGGAATCAATCCTTCCAGATAGATCAAAATGAAACCCTTTCTGCCTCTTCCCTGGACTTATGGCTTGATGGAATTCAGGATAATATACAGGGGAATATAGCATTTATATATGATGCCGGCGGATCAGGAAGCTTTCTCAATGAGATTGCCCCGCCCCAGGGAAAGGGGCGTATACTTATTGCTAGCGCAGGGCCTGATGAGCCTGCCCACTTCCTCTTTGATGGTACACTCTCATTTTCATACCTTTTCTGGCAAAAGATATGGGGAGGGGAAAGTCTATATGATGCATTTCGATATGCCTCTGATTCCATAACCACCACCTTCAACCATATCCAGGCGCCTTTACTCGATGATAATTCCGATGGCATCTATGAGCCCGAAAAAGATGGTGATCTTGCCAGGGATTATTCAACAGGTATTCTACAGTCAGGGGACGGCCCTTTCATAGGTGCTGTATCGGCTGTGGAGGCTGGTGAAAGATCGGCCCTGATCCGGGCAGAAGTGCTCATATCAAAAGACGACATAGAAGGTGTCTTTGGAGTTATAGTCCCTCAGGACTATGAACCTGCAGGGCTTCTTTCCACCGTTGTTGACCTTCCTACACTTATGTTAAGCCCTGCAGGGTCCGGAGAGTATCAGGGGATATATAAGGGCCTTTCCGCACCAAAAGCTTATATTGTCACGATTTATGCGACAGATGAGGAAAAAAGGACCTCGATGCCAAAACCTGCAACCCTTTCTCTTATACAGGATAACTATGAAGGAGATAACATCCTTGCCAGGGCAAATGTCATTATATTGGAAAGCATACCGCAGCACCACAATTTCTATATTGCAGGGGATAAAGACTGGGTAAAATTTTATGGATTATCAGATGAAATATACCGGATACAGGTAAACAATGTGGGGACCAATGCCGATCCTGTCATAGAATTGTATGACACGGATGGTGAAACCCTGCTTGATAGCAGAAACCTCGGATTCAAAGGCGAGGATGAATTTATGAACTGGGAATGTCCCAAAGACGGGATTTATTATGCAATGGTCAGCCAGTATGACACCAACACCTTTGGCGAAGGCACGGAATATGATCTGTCTGTGTTTTGCCCCTTCCAACCCCCTGTTGAGTGGTTTATCGTTGGGTCCGTAAGGGATATTTCCTCCGGATATCCAATTTATGATGCTTTGATTTCCACCAGTGAAGGCAGATCGGGTATAACGGAGAAAAATGGAACCTATGTGATTCCCCATCATACGGAAAACTCCACGATTACTGCCCTGGCTTCAGGCTATATAAAACATAGCACGGATATGGACTTTAGCAGCTTTAGCTCGTCTTCTATTGAAATAGACTTCGACCTGGAGCCCGATCCTAATATCCCATCAGCACTTTTATCACCCGGATTGAACCTCTTTGGCTATCCTGCTGAAATCCCCGAGGGTTATACCTCATATGACCTGATGGTTCATTTGGGAGATGCTAATGAGGTCAATATGATACAACGGTATAAGAACAATACAGAAACAGCCACCTCCGATGAAAAAACCTATGAAACCACCAGTTATAACGTAAACGGTATGCCCGGCGAATATGAATTCGGCATCCAAAAAGGGGAAGGGTATCTTGTGTATATGAATAAAGGGAAAAGGATCTTCTTTGATGGAAATCCGGACAACGATGCCCTGACTCTATCATTGGAAACAGGTATGAATATTATTTCAATACCGTGGGTTAATCCTGGATATACAGCCAATGATCTTCTTTTAAATCTTTGGGCAAAGGATGAAATTTCAAGTATAGACAGGTATAACAGCAAAACAGGAGCCCATGAAACAACTTATTATTTCAATGGAAGATCTTCGGGAAAGAGGTTTCAAATCTCGGATAATGAAGGATATGTAGTTTATAACCTGAAAAGGATATCCCAATAAGCCCCGCGATATCCCTTTTTAATGGCTTCTGTAAGCAATTCATTGGCGTTATAGTTGTAATTTCTGTCAGGTCTCGAGGGATCAAAGAATAAAAATCGCTGATCATCACCTATATAATCATCAAGAAGGTCAAAAACAAACGGCGCCACTTCAGGTTCAAGAAAAAACAACGGTTCTAATGGGTCATGTCCGCCCGCGCAGCCATCTTTCAATTCAGCCTGTGCCATAATACTGCTAAGCTGTGTACCAGGATAGACCCGTACGCCGGCGGCAATCCCTATCCGATCCGCTCTGGACCGCATTGTGAATTCGATGGTATTGATTATGCTTTCTTTTGTCTCTCCCGGCGCCCCTATTAAAAGGTCCAACATAACGGACAGACCTGCATCCTTGCAAAAATGAACCGTACGCAGGATATCTTCAGGTGTAAAATCACGGCATAGTCGTTTTAACATCATCTCATCCCCGCTATCCACTCCGAAATTGATCCCCACACATCCCGCCTGTTTCATCAATCCGGCCAATCCTTTTGAAAAAGGTACGGGCGAGCAATAGGAATACCATCGCAACCTGTCGCCAAGCCTCCTCTTTATTATCTCCTTGCATATCTTTGCGGCATGATTATTGGGCAAGTTGAACTCACTGTCACATGTATGTATATGGTCAATTCCCTTATTCAAAAGCCTTTCCATCTCATCTACAACTGCCTCAGGGGGACGGGTTCGAACCTTATTACCCTTTGCCACCGGATCAGCGCAATAAATACAGCTACAGGGGCACCCCCTCTTGGTTTCGATCCCGGCCTGCCCGCCTTCCTGAAAATAACGCAGGTTATCTATCCAATCCCGGCTCATTGGAGGAAGTTTCTTCAAAAGCGGCAGGGAAGCAGGTGTGCGATAATATCTGTTATCACGCTTATAGATAAGATTAGGCAGATCATGCCATTCCCATTTCCCTTCTAATCTCTTTATGAGATCCAGAAAAACGAACTCTCCATCACCCCATATTCCTATGTCCGCCTCACAAAATCTTAAAATACGATCGGGCATGACAGAAAAACCCACACCCCCGATTATTAAAAGGCCGTCCGTATTCTTTCTGATCTTGTCAACTATTCCAGCAAAATCATCAATGAAAGACTGACGGCTGGTATACGCACAATCGTCTGTGTTTCGTAGCGTGATCCCGACAAGATCAAACTCCTTTTTATTAAAAAAACTCTCTATTGCAGAATCACAATCCTCCTCCCAGCACAGATCCAGGACCTCTACATAATGTTCAGCAGCGTTTAATGCCTCCGCTAGGTAATCCAGACCTATGGGCGCTATAGGGGGTTTCATTCTGTTTGTATTTACTAAGGCAATGTCCATACAATCATCCTTTAATCAGGTTAAAATGATCAGCGCATGCGCTTTCCCAGAAGAACTATATCACGAAGGGCTTCCTTGCTTTTGGCCGCTTTCCATCTCTTTTCAAAATGAGGGTCCTGCACGATCTGGGCAATTGCCGCCAGGGCCCGAAGATGAAAGTTCCTTTCATCCATTGTGCCTATCAGGACAAAAACTGCATGTATCAGTTGCGCAGACTCGGAAAAAATGATGCCTTCCTTACAGCGGGCAATAAGAATATCGAAGGCATGCTCTCCCTTTATGATAATATGAGGAATTGCCAGGCCGGGGCTCAAAATTGTGCTGCTCTGTCTCTCTCTATCCATGAGCAGGTTCAAAAGCTCATCCGGCTTCATATTCAAAGCCTTGGCCATGGTACTAGAGACCAGTTTAAAAAAATCGCTCATCCCGATTGATTTGTCTATATCCAGGATATGACAATTTTCGATTATCCTGTCAAACCTATCCTTAATAATATCATCCCGTTCCTGAATAATTTCCTTTAACTCCGTTTCCAATAAATGGTTTGTCAACTCTTCCGCAGTAATCCTCTCAATAAGGTGCAGTAACGCATATTCCCTGCTTGTCCTGATCCTTCCATAAAACAAATAAACAAAAAAGCTGCTGATAATGAGGATGAAACTAGTGAGAAGTGTTTCTTTCCCCATGCCGAACAATAAAAATCCAAAGGCAATAATGCCTATGATTTGTATCCATGGATACAGCGGGGCATAAAAACTGGGTTGATAATTCTGTACACGGCTCTCCCTTAGTATAATAACGGATAAGCATGAAAATATAAAGGTCAGGATGAGAACCGAAGATGCCGCTTTGACCAGGACATCCAGCTTTAAAAACAAGGAACAAATCATAAAGATACCGGTAACCAATATGGAGATGTGAGGCGTCTTGAACCTGGAGTTGATCTGTCCGAAAAAACTGGGCAACAATCCATCACGACTCAGGGCCAGAGGATATCTGGAAGCGGCCATAATCCCCGAATTAGCTGTTGAAACAAACGCCAAAATTGCCGCTATGCTCAGTGCAATCCTTCCCCATGACCCCATGAAAACGGCTGCACCGTCGGAAATGGGGGTTAAAGAGTAGTCAAGCTGGGAAGAACCAAGCACACCTGTCGTCACAAGAACGACCAATATATAAAGAATACTTACCACCAGAAGGGAAAGGATCATACCAACCGGTATTGTGCGTCCGGGGTCCTTCACCTCTTCGGCGACACTGGCCACCTTCAGCAAACCTCCATAGGAAATAAACACAAAACCCGCTGTAGAAAAGATCGCGCCAAGCCCTTTGGGTGCGAAGGGTTCCAGCAATTGAACCTTAATGGCAGGCAAACCGTAAATCACATAAAGTAGTAAAATACCCATAAGGCCCGACACCAAAATTATCTGTGTTATGCTGGCCTTCTTTGTCCCGAAAAGATTAATTATAATAAAAATAAGGCATAATGTTACGGCAATGATGTGGATATCGATATTGAGGATGAGTATTGTAAAGGCAGCCATTCCCACAAGTGCGAATGAACTCTTCAGTGAAAGCGAAAACCATGTGAGCAATCCGTTAACAGTGCCCACCGCCGGTCCCATGGCCCGTGTGGAATAAAAATAAATGCCTCCTGACTTGGGCATTGCCGACACAAGCTCGGCTTGACTTAACATCCCTGTCATGGCCAAAAGTCCGGCCAAAAGATAGGAAATAAAAACAGCAGGACCAGCCTGTGCATGAGCGAGACCGGGTAGTATAAAAAGCCCCGAGCTGATCATTGCCCCGCTTGCGATACAAAAGACATCAAGTAAATTCAGTTCCTTCTTTAATTTCATAGAATAATCCGGACAATTAAAATGCCTGTATGACCAAAGGGACAGTCAAGACCAGACTCATCATGGGCCTCATTCCCCCAAAATTATCTAATTAACAGTGCACAAATGAAAGTTGGGAAGAAGTATAGAAGGCACAAAGGCAAAGCGATTGGAAATGAGAAATCCCCTTTTATTTGAAAAGTATATCCAATAAATTATCTGTATGTCAATAAAGATACTATAAAAAGATATTAAAAAAGAAGTGGGCATTTTTAAACAAATAAAATGTTACAGAATTTATTTAATTAATAAAGAATCACTTATCATTTATTAAGGCCTGGCTGTGTTATCACGCAAATCATTCAAATTGACATAATCCTCAAAACATGTTAAAAATAAAGCACATTTGAAGAATATGCGCCCGTAGCTCAGTTAGGATAGAGCAATGGATTCCTAATCCATGTGCCGGAGGTTCGAGTCCTCTCGGGCGCACCATTAAAATCAACGAGTTACAAGTTCATGAATTCTCGTTGACCTGTTTTGGGTGTGAATTTGGGTGTGACTTTTTAAAGCCTGCTCAAGGACATTCATCGCTTCCCGCTCTGCCATGCCGATAGAATGCAGATAAATCTCTGTTGTTGACCTGTTCTCATGGCCTGAAATCCGCTGGATAGAGCCAATATTTACATTCTCATGGTCAAGCATGGAA
>JBLIRO010000048.1:0-37663 GCA_049472335.1 bacterium | reverse complement strand
CCATAGGTATCGGAAAGGATCTGAAGACAAAGGTCAATGCAAATATAGGCACCTCAAAGGACTGCCCGGATGTGGAAGAGGAGCTGGTTAAACTGAAAGCTGCCGTGGATGCCGGGGCTGATACAATAATGGATCTGAGCACGGGTGGCGATTTAGACAAAACAAGGCGGACCATCCTGTCCAATTCGCCCATACCAGTAGGTACGGTTCCTATATATAATGCAGCCATAAGAGCGGTTCAGAAATCCGGGGCTGTCGTTAACATGACCGTTGATTCCATCTTTGAAGTGATTGAGATACAGGCGCGGGATGGCGTAGACTTCATGACAGTACATAGCGGGCTTACGAGAGAGGCCCTTCAAAGACTGGTCCGGCAGGGCAGGGTGATGGATGTGGTCAGCAGGGGAGGGGCCTTTCTGGTAGAATGGATGATCTATAATGACAAGGAAAATCCCCTTTTTGAACATTATGACAGGCTCCTGGAGATTGCCCGCATCCATGATATCACCCTGAGCCTTGGGGATGGACTCAGACCTGGTTCTGTTGCAGATGCTACAGACCGGGCCCAGATACAGGAGCTGATCATCCTGGGGGAGCTTACACAGAGGGCATGGGACGCTGGGGTGCAGGTCATGATAGAAGGCCCGGGTCATGTGCCCATTGACCAGATAGAGGCCAATATTCTTTTGGAAAAGCAGCTCTGTCAGGGCGCTCCCTTTTATGTCCTTGGTCCCCTTGTGACAGATATTGCCCCGGGATATGATCATATTACCGCCGCCATAGGCGGGGCTGTCGCAGCAAAGGCGGGCGCGGATTTCCTATGCTACGTAACGCCTTCGGAACATCTAAGGCTCCCGACACCTGAAGATGTGCGTATAGGAGTGATTGCTACCCGGGTTGCCGCCCATGCCGGTGACATCGCGAAAGGAATAAAGGGCGCCATAGAATTAGACAGAAGACTCTCCGAAGCGAGGAAGGCACAGGATTGGAATGAACAGATCAGGCTTTCCCTGGATCCTCAATTGGCTGAAAGGCTCAGAAAGGAAAGGCAGCCTATTGATCAGTCCACCTGCTCTATGTGCGGAGAGTATTGTGCCATAAGCCTTGTTAAGGAATATCTTCATGGAAAAGATAAAAAATCAAGAGGTGAATAGCCTTTCTGAATCCCTTCTTTATCTTCTCACCCCACCGGATATTACCGATCCGGATGCCCTCATATCTATGGTGGTTCTGGCTGTGAGGGCAGGGGCGGACATCATCCAGTTCAGGAACAAGTCTGCAAAAACCAGAGAGCTTATAAAGATTGGCAGCAGGCTATGCGAAGCGGTACACGCTGAAGGGGCTCTCTTTCTTGTCAATGACAGGGTGGATGTGGCAATAGCAACAGGCGCCGATGGAGTACATTTAGGTCAGGAAGACCTTCCGCCTTCATGGGCAAGGCGGATCCTGGGACAGAAAAATGACAAGATTATAGGTCTTTCCACACATTCAGTTGAGCAGGCCTTGCAGGCAGAGTCCGAAGGTGTGGACTATATTGGTTTCGGACCCGTTTATTCAACCCCTGCCAAGTCGGGATGGCCTTCCATAGGCACGGAATCCTTTACCATCCTAAATGAAAAGCTGAGGATCCCTTATTTTGCCATCGGGGGTATCGATCTGTTCAATATCGGGCGGGTAGTCAATGCCGGAGCCTCCAGGATTGCAGTGTGCAATGGTGTTTTCGGACATGATGATCTTGTTCATTCTGCGGCCCTGCTAAAAAAAGAGCTCCTTTTAAAAAATTCCAGGGATAGATTTTAAGGCAGGATAAACTTCTTAAATAACAAATTGTATATGTATCCATGATCACTTACGCATTGACCATAGCGGGATCGGACCCCACAGGTGGCGCAGGGATACAGGCGGACTTAAAGACCTTTGCTGCTATGGGGGTATACGGACTAAGTGTGATTACCTGCCTGACTGCCCAGAGTTCATCAGGAATCCGGGGCGTTCATCCAGTGCCGCCTTTATTCATAAGTTCTCAATTGGAATCCCTTTTAGAAGATTTCCGCATCAATGCCTTTAAGATAGGTATGGTATATCAAAGGGATATCATAAAGGAAATCGCTCGCCTTGTAAGGAATAAAAACCTGAAAAACCTTGTGCTCGACCCCCTGTTAAGTGCAAGCTCCGGCGGAGACCTTCTTAAGGAGGAAGGGATTGAAGTATTAAAGGAGGAGCTTTTTCCGTTGGCAACAATAGTAACTCCAAATCTGGATGAGGCAGGCATGTTGACAGGCCTTAATATCAAAGACCTGGACTTAATGAGAGAGGCTGCAAGGAGGATACATGCCATGGGCCCGGGCTTTGTCCTTATCAAGGGAGGACATCTTGAGGGGCAGATTCAGGATCTTTTCTTCGACGGCAAGACCTTTATCATAGCACCCATGGAACGTATATCCGGTGAGGTACACGGGACAGGCTGTACTCTTTCTGCAGCCATAACGGCAGGATTGGCCAAGGGTTTAACCATCTCCGAGGCAATCTTTAAGGCCCAGGAATATACCCGGAGGGTCATAAAGGGCGCGTTTTCGGTGGGCAAAGGCCCTAAATATCCTGATCATTTTGTGTGCTGATATTTGTGAAGGACAGTAATATATAGAATCTCTTTTGGCAACAACCGCCATAATATTCAGATCTTAATCCTCTGTTTCTTCATCTTTAGCTCTAAATCCAAAGACAACTAGTATTTTAATTTTTTCTTTAAGATCGGGTTTAATCATTAATTTAATATTATTAAGAATTTTCTTGTCATTTTAAGTCAATTTATATCCTTAATTTTTATATTTAAATTGCTTAAGTATTTTATTTATTTTTTTGGTATTATATTAAATATTTCATTATTATTGCCATGGTGGTACATAGAAACGTCTTCCATCACTCCATTCACTAACTTGGTTTCGATCATCAATTGCTTGAACTCTCCATACGAAATAGCCCGAACCTATTGTTCCAATTGTGTCACCTATATATTCAGGTTTTTCTGTTATTTCATCAACAGCAGGTACTGAACAATTTTCACATCTTACCATAATTCTATATCCTGCAATACGGCCTCCCCTGCATGAAGAAGCTTGCCAATAGAATCTCCATGGTTCTCCTCGTCCGTAGTAATGATTTGGCTGTGTCCCGTTGTGAGCAGGATATGTAAGAACAGGTCTGGTTGGTTTATTATAATGTCTTGTGATTCCTGTATTACAATTGACGGGGTAACGTGAGGCTAAAACCGTTGTTTTATTACAGCCCTTATCACCCTTAGTTACAGCTTTTACGTTAACAAATATTTTGTCTGCCTGAATAATCCCGCAAATCTTCTCTTCAATTACACATCTTAGACATTGCTCTGTGATAGGATAATTGTCTGTGCAAGGTCTCCAAAACATATCGGCTCTGTCTGAGAGAGCCCAATGTGCCTTCATGCAATCATGCGCACTATTACTTGCCCGGGTACGACACCGATTTGGAACGGTTCTCCCACACGAACCTTTCGTGCTGAACTCTCCAAGCGTTATGTTAATGGTCTCCCCACGATGATTTGTCGTTACTTCATAGTATGCATTACATGAACGGGTTATATTGCTGGCAAAAGAGATTGTGGTCAATAAAAAGATGATTAAACAAAAAAGTGTTAAGAAAATTATAGCCGATTTCATTTGATATTCCTCCTATATTTTAAATCCCCAGTTTCTCACGAAATTCTTGATATTTTATAGGCCGTTCCCTGGCTGTAAAATAATCTTTCGGATACCAAATAACCTTCAGGGTAACAGTGCCTCCCGATGAAACATCTCCGTAAATGTCAGAGAACACAAAGGAAAAACGATTCCCATCCTGTAAGATGGTGTTGTCTGTAAGGGGAAAGTCATACCAAGTAAGATTGAATTTTTGAGGATTTATGTCATTATTATTATCTGTCCCATTTTTTGTGAGAAAAACAATATCAACTGTTTCATTTTCCCAATCAACATCACTCAACATTACCTCAACGGAATTCTTTCCATCGCTTTCAGGGGGGATCATCTCAACATACTGAAGATGTCTTGCCTTAATGAATTTTTCATCTCGTTTAGGTGTAAAAGAATTCTGCTTTTCTCTCCATATTTCTTTTATCATTCTTATATCTTCTTCCTTAAAACCAGCATCTTTAAGCCTCTCTATTAATTTTTTCTCATAATTAATAAAGCCTACGGAATTTTGGTCATTATCAAAGTCACTGAAGATTAAATAGTTGGGATCTGAGCTGTCTTTTTCAATTATTCCTTTTTTAAATAATATGTTTATCCATTCAGGATCAATAAAATCTTTCTCGTCAAGCCTTAAGTCAATTTCTTTTCCCTCGCCCGGTACTTTAATCTCTAATGAAACAGGTTCGCTGGCCCCTTCTTTAATAAGCAGAGCAATTTGTCTGTTGGCGACACGTCGTGCTATGGATCTCAATGAGTCTCGATCACATCCAGCCTGTATTCTTTCCATTTCCTTTTCCTCTTCAGATTTTCCTTGTTCATCTTCAAAGTTTTTGTTTTTATGCTTTTTAGCCAATCTTGCATCCACATGTAACATTAAGGGTTTGAACTCAAAATGTTCATGAAAATTAAGAGCAAGCAACTTTACTAGGAGACATTCACGATGTGAGTCAACTTCTGCGCTATCCTGGTATGGACCAGCGACCGGGCTGATCAGGTGACTGAACATATTGGAACGTAACTCGCTCTCTGCCTGCTCACGTTGATTTATCAACGTAATAGCTGACATCTTCGATTCGTAATTGGCAACCAGTAATGTTCCAATAACAATCGCAATTGAGCCTGTCAATTTCAATATGGAATCCGAATTATTCTTTAGCCAGTTACCTATTGTCTTAATTATTGATTTGCTCTCTGAATTATTTCCTTTTTGATTCTTGCATGCTGTAGTGTTTTGATTTTTCATGGGATTCTACCTTCCGTTTACACGAATTGGATAAATATCCTGACGTATTGGATTTGAAGAGCTTCTTATATTTGCTTCCCAGGATCCCCCTCTTAAGTCTATTTTTACTGTATATTGTCCAGGAGCAAGAAAGACTGTGTAGTCTCTATTATTATCAGTACTTAGCCTCTTTATTAGATCCCTGCCACTATAAATTGAAAAGGTTATTCTTTGTGGGCATTGCATACTTCTGCTGCAATGAATGTGTCCATATACCGTCCCGGCATTAGCATAGTTTGGTAAAGAAACTGTAAAAAATACAAGACATATTGCCATCAAGATTAGAAAAGTTAAAATACGATAAGATTTTTGTGCTGAATAAAAGCCAGTAAATTTTTTGCTTGTCTTTTTATGAAAAATATTCATAAGGTTTTTTATTCCATACATTTTTTAATCCTCCTTAACCAATTATCCTTTAAAGTATCTGTTTTTTTAGAGAGCAACCCTTGTGCCAATAGAATAAAAGAGTCAAATGTATTGCTATATAAGGGATTAGAGTAAAATGCAGGACTCGTTAAAGATTGTTGAATAAAAAATAAAGGATTACTTTTGATAGTTATTTACTAACAAATATTGATTTTAAGTAAATAAAACAAGAAATAAGAAAGTGTTAGATAAAAACTAACGTTATTAAACAGTTAACATATTTTTTCGACTTTTCATAAACAACTCTCAGAATATCCAGATCAGAATCATTTGTTTCTGCACCTTTAATTCTTGATCCAAAGACAATAAGCATTTTAATCTTTTTCTTTATATCGTAAGGGACCATTTGAGGAACTCGTTTTATAACATTAAAATGGACATTTATACTTTATCCAAGCCAGATATCCCGCAGACAAGGAAGGTTTATTAAAGACGCTTGATTATAAAAGGTACAAAAAACTTTATTTAAGAACAAAGGATTTCTATGAATGGATCAAAATGTTATTGAAATAGCAGAACGTTTTGCAGAAAAGGTAAAAAGCTATATACTGGTTAAGATGATAGTGATCTATGGTTCTTATCTAAAAGGAACTGCAGATGAAAATAGTGATATCGATATTTCGGTTGTGGTTGATAACATAGAAGGTGATTATTTAAAAATAAGCGCAGAATTATTTAATCTTGTTCGCGATATAAACAAAAAGATCGAACCGATATTATTGAGCACAAAAAAAGACAAAAGCGGATTCCTGGAAAATATATTGAAACACGGGAAAATTGTTTACAAATCAGAAGGATGATATCAGCAATATCCCTGAATTCAATTATTGCTAAATTCCTGATTCTTTTTATAACTGACTTTCTCTTATATCCTCTAACTTCTATATTGTGAACTCTTTAAAGTTGAATTGTAGGCGGCCTTTTATACACTTCGTCATGGTTCAATCCAAAAACTTTAATTAACCAGAGTTTTAAGAAAAAGAAACTCAGCCATTGCTAGCCTTTCCTGTACAAGACCTCATTAACAAACCATGAAGACAGCAAATACTCATATCAGATTAGTTGGACTCATGCACTGGCAAAGATGAAAAGAGTTTGGGTGACATCATTTTTTATTCTTATTTCCTCCCTTCATAATCCCTTAATAGATTTTATATTTGAAAAAGGAAGAGAAGTATATATAAAATGTATCATAAACTCCGTTCTATAAAATATGATTTAAGATATAATGACTTTTTACGAATCCGTCAGAACCTATATCACCTTTTAAAGGTGTTTTTATATCATTTTATTGAGGTCTATAAGATCATAGTATAAAGGATCATGGCATAAAGAATCATATTAAAAGTAAAAGATGTTAAGATATTAGGAGAAACGAACATGTCTATATTGGTGACTATTTTTGTTGGAGTAGCGGCAGGGATTGCAGGGGGTTTTTTAGGTATCGGAGGAGGGATCATCATGGTGCCTGCCCTGGTCTTATTTTTTGGCATGTCTCAGCATCAGGCACAGGGCACCGTCCTAGCCACCATGGTTCCCCCCATTGGTCTTCTTGCTGCAATGAAGTATTACTACGCAGGAAATGTGAAGATAAAGATAGCCGTTTTTCTGTGCCTGGGATTTTTTGTTGGCGGCCTGCTCGGCGCTCAGGGCGCCCACTATATATCTGAAACATTATTAAAAAGGATTTTTGGGATAGTACTCCTTTTTATTTCCATAAGACTTATTTTTGCAATATAATATAACCAATATCCCTGAATGCTAAATCAAAAATCAATTGTTGAAAGCCTTTAATTTAATTTTTTTTATGTTTTTAATCTTGAGGTGCTAAAGAGGTGGGTGAAATCATTTCCCGCGTTTGCTTTTAAATAGTCCGGTTAGGATTTTTAAGAAAGTGCGAAATTCTATTATTTAACCAGATGTTAGGAGGGCATAAAATGCAGGTTTTGGTGATGTATTTTTCCAGAACTGGAAATACCCAAAAATTGGCAGAAGACATAGTAAAAGGCGCGAAGGAAGTAAACGAGGTAAAATGTGTTTTAAAACAGGCATCAGAGGTTACAAGGGAAGATTTTCTGGAATCCGATGCCATTATTGCCGGATCCCCTGTTTATTTCGGAACAATGGCTGCGGAGCTTAAAGAGGTGTTTGATAGATTTGTAGGTATTCGAAAACAAATGGGAGACAAGATCGGCGCAGCTTTCGCTACTTCTGGAGACCAGTCAGGGGGTAAAGAAACCACCATAATGTCCATTATTCAGGCCATGTTGATATACGGCATGATCATTGTGGGGGACCCTCTTGACGCAACAGGGCATTACGGAGTGTCATGTGCGGGAACACCTGACAAAACAAGCTCTTCCAATGCTATAAAGCTTGGAAAGAGGGTGGCGTTGTTGGTCAAAAAGCTTAAAGGCTGAGTTAAAATAAGTTTAAAAGAGCGAACGGTTGCTTTTATTCTTCAGGGGGATTTCAAACTTTTCCAGTATTTTGAAAAAATGGATTCGGCATATTTTATGACGTAAGACGTCTCTTCATTTATTGCATCAGGGCGGAGATCCTTTTCCTCATCTTTGACTGTATCACCGTTAAGGGTCAGGATGACCCTGGATATGCATTTTGCTATTCCATGCAGATGATATCCTCCTTCCAGGGTAAGGATGATACGGCCAGGGCAAAATGAAGAAGCGATTTCCATGAGCGCGGAGGTCATGAACGCAAAACCCTCATCTGTGACATCCATTCCAGCAAGAGGATCATCCAGATACGGGTCAAAGCCCGCGGAGACCAAAATCATCTCTGGCTGGTACTCTAATGCTACAGGCATCAGGATTTTCTGAAATATGGCCATGTATTCTCTGTCTCCCTGGCCGCGGGGCAAAGGGCAGTTTATTGTAAACCCCTCACCCGGACCTGTTCCAATCTCCCTGATATGACCTGTGCCAGGATAATGGGGATATTGGTGGACAGAGAAGTAAAGCACGGATGGGTCATCGTAAAATGAATGTTGTGTGCCATTGCCATGATGCACGTCCCAGTCGCAAATGAGCACCCGTTTGATCCCATATTGTTCATGTGCGTAACGTGCCGCTACAGCCACATTATTAAACAGACAGAAACCCTTGGCAAAACCCCTTTCAGCGTGATGTCCCGGGGGCCGGACAAGTGCAAATACAGGAGAAGCCTTTCCTTTAATGACTGTGTCCACTGCTTCAAGCAGCCCCCCTGCAGCAAGAATCGCGGCTTGAAAGGAATGTTCCGTGACAGGAGTGTCAGGGTCAAGATAAGTAGGAAAGCGCCGGATTTTTTTTATCTCCTGTATATATTCCGGATCATGAACAAGGGCCAGCTCTTTTTCCGAGGCATATCGAGGCGTCATATAGGTAATAGGTATGTGATGTTCCAGTTCTGAAAGGTATTTATAGACAACCTCTAACCGTCTGGGTGACTCTGGATGAGGTACATTTTGCAGGTGGCTTAGAAAACGATCGTCTTTAATGATTTGTACTGAATTCTTATTGGATTTTTCCATTTTTTGACCTTTTTTTGATTTTTTTATCAGTCATTAAGATCTTATAAAATTGTATTTATTAAAGAATAGTGATATTATATAATATATATATAATTCATACAAAGAATAAAATAAACGGTGAACTATTAAAAATAAATACGTAATCCAAAACATCATATATTAATTGTTATAACTGTTAAATCCCCAAATTCTGCGAATCCAAGTTGAATACACAGCGAGAATATCCTGTAGCCCATCATCGTTCCAATGAGAATAATAAGACAGAACAGGGCTTATCCGAGCCGTGTGTTTTGTCAAGGCCTTCTCATAATTTTTCCCGGAAATCTATTGACAAGGACGTCCTAAAGGTCCTTTATAGATTGAAAAGCAAGGGATTCATTGCTTATCTTGTTGGTGGTTGTGTGCGTGATATCCTGCTTAACAGGAAGCCAAAGGACTTCGACGTGTGTACGAATGCCACACCTTCTCAGATAAGAAGGATTTTCAGAAATTGCAGGCTCATAGGCCGCAGATTCCGCCTGGCACACATTGTTTTTAAAGGCAATAAGATAATAGAGGTTTCCACATTCCGGCGTGAACCCGATAGTCTTCTTGAGACAGAGGATCGGCGGGAGTTAACCATCCACAGCAACAGATATTACGGAACACCTGCGGAGGATGCCTGCCGGAGGGATTTTACCATTAATGCCCTGTTTTATAATATAGCGGATTTCAGTATTTTGGATTATGTGGGTGGTATAGAAGACTTGCAGAGAGGAATAATCAGGGTAATTGGAGATCCGTGTAAACGCTTTTATGAGGACCCTGTAAGGATGATGAGGGGACTGGAATTTGCCGCCCGCCTGGATTTCAAATTGGACCCCGATACGTTTAAAGGTATTAAAGACTGTCATGCTGAGATATGTCATGGCTCTCCGGAGAGGATCAAGGAAGAAATAATAGCCATACTTATGAGTGGGTATGCGCAGAAATGTTTTTCGTTTTTTTGGGATACCGGGATTTTCCCCTCCTTGTTTCCGGATTCCCGGTCATGGGATAAAAGCCAGATGAAATGCCTCTTGGATATCTTGGGTCAAATGGACAGTATTGCTGGGACCGGATGTGCTCTCCCTGAATTTCTATGCCTTGCGGCATTTCTTTGGCCTTTTATTGCACGGGGGTTGGAGAAGAAGCTGATTAGTCAACTAAATGATTTAGACCTGTTGCTCCGGGAGCTCATCAATCCATTTTGTTTCCATTTTGCCATAAAGATTCATACCAGGCATTTGATCAAGGAGATCTATAGAACGGTGTGGAGAATGAAGAGGGGAACCGGATTTAAAGGTGAAGGCAGGATGGTCAGAAAGGATTTTTTCAAGGAAGCCATGATGTTATTCCGATGGCTGGCGGCCTGCAGGCAAATAGATCAAGCTCTGGTAAAAAGATGGGATGTGCGTATCGAGGAGTTGGCCCGTCAGGTAAAGAGACACAGGAAAAGGTATCAGAATAAATGTAAGCGGTCCTGGCATAGGAAATATCCTCCAGGGTGACGGCTGATAGACGGAAAAATCAATATTCCGTAATCTCCTCCCACAGATTATAAGCCTTGACTACGAGGTTCGCGATGCACAAACTGCTTTCCTTCATAATTTCGGAAGGTGATTTGATGATTGGACCTGGAGATAATATATTCGGGCAGAACAGGTACTTTGCCCCCTCCGCCTGGAAGGTCAATAACAAAATGAGGGATGGCTAGACCCGATGTATGTCCTCTCAGTTGCTCCATAATTTCAACACCCTTCCATAAACTGGTCCTGAAATGCTCAGTCCCGATTACAGGGTCACATTGAAAAAGATAATATGGCCTGACCTTGATCCTGAGCAGCTTTTGGTTTAGCTCCTTTATTATCTCAGGCCGGTCATTTATGCCTCTTAGCAGGACTGTTTGGTTGTTTACAGGTATACTTCTACGGAGCAACAGTTCACAAGCCTGTCCTGATTGTTCCGTTATTTCGTTTGGGTGATTGAATTGAGTGTTGAGCCAGATCGGGCCGAATCTTTCAAGGACTTCTAATAAGGGCTTGTCAATCCTCTGAGGGAGGACCACGGGCGCCCGGGTTCCGATACGTATTATCTCCACATGTGGAATGCTTCGTACCTCTCTGAGCACATATTCCAGAAGGGGGACCGGAATCATGAGTGGATCTCCTCCCGAGATCAGCACATCTCTTATCTCATCATGTCGCAAAATATAGTCCAGGGCATTTTTAATCTCAGCCCGGGTCAATGTGTTTTCGTTCCCTTCTTTCCAAATCCTCTTTCGGGTGCAGTGCCTGCAATATACAGCGCACGAGTTGGTAAGAATAAACAACGCGCGGTCAGGGTATCGATGTGTCAGGCCTTTGACCGGTGAGTTCGCGTCTTCGTTTAAAGGATCTGAATAAGAGGTTTCGGAAGATAATGTCTCATATACCGAGGGGAGGGCCTGTTTCATTATGGGATCATCAGGGTCTTCCGGGTTCATCAGAGAAAGATAATATGGGGTAATGGCCATTGGAAATCTCTGACAGACCTGGTTAAGGAGGTTTTTTTGATCCCTGGTTAACCAAGCAAAGGATAGCTTGTCAACAGATGTAATCCTTTTTTTCAACTGCCATTCCCATTGATCCCACGGATCTCTTTCACTGGTTTTATCCTGGGATTCCGGTCCTGATCCCAGTGTTTTATATTCAACAAATTGCGGTGATTTAATCATGAAATATTCGCTCTCCTAACCTTATTTACTTTTAATATGATATGGTCTGATTTAAGAATATATTGAGAAGTCCTTCAGTCACATTGTTGATCAAGTTGACTTACTATTTAAAATCCCAAAATATGACGTCCCTTTAATTATAAATTCATTTTTTAAATTTTAACAGTGTTTCCTCGCACTTGAAACGATAGAAAAAATGGTAATAAAATACTAAACATTAATTGAAATAAGACTGTTCAACTTTTAAATGAGATAAGGGATTTTTGATGAAGATGAAGGTAGGGATTTATTATAGCAATAAAGATGTCAGGATTGAAGAGATTGAAAGACCCGAGGCAGGACATGGTGAGTTATTGGTTAAGGTAATGGCAAGCGGTATTTGTGGAAGTGATGTGCTTGAATGGTATCGTATTGATCGGGTGCCACTGGTGCTCGGACACGAAATTTCCGGAGTGGTGGAGGAGGTTGGTGAAGGGGTTGAGAGATTCAATCTTGGCGACCGGGTGTGCGTTGCACATCATGTTCCCTGCGGGAGCTGTCATTACTGCGTTAGCGGACATCATACGGTATGTAAGACCCTGCTTGCAACCAATTATGATCCCGGTGGTTTCACTGAGTATGTCCGTATACCCAGGATCAATGTAGAGCGGGGCACCTTCATTATACCTGACGATGTGACATTTGAAGAAGCTACTTTTGCTGAACCCCTTGCGTGTGTTTGGCGGGCTCACAGGATCATCGACAGCCAGGCTGGGAGAACATTCGTTGTCATGGGAAGCGGTATCGCGGGTCTTCTCCATATACAGGTTGCCCGGTTATTGGGTGCGGGCCGAATCATTGCAACTGATATAAATGAATTTCGTCTTAACCAGGCCAAAAGGTTTAGCGCGGACTTCACTATCTGCGGAAAAGAGGATCTGTCCGTATCCTTGCGAAGCATCAATGAAGGCCGCCTCGCGGATGTCATTATTCTATGCACCGGTGCCTCATCCGCGGTTGACCAAGCCTTGCACTCCATAGACCGAGGCGGCACGATACTTTTTTTTGCCGTAACAGACAAGGATGTTTCAGTACCTCTGCGGCCTAATGAAATATTCTGGCGTTCAGAAGTCACCCTGACCAGTTCTTACGCGGGGGCCCAGGAAGACTATGCAAAAGCATTGGATCTGATTCACCTTAAGAAGATAAGGGTAAATGATATGATTACCCATGAATTCAGTCTGGAAGAGATAGGGGAGGCTTTCAGGATTGTTTCAGAAGCGAGGGAGTCTTTAAAGGTGATCATTAAGCCCCATTAACGGTCTTGTTAAACCTTTTGAAAATATTTATAAATTCAGGTATATTATTATATCCTGTCAAAGATATTTTTATCTAAAATGTCAGAAATTTTAAAGATTTTTTTTAAATCTTACTCTGTATTTATCTGTATTTAAAGGAGGTATATTTTATGGATTGGGGTATGAAAAATCGACTTTGCCAAATCATTAAACCGGATACCGGTCGCACAGTGATGCTGGCTGTGGATCACGGGTATTTTTTAGGACCGACATCGGGACTCGAGGAGCCCGGAAAGACCATTATGCCTCTTGTATCCTATGCGGATTCCCTTATGCTGACAAGGGGCGTATTGAGAAATTCCATAGACCCTCAGATTTCCACACCCATTGTCTTGAGGGTGTCCGGGGGGAACAGTATTATAGGTGACGATCTTTCCAATGAGAGTTTGACAGTATCGATAGATGACGCAATCAGGTTGAATGTTTCTGCCGTCGCTATTTCGATCTTTGTGGGGTCCAAATATGAACATCAGACACTTATGAATCTTACCGATTTAATAGATGAGTGTCAGGGATATGGGATTCCCGTGCTGGCGGTAACGGCTGTAGGAAAGGATATGGCAAGGGATGCCCGGTATTTGGGACTTTGTTGCCGGATAGCTGCTGAATTGGGAGCCAGTTTTGTAAAGACTTATTATTGTGATGATTTCGAAAAAGTAGTCCGGAATTGCCCTGTTCCCGTTGTGATTGCCGGAGGCAAAAAGATAGAGGAAAAAGACGCGCTCTCTTTGGCTTATAATGCAGTTCAAAGGGGGGCCGTTGGGGTCGATATGGGCAGGAATATATTCCAGTCTGAAAAACCTGTAGCTATGATAAAGGCAGTCAGGTCGATTGTGCATCGAAATTTTACTCCGGATGAAGCGTTTGATCTTTACAGCTCAGAATCATAAGGGAAAGGGGTGTCTCTGGAAAGGAGAAACCCGCAAATCCTCCGATATGAAAAAATGAAGGATAAAAAGGAGTTACAGAGGCTTTTTTCTTCTATTTCAGACAAATATGATCTGCTGAATCAGGTGTTCAGTTTTGGTGCAGCTCAATTCTGGAGAAAGATGGCTGTTTCCAGGATGCCTGAAAGGGGACCTTACCTGGACCTTTGCGCGGGGACTCTGGAGCTCAGCCTTTCCCTTCTAAAACAGAGGGATATCAACGGTTCTATTACCGCTGTTGATTTTTGTCCTGAAATGCTGCTTAGAGGGAGAAAGAAATTAAGCTCAAAAAGGAATGCCATCTCTCCCTTAAACAGAATAAAAATCCTCACAGGTGATGGAGAGTGTCTTCCGCTGAAGGACAATAATTATCAGGGTGTAATGATAGGTTTTGGCCTTCGCAATCTGGCCAATCGTACGGCGGGTTTGAAGGAAATCCTGAGAGTTCTTAAACCTGGCGGAAGGCTGGTGGTCCTGGAGTTTTCCGTCCCGTCCTCTCCCCTTTTCCGCCGGGTATATTACATTTATTTTTGCCATATATTAACCTTTTTGGGAAACCTGTTTTCAAGGAAGTATATGGCATATAATCATCTGAGGGATTCCGTTCTGGCTTTTCCGGACAAGGATAAGCTTGCGGCAATGATGTTTGACGCAGGCTTTGTTAAAATACGCTGCCAGCTTCTAACCTTTGGGATAGTAGCATTACATTGGGGAGAAAAACCTGTTTAAGTCAATGATTGCATAAATATTAACCTTAAAAAACATTTCTATTATCTTGTCTGATTTAAACTCACATCCAACCCTTAACCCGGATCTGGCATACTAATTGCTTAAAAAATAGAATTTTTTAATCCTGTATGCATTTTATTTGAAAGATTTCAACGAACAAATTTGGGGATACAAAGTAGGATCAAATTTAATATTATTTATTGATATGGATATTCAAAAGAAAATAGAACTATTAAAAAAGACGGATCTTTTTAATTTTTTTGAAGACGCAACCTTAAGGGAATTGTGCAAAAATTGTACAGAAATTGTTCTTGAGCCAGATGAAATCCTGTGTCAAGAAGGTACATTGGATAATAGAATGTATCTCATACTTTCTGGGGAGATGGTTGTTTATAAAGGGATAAAAAAGATAGCCGAATTATGTCCAGGCAAATTTTTAGGTGAGATGTCTCTGATAGAATCAAAACCACGTTCAGCTACGGTCAAGGCATTGAACGATGTCCTCCTCATGGAGATCAATGAATACCATTTCAAGAAATATCTCGCTTCTGAATCTCAGGCTTTGATTGCCATGGTCAGGACCTTATCAGGCAGGATAAGGGATGATCTGGACCTCATGTCAAATGATATGCAAAAGCTGAATATCTTCATTCATGATATGAATAATTTTCTTTCCCTTCTGGATCTGGGAATGGTATATCTGGAAAATTTGATGGAGGATTTTGAAGACACGCAGGATGAACCCTGGACAAATAAAAAACTGGAAAAGGTAAAAAAGGCTTTTAAACTGTTTAATGGGAGCAAAGACGGTCTTAAAACACTTATCAATCAGAGCCTTTGCCAGGCCAAAAAGAGTAAGATCGACTATAAAAGATCCAAAGCAGGGATTATTCCTTTAATCAATGAGACAGTTCAAGAATTGAGCTGTCATAAAAATCTAAAGGGAAAACATATAAGGGTAAAAACTGTAAATAATATCCCTCCCGGTTATTTTAACTATCTTGATATAAAAAGAGTCCTTCAAAATTTGATTATCAATGCCGGTTATGTAACAGAAGATAACGGCTCCATTGAGGTCAAGGTCAAAAAAAACGAGGATAATATTCTGGTTAGCATAATAGATAAGGGATGCGGGATCCCGGAAGGAATCAAGCCTTTTCTGTTTAAATCCCCCTTCACCACGAAAAAAGACGGCAATGGGCTGGGATTATTGTCCTGTAAAGAAATCATAGAAAATCATCACGAGGGTAATTTCTGGTATGATTCGGAAGTTGGCAAAGGAACCGCTTTTCATTTTACTATCCCTATAGCACAAGCCTTTGTCGCTTTAAAACAGAATTGATAAGATCGTATTTTACGGATTATCCCGACCCAAATCTTCCAAAGTACCATGTAGAGCAAAATAAGGGGCCGAGGATTTTAATCCTTGGCCCCTTAAAGATGTTCTGTGGAATAAATATAACAAAGCTAACTAAATCATCGCAGATGGTTTCCAGTAAAAATAGGGAAAATCATTATTCTACGCAGCTACCGGGACCATATTTTTCTTCATGGTCTGCTGATAGATCTTAAGATATTCCCTTGCTGATTTTTCCCATGAGTACTCTATAGACATGGCCCTCCAGGTTAATTGAGCCCATGCTTCCTTATGAGAATAATATTCGAGGGCCCTTTTTATGGAACTTAAGAGGGCTTTGCTATTGTACTCAGAGAATTTGAATCCATTCCCCTTTCTTGGATCGGCATGGATATCTATTATTGTGTCATCCAATCCCCCTGTGGCCCTTACGATTGGGATAGTTCCATAGCGCAGGCTATAAATCTGGTTTAATCCACAGGGTTCATATTTGGAAGGCATGAGATACATATCGCTGCCTGCCTCTATCTTATGTGCCAATGAGTTATCAAAGGCTATCCTTATCCCGGTCTTCTTGGGATATTTGTCTCCTATGTGTGTGAACATTTCATGATATTTCTGATCCCCTGTACCAAGCAATATAAAAATAACGTCCATTTTCATCAGATCATTTATTGCTTCCGCCAGAATATCAAACCCTTTCTGGTCTGCCAGACGGGAGATCATACCAATGATAGGTGTCGTTGCCTTACCCTTCAATCCGAATTCCTGTAAAAGGTCAAGTTTGCACTTGGTCTTATTCTCTAAATTGGTCTTGTCATATGGCGCGACTATATAAGGATCCTTCTCCGGACTCCAATGATCATAGTCAGCTCCGTTGATTATACCAAAAAGGTCATCTTTCCTTTTTCGCAATATTCCATCCATGCCAAGGCCATATTCCGGGGTCTGGATCTCCTTGCTGTATCCCTTGCTTACTGTTGTCAGTGTGTTGGCATAGACCAAACCCGCCTTAAGAAAGCTTATATTTCCGTAGTATTCAATTCCGTCCATAGTAAAGACATCCCATGGCAGATTTGTCAGGTGCATGTCCAACGCCCAGAAAATACCCTGATATCCCAAATTATGGATGGTAAAGATGGTTGATATATCCTGATAGCCATCTTGATCGCGATATTGGGTTTTTAAATAAGTTGGTATCAACCCTGTCTGCCAATCATTGCAATGGATGATATCCGGCTTGAAATCCAGATATTTTAGCAGCTCCAGGACTGCCCTTGAAAAGAAGACAAATCGTTCTGCATTATCTTTATAGTCCCCCTGATTGGTTGTATAAAGCTCATCCCGACCGAAGTAAGACTCTTTTTTTATAAGATACACAGGGACGGATCCGTCTAATTGGGCCATCTCAACTGAACATCGCACCTCAGAGTTCGACACGGGAACATTAAGTCGATTTACGACTTTTTTGGTTGTCTTTACCGATTTTTTAACCATTCTATAAAATGGTGTTACTACCCTCACATCATGCCCTAGAGATTTTATGGCCTTGGGGAGAGATCCTGAAACGTCAGCCAATCCGCCTGTTTTGGAAAGAGGGGCTACTTCTGACGAAACAAACAGGATCTTTAATTTTTCTCCTCCCATTGACATTGCCTCCTTTCTGCCTTTAATAATGGAGTCAAGGTTAAAGGTGTTTATAACTGCGAGGGCATTGGTCCGAAGCAAATTATATATGTAATGACTTCCTTCTGAGTGCCTTGCTAGCGGTATCAGCCCTGCATAAGATAAAATCCATAAATTTTTTTATTGCGCCTTCCCATTATTGTTTACTTTTTAAGAAGAGGTTTCATTTACTCAGGAGCTATCTCCTGTCGTTTGATTATCTCTTCTTCCAGTGGCATATCGGGAGGGGGCGGCGGCATTGGAAAATCCTCTTTTGATGGTGAGGTTTTTACAGACTCTGGTTTGGCATCTTCGTGCTGGTTCAGTTCTTCGGGAAGTGGTTTTGGCCGCTCTTGAGGCTTTACGGGTTTAGTTTTTAGTGCAGCATAAAATCTTAAATTAGCCACATTCCCTTCCCCCCCTTTATAGTTTACTATTATCTGACTTGTGACTCTGGGTTTGTCCTCTTGATATTTAAAGCTGACCAGAAGATCTAATGTTTCATCTTGTTTTAGCTCAAGGGGCCAATCGGGAGTACGATTTATAAGTTCAACCAGTATCATAGGATCACCCGGATCTATGGATGAGATAAGCAAGAGATTGCCGGATGTGTTTTTTAGATGAACCCTCTGATTTCTTTCCTCTCCCAAATTCATATCTCTGAAATATACAGTTGTAGGATCAAATGATATCTCAACTTCCACTGTAGCTAAAAGCGTCAATTTTACTACTGCCTGATTGGGATCGTTTGTCTCAACAGTAATAACCTTTTTTTGTTTACCCGATCTACCGCTTGTATGAAGAGTAGCTTTGATCTCTCCGGATTTTTTTGCTTCTATATCTCTCGCCGAGAGATTGACTGCCGTGCAGCCTCACCCGGCCCGTACTTTATCTATTTTCAGAGGGCTGTCTCCTATATTTTCAAATTTGAATATGTGGGTTACTGACTTGCCCTGGATAACCTTTCCGAAGTCGAAATTGGTTTGTTCAAATTTTATTTTTGGCTCAGCCCATGTGCATTTATATGTAATGCAAAGGAAACATAGTGAAAAGATTACTATTATAACAGATCTTAGAACATGTCTTGTCATAAAGTCAACTCCCATTAACGCGATTAACACATTTAAAACACTTAATTTACCAGTTCAGATTACAAATTTTAATCCATATCATATGCTGTTGTCAATGATCAAGGCCTTATAAAAAATACAAAATGCTTATTTGAAAATGCAAAATAGAATTTATATTTGCCATTTAAATTTTGCCTTTCCCCCAATATGGGCTTATAATAAGAGTTGTGGGTGATCGGGGGCCTTTTAAAATTATTCATTCTGCAATTTGCAATTTGCATTTTTTTTTCGGAGTGTCATAAGAATATAATAAATTTTTTAAATATTAAATGATGGAGATGCTTTTAAAAATGAAAAAAGGTGAAGAGGATTTCCCTTTTCTGGTTGGCAATACAAGAGCTATGAGAATCCTCTGGGAAAAAATCCGTGAACTGGCTGCAGATCCGAATCCAATACTTATAATAGGTGAATTGGGAGTCGGAAAGGAATTGCTTGCGGGGATTATTCATGCTAAAGGACCCACAAGAAACAGGCCTTTCATAATTGTTGATGCTTCCGAGATTTCTGTAAAGGACTGGAAAGAAAAATTCTATGTGAATGAAGCTGTTTTAAATAAAGGAGGGGAGGAAGGTCTTTCCAGGACTATGATTCCCCGGACGAGATTTGGGTTTGTGGAACTGGCCAACGGAGGCACTCTTTTATTAAAGAATATTGATGCGCTTCCCCTTGCCCTGCAGGAAGGATTTATAAATTTCCTATTCAACAACGATATAGGACCAGACAAAGAAGGTTGCTCATCTTCTTTCAATATTTGCCGGGACCTGGCTCAGATTAAGATTATCTTTACTTCTCATATAAACCTTGAGCAAAAAGTAAAAGAGGGTAAGTTTTCACCACAACTTCTTGAAATGATCTCCACGCGGGTCGTTTGTATGCCTCCTTTAAGGGAGAGAAAATGGGATATTCCGGAACTGACCGGGTATTTCATGGACAAACACTCCAGGCGGTACAAGAAGAATGTAAATAAGCTTAGCCCGAGGTCCAGGGAACAGCTACTAAATTATGATTACCGGAGGGCCAATATACAGGAGTTGGATGAGATCATCGAAAGGGGGATTGTATTGTCAAATACAGATACGATCCATTCAGAACAACTTTTTCTCGGTGCCCCTGCAGATCATCCTCATGTATTGTTCAATCTTCTTAAAATAAAAACATTCGCAGCCATGGTCCGAAAAGGCATTTATCCTGGATTGTTCCGATGGATCGCGGTTGCGTTCTTCTTTTTTATCATTACTTCCTGTTTTTTAGGCCCTCAAGATCCGGAAAAAAATTGGGGTACTATACTGGTCTGGTGGATCTGGTGGCCCTGGCTCTGTGCAGCGGCCTTTTGGATAGGGAGAACATGGTGTTCTTTCTGTGCGTATGCCACACTGGGGAACAGCCTCCAGAAAAGGCTGAATTTGAATATCAGTTTTCCTAAGTTTTTAAAGAACAACGATTATATTCTTGCCGCTCTGTTTTTTTTATTTATTGTCTGGGTGGAAGAAGCATCAAATATGCGTTACAAACCCGTTTATACAGGTATGCTTCTTGCCTCTATCCTCTGCCTGGAGCTTATATTCAGTGTTTTTTTCCCTCGTGACACCTGGTGCCGATATGTATGTCCCATGGGCAATTTGATTGGATTATTCGCCATGGCTTCAATAGTGGAAGTCAGGGCAGATCCTGATATTTGTCTCAAGGAGTGTAAAACGGATGAATGCTACCATGGCACAAAGGATAAACAGGGTTGTCCCATGTTTCAACACCTGATGTATGTGGATAATAATCAGACCTGCAAGCTTTGCCTGAAATGTATCAGATTGTGTCCTCATCAATCCGTATCACTAAATCTTAGACCGCCCGGAAGGGAAATATGGGCCTCAAATCAAGTCAGGCCAGGAATGGCTTTTTTTGTTTGTGTAATTATGGCTATATTATTTCCTGTGATAAAACCTTTTAATTCTTTTTTATTGACCACCATAGCCTATTTGGCCACTCCCCTGATAATGATCGCTATTATTTGGTCCATCTCCTTCATTTCCTTTTATAGATTAAAAGGCGCCACATATAAGGCCTTCTGGAAGGCTGCCTATGCATATGTCCCTTTAACTCTATGCGCCCATATCGCCTATCAGCTTCAATACATACCCTGGCTAAGAGACCTAGATAAAGTAGTCTTTTTTCAGGGTAAAGCCCTTGCCGGTATCGGCTCGATACTCCAGCTCGTGCAGATACTCTTTTTGGCGATCGGTACTTTCTTTTCTTTTTATACCATAAATCGAATTGCCAAGGATAAATTCAGATTCGAAATACGCCCCGGCTTGTCTTTCTGGCTGGGACATTCAGCTTTAATGACTGTCTATCCCTTTCTTATATGGTATCTGTTAAGATGATTTAAAGTGAAACGATCATGAATTGTAATGTCCCTCATTTGTCAACCGAATTTTTCCTGATTCCCAACATTCCTAATAAACCAACAATAAAAAACAGACAAGTAGAGGGCTCCGGGACAGGATTAGAGGGGATGTCTTCCGCAAATCTATTATAAATCATAAAAATTAATAGATGTATGAAGGCAATTTTTATAGCAGAGAATAACTTGTTGATATTTAATTAGATTTGAAAAAGGGGCCGGTTTTTTTTATAGGTTTTTAGTACAATTTATTCAGTATAATTGATTTATCCTGCAAACTGACTGATAATATTGATAAGATAAAAATATTCTGATGTAGCCATGTGCAACGCTATAGGATCTTTTATTAAAAATTACAAACCAAATCCCCTTTTAAAGCGAACAGAGATATTAATCATGATAATATTTCATTGACAAAGATTTTTAATGTGCATAAAATGTAGGATAAGAATCCATCAATTTTGAAAGGGAGAGAAAATTATGAAAAAGTGGTGGATGATTTTATTTGTCTATGCAATACTGCTTCACCCAAATAGTATGCAGGCCGACACGCTTTTTCAACAGGCAGGAATCACATCTTCGCCAAATCCAGTAGGTTCCGGGGCCAGAGCAATGGGTATGGGAGGGGCGTTTATTTCCATTGCCGATGATGCTACGGCAGCTTCATGGAATCCGGGTGGCCTTATCCAATTGGAAATGCCGGAGCTTTCAATCGTTGGCGCCTATTTAAGCAAGAGAGAGGATTTTTCCTCACAAAGACATCCTGAAATTAATAATACAGGCAAGGCAAATGATTTAAACATCAATTACTTTAGCGCTGCAATTCCCTTTCAATTAACTTTAACTCGAAATGCTGTTGTTTCTCTAAACTATCAAAGACTTTATGAATTCGAACGTAATTTTAACCACTTTTATGACTACTCTTCCCTCGGAGTGGATCTTTTACAATATAAACATTATAAACAGAGGGGCAATATAGGTGCTTTAGGTTTGGCCTATGCCTTTGAAGCAACTCCCAGGGTTTCTTTCGGAGCTACCCTGAATATATGGACGGATACAGCATTTTGGATGAATGGATGGGAAGAAAGCTATTACGAAAAAGGTGTCGGGACTATCGGGGGAAATCAGGCGTCCATAGAGACTTACATTAATCATAAATATTCTGATTTCTTTGGGTTGAACGCCAATATTGGCTTTCTATGGGATATGAACAGATATCTGACCCTTGGGGCAGTCCTAAAGACCCCATTCAATGCCCGTATGCGTCATGAGTATAGTATCAGACAAATAAATTCGTCTAACTCGCCCGTCAGTTCCTCATTTAGTGATTCTGAAAAAGTCAAACTCCGAATGCCCCCATCATATGGTATCGGTCTGGCATGGAGAGTATCAGATGCCCTTTCTTTTGATCTCGATGTTTATAGAACAAGGTGGTGCGATTACTTTTTTATTGATTCCGATGGGAACGAATTCAGCCCTATCGATGGCCGGCCTAAGAGTGATGCTGATGCAAAAAATACAACTCAAGTCCGATTCGGCGGTGAATATTTAATCATCAATCCAAACAGAAATATCGTAATACCAATCAGGGCAGGTATGTTTTATGACCCGGAACCATCGCATCAAAGGTTAAGGCGTTTTTATGGATTTGCAGTTGGCTCAGGCATAGCTTATAGAAGAATAATCTTTGATATGGCATATGAGCTGAGGTGGAGCAGAGATATAGATAGCGGAAATCTTATTGCCTCATCCAGATGTGATACAACCCAGCACCGTTTATTGGCTTCTCTTATTATTCATTTTGGTACCTAAGTAATATAGATACTCTAACGGAGATCACGGAGTATTTTCAAAAATTTGATTTAAGTCTGAATCAGTCTGTAATTCTTTGGCCTAAAAAATGCATTACTTTTATAATAACATCTTTAATCTAAAAATTAATATCTTATGGGCATTTTTTAAGGTGGGGGAAGTTTTGGTTAGTGAAAAATAGAACTCAAAAAATCCTTTTTTTAAGTCTGATCCTGTTGGCACTTTTTCCCCTGAGTTGTGTGGTCCAGCCCTCAAAGCCTGTTCGTATTAAAAATGGCAAGGAGTATGGCAAGGTTCAGGGGGCTTTCAGGCACCGGTGGTGGAATTATTATGAAAGGGGTCTATCTTTTGTTGAAGGGGAGTTTTTCCCGGAGGCAATCGAAGATTTCATAGCGGCCATTAAACAGAGGGAAAAAGACCAGCGGATGGCTAGAACCTACGGGATGCATTTTATCGATTACTTTCCCCATAGGGAATTGGGGATCGTCTACTATGAAAAAGGGGATATGGAAGCGGCAAAAAGGGAATTGGAAGACTCCCTGAGTTATTTCCCTTCCGCGAAGGCCCGCTTTTACCTGGATCGTGTCCGCAAGATTTTGATCGAGCGGGAGGGAAAAGAGATCATGCCTCCGATGCTTGATCTCAGCTTTGAAGCCGATGAAATCTGGACAAATGAAGATCCGGTAGTAATTTCAGGTATGGCCAATGACGAGAATTATATTACAGGCATTACTATCAAGGATATTCCCTTCTTCTTAGAGGGGGCTCAGAACCGGGTTTCGTTTAAGGAATATCTGGATCTTCCTCAGGGTAGACAGATTGTTGAGGTGACAGCAAAAAATCTTCTGGGGAAAGAGACAAGGCGAGAGGTAATTATTAATGTTGACAGGGAAGGCCCCGTTATTAGGCTGGACAAGTTGGATCTTAATCGTTTTCCCGCAGAAAGAGAGATTACGATCTATGGATCGATTTACGATGAAGCCGGGGTATCGGGTTTCAGTATCAATAGACAGCTTATCCCAATCGGCGAAGGAATGGAAGTGCCTTTCACCGCAAGGTTTAAAATAGCTGAGGAGAGTCTGGAGATGGCGGCAAGCGACAGTTTGGATAATATAACATCTGCTAATATCCTATTAGAAGAGGCCACATTCAGTCAAAGACCGGTAATGTTGGCCTTTGCGGGTCAGGAGACACAGTATGATTTGCTGGCCGGCCTTTTCGGATCTAAGGATTCACAGCCCCCTGTTATAAGACTCAAGGGTTGGACTGACTCCCAGACTGTTTATATGGAAAAGGGTTATATTGAAGGATCTGTAAGCGACGAGAACCGGATCGAAAGCCTGATGATCAATGAGATACCCATACGCTGCAGTAATGGACGGCATGTCTTCTTTAGTCACATGACGGACCTGAAGGAAGGGGAAAATGTTGTCACCATTCAGGCCAGGGATGAAAAAGGGAATACGGCAATAAAAAAGATTCTTATTATCAGTAAGATACCGAAGGCCTTGCAGTTATCCGAACGTTTGAGTCTTACGGTCTTCCCTTTTGAACAGGGGGAAGGGATTTCTGCTGCCAGCTTTAACTTCCAGCACAACCTTATAGATGCTCTGGTTAAACGTAACCGCTTTCGGGTTATTGAAAGGGAAAAACTGGATACGATCCTTCAGGAACAGAAACTCAGCCGCACGAAGTTATTTGATGATAGCACGGCTTTAAGGTTAGGCAGGTTAATAGCCGTAAACTCCATTGTAGCTGGTAGTATCATCGAGACAAGAACAGGTATCGAGATTGTGGCCAGAATGATAGATACGGAAACCTCGGATATTTTAGCCTCTGAGGACGTCTATGGTGAAATCAAAGACATTAATGCTTTGATGTCCCTGGCAGAAGGAATGGCTGTTAAATTTCACAAGGATTTCCCTTTGGTGAACGGGCTGATTATTAAATGTAAAGAAAAAGAGATTGTTACAGATCTCGGGCATGACGTTATTAAGCTATATAGAAGGCTGATCGTTTACAGGGAGGAGGAAATAAAACATCCGATCACAAACAGGATTCTGGGCGCGGATACAAAAATCATCGGACGGGCGCGTATTACTCAGGTAATGACCAATATGTCTCAGGCCGAGCTGATGGGATGTAAACCCGGGACCATAGATCGTATGGACAAGGTTATAACTGAATAAGGTTTTCAGTGAAGTATAATGAAGTATTTAATATGTTTAACATGGGCGGGGTTGGAATAATGGAAAATGGACATCTTTTGACAGTTAGAAGTTTTAAACGGAAGATAGTTGAAAATCTGGTCAGTCTTAGGGTGCCCTTTGGGAATATTCAAACAGAGGTTGAAATCGAAAAAACGGGAAAGGACAGGGCCTGTATCAAGGTTAATTTGCCCGAGGCAAAGAGATCTGAAAAGGCATTAAGAATAACCCTTAAGAAGAATAAACGGGAGATCTCTTCGTTTCTTTCAGATAGTAAGTTAATACTATTTGAAGATATTCCATTCGGTCATTACAGTATTTCTTTGATCGAGGACGAGAAAAAGATTGGGGAATATTTTTTTGAAATCAGGGAAACGAGTCATGAAAGATAACAGATATCAAAATTTTCAGGATATCCTTCGGGAGCGTGAGCGACTTGAGCAGATACTCAAGGAAAGGTTTAGAAAAGAAATCGCCATACTCTTTACCGACATCTGTGGTTATACAGAGTATATAGATACAAAGGGTGATATCAGCGGACGGACCTTGCTTCTGAAACACAATCAAATTGTTTTGCCTTTGATAGAAAAACATGAGGGCAAAGTCATAGAGATGATAGGGGACGCAGTCATGGCTGCCTTTTTAACTCCATTGGCAGCGGTCAATGCTTCCATAGCAATCCAAAAGGCCCTTTTTAAATCTAACGAAAACAAGGAGGAGACGGATAAGATCCTTCTAAAGATGGGTATCCATTTCGGAAAGGTACTTGTAGACGAAACCGCGGTTTATCAGTCCATCACCGGTGATGTGGCGAATGTTGCCTCACGCATCCAATCCGAAGCCGGGTGTGAGCAAATACTCACGTCAAAGGCTGTCTACGAAGAGGTTTGTAAAAGTGAAGATATTATCTGCAGGTTCCATAAAAAGGTCAGGGTAAAGGGAAAAGCCCAATCCATGGAAATTTACAGGGTGCTTTGGCAGGACAAAGATATACAGTTTCACTATGAACCGAGATCCCGTGCTCATAAATTTGAAGTTGATAAAAGAGGCAAACAAACATTAAGATTATTGCAGCTTGAGATCACAATTCAGGGGGATCGCGTTAAAATAAGCGCGTACGAGAAGATCACCGGCGAAGAGAGCACAATTAGGCAGTATGAAGAGCTTCAGGTTTCCATGGATATGATCAAAGTCAAATGCCGTGAGATGGTGGACAGTCTGAATAAAGCTAACCGTGAAGGTTGTGTCCCCTCCGATGTCTTAATAAAACTCAGAAAGATTGGGCAGATTCTCTATAACGAGTTGTTTTCCCTGAATGTTAAGGAAGCGTTAAAAAATACCAATGCTGAATACCTCAGCCTGAAGATCGATGATCAATTGGTTCAAATCCCTTGGGAATTGCTATATGACGGGAAACAATTCCTTTGTCAACGCTTCCATATGGGAAGGCTTATAAAGACCCGTCAATCTGTCTTGAGTGAAAAGAACCGGACATTGGCACGGCCTTTAAAGATGCTGATACTGGCAGACCCTGAAGGAGATTTAAAAGGGGCCTATGCGGAGGGAACCAAGATACGCGATTACATGGACAAAAAAAAGGATCTAATCAATGCTTCCCTGCGCTCTGAAGGCATCACACCTGATTCTATCAAGGAGAAGATCCGAAATTTCGACCTGGTTCATTTTGCAGGGCATGCTGATTACAATTCGCAGAACGCGGGAGAAAGTGCGTGGCGACTGTCCAGCGGCAGCCTTAAGGCCAGAGACATTATAAGTATGGCCTCTACAAGCATTATGCCTGCCCTTATCTTCTCAAATGCCTGCCAGTCGGCGCGGACAGAGGAGTGGGCATTGAAGGTGCACTTTGAGAATGAGATCTTTGGCCTTGCAAACGCATTCCTGCTTGCAGGGGTAAGACATTATATAGGGACCTTCTGGGAGATATCCGATGAGCAGAGCAGCCACTTCGCCCTGGAATTTTATAGGTATTTGCTTTCAGGTTTGTCTATAGGAGAAGCCATAAGGGAGTCAAGACTGGCACTTATCAGGGAATATGGTGAAGAGAATATAGTCTGGACAAGCTATATATTATATGGAGATCCAACTTTCAATTACAAAGAGCAGGTGGAAGCATTCAGGGATATGGAAGAACCTGAGCCTTTCTGTATTTCCACCTCTCATAAAGAGATAAAAACACAGGAAGAGGTCATTGATTTTTCTGATAAGGGGGGTGAAAAAAAGAATCGGCTTTGGTTGTCTGTAGGCGCAGCAATTACCATCCTCATTATCTTGTTATTTTTAAGCTATCAGGGATTCGTTAAGGGTAGGATGATAAAATATGAAAAGGAGGTTCTTGCTTACTATAATAACGGTAATTTTGAAAAAGCCCTTAATCTTTGTGGAATCATTGAAGAAAAGGACCCTGATGTGCTTTTGTCTAATTTAATCCGTGGGAACATCCTTTTTGCAAACGGAAAACTTGATCTGGCTGAAGAAGCCTATCTAACAGCTTTAGCGGCTCCTAGAGGGACGAATATACAAAGGGCTGACACCTATATTGGACTGGGTCGTATCGCTTCGATTAGACACAAGACGGATGATGCACTTAAGTATTATCAGAAGGCCTCCGAGGCTGATCCGCAAAGTACCCAGGGGTATCTGTATCAAGCCCTTATTCTTGAAGCCGGGGGGAATCACGATGAGTTCCTGGCCCTTCTGGAGAGAACAGAAAAATTGGCCCCTCACGATGAGACCCTGAAGGCCTTTATAGCTGAAGCACGGAAGAAAGCGGCATATGATAAGGATTCCAAAAGGCAAGAACGTATTGACCGTCTTGTTAGGGAATTGCTGGAGAGTATGGAAATCCGGTCACAACCATTACCCTCCGATGGCTGGACATCACGCCCCTTGACCTTATGGATTATGGATTTCGAGACTCAGGGATATTCATTGCATGAAGGACAAGAACGCCTTCTGGTTTCGGGTATTAAATATTATATTATTAAAAACGGCCGTACTCAGGTGGTTGAACGGGCGCTTTTGGACAAAATGATGGAGGAATTGAAGCTTGGAACCTCAAAATTGATCGATCGGGATATTGTTTTGTCATTAGGAAGAATGCTCGCGGCAAGGCTTATATTATCAGGACGGCTGATCTATTCAGGGCCTCAGGCACAGGTATCCGTAAGGTTAATAGAAACCGAGACAGGCCGTATTGTTGCAACCATAAATGAATCATTCGGAAGTGTTGTCCCGATATCCATCCTGGCAGAAGGATTGTCACAAGATCTTTTGGAAAAATTGAGAGAATTTTATCCCCTGCGCGGTAAGATCTCTCAAATAGCAGGGGATGATATCGAACTCAACATCGGACAAATGGCCGGAGTCAAAATAGGACAAAGATTCCGGTTAATCGATAGAAATGTGGCCCTGGAAATTATCTCCATCCAAAAAAACACATGCCTTGCCAGGATATTGGAAGGGAAGGGGCCTTTACAGATAGACCTGCGCGTTGAAGGAATGTAATCCGAGGCAGTCCTCCCCTATCAGACCTTGCACTGCATCCGGTTAAAAGATCACAATAGAGATTTTTAATGGATTCCGGTGCAATTCTAACCAAGAGCTTGTCCTAAAATAAGACTGTTGGGAATCTAATAACATTAGTTTTGATCTAACAGTCATATTAAGTTTTTGTTGTTTAGAGCTTTATTTGTACTTCACCCCCTTATTTTTAAAAGTAATATTTTAGTAGTTTAAAATGCACACTTCTTTTTCAATTCTCGCAGGGTCTTTGATCCATGGATTTTATAATTATTTGACAATATTAAAGGGCTGGTGGAACCGATGTATTAAGTATGTTTCCATTTATAGGATAAGAAGGTGGCCAAGGTGATAATGTAGAATTAAAAATTGAACCTGATCCTGTGCTTAAACCCATACCGTACATACCATACATGCCATACAACCCCATCATACCGCTAGACGAACCACTATAATATGGATATGAAGGAAAATTAGGAACAAGGCTTGATCCTATACCCGTTCCTTTGCCGTACATACCGTACATGCCATACAGGCCCATCATGCCGCCAGAAATTATTGATCCCGCGCCGGAACCGGACAAGCCTGGTATACCGCTACCGATACCTGCTCCATACATCCCATACATTCCGTATGATCCGCTGGGAGTTGATGAACCTATAACTGAACCCAACAAGCCCGCGATACCGCTACCGATGCCCGATCCATACATGCCGTACATACCATACATACCCATCGACATACCGCCGGTGCCGGATTGAAAACTCATAGAAGACAAGAAAGACCTTGCGGAATATCCTGCAATGTTTGGATCGACTGAACCTTGGGTTCCTGGAGAAATAAATCGGCAGTAAGGGCTGTAAGGATTACAGGTCGTATAAGTAGTACCTAAAGATGTAGGAAATGTATATTGAGCAAACGTACAGTTGGCATAGAATACACATATAAATGCTAAAGATAATAATATTGCTAAAATCTTTTTTTTCATTGCATATGCTCCTTTTACATTTGTTAAAGTTCTTTTTATTGAGTCAACGATCTTTGCATTATAATTTCAAGAAAATACCACCTCCTTTTCAGTAATAGGGATTTTATAATCTTTGTCTTTAGAATTTAATGAAAATAAATTGAATCATGAAATGAAAAAGATTTTTAAATTTAATTAAATTTTGATAATATATAAACATAATATATAAACCATAAAGAGCCTTTTCTGTGATTACGCCGGTCTGTTATAGACAGGTAAATAACTGATAAAAGTTTATGTTTTTGCTCTGGTTAAAGAATTATTTATAAATATAATTGGTAAATATAACTGGATGCGGTTAATATCGAATTATGCTCCGGATCAGCATTCGCTAATTCAATATTTCTTTACTGGTTTACTAGGCTTCAGATTAAAATATATCTATTCCGAAAAAATACTAGATTAATGAATAAACAGCATGAATTATAGATAGAACTGGATAATATTATTCTTTATTATTTAGTATACCGCATTTTACATTTAAAGTCTATAATAAAAGCTAATACTTTAGAATTACTAAATCCCAGAAAAAGATTATGGGAGAAGGAGGGATAAAATGTCTAAGATAATTTTTAAGTCTACAATATTTCTTTCTCTGCTTTTTTTGGGTTTTTATTTTTTTGTGCCATTGTCGGTAGCACAGGGTATTAATCCATGGACAAAGCTTAACATCAATGCCGGGCAAATAAATGACATCGCCATTGATCCTTGCAATCCGTCCAAGATGTTTGTTGCATCCTATCTGGGTGGTGGCCTCTTTATGACGGAAGATGGCGGAAATCATTGGCAGGAGGTATTAACAGGCCATGAAGGCGCTGGAATCGATACTGAGGAGATATTTAGAAATACAACAGTGGATGCGGTAAAAATAGCATCCCCACCCAATAATAATGTGATCTGGGTAGCACATGATTTATGGATTAAAAAAAGCATAGATGGCGGAAAGACGTGGACACATATAAAAAATGAGACTATGCAACTGGATTGTCCCAATTGCGGGAGCAACTTTGATTATTATCGATATTGTAAATCTCTTGCTATTCATCCCTCAGATCCCGACATCGTTCTTGTAGGAACAGGGGGACCCTACGGGTCAAATTCACCTGGTGCAATCTATAAAACTGAGGATGGGGGGAGTGCCTGGACCAAATCCACGCTTCCTCCCGATCCTAATAATAATACCGTATTTACTGTGGCTGATCTGGCTATTAATCCTGATGACCCTAATATCATCTGGGCCGTAACCAAGTATTCTCTTTATAGGAGTGAGGATAGAGGAAATAATTGGACTTGGATAATGATTTTAGTTGATACGCTTAATACTTGTTATGATATTGAAATTAAACCAAATAATCCCAATGAGATCTTTATAGGAAGCTACGAGGGTATCTTCAGGGTCTATTGTGACCAGAATTCAAACGAATGGCAATCGGATCCAGTTGCTCCTGCCTCAAAGAACGTTAGGGCGTTGGCCTTTGCCCCGCAAAATCCGGAAGTGCTTTATGCGGCATGGCGAAACCGTTTTGAGGGCAATATACCCATGGTTGCCAGAAGTCTTAACGGAGGAGTGGATTGGGAGATCTATCCCGTAGACTATCAATTTAAGACCCTTGAGGTTCATCCTGCTAACAATGACTTGATCTTTGGAGGAGATTTTGATCTTGGGGTATACAAAAGCTCAGACCATGGTCAGACCTGGACACCTGTCAATAATGGAATTAATGCCGTAAGGGTTTATGATATAGACATTGATCCTAATAGTAAAGGTCATATTCTGGCAGCAACGAGCGCCGGGTTATTCGAAAAAAAGGAAGATAAGGACTGGACGCTAATTTCAGAATTTGAATATACAACAGTTTTTTCTGTCGCATTTCATCCAACGATTCCTAAGACATATTATGCCGGCATAAGGTCACAGGTCGCAAAAACGACGGATGGCGGGGTCAATTGGACCCTTAGTAATAAGCTGGATGCAACGAATTTAAGTAATTATGTCTCGGACATTGCAATTAGTCCAATCAGTGTGGACCTCCAAAATACCGTCATTTTTATATCCATTCATGCATATGATAATACATATGGAGAGATTTATAAAAGCATAGATGGCGGAGATACCTTTACGAGGATACTTGAAGGGGAGAGGATAATACTTGAAGGGGAAAACAAGAAAGTAGAGAAATATTCTTTTAATACAGTGGCAGTTGATCCATCTGACCCAAACCATATCTTTGCAGGAGGTGGCAACTTCACTGCTCCGTTGGTTTATGGAGATCTATGGGAGAGTTCCGATGGAGGCGTGAACTGGATTCGGGCAGGACTTCAGGGGGAGGTCGTCAATAGCCTTCTTATTGATCCTGATGATCCCCATATTATATATGCCGGATGTGGAGCCAGTAACGCTGCATTCATCCCGTTGTATAAAAGTGTGGATGGGGGCAAAACCTTTTTGCCGTCTTTTAATGGAATGAGAGAATTGTTGGTGCCATTATACGGTATTTGGGGAGAAGCTCCAAACAATTTTTTTATTGTAGGGGAGTATGGCGATATAATACATTATAATGGTACATTGTCTCTGATGATAAGTAATACAAGGAAGACACTTAAAGATATCTGGGGTGCTTCACCAAATGATATGTTCGCCGTAGGCAAAGAGGGCGTTATTCTCCATTATGACGGTGTGTGGTCTGTAATCGATAACTGGAAGATAGAAGATTTTAATGGTGTATGGGGCACTTCCCCGACCAATGTCTTTGCCGTAGGCTCTAATGGTACTATCCTGCACTATAATGGCATCTGGTTATCTATGGACAGCAATACCACAGAAGATCTTATGGATGTATGGGGCACTTCCCCGACCGATGTTTTTGCAGTGGGCTCTAGCGGTACCATTCTTCACTATAACGGTGCCTGGTCATCCATGGAAAGTAATACCACAGAAGATCTTAATGGCGTTTGGGGTACTTCTTCAACCGATGTCTTTGCCGTAGGCTCTAATGGTGCCATCCTTCACTATAACGGTGACTGGTCCGCCATGGATAGCAACACAATGATTTCCCTTTCAAAGATATGGGGTAGTTCCCCAACGGATATCTTTGTTGCAGGAAATGAGAATACGACCTTACATTATGACGGTAATTCATGGACTAAAATGGTTATAGGAATTCCTGGGGAAGACTTTCAGAATATCTTAGGATTTTCCGGGTCGGATATATTTGCCATAGGGAATAAAGGGGGCATTTTACATTATGACGGAAGTGCCTGGGATATGATGGATCTCTGGTGGAGTGCAAGGAATTCTGTGGTAGACCTTGAATTTCATCCCCAGAATAAGAACATTATCTATGCCGGAACTTCTGGTACAGGAGCTTATATCTCGTTAAATAAGGGTGAAAATTGGCAGTATTTGGGGAAGCCTGATTATTTCGTTTTTGCAATTGCAGCTTCTTCCCTTTATGCAGGTACAGAGGGAGGATTGTGGCAATGCACCGGTACGGGTATCATAACCGGTCAAATAAGAGACCCCAATTCCAATCCAGTTGATAATGCAGTGGTTTTTAACGATTGGGTAAGGACGCGCAGCATCAACGGAGAATATCTGCTTGTTTCTCCTGCGGGAATTTGTAATGTTGCTGCTATTACTGATGATTATATCTATAAGTTAGCCAGAGATATCACTGTATACGGCGGGGATGTAACCAGGGTGGATTTCCATATAAAGACAGGTGTAACTTATTTCCCATCGTTAATTGATTCCGATAGCGATCAGGATGATGGAGAAGGGAAGACTTGCTTTATTGATACTGCAGCCCGGTTTTGAAATATGGAGGTTTACATCCCTTAATTTCTAATAGAGATATTTTTTTGAGCCTTTGGGGTTATCTTCTCCTTTTAGGTTAAAATCAGTATTGTCTGAGATTAATTCGCTTCCTAAAGTAGTCCTGATTTGTTTTTTGGAATGGGACATGATTGTTTGTTGATCCTCCATCCTTTCCTGAGATGGAATTTTCTGAGATGATTGAGAGATGAAATAGAAAGATAATAATGATGCATCTTCTAACAAAGACATTTAAATCCTCCCTAAAGATTTTATAATGAATTTTTCACAGTTATAGTCTTAGGAAAAATCGTTTGAAAGGTTAAACAATTATCCATATTTTGTTGCGGATTGTCAAATTATGGTTTGGCCCTTTCCCTGCCATATGTTTTCTTTTTCCATTTTTTCTTGCAAGAGTGTCAGGACCTCATTTTTTTTAAGACACCATTCAGGGGCCAGGAGGTCTTCCGGGTGAGGGTCACTGGTCAATCTCTGAATGACAATATCTTGTCGTAAATGTTCAAGAAAAGATAGAAGTATTTCCAGATATTCCTCTTGAGTCAGGCATTTATATTCACCCCTTGAATAAAGATTTGCGAGAGGGGTGTTTTTAATCACATAAAGCAAATGGATTTTTACACCCTGGATATCGAGCTTAGATATCCGATCTGCCGTTTGAATCATATCCTCTTTAGTTTCACCGGGCAGTCCGAGAATAATGTGGGCACACACATTTATTCCTTTTTTTCTTGTTCGATCGACCGCATCCAGAAATTGTCCTACAGAATGGCCTCTGTTGATTGCCAGAAGGCTTCGATCATGGATGGATTGTAAGCCGTATTCCATCCAGACCATATAATCCTCTATGAAGCATGCAATCATATCCAGGATATCATCAGGCACGCAATCCGGCCTTGTACCTATACAGAGGCCAACCATATCTTCATTATCCAGGGCCTCTTTATATATAAGCTCAAGCTTTTCCTTAGGTGCATAAGTGTTCGAAAATGACTGAAAATAAGCAAGAAATTTTTTTGCCTTGAAACGTTGTCTTAAGTATGACTTAGCACGTAGAACTTGTTCCCTTATGGATATACCCTTTTCCCACGCACCCGTTCCCGAACCCCTTTTGTTGCAGAATATGCATCCATTCGAGGAAATGGTTCCATCCCTGTTCGGGCAATCCAGTCCTGCATCAATGGAGATTTTATGGACCCTGACACCAAAAGCCTTTGTTAAGAATGAGTTGAAATCGTTATATCTTTTTGTATGTCCATCAAAGGGATTTCTTATGTTATTCATAGAAATATTATTAAATGTAATTGCTGAAGTTTCAAGTGTTAATAATCAAGATATCATATCCAAATTTTGACGATTTTTGACTGTCATGTTAATATGAAACTTATGTTTAACTATGATGTAATCGTTATTGGCGGCGGACATGCCGGGGTGGAGGCTGCATTGGTATCTGCAAGGCTTGGCTGTAAGACCCTTCTCTTGACCATTGACCTGGATACCATCGCAGCTATGCCATGCAGTCCGTCTATTGGCGGCCTGGGCAAGGGACATCTGGTAAAGGAGATAGATGTATTGGGAGGAGTTATGGGGATGGCGGCGGATAATACCGCGCTACAGTTCCGTGTCCTCAATACAAGCAAAGGGCCTGCTGTACAGGGCACCAGGACCCAGAACGACAAACAGCTTTATCATTCGTTTGTTAAAACAGGTTTGGAGAAACAGCCAAATCTGGATATCAGACAGGCAATGGTTGAAAAACTGGTAGTAGAAGAGGGCAGTATAAAAGGTTTGGAGGATCATTTGGGAATCCATTATCGATCGGGTTCGGTTGTGATTGCTACCGGCACCTTTTTGCACGGTCTTATCCATGTCGGAGACAGAAGATTCCATGCCGGAAGGGCATGGGAGTTTTCTTCCGAGGCCCTGGCGGATGATCTCGTAAATCTCGGATTCCGAATGGGACGACTAAAGACCGGGACCCCGGCCCGATTGAAAAGATCAACTGTTGATTTTGAATCCCTTATAAGACAGGACGGGGACGAAGAGCCGAGGTTTTTTTCATCCACAACCAGCAGGATAAGGCTTCCTCAGCTTTTTTGTGCCATCACGACGACAAATCCCCAAACCCATAAGCTGATAAGGGATAATATTCACCTTTCTCCGCTTTATAGCGGGGCTATTAAGGGAACACCCGCGCGATACTGTCCTTCCCTGGAGGATAAGGTAATGAAGTTCCCTGAGCGTGAATCGCACCAGGTTATTTTGCAGCCGGAAGGTCTAGAAACAGAGGAAGTATACGCAAGCGGCCTGGGGAATAGCCTTCCCCCGGATATTCAGTGGGCGATCGTCAGGTCCGTAAAAGGGCTGGAGAAGGCCGAGATAATGAGGCCCGCATATGCAATTGAATATAATTATTGTCTTCCGACGCAGCTTTTGCCTACTCTGGAATCCAGGCTGGTTTCAGGGCTTTTTTTCGCAGGGCAGATAAATGGTACTTCAGGTTATGAGGAGGCTGCCGCACAAGGGCTGTGGGCGGGAATCAACGCTGCATTGAAGGTTCAGAATAGACCTGATTTTGTGTTGGACCGCTCTGATGCTTATATGGGCGTTATGGTGGACGACCTCATTACCAGGGGTACGGATGAACCGTATCGGATGTTTACTTCCAGGGCGGAATACAGGCTTTTATTAAGGGAGGACAATGCGGAGTACCGGTTAATGGATAAAGCCAGGGAATTGGGCCTCATGGGCAAAGAGAAATATGAATCGCTAAAAGAAGAGGCACTACGGATCCAGGAACATTTTCAGCGGCTTGAAAAAACATATATAAAACCTTCTGCCAAGGTCAATAAAGTGCTTGATGAATTCGGCACCACAGCCATTCAGGAAGCGACAAACCTTGCCGGCATTCTCAAAAGACCTGAATTGAATGCATCGGCCATGGAAAAGCTAGATCCCCAATGGCCCTTATCAAATCCCAGAATCGCAAGGCAGGTGGAGATCCGGGTGAAGTATGATGGCTATATCAAGAGGCAGCTCCAGGATATCAAACATTTTAAGGAGATGGATAAGATAAAGCTTCCTCTAGAGATGGATTATGACGAAGTCCCGGGTCTTTCTCACGAAATAAGGGGAAAGCTTAAACAAACCCGTCCCGTTACCCTGGCGCAGGCTTCGCGTTTGCCGGGTATGACCCCGGCAGGGCTTTCCATACTGATGGTTTTTCTTAAAGGAACGGCTCAAAAGAAAAAGGAGATATCCGAACTCGTTCCTTTAAAGGATCACTGACTTTACGCTGACCACATTTGGGAGCTTTTTCAGTTTGTCTAAAAGTTCCTCGCTAACCGGACTGTCCACACGTAAAATGGAAACAGCGTTGCCGCCCGGTTTTTGCCTTCCAAACTGCATCCCGGCAATGTTAATATCATGCTGACCCAAAGTAGTTCCAATGTTTCCTATCAATCCCGGTTTGTCTATGTTGGAGAAGATCAGCATGTTTTCGGAGGGCACTATTTCCACGTCAAATCCGTTCAATTGCACAATCCTCGGATCAGTCCGATTAAAGAGGGTCCCTTCTATGGAGTTTTCCCCTTTATCTGTCTTGAGCTTGATTGAAATTAGACTTGAAAAGGCGCCCATTACACTCTCTTTGGTTTCTTCTATCTTGATCCCTCTGGCCTTGGCAGTGACCATAGCGTTTACATCGTTGATCTCTTCATGCAATATGGGGCTGAGGAGTCCCTTAATGGCTGCCACAGTTATCGGGGCTATGTCGTAATTCAGTACTTCGCCGCTATAATGGACCCAGAACTCACTCATCCTTCCTTCGGAGATCTGGCATAAAATGCTTCCCTTTTTTTCAGCCAGAATAATATTGAACTGAAAATCATAATCGCGGCAATAAGGTCTTCTGCCTTGGTTAAGTAAGAAAAGTAGGTAAAATTGGCTAAAGAGAAGCTGAAGAAAAAAAGAGCGCTCGAGCGGTTTCTTAAGCGAGTGAT
>JBLIRO010000047.1:0-37767 GCA_049472335.1 bacterium | reverse complement strand
AAAGAAAAAAAGCGAAGTGATTTAGAAAAGGTAGTTGGGAAAGTAATATTATCTCTCTATTATAGAAATGAAAAGCTCTCGCTAAAATAAATTCTTCCGTAATATTTTTAAATGATATAATATAATTAGTTAATGTAATGACATTGAATGAGGTGTGAAAATACAATTGAGAAAATTTGTTTTGGCTTTCACTATTATAGTTTTATGTATTATTTACAAAGCAGTATTAGTGCACGCAATCATCTTCCCTGATATGAAAATGAGTTCCACGCCAAATCCTGTAGGTTCAGGGGCAAGGGCACTGGGAATCGGGGGAGCGTTTATTTCCATAGCGGATGATGCTACTGCAGCCTCATGGAATCCCGGCGCCCTGTTAAATCTTACAAAGCCGGAGATGTCCATAGTGGGTTCCTATTATATCGGAAGATTTAAATACGAAACATTATCAATTGATGAAAGAATAGACGATCTGTCTCATGGCCAGTGGCGCCTTAATTATTTCAGTGCGGTAATTCCTTTTATCCTTTTCAGAAGAAATACGGTTTTTTCTTTGAATTATCAACATCTTTATGAATTTTCCAAAGACACCTTATCTGTTTTTCCATATCGCTTTGAGGAACCTGATACGGGTGCAATCATCGCGGATATTCCCGGAATGACCTCCAGAAAAATGCAAAAGGGGGCTTTGACAACCCTTTCCCCGGCTTTCGCTATCCAGATTATTCCTTCACTTTATATCGGAGTGACTGCCAATCTATGGCTCGATAAGCCTATTAATAACTATTGGGAAAACCTCAATATTGTTGAAGGAGAAGGTACATCCCTGGGGAAAAGGATCGAAAAATACGCGGAATTGTATGAACGATATGAGTTTTCCGGTTTAAATATCTTTGATTTTGACTGCTTCAATGTCAACCTGGGTTTTCTTTGGAAACCAGGGCCCCGGTTTTCCCTTGGGGGAGTGATAAAGACCCCCTTTAAGGCCAGTCTCAGACATAATTTTCAGCATTCCTTTATAGATGAATACCCGAACGATCCGAATCAAAATAATTATTCATCATATACCTTGAGGGAAAATCTCACACTAAAGATGCCTGTTTCCTATGGTCTTGGCTGTTCCTTTCGTTTCTCAGACAACTTTTTAATGGCCCTGGATCTTTACCGTACTCATTGGGAGGATTATCTTATCAGTTATCCTTCAGGAGAAAAGATCAGCCCAATCAATAATAAAGCCAAACATGAAGCTGATATTCAAAACATTACACAAATAAGATTAGGCGCGGAGTATCTGGTATATTATCGGCAGCAGATCTTTCCTCTAAGGGCGGGAATATTTTATGACCCGGAGCCGGCAAGCGGAAGTGCGGATGATTTTTATGGTGTAAGTCTTGGCAGTGGATTTTTGCTTAAAAATTCCGTTTTTGATATTGCTTACCAATACCGTTTCGGGGAAAAAAAAGACGCAGAATCTCTGGTAAATCAAAAGATATCCTCAAATGTAAGGCAGCATTATCTTTATTCCTCCATTATTTTCTATTATTGATTTAGAATTTAAGTAGGATTTAAGGGACGTTGTTTACAAACCTTACTTTTTTTCATTTGTACTAACCTAATAGCCTAGGCTGCAAAACCAATCAGCCTGTCTCCAAAATCGTGCCTTGCATTTTTCATTTTTCAATTTTAATTTGTATTTTTTGCTTGCTCCCGTGAACAAAACAATTTAATATCTAAGGGGTGTCCTCACATGAAAAAAACAAAAAATAGAACCCCTTTTATTGGAACCGGCTCCTTTTATTGTAAAACACACGTTGCGATAAAGCAGCCTCCATCACCGTTGTCCTCAGAATGGATGGTTGTATTTATGTCATCATTATCATTGTCAGATTCCGTGAAAACCAGGGTTAAATGTTGTATTACCTTTACGACATATGATTCTGTTGTTTTCATGTCTGCCACAGCAACTTTTAATGTTCCACCAGGGCCCAATAACTCATAAGTGCCTGGATTAAATTTAGGGCTCTTAGCTATTTCTTGTGGGTAAGCCTCATCCAACAGTAACCGGTTAAGACACCTAAGCCCTTCTCCTTCCGGGTTTTGTTCAATGAGAAGTTGAGCATCCTGGCTCAGGGTTACATGCGCAAAACGATCTTTATCATAAATTGAAGGACCTCGGATCAGATCGTTAAGCTCATTAATCAAAGCCAATTGCAATGATTCCGGTGGAGGGCTGGATTTATCATATTCGCTTAAGTGCTGCTGAGTAATTGAAGAAAATTTTTCCCGGAGGAAGAGGGATAAAGGATCTGAGGCTGAGGCGTCCCGCAATTTGACCACAAAACCGGTGGGATCTTTTAAATCATACACACTCAATGAAGAGAGGTCCCATCTGAGCGTTGCTGTTGTCCGAGAGGGATCTACTTGGCGATCCCCATATGGGTTTACAAAGATTATCCAGGTATATTCCCTATTACCTTCTTGGCGGATATCCTCTAGGAGTGGGATCAACTCCGGGTTATATAAAATCAAAATTACGGAATTCGGATCTGGCTGATGTTCCCAGATTTTTTTATGAGCTTTGGAAGCAACGCCTATCATAACACTAATAATCCCGAGATCTTTATCCTCTACATATAGCCTTGCAGTCCATGCCGATAACCTGTTTGCATGGACGAACCATGAAAGAAGGATCAGAGTTATAATAAATATCAACATCTTGTGCAAAGAATTTCTGCGATGGCAAAAAAAGTGAAAAGTAGGTACTTTTTCAGAGAATTTTGATTTCACCATAAAGTCCTTCAAAGTCTATGAACTGTTGAGTGGAAAAAATATTATATGATAATCTCATAATGAGGGAGAACCTGTCAATGGCTTTTTTACTTATACTTTGATAATTGTAAAGCTAGAAACTCTTATTTTGGGGGGCCCTTAAAGACCGGATAAAACAATCGATGGAGCCAAGGTCATCATGAATAGGAAAATCAACGCTGATCCCTCCGATATGAGAGATAAGGCCGTTAGGTGTCCGGTCCAAATCACCTGTGTCTCCATCAGATAAATCAATGGAAATGGCCTTGCCTGATACGTCTTGTCTTATGGGTATTTCCACCCAGCCATTATTGGGATCGTAGGCAATATAGCCTGGATTCTCAAAAAGCTCCTGGGGGAAATGTATCATAACGGTGATCTTGGCGCCATGATCCAGGTTAATGATTTTAAATCCCCAGAATCCAAATAAGATATGTGATACAGGCATAGGGAATCCTGAAATGTTTGGCTCAGTCTTTTCAACAGCCCTTATTTCCTTAAAGGCAAGAGGCATATTTGCATCTCCCTCCATGGAAATCCAGATCTCATTATTCCCTGCCGCCGGCATAAAGGCTCCGGTTTGTTTGTCCGACCAATCCTGTTTCCCATCAAGATCTCTATCCGCCGGACCTTCAATGTAATCCTTTACTCCGTCCCCATCCTGATCCAAAGTTCTCGTGGCGCCAGGGGTGTTTCCAAAGGCACCCATATTTATTCTTTGTCCGTTAGGGGCAGGTTCCTGAAGAAAGCCTGCATTTGGATCACCGGCATCTATACAACGGGAATAAGATCTAAGGTGATAATCACCCTCATTGGAGTCCACAAAGAAAGGATCGGTTTGTATGTTACCCCTGCCAAAACCGAAAATATTTTCATGTGTCCGTGACACGAACAGCTCTAAATTGGTTGACACATTGTTATAACTGAATTCAGCAATGACCTGATTTATATTATTTGGGTCTATACCATAAACGCTGTTGCTGTCAGAAAATACATAGACGGCACAATTGGAATTAATGAAGATATTGTTTTTGCATTTTAAGCCTGGATCGGGCGAGTTCGCATCGAGCTTCCGGATATACACGCAACAGTCGTTTTCAGCTATTGTATTGTTGGAAAGAATTAAATCCTGTCCACTCAAGGATACGCCTATAGAACAGGAAAGGATAATATTGTTTGAAAGGCTCATTAAATCATGATAAACCTTTACTCCAACTCCTTGATTCCCGGCCACCCCGTGCCTGATAGTGAAACCTTTAACCTGGCTTTGGTAGGCCCCAACGATCACTGTTTTACCCATTCCGTCAATGATTGTCGCACCAGGGTCTTCTCCTTCCAGGATGATGCCGGATTTTAGGATTATATTTTCATTATAGATACCCTTTTTTACATAGAGAGTGTCGCCGGGAACAGCCTTCAGAATTCCATCTGAGATTGTTGTGATTGTGAAATTGGGATCATCATCAGGTATGGTTATCTTTCGGAGAGAGGGGGAAACCAGCTCAAGAAAATCAAACAGGATTCCACCTGCCGTATCCGGATCTTCGGACGCCTGATTGACAATTGTAATCTTGTGAAATCCTTTCTCTATTTTGCCCAGCCAAAAGGTAACAAGGCGAAACAGTCCTATCTGAATTATCTCCTCTCCTACATGGTGGTTATCAAAATAGATATCCAGTATTTGATCCGGGGCATCGGATGTAACTCCTAAAACAAGATTGCGATTATCCACATTAATATTGGTGTCAAAAAGAATTTGAACTGCATAGGGTTTATGGGCTTTATTAGTGAGTTTGTCAGGGAATGCTGTCCAGTCGTCTCCTGCATGATATTCTATGATAGGACTCGGTTGATTAAAATCAAAAAACTCCTTTGTATCATTATCATTAATCCCGATTCTATCTTCACTATCTTCAGGAGGCCAGACCGGAAATGCAGAGCATTGAAAAGAAATAAGAAAGAGGACCACTAAAATACACAATAGAATAATCATAGCCTTCATGCCTGTTGTTAATCTATTATCCAAAACATGTCCCCCTTGGTTTTATGCCTCAAACTGCCACAAATTGATCCTTTATAGACTTTTATGGACCAAATCCCGGCAGCCAGGTTTTTTCTGTTTTCATAAATACCCAAAATCCCTGGCCGGAGAGTATGGTGAAATCCTTCCCGCCGGGTTTGCCAAACTTCCAGTAGGTCTCCTCCCTCTGCCCTGTAATGGGATTATAGCCTGAAATACTCAAAATCTCATCAGAAGTGCCGATATCCTGCAGCATAACATATGAGGTATATCCGGGAGGCGGGCTTGGAACCCCCACCCAATTTATGCCCTCCTTTAAGAAAATAGGTTGATTGGGGGGCGGAAAAGGAAACAAGAGGTTTTTCCCCTTTTGCATATAGATGGCATAACCTTCCCCTGATCTTATTGAAAATCCTAATGGATTATTTGAATCAGAGCTTTCTATAGTCCACTTGTCTTGTTCGTCTGAAAACACAAAATAGCAGGTTTCTACACTCCCTGTGCTGTAATTGTAATATCTCATCCCGGAAAACCACTCCGGCCCACTGGAAGTTCCTTCAGGATCATGGGTATTCAGAAATTGTCTGGCATAATACGAAACAGGATAATGAAGCGGATAAGAGAAAAGATTCAACCCATTTTGTAGTGGGATTTCGAGTAATTTTAATTTTATATCGATGTTGGGGTCTTCTATCAGGCCAATATACCTTTCTATTATATCAGGATCAAAGGCAGGTTCATAAACAGGAATGTTTTGGTCCCTGTCCAGATGGCAAACAGTTTTAAACATCTCACGGGGAAAAACCGTTATCTCGAATTCATCGGATAGATACCCGGATGCCTGGATAGATAAACTGCCTGTTCCCTCAATCAAGTTGTTGATGAGAAAAAAGCCCTTCTCCAAAAGGCCGATTTCATGGTTTGACTCATTTGTCCACCACTCATCCATGCTTTCTCCACATAGCTGAATCTTATTGGTGAAACAAACCTTGGCCTTGATAATCCCCTTTCCGGTATGACTATCTCTTACCCATCCATAGATGCCGCTTAAGCCATCTCCCGCAGATGGGCATATTACCGAAAGATCGTATGAAGGATAAAAGGAGGGAAGTATCTGGCAGGTATAGGATATCCTTGCATAATAAAAGCCATTATGAGGGGCTGAAAATCCTACTGCATAGGGGGAAGGGTAACCCATGGGTATCATATTGGAGTCAAAGACCTCCATAAGGACCTGGCAATCTGTCCATTCCCTTTCAGCCTTGACCTGATAGGGAAGGTTTTCATAGCCATAGAAATAGACAAAGTCCGTATCATTGGGATTATGGAAGCTATGGGTCTGGGGAATATGATTAACCAGGATGGGCTTTGCCTGTATAATTGTATCGTCTTCCTCATACCCATCAGGCTCGAGCACAATGAAGGAGCTTATATCATAGTCAAGAAGCCCCTCCGGTTCCTGCACATATACCACAACCGTGTATACACCCGGTTTTATGAATTTTTCATGCTCTGCCTCAAATCTTTCATTATCAGGATTGTAGGCAAGCGCCACTGTGTCGAAGATACCTTCCTCATCAGGTGGACTAATAATCGCCCAGAGTGAGCTGTTCGGGTTCCGCACCTGTGCCCATATGATAGCTGTTGATGTCTCCAGTCCATTTATATGCACAACGGATGGTACGGTTATCCTGGGGCCTGCTGTTACGACCTCAAATGGTGAGCCCAGGTATATTTCGCTTGCAAATTTACCGTCATAGTCCAAACCGTAATCCGGAGCCTGACCATTTCCATTGTCGTCTAGAAGAGGATTTTGACCGGAGAAGAATCCTAATGCAAACCTTGCTGAATGGTAGGCCTGATTTATATCTATCCCATTATAGATGCCGGAGAAGAAGAATTGGGAAAAGGGTAGTCCTATGTCTGAAGTGGGGTGATCGGCATCCGTACTGGTTATAATGATCCTGTTTTTTTCGTTTTCTCCGCCTATGGGTGTAAGTAACCGGCCTGAATAGTTTGAATCCGCAAGGATAATCACAGTGCAGTTGGTATCCTTTTGTATCCGGTCAAGTTGTGTGTCCAGACTATTCGGGTCAATGCATGATATATCTTCTAAAATGAAATAAAGCAGAAGGTGGTCAAGGGTATGATTAGCATCTATGGAAGAAAGAGCCGAGAATAGTCCATCAATTTCCAGCTTTTGTATATTATTTATCGGAAAACGTCTCTCTGTCAGGACCCACTGGGCAAAGTCCACATTGTCTTCAAGGCCGGGATCAAACACTAAAAATGCCTTGTCCTGATTATAACCTTCCACATTCAAGTGCACTGTTTTGGGAAAAGACACCATGCCTTTGGTATCCTGAGCAAGGAAGAGGATAGTATAGGGGCCGGTATAGGTAAAACCTTGATAGGTGCCTTCATACAGGTTTGTGCCGGGATTGTATGATAGATCGATAGTAGGCAGTCCCACTATTGGATCATCCATAGAGCCTGAAAAATGTAAGCTGCTCTGTGAAGCGCTGATGATGGCCCACGCTCTTTCCACACCATCCAAGTCGGTTATCTTGGCCCACAGATCTACGGGGGTTTGGGACAAAACGGGGTTATTGGGATCGTCAAATTCCGACACCTGAATGATATAGGGCTGGTCCTGGCTAAGGATAAACGAGCCGCCGAGAAGTGTCCTTGAGGCAAGTTTCCGGTCCTGATTGTCTTGCATAATGGGATGCTGGATGCCTCCCCAGCTTAAGGCACTTATATCCAGGTATGCAGCATCAAAGGCATCTGCAAGGCTTGCACCGCTTTTCAGGTAGTTAAAGAAAAAATAAGTAAAGGAAACCCAGCCATTGGCCGCAAGATAGGCGGTGGTCTCCTGGGTGGAGGTTATGACTATTCGGTTCCGGGTCCCTTGGGTGAGAGGACCTACAAAGCAGCCTGAGTAGCATGCCTCGATGATAACTGTTATCTTTGCGTCAGGGTATTTTTTTTGGATACTGTCAAGCCAGAAATTAAGCAGTGTTGGGGAAAGATAGTCCTCATCCGTTGGTCCAAGGATAAATTTATTGAACTTCCCATGGTCTATTAAAAATATAGTAAGATCCGTCAGGCCATCGAGATCGAGATAAGGATTATTGGCATCAGTGAATATTTCTTCCAGGATTCCATGTAATGTCTCATCAGCCTCCGGGCCGTCAACCCCTATTTGGTTTGGATCATGGCTCAGGTAGCAGATATTGGATGAACCGTAACCTCTGCTAATAAATGTATGATATGCATGGTTTGCCATACGGTTGGTGCTCTCCCAAAGATAGTCATAGCCCGAAGGGTCATTGCACCTTCCTGCCACTATGATGGCTTTAGGAAGATCCTCTTTTTCCTTTCTCCCGGTTATGTCTACCTGAATGGAAACTTTGCCTGTCACTCCTCCAAGGGGTGGAATGTCAGGATCATGCTCAGGGGATTGGGTGAAATTAGGGTCAATGATGGTGGCAAGGATATATGCTGTGCCGTTGTAACCCGTATCTGGATTGGCATATGCTTCTCCCTCCTGATTTATAAGGAGGATGGATTCATCTGATGAATGGTAATAGACCTTATTTGAGCCGAGTTTTATATCGCCGTCCGGGTAGTGGCCGTTGGGTGTTATAATTATTTTCTGACCGGTATTGGTTATTAAGAGTTGGCCGGTATCGGAAACAGGAGCGGCGGATGAGTCTGTTGAAAGACTTATGGAGCAAAGTGTGTTATGTCCCTGAGATGTGACCATCTGAGGAGGTTGAGTGTTGAAGGGATGTCCCTGGGACCAAAATGCCTCCCGTGCCTGAGAGAAAAGACTCTGCAGCAGCCTTACACGTTGGTAATAAGAGATGCCTGTATCTTCGAAAATACCGGTCTGGCTGGCGCCCTGGAGAAGATTTAGAAGCTTGAGAGTAAAGGAGTTTTGTCCTTCCTGGTCCAGAAAGGATGGGCCGTCATCTGTGCAGGTAATGATGGTCCGGCTGTAAGGAGCGGTATCGGGATCTATCAGGTCATCGCAAAACGTGCCTGATGAGGAGAATTCAAAAAGACAGATTATGTTACGGTTAGTGTCTTCCTGAAAATAGTCCAGGTAGTGTTTAAGGCTGTTATTGGGATCATTAAAATCCGAGGCTTTTAGTATCTGTCCGGGAAAGATCTGGTAAACGTCCTGGGCGCCTTGTCCTGTAAAATATAAGTAAAAGGGTCCTGTATTCAGCCGGTTGTATGCCCAGGATGTAATACTGTATTTCATATCTGCTGTTGTAGGATCAGCATCATCTACCGTAAAGGGATCAAGAATACCATCACCGTCAATATCCTGATGTGGTTTTGGATTAAGGTAGTAGATAAAGGAATGTGTGTAATTTTGATTCAGAAAGGTTGCGCAGGCAAGGTTCGCAAGTCTCTCCGACGGAGGCCAAAGAGGATTGTCAGCAGAGGCCGGGCCGGTGGCGCAGATGATACTATTACCCTGGGGAAGCGGGCTGTCTATAATTTTTATAATGCTAAATCCTTTAGTATCTTTAACCCCGATGGTTGTTACATAAGCATAGCTTCCGGAGACAAAAACACTGAAAGGTATCTCTTTGTCAAATGCCCCTGCATAGACAGGAAAAGCCGGATTGCTGATATCGAGGGCAACGATGCCTATGCTCGCATCGGCAATATAAATGTAGGTGCCCGAGACGGAAGCATCATAGGCAAATGGGGTTTGATATTCACCTACATAGGATGGCGCTGTTGGAACAGAGATATCAATGATTTTAAGACCACCAGGATGTCTAGTTATGTCAATATCACCATAAGCCACAAAGGCATAATCTCCGGATATGGCAACAGCCTGTGCTTCATCTTGTATCTCAAATCTTCCTACTAAGGATGGTGCGGCCGGTGTGGTAATGTTCAGGATCTCAAGTCCGTTATCCCAATCAGCCACGTAGGCATATTTATTATTATCAGAGATGGCAATATTATAAGCATATCCATTGGCGTCATATTTCCCTGCATAAAAAGGGGCATTGGGATCGCTTATGTCTATAACCGTAAGGCCGGCACTACCGGAAACCACAAAGGCATAGTTTCCGGACACGGCAACAGCGTAAGTATAACCTTTCATCTTATACCCACCTGTATATATGGGATCTTCGGGATTTGATACATCAATAATCAAAAGACCTTTTTCCCAATCAGCTACATAGGCGTAATTTCCGGAGAGAGTAACCCTGTAGGCGTCATTTGTGTCGCATCTTCCTGCAAAGACAGGGATATCCGGATAAGAAATGTCTAAAATTACAAGACCACTTTCTCCATAAGCTATATAGGCATAGTCTCCGGATACGGCAACACTCATCGCCAATCCATATGTGTCAACCCTTCCGGAGAGGGCATTGTCCGTTGTGTCGGTGACATCTATAATCACCAGGCCATTCTCCCCGTCGGCAATATAGGCATAGTTTCCTGATATGGCAACATCACCGGCATCCCCCTGTGTATTATACCCACCTGCGTATGCATATCCCCTTGGATCAGGATCTGTAATATCAACAACCACCAGGCCATTTTCTCCGTCCGCGATATAGGCATAATCTTTGGACATGGCAATACCACGGGCATACCCTTGCGTGTTATACCAGCCTATGTAAGAAGGATCATTAGGCTCGGATATATCGATTACAACAAGACCATTCTCACTATATGCGACATAGGCATAGTTGTCTAAGATGGAGACATCCTCTGCATTGCCCTGGAAGTAATCATACTTGCCTTCATAGGAGGGGCTGGTCGGGTTAGAAATCTTTATAACGACAAGACCGTTTTCTCCGTCAGCAACATAGGCGTAGCTTCCTGATATTGCAACGCCACGGGCTTCTCCTTGTGTGTTATACCGGCCGGCGCGGAAAGGAATGCCCGGATTTGTAATATCAACAATCACAAGGCCGTTATCTCCATCAGCAACGAAGGCATGGCTTCCTGATACGGCAACGCCAAGAGCCTTTCCTTGTGTATTGTACCCGCCTTTATATGAAGGAGACCCCGGATTTGTAATATCGATAACAACAAGGCCGTTATCTCCATCAGCAACGAAGGCGTAGCTTCCTGATACGGCAACGCCCCAGGCATATCCTTGTGTATTATATTTACCTGTATAAGAAGGGGTATTCGGATCAGAGACGTTGATAATGACAAGTCCGTTTTCTCCGTCTGCCACATAAACAAGGTCTTCGTTAATGGCTAAACCGCAGGCATAAAATGTGTCATACTGCCCCACACAGGAAGGGATTTTTAATTTGGATATGTCTATAATAAAAAGACCTTTTTCCCAATCAGCTACACAGGCATAGCTCCCAAAAACGGTAACAATTTCCGGCAACCCTTCTGTTCTGTACCCTCCTGCGTAAACAGGATTTATTGGATCTGATAAATCGACAATTACAAAGCCTTTTTGCGAATCAGCTATATGGGCAAAGTTGCCACTGATAGTTACACTTCTGACGTTTCCCTGGGTGTCATATTTCCCTCTATAAGCAGGTTTAGCCGGATCTGTTATTTCGATGATCACCAAACCATTTTCTCCATCTGCCACAAACGCGTAATCTCCGAAGAAGGCAACACCCTGGGCGACTCCTTCCGTGTCGCACCCACCTGTATAAACAGGTATTTGCGGGTTTGATATATCAATAATTGCAAGACCCTTTTCTGAATCACTTACATAAGCATAGTTTCCGGAAATAACCACATCACTCGCCCACCCTTTTGTGTCATATCCTCCTGTGTATACGGGCTTAGTCGGGTTTGATATATCAATAATTATAAGGCCCTTATCCCAATCACTCATATAAGCATAGTTTTCCGAGACGACAACATTATAGGAGATCCCCTGAGTGTCAAATCCTCCGGCATAGAAAGGATTAGTTATGTCCGATATATCAACAATCACAAGGCCATTTGTGCCATTGGCCAGGGCCGCATAATTGTAAGAATTACTGTTTGCTTTGAAGATAGCAATATCGTCTACATTGCCAATATCGAGTGATCCAATTGTATCGGGATTATTAGGGTCAGTTATATTTAGAATCAATAATCCTTTATTGGTTCCACAAAATGCATAAACAGGACTTCCTACAACTGCCATATCCTGGATGATTTCCGCGCAATAAAAAGAATAACCGCCTTCCCATTTACCTAACAGGTCCAGATTGATTTTATCCTTCCCGTAACAGTTAAAGGAAAAAAGAATAATAGAAAGATAGAGAAATACCAGTAAACAAAATACTTTTTTATAGAATCCTCTTTTTTTACTTAACATCTTCTTCTCTCCCCATTCTCTTTTGTTACTTCTCTTCAGGACTGATTTTGCACTGTCAAATATTTTCAATCCCTATTAATATAATAACTGAAAACATGACATTTTGGTATAAAGCCTCCTTTAATGCTCTCTTTGGTATCGAGGTACTGTCAGGGAAAGTAGAAGAGAATCGTAGGATAAACATCAAGCCAGTACTGGTCGGCAGAAAAGTCAGGCGTCCATACTAACATGAAGGATAACGAAGGTATAGTTGTAAAGTTAGGCCATAACCACTCAGGAGCATTAGAAAAAGCCGAATATAGGATGAAGTCAGTCCGAGACATAATATCCGGGAAGATATTTACCTTTATTCGTTCTGAAGTGTTCTGCACAGGATCGGATTCAGAGGGTAAATCTCCCGATCCAGGATCTAAAATCGTAGAGTTAGGAACATCTCTTTTAGTCTCAAAATATATAAAGCCGTTTGGAGTGGGGAGCCTAATTATTCCATTATTATAGGTAGGGGGGGGGCTGGAATCCTCTGGGAGGTAATCAACATAATAACCAGCTTCGGCTTTATTTCCGGGAAAGCTAGTTAGCGTCAGAATTATTGCTAAAATTAAATATATGATCAAAAATTCTTTTTTCATTTCTCCCGCACCTCCATTAGTTGAATTTTAATAGCTTTTGCAAAATAGCTCTTAACTGTCTTTAAAGGTGCTTTAACAACAATAAATCTTATAATAAAGAAATAGTAAAAGAATTTCCCTCTCTCGATTGAAATGAAAAAATTTTCTATTTTGCAAAACCATTTTAATATTATTAATTCTAAGATAATGTTTTAATTATTTTAAAACCAAAATCCTCTTTAGTCCTATATATGGGCCTTTTCGCCATTCTTTATCCTGACTCCTCGTCATATTTGTCTGGCTTTATCTTAATAGACGAAAAAATTCTTAATTTTCCCTGCTCTTTTTTTCAGTCGCTCTTTATGCTTAAAAACTTAGCAATAATAGGAATGCTTCTTTTTGATTTGATAAGTTATTTCATTCAAAACATAATGTGACAGAAAAAGTTTGAATCGAAAATAAATTACCATAAAGCCTCCTTCAATACTCACCATGGAATCAGGATGTTGGCAGGGAAAGTGGGATAGGGAAACCTAGAATAAACATCAGGCCGGTAAGGATTGGGAGGAAAGTCCGCAGTCTTTGGGAATACAAATGTTGATAAAAGTTCGGCTTGCAAGTCAAACCATGGCAGCTCAGACCCTAATGGATAAAGCGGATATGTGGTGGGGGCAGCATCAAATGAAGGCATAAAAGCCGGGAAGGTATTTAATAGTCCGACCCATTGTGAATTTTGGATGAAACTGCATTCAGGGAACAAAATTTCCGGTTCTGAAGGCAGGATAGGAATAATACTTGGCTCAGAGCCATAATATCTCAATTCAATACCTTCATAAATCGGAGCATATATGATCCCTCTTACAGTACTCAAAGGACCGAGCCCACCATATAAACCAAGGCCGCCATATAGGCCGCCTAAGCCGCCATATAAACCGAAGCCGCCAAAATAAGTCTCGATTTTATTGCCGGGAAAGAAGATTAGAGTCAGATCCAATATCAAAATTAAAGCAATACTTAAAAGCCCCTTTTGCATTTCACCCTTAACTTTTTTATAAATTCCTCCTTTTTTACCTAACATCCTCATCTGTCCCTATTCTCTTTTGTTACTTCTGTTTAGGATTGATTTTAATAAAATATTAACAATCCTCATCAATTTAATAACTTAAGACATGGCATTTTGCCACAAAGCCTCCTTCAATGCTCACCTCGGTATCTGGATGTTGCCGGAAGGAATGATATATGTATCCATAGAATAAACATCGGGCCAGTAAGGATTGGGAGGAAAGTCCGGTATCTGCGGGAACACGGGTAATAATGAAGGAATGGCTGGAAAGCCGGACCATGACCATTCAGGACCCTTGGGATAAACCAGATAAGCGGCTGGGTCGGCCCCAAGTGCAGGCAGAGTCCACGGTTGCGGATATGCAATGTAACCCGTATATGTGATTTGGCCTGTCCCCATTATAGGCAAAGGAAACTGGAAGATACTTGTCAATCCGGGCTGTGTTAGATTTTGAGGGGAATTGGATACGGGGGGGGAACTTCCCAATCCATTATCTGAAACCGTGTAACTTGGCTCATATACTCTTGCCGGAAGCATCATAAAACCTCCTCCACTGCTTACAGGATTCCACCCAGCGCCATAGAGGCCCATACCATATATGCCGCCGTAACCGCCATAGAGACCGCCATAAGAAGCATAGCCACCAGAGAGGCTGCCGTATGAAGCATATCCGCCATAGAGGCCTCCTGATGTAAAATAACTGCCGGATAAGCCCGTGTATGTATTGTAGTTGCCTGGGAAGCCAGTGTATGTACTTGTGCTGTTATAATAAGCTTCGGCTTTATTTCCGGGAAAGGGAGTTAACATCAGAACCATTGCTAAAATTAAGGCTATAATAAATAACCCCTTTTTCATTTCTAAAATCCTCCTTTTTGCTTAACATCTACTTCTATCCCTATTTTTGTTCTGTTTCTTCTCCTTATGTCTGATTTTACACCATCCAATATCAAGAAAATCTTATTAATTCAGTAACTTAAGGCATGAGATCTTGTCATAAAGCCTTCCTCAACGCTTACCACGGTATCAGGATGCACCAAGGGGGAATAAGATAGGGAACCATAGGATAAAAAATGGGCCAGTAAGGGTGGGGAGGAAAGGGCGGCTGTGGACGCATGGGTGGTGATGAAGGTATAACTGAAAAATCAGGCCATAATGGCCCAGGCCCCGGAGGATAAACCGGATATGTTGCCATACCGGTCCCTGGTGGAGGCATAATTCCCTGTTGGGGATAAGCAACGGGAACAGGATATGTTATTTGACCTGTTCTCACTGAAGCTACAGGAGGCGGGAAGATGTTCACCGGTGCAGGCTGTGTTTGATTTTGAGGGGGATTGAACTCAGGGGATGAGCCTCCAGATACATCAACCGGAACTTGGGGATTAGGCTCGCCCATTCTAGCCGGAACAATTATAATGCCTCTTTCAGTGCCAAGAACATCTAAACCGGCATAGCCATAGTAGCCTCCATATCCACCATAGCCGCCATAGATACCGCCGCCGTATGTGCTATATCCATATCCGACGTATGGTTGACCGTATCCATAGCCACCATATGGTGGACCATATCCGTATCCGCTATAATATGGCTGACCATATCCGTAACCGCCATAATAAGCTTCGGTTTTATTTTCAGAAAAGAGAGTAAAAGTAAGAACCACTGCTAAAATTAAAGCCATGATGAAAAGCATATTTTTCATTTCTCCCATACCTCCGCTTGAATTCTATAACTCCTTATAAGTCCTATTTAACCAATAAGGATAGAAACAATTATCGCAATAGGGATTGAATCCAGGATTATAACCCGATCAACAAATCCTTTTTTAAAGTGCAAAAAAATCAACAAATAAGTAAAGGTTCTATTTTATTTTAAAGTAAGGAAATATTAGTAATTCACAATATATTCAAGAGGAAAATCGAAAATTGTCCGGATTATTTTGAGCGTTTGTAAATGATTTATCAAAGAAAATTGAGATGAGAATAAACAGGATCAGTGTCAGAAAACAGTGGAAATTTGTGCTTTTAATATAGATAGATATACTTTTCTCATTTTTTTGTCCTGATTCTCCGGATATTTGATTCACCTCTTATCTTAATAGACGAAAAACAAAAGAAATTTTTATTTTCTCTTTTCTCTTTTGAATTCATTTGAACTCGATGCTCCCGGGGCTGACTTTTAACGTCTCCCCAAATATTAATTTTATAAACTGAAGTTTGAGAGATATCGTGTCCCATATTATGAATTTAACAACTTTATTAATATAAATCAAGAAGATTGTTGAGTGATTAAAATTTTGGGAAAGAAAAAAACCGGGATTTGATAAACAAAATGGCTGTAAATATACTATAAGGGATGAATCTTTTCACTTATATCTTCTCAGCGACCCGCTCACCCAAAAGCCCTGTAGGTCGAACAATCAGAATGAGGATCAGAACAAAAAATACAATAGCATCCTTCCATGCGATTGATATATATGCCGCCCCAAGCGCTTCAATGACGCCCAGCAGGACGCCTCCCACCATGGCACCCGGGATATTGCCGATTCCCCCAAGGATGGCAGCGGTAAAGGCCTTGAGTCCGTAGAGCCATCCCATGGTAAAATTAATTTGTCCATAATAGAGTCCTACCATCAAGCCTGCCGCTCCTCCTAATGCCGCACCCACAAAGAAAACAATCATAATCACCCGGTTTACATGGATGCCCATCAGGCGGGCAGCAACCTGATCAATGGCAACGGCCCGTATGGCGGCGCCGATTTTTGTTTTATGGATGAAGATATACAGGGCGGCCATTAATATGAGAGAGGTGGTTAAAATCAGGATACGCATGAGTGGAATGTTTAGACCAAACACCGTAACAGCGATTTTGGGAAGGATATTCTGGGGATAAACCTGAAACCGTGCGCCATAGATCAACATAATGGCATTCTGGAAGAAGATGGATGCCCCCAGGGCTGAAACCACGGCAGAGAGCCTGGGTGATTCTCTGAGAGGCCTGTAGGCGGCCTGATCCAGGAGTATTCCTATAATCCCGAGTAATCCCATCACCATGAATGCCAGGATCAAAATACCCAAAAAAGCGCCGACATGTGTCGTCAGGCTCATGGAAGTCAGTAAAGTCAAACCAAGATAGGCGCCAATTGTAAAGAGTTCACCGTGCGCAAAATTTATCAGTTTCAGCACACCGTATACCATTGTGTAACCCAGAGCGATTAATGCATAAATGCCGCCTACAACTAAGCCATTGGTCAACTGTTGAAATAATAATTCCATGACGCCTCTCTGAGAAAAATGTTTTATCCGTGAATTATGTCTACAAGTCCTTTTATTGCCCAAAATATCATCTTTTGGAATTAAGAGAAAGAGGTTGTTTCCCGGGACTATGGCTGCAGGATAAAATTCCCATTGCTATCAACTTTGTAAATCCTGTAAACTTCCCCAACCCTGTCTCCCTTTTCATCAAAGGTAATCTTGCCTGTCAACCCTGGAAAATCTTTCAGGCTTCTATGGATATATTCTGCCACATTTTTTGTTTTTATAGAATCCGCTGCTCTAATGGCGGATGTGATAATAAGAAAGCCATCCCCTGCCAAAACCGAATAAATGGAGTTGGGAGGCCCTCCATATTTTTCTGTATATGATTCCAGGAAAGACCTGGCTTCATCTGAAGTCAGGTCTTTGGGAAGGGGCGGGCTGAGGAAACAAAATCCGTCCGCGGAATCCTTCCCTGCAATTTTTACAAGGTCAGGATGGTTGGTGGCATCACCTCCGATAAAAGGCACATCCCAATTCATCTCTTTTTTCTGGCGAAGCAGCAGGCCTGCTTCAGGATAATATCCCGTAAAAAAGACAGCATCCGGCCTGGCAGATTTTAACTTGGTCAGAATTGCGTTGTAATCCTGTTCTCCCGGTGTCAGTGCATCATAGAAGACTATATTTAAACCGCTTTTTTCAAGGAGTGTTTTAGTCTCTTCGGCAAGTCCCCTGGCATATGTGGTGTTATCGTGCAGGATGGCCACATCTTTATACCCGTATTTCTTAATGGTCTGGGCGGCGACCCTTCCCTGTTCATCATCTCTCGGGCAGGTCCGGAAGAAATAGGGAAGACCTTTTTCGGATAATCTGATCGCTGTTGAGCCATTGGAAATTTGAATGATTTTCTCTTCATCGTAGATATTTTGCGTGGCCTCTGTGATTGATGAGCCGTACGTGCCGATAACAGCGATAATGCCTTTCATAGCCAGGCGGTTCGCCGCCAGGGATGCTGTCCTGGGATCTCCGCCGTCATCTTCACTGATCACCTCCACCATTTGACCTAAAAGCCCGCCTTTTTGGTTCAGATCATCGGCTAAAAGAGTCACCACCTTTTTCATCTCCTGGCCTTCGCTGGCCCAGGGGCCTGTCATTGGACCCATTAGTCCGATCTTGATCGTATCAGAAAAGGCAGGTCCTGAAAGCAGAAAACAGATTGCTAAAACAAAAAATAAAATCTTCTTCATAAAATCTCTCCTTTTGATTGTCGATTTAATAAGTATGACTTATGTTACTAAAGTTACGTATATAGAACGAGGGCCGGAAAAATATGATAATTTATAGAAATAATTATATTTTTAGATTGTAAAATGGTTTCAAATTTATCATGCTTTGCAATTATAAGTTATTATGTATACAGAAAAGGAGCTGTCATGAATCAGAATACATTATTTTCATTATCATTGCAAAAAAGCTTGAAAAATAAAAATTAAATATAGATTCAGAAATCGAGACTTTATTCAAACCGATGGGTATAGGAAACTGCTTCATCCTTCATTGTGATCAAAAGATCATGGTGGTTTAGCAGAAAATTTGTGGAGTCATATAATAGAACTTATGATCACATCAACTGATATAATTTGTTATCAAATTTCAGCAGAAATAATTTTGTATTTTTTTTGATTTAAAGGTTTTTATAATGTTTATCCGGGAGGAAAAAAATATGAGAAAATCTGGCTTTGAAAATCTACAACATAATGGCCTCGTTCAGGATTTAATGTCCATAATGAAGTTAAGATTCCTGAGATGATGAAAAAGAGAAAGAGAATTTTGATCAATATATCATCGGGTTCCTATTAATCCGGGGAAAATGATATATGATAAGTGAAACCAAAGGTTTATCTACAAATTAAAACATGATACGGTTTTATCTTCTGCTTATGTTGTTTGAATATTTTTCTTGACAAAAGTTAAAGGTTATGTATATACTTTTATCAAGGGAAATTCATATTAATATTATAATTCATATCAGGCAAATTCATATTCACTATTCATTTTCATTACCTTTTATCCAAAAGATTGTTTATTAGAAAATAATCATGGCAGGTATGGAAATCGACGCACGGCTGGGGACCTTGATAGGTTGATCCGAAATCCTTGTTAAGGAAAATACTTTTTTCCTGTGCTTTTTACCAATATTCCTTATTTATATAACCCTATGTATTATATACGTATGAGTAAAGGCCAGGAAATTTGTATATAAATAACATAATTGTAAAGATATAACAAATACACAAAGGCTGATAGATTTCAAAATGTAATGAAATATTATTGTGGAGTAATCCATTTTTTTATAAAAAAAGTAGGGAATACCATGAACAATAGTGTAATTTGGTTCAAGGTCTGCCTTATTTACCTTTTAGCATTGGCATTGATTTTATGTTCCACCAGTGTCTTCGGAGAAAACAATGTCACTACTGTTTTGCTGGTTCGCCATGCAGATAGAGCCGATGATTATGATTACCTGAGCCTGGAAGGGTGGGTACGGGCAAAAGAACTGACTCATGTGGCTCGTAAGGCTGGGGTGACTGTGATTTATAGCACGGATACCCAGCGAACCCTTGATACTGTCCAGCCTATGTCTCACCTTCTGGGCCTTGAACCAATCAAATACGATTTCTCTGATGAAGATGAACTTGCAGATCAGATACTCTCAACAGATGAAGGTGAAGTAGTACTTGTCGTCGGACACAGCAACAATGTGCTTATTATCGCACAGGAGCTAGGTGCGAATATTATTTCGGAAAACATCTCCCATACCAATTACGATAACCTTTATATAGTAACCCATTACCCTGGTGATATAGACGGCAGCACAAATATTATAAACCTGCAATATGGTGAACAAACCGGTCCTGATATTGTAAAAACCTCCTGCGAGATGACAACTTTTCTACTTGTTCGACATGATGCAGAAAGCGGCGATACCGGCCAAAGAGCTGAAAAACTGGCTCATGTCGCGCAAAAGGCCATTGAGCCCTGTTTAGACAGCGGAACCTGTATTGCACCTATTTACGCAAGTCCAACCAGGGATTTGGTTGAACCCCTGGCTATTTCAGTGGGCTTTGAGCCTTATCAAATAAATTCTTATGATTCGGATAATATACAGGGTTTAATCCAAGATGTTATGATTAATCATGCTGACAGGGTAGTTGTCGTTGCTGGAGAGAATGAGACACTCGCCGGTATTATCCAAGAACTGGGAGGTAGTCCTGTTCCCACATTTAATGATAATGAATATGACAACCTACTTGTTGTAACCGTTTACAATCCTGACGATCCCGCTTCTGAAGTTTTAAGCCTGCAGTACGGAGCTACAAGCCCAGCCGAAAACATTAGTGTGGTTCATGTGATAGACAGATCAGGCAGTATGAGTCATAGAGATACACTTACAGGCAAAACCTATATGGAATCAGCCAAGATTGCCGCCCAAGACTTCATTGGACTTATGGAAATAGGCGATGAAGTGGGTGTTATAGCCTTTGATGATGAGGATTGTGATGACCTTGGAGCCAAGGCAGAATCTTTTTTGATTTTACAAAGATAGAAAATAACATGTTAAAGGAAGAAGCCATTACTTCAACAGGGGACCCGGATTTGTTTGCAAGGGGTTGTACCCCAATAGGTCAGGGGATGCTAATGGCATATTTGGATCTTCTCAATTATGCAGATGATGATTATCCTCATGCCATGGTTCTTCTATCAGATGGTTTTGAGAATAAAACCCCTTCGGTTGCTGATGCACTGGCTCTCATTACTTATGGAGAAGAGGTCAACATATATACAATTGCCCTCGGGCCTCTTGCGGATAGTGATTTATTAAAGGATATTGCTGATCAAACGGGTGGTAAATTTTATGAATCGCCAACGATTAGAGATCTTCTAACTATTTATTTCCAAATCCAGGGTATTTTGTCCCTTGGCGAAACTGTTGGTCTTGAGAGAGGGGTAAAAGGGAGTGGAAATGACACACGCACTGTAATTATAGATCAGGGAGCCAGCGAGGCCACCTTTGTTGTTGGATGGCTTCAGCCAGAGGGAAGTTTAAGATTAGAGCTTGATGATCCCACTGGAACAAAGGTTTATCCACAAGTAAATACAACAGGGACTCCGGGTTTTGAATCAGGGGAGCATTCAACCTATCACTACATAAGGATAGAAGAGCCTATGCCTGGTAGCTGGGATGTTCATATTATAAGAGAGGATACCGGGGACTTCCAGATTTACTATACATTTGCTGCTTTTGTGAAGGGAATATCAAAACTCTGGTGAGATTGTATTAATTCCGGTAAATAACCAAAAAAACTTTTAAAGGAGGAGGTGATGTATATTGAGAAAAAGATATTTTTTTGATATTTAGGGTTTAAGCCATAAAACATAAGGAGGGTAATAAATGAAAAATATATAAAATTGAACTCATTTAAGATTAATAATATAATGTTCACAAAGAATTTATTCATATTAATGATGCACTTGTTGAATATATTAATATTCCTTATAAAAGTCATCCACATTTTTCTAATCGTTTTAACATTTTCTTCTACGACATCAATGTGCTTCAATCATGCTCATTGACACTTTAAAAAGATCCAAAATAAACTGATATAGATTTCTAATTATACTACTGATACTGCTAAATATAAGACGCTTTCGCAAAGATTTAGTCAATAACTGATTAAAATTTCGAGTCTTTGAATCATAGGATATCTAATCTTTAAGGAATATCTTAATCTAGAATATGTAATAGCTATATAGGGGGACTATAATTATGATTATGTTTAGTAGTAGAAGGAAATTGAAGAGTTTGTGGAAGATGTCCTTGAATAATTTTATTTTAATTATGGCGATCTCCATTCTGTGTATTTTCTCTGTCGAAGCCTTCGATATTCCCCAGGAAGGGGTGCCTCTGCCACAAAAGCTCCAGGAAGCAATTGAAGAGATTGACTTCGAACGATATGATGTTCGTCCTCAATCATCGCAGTATGGATATGGTTTTGGGCATCAAGCCGCACTTCCGGGCTGGACAGACTTTACGTATCTATATGGTCAGCAATGGCAGCTATCGGTTGACTCAAAAACAAATGGGCCACTTCTTATCCAGGGTCAAGGTATCCCCTGGGTTCCCGGGAAAGGTAACAGTTTGAGTGCTCCCGCATTCGGGCCAGGTATGGGTATTGCTCAGGAAAACTTTATGTTGGAGGAGATTGCAGATGTGGCTCAGGCCTTTATTGCAGAAAACCAGCAATTGCTACAGGTGGGTCCGGATGATTTGGTGCTGGACGAAAAGATAAGCGTAGGCTTTGGCAAAAAAAATCGTTACTGGTCAGTACAATACCAATATGTGTATCAGGATCCCGGCCTTGGAATCATTCCTGTTCGAGGGGCGTCTCTTTTCTTCCGTGTCAACCATGGGAACCTCATTCAATTCGGCAATCGGCTTGCCGTAGTGCCTCAAGGCATTAATACAGATAATATCATCTCAGAAGAATTGTCTTTGGAAAAGGCCATGGACCTTCTTGGCAATCCCGGAGATATTCAAGTAACCTATCCGGTAAAAGATTTGGGACAGTCAGACAAGAGCCTCCAAATCGTGCCATATAATGATTCAGGAGGCTCATTAGGACACCAGCTTGTCAGAAGTTTAAATGTAGGGACCGAATCCTTAGGCTTGGCCTTGGAACTCTGGTTTGACGCACATACCGGTGATCTTGTCTATGCAGTCAATAGAATACTCTATGTTGACGCAAGTGTGCACGGAGGCATCTATCCTGAGACGAACCTTCCTGGTACAGAAGTTTTGCGTAATATGCCATTTCTTACTGTTGTCAACAATGGTATTAATAAAACTACTGATATGGCAGGCACCTATGATTACAATCCGCCGGGATCTTTGGCAACAGCAAGTCTCGAGGGTGACTACATTCGGATAGATGATAATTGCGGTAACAACTCAGTTTCGATATCTTTTTCCCCGGGTGACATTAGCTTTGGAATGGGAATGGGAACAGACTGCGCCACCCCTGGATTTGGCGGCCCAGGTAACACTCACGCAGCTCGTTCCAGCTATTTTCATCTCAACCTTATCAAAGAGAAGGCCCGCAAGTATTTGAATGAGCCTATGGTTACAACCCCATGGTTAGATTTACAATTGATTGCCAATGTCAACGAAACTGAGTTCATGGGAGACCCTTTAATATGTAATGCCTTTTGGTGGCCTCCGACTGGTCAATTGCATTTTTTTCAAGCCGGTGGTGGATGCTCTAACACCGGTGAAATCGCTTCCGTTTTTCTGCATGAATTTGGCCATGGTCTGGATGAAAACACAGGTGGACCTGCACCTGAAATGGGCAGCGGTGAAGCCTATGGCGATACCATGGCATTCTTACAGACTCACAGCTCTTGCATAGGTCACAATTTCAGACCAGGCGTATCCTGTGACTTCGGCTGTGATGCCACATGTACAGGTGTCAGGGATGTCAATGTTGACAGTGTTTCTGCGGCATTTGACAATGTGACCCCGGCGAATATTGACGTAGCACCTGCTGACTGCGACAGATGGGCCTGCCCGTATTTTAATGGTCCTTGGCCCTACCAGGGCCCTATGGGCTATGAAGGGCACTGTGAAAGCCTCATCGCGTCCGGTGCCGTATGGGACATGATTGAGGGTTTTGTTGCCAGATATGGTGAAGGGGCAGGTTGGGCATTGGCTGATCGTATCTGGTACGAATCTCTTTACGACACGGGAAGCGCGTATCAATTGGTGGATCCGACAGATACCTGTAATCCTGCAGCCGATATCAACGGTTGTGGCGCTGATAACTGGTACACTGTCTTCCTGGCGCTCGATGATGATAACGGTGACCTTACCGATGGTACTCCCAATGCCGGAATCATATGGAATGCATTCAATGATCATGGGATCGCCTGTGGGGCTACTGCTCCGCCTGAAAGTACTATTTGCCCGGCACTTGGTGCCCCGGTTCTTACTGCTGTTCCGGCGACAGGCCAGGTTCAACTCGACTGGACAGCGATTACGGATGCGGCAAGTTATCGTATTTTCCGCAATTCACTAGGCTGTCATGATGGATCTATTCCAATAGCTGAAGTAAACGATCCTACTATTACATATACTGACACGGAAGTTATGAATGGCATAACATATTATTATGCCGTCCAGGCAATAGGCGCTGATGATGACTGTGTGTCAGAGTTTTCTAATTGTGAAGGAGCTACACCTCCTGCTCCTCTTCTGCCCGCTAATATATTCATGGTACTGGACCAGTCCGGAAGCATGAGCGGGGCTACGGAGGTTGCCGGTGAACAAAAGATCGACGCTCTCATAGACGCAAGTCACATGGTTGTTGATATTGTTGAGGATTATGCAAGTGATGGCTTCCGAATCGGCGCGTTTTCATTTTCCACAACTGTTACCGGAAATACAGGGGGCTTGAAGGACCCTTCCAACCCAGGAGATCTTGTGATTCTTAACAATTTCATTGATGCTCTGACACCCACCAATCTTACCGCCATCGGTCTGGGTATTAACGCTGCCACTGGAGCATTTCCATCCGACGGCAAAGAAAAAATTGTCATGCTCCTGTCCAATGGTATGCAGAACGTAACGCCATACCTTGAGGTTAATCCCACGCCGCCATTGGTCACAGTGGGAGGTGTCGCCTTACCTGCTGATATCCGTTTTTACACTGTTGCGCTTGGTACCCATATACAGGAGGACCTATTTGACGACCTTGCCAATCAGGGTGGGATTCCAGGTTTCTATTACAGCGGGGGTACTACGGATATACAGAACAATTTTGCCTTTTGGATTGCGGATGTCTTAGGATTAAGCCTTGCCGGCCCGTCCAGTTTTGCCCCCAGGGCCTCTGCACTACCAGCAAGTTATTATTATGGTACCGATTATGATATCGAATCTGTAACCTTTTATGTCAACGAGACGGTCCGGCGCGTAACTTTTCTTTTGACATGGCAGGAAAAAGGCCGAGACCTGCGCTTTTATCTCGAAACACCGCTAGGTCAGATACAACCCCCTTCATCAAGCTTTCATCCTGCCCGTGGGTATGCATCCTATACAGTCCATATGCCCATAGATTATGAACCTGGATCCCATGTTGGTGAATGGATCCTATATGTGTATGAAAATTTCTATCCAACATACGGTATTCCATCGAATTATGAATTGCCTGAATTCAACGCCCATGCATTGTTTGACGATCCGGCGCTTTCAATCGAATACATAGCTGGTGGCGAAGATCCTGGAGCTGGTGAATCACTTCCATTGGAAGTGAGGGTGTTGGAAAATGGAAATCCTGTATCCGGGCTCAATGTAAAGGCAGTCATCGAAGGTCCTGAGGAAGGATTGGGAGAGCTTCTCTCAGAGTCCACAACATACAGCATCGGTCAGATTAATGCTTTCCAGCCGGTAGGTGGCGATCCCTTTCATGATCTGGCATCCCAAAAACTTGCTCTTCTGATGGCCGAAGATCCCAACTTTATTAAGATATTGCCTGGCAATGTGATACAGCTTGTTGAGAACATAGCAGGCTTCTATCAGGCCGAGCTTCCCGCCTACAAGACATCTGCGGCAGGGACATATAAGATTGCGTTTGAAGTAGAAGGACAGGGAATGGCTAATGATTATTTTAATCGAACACAGAGTTTCTCCCGCTATTTGAGGCTTAAACCCACAGTAGAAAATACGGATGTAAGCGCGGTAGCAACCATAAAAGGCGATTTACAGACAATTCAAATTATCTTGATCCCGCGGGACAGATTAGGGAAGCGTCTGGGGCCCGGATGGGGCGAATACATAAATGCGTTCACTGACATCGGCTATTTTAAGGACGAAATCCAAGACAACCTGGATGGCTCTTATACCCTCTTGCTCATTGCTCCTGTCGGAACCGATCCCAAAGTCACAATCGAAGTGCGCGGTGAGTTGATAGTTGATTCTAATGTCTTTAAAGACATTCACGGAAATATGTCTCCCGTAGCAGATGCCGGACCAGACAGGAACGTTTTCGCAGATGCAAATTCAGTGGCACAAATCTCTCTGGATGGTTCAAATTCCTATGATCCTGATGGAGATCCTCTGACCTATGAATGGACCTGGACAGGAGGATCAGCCAGTGGTGTAAATCCCACTGTCATTCTTCCTGTTGGAACAACAACCATCACCTTAACCATTAGTGATCTTATAAGTACAGACACGGATACAGTGGTCATTACCGTGGAGAAGAAAAAAACGTATCTGGAAACACTATATCCCTATTATTTCACTCCCGCCAAGAATTACTTTAACTATAGTCCCGTGACAAATATTGGTTTTCCATTTCTCTCCTCTGCGGATTCTTCGAGCACTCAAAAATCTGTCTCCGTCTCTGGCTACTACTCATCATGGCCTAATTATTATGGTTACGGATTATACGGATTTTACGGTTCCTACTACCCCTGGACATACCCTTATTATTACACTTACCCCTGGTATTCATATTCCAGGAACTATACCATAAAACGCTATCCCTCTTACTCATTTAGCTATTCCTCCTCTGAGACATCCAGTGTGATTGGAAATTCACCTGATGTATTAAATTATACCTTTGGATCGCATTATAGTGATGTGTCTATAAGTATTATTAATCACTGATAGAATACATTAGATTTTTTTGATTATTGGAGGGATAAAAGAGGGAAACAAATAGATATAGGTCCATTTAAATTAGGATAATTTGTTTTATATATAAGGCCAAAGACATTCAAGTTAATTGAATGTCTTTGGCCCTCGGGAGGTGATTGTTGAAATGGCCATATGAATGAAAAAAGATGGTCTGTTTTACTGCATTATATCCTTGTAATTTTTGTTAGGAATTTCAATTCTACCATCTCACATTGGTCAATAATTTAATGCTGACATTAATATCACTTAAAAATAACTTTAAAATAACAATTAGAATTAACATAACAGCATAAGAATATAGGTGCTTACACCTCTCAAAAAGAAAAATTATTCACATTTGAGTGTTTTCTCCGACATAACTATAAGTTTAGAGTTGAAATTATTTTATGGTTTTTAGGAGGGAGAGAAAAAATGAGAGATAGTTACTATAAGTTGAAGATTTTGTCTTTATTGTTTATTCTTAATGGACTAAGCCTGGGATTCATAAAGTATCCGAAATTAGGGTATGCTCAAGAAACGTTTCTGGATTCAAACAATTCTTATCATTGGATTTTATGCATTGACAGTTCTCAGAGGATGGGAACTCCCCTGTTTTATAATATAGACAGGATGGATTTAGTTGAAATAGCTGCAAGTTTATTTACCAAGTTGATTGTTCCAAATGATAAATTTAGCCTTGTTTCCTATGCGGAGGAGTCAACGCTGGAATTCTCCATACCTGAGTCTTCTTCAGAGGGTTCTGATACAAAAGAATTTGAAATCCAAAGCATCATCGATTCAATTATACCGGAAGGATTACCATTTTTAGGGGAGGGATTAAATGAGTCCCTTAGGGTATTAGAAAAAGAAGAGATTAAATATAACGATTGTATTATTTTGTTATCCAATCAATGGTCTAGAGATGCTATTACAGCCGAAGGCACCCTTCCGGGATTGATTGCCCGGGGGGCCAGGCTCTATACAATCGGAATTGGAAGCATTGTTGATCATAGCTTACTTATGGAATTGTCAACACAGACCGGGGGAAGATATCAATATGTGCCGGATGAAATTTATCTTCCCGCTTCATTTGCCTCCTTATGGAGTGAGATAATAGGGGGCGCGGAGCTCGCGAGGCAATTTAATGTCATTTTGTCTGGTGAAAATCTTTTTGAGCCGGTTCCGGTTGATCCTTATTGTCAGCAGGTGATATTTATACTTTATTGGATGAACAAGGATTCAGATCTGGAATGCCTTCTCATTGATCCTGATGGTACTAGAATTACTGCGTTGAGCGGCATTGTGCCCTCGGCAATTTATCCTTATTCAGAAATAAGTTATATTTCCCGTAATTTGTATTCAATTTATAAGATAAATGACCCCATACCCGGTATATGGCAAATGAAGATCATCTCTCCATCTGGATCAGATGAAAACCCTTATGTCTTGGAGGTAATAGCCAAAAACAAGGAGGAATACTTAGATGTATTTTCTATAAATTCGGATAAGCGTATTTATGGCCCCTCGGATTTGATTCAATTACAGGCCTTTTTAGATGTGGAAGAACTCATAGGTGAAATCTCAATTAAGGGAAAGATTAGTGGTCCGCAAAGATTTCTCCCGGAAATTATCCTTTATGATGATGGACTTCCCGAACATAATGATCAGATTACCCTTGATGGGATTTTTTCCAACTTCTATACCCCATGTCCTCTTTTCTCTGAAGAAGGCTCTTCATGCCAGATCTCACTCGGTCCATACGTTTTTAATCTAACCGCGTTTAATGATATTGCTGTTGCTTCGGAAGGCCAGAATCCTTCGAATTATATTTATGGATATCCCTTTCAGAGAAGGGCCAGTTTAACGGTTCTTGTAGATGACGGTGAATTAAATCTATCTCCCGTTGCAGACGCGGGACCCGATAAGGTGGTCGTTCTTGGAGAGGATGATAAAGAAGCAATTATTCAACTGGATGGATCAAATTCATACGATCCCGAAGGAGGAACGCTGGATTTTGCCTGGTTTGCTCCTGGAATAATATTTGATGATCCTACAAATCCGACCCCAACAGGCACATTCCCGATAGGGAGTACAATTGTAACATTAATGGTAAGCGATGGTAAAAATATATCCGAACCCGATGAGATAAAAATCACTGCAAAAAACAAGGAAGAACGTCAATATTATAATTCAATTTTTCAATATTCTCCTTATAATGCTTTATTACCTCAATACTTATCAATTTACAACAAGAATGATAACTTGTCCTTATTTTCCATGTACTTGCTTGCTTCTTCCTTTTTACCTTACAACCCATTATCATATTCAAATTTTTCATGGAACTTAAGAAACAGCTTGAATTCTTCAAATACTTTATCTATGATTATTGACTCTCCGTATACAACTAATTTTGTCTTTGGTTCAGGATACTTAAATAGTGCAATAAATATTATAATTAACAATTATTATACTTATAATTATTACTATTATTGATTATTTTTGTTTTTGATTTTATTCCATTTTCATCTTATGGTAAATAGTTATTGAATATTTGTTTTGACAAAAATAGAAATCCTATATATATTTTATCAAAATAAAGCGATCTCCTGTCAATAAAAGAGCGATCCTCGGATAAGGCAAATAGAAAAATAGAACAAGAAGCTCAAGGAGGTCTTATTAGAACAGACAGAAAAATTGATGCCTTAAGAAAAGAGACGAACTTGCTCTGACCAATCGCCCCAAAGGATGTGTCTCCTGTCACCAATAACGGAAGTGAATTGTATCTAAAATCTCCTGTGCAAGCAATAAAGGGATCTCCTAAAAAAAGATATTAGGATACCGATTGTGATGGGATCAAACCCGGGGATGAAACGGATGCGGATGGAGATGGCTGGATGGTCTGTGAAGGTGACTGCGATGACAATAACCCGGCTATATGGGAATGCAATACACCGGTAAGTGATATCCCGGTCGTAATCTCCGACGAAACCGGCAAGGTGACAGTCACCTTTCCAAAGGTCATAAGCGGAGGCAATACAACAATCATTATTTTTGATTTAGTCTTTATTAACCGCTATTTGCAGGGCTTTCCCCAAATAGTACCTTCCGTCATTCGCGCCAATAATCCGAACCTGCCTACAGATGAAGAAATAGGCTCAGCAGTGGAAGCATTAAAGCCATCATGTCCGTGATGAAGAATCGGAAATAAAAAAATGAATTAATGTTATAGATTTTGTCTCAAGTATTGTTAAGGGGACTTGTCAGGGGGATGTTCCTTTGATAATCTAAGGTGATTTAAAAACCGGGGACCTGGGCGTTTGCATAGCTCAAGTAATAAGATTTAAAGGTGAAAAGAAAAGGAAGATGGACTGCGCTGTAACGAATCTGATCGGTGACGATAAGTATATATGTTAAGGGGATATAGATAATAATGGTTGTGAAAAAGATACTTATACAGGATGACCCTCTATGGTACAAGGATGCCATCATCTATGAGCTTCATATCAAGGCTTTTTGTGACAGTAATGAAGACGGAATAGGGGATTTCAGGGGCCTGATCACAAAGCTCGACTACCTCAAAAACCTGGGCATCACGGCAATCTGGCTGCTGCCTTTTTACCCCTCTCCACTCAGAGACGACGGTTATGATATCTCAGACCATTTTAATGTCCATCCTGCTTACGGAACATTACACGATTTCAAGGAATTCCTGAAACAGGCCCATAAGAGAAGGATTCGGGTGATCACGGAGATGGTCCTCAATCACACCTCGGACCAGCATCCATGGTTTCAGAAATCCAGGAGGGCAAAACCCGGTTCTTCATGGCGTAATTTTTATGTCTGGAGCAAGACACCGGAAAGATATCAGGATGCCCGTATTATCTTCAAAGATTTTGAAACCTCCAACTGGACATGGGACCCGGTTGCCGGGGCCTATTACTGGCACAGATTTTATTCCCACCAGCCGGATCTCAACTATGATAATCCCAGGGTACAAAAGGCCATCTTCAGTGTTATGGATTTTTGGCTGGATATGGGTGTGGACGGCCTTCGCCTTGATGCTGTTCCTTACCTGTACGAGAGAGAGGGGACAAATTGTGAGAACCTGCCGGAAACACATGAATTTTTGAGGAAATTGAGGGCCCATGTTGGAAGCAGGTTCAAAAACAGGATGCTCCTTGCAGAGGCCAACCAGTGGCCGGAGGATGCGGCAGTCTATTTCGGAAGCGGGGATGAGTGCCATATGGCCTTTAACTTCCCGGTTATGCCGAGGATGTTCATGGCCCTCCAGATGGAGGACCGTTTCCCTATTATCGATATCCTGGACCCGCCCCTTGAAATCCCTGAATCCTGTCAATGGGCCATATTTCTGCGCAATCATGATGAGTTGACCCTGGAGATGGTGACGGACGAGGAAAGGGATTACATGTACCGGGTCTATGCGCAGGACCCTCAAACAAAAATCAACCTTGGAATTCGAAGGCGGCTGGCCCCCCTTCTTTTAAATAATCGCCCAAGGATCGAGGTGCTGAACGTATTGCTCTTTTCCCTGCCCGGCACTCCTGTGATTTACTATGGGGATGAGATAGGTATGGGTGATAATTACTATCTTGGTGACCGGGACGGGGTTCGAACACCTTTCCAGTGGACTCCGGACAGAAACGCGGGATTCTCTAAAACGAATCCTCAAAAATTATACCTTCCCACAATCATTGACCCGGAATACCATTATGAAGTGGTGAATGTGGAAAATCAGGAACGGAACGTTTCATCGCTGCTCTGGTGGATGAAAAGGGTAATTGCCATGCGAAAAGGGTTTAAGGCCTTCAGCCGGGGAGATATCCGGTTTTTGTCCCCCAGTAATCACAGGGTTATGGCATTTATTCGTGAATACCAGGGTGAAACCATCCTGGTTGTATTGAATCTGTCGAGGTTTTCCCAGGTTGTGGAGATGGACCTTTCAGATTATGCGGGCTATATTCCTCAGGAGGTTTACAGTCAGAACAAATTCCCTCCGATTAAAAAAGGGCCTTATATTCTCACATTAGGACCTCATAATTATTACTGGTTTTTGCTGCAAAAGGAAAAGGGAGTTGTCCGTAAAGAAAGTAAGGAGATACTTCCCTATCTTCAGTTGAAGACAGATCTAAGGGAACTCCTTGAGGTTGAAGCAAGGGAAAAGCTGGAGCAGCATATCCTTAAAACCTATCTCCAAAAATCCCGCTGGTTTGGTGGTAAGGGAAGGACGATACGGAATATCCGGATCATGGAAATGGCTCCGGTTATTTGCAGGGTTTTTGATTCTCCTTATCTTCTGATGCTCAAGGTATACTATAACGAAGGTAGCCCTGAGACCTATTTTATGCCTCTGGCATTCGCTGTCAATGATGAGGCGCGTGCCATTCAACATGATTTCCCTCAAGGGATTATTGCCCATATGAAGGCAGGTGAAGAGGAGGGGATTCTCTATGACGGTGCTTTCAGCAAAGAGGTGCATCAGATCCTTTTTGATCAAATAAGAAGACGTAAAAAGATAAAGACACAGTCAGGGGAATTTATTGCTTACCCACATAAACGGTTTCACGGGTCATTCCGTGATAAAGAGATTTCCACGCATTCTTCAGTGCTTGGGGCGGAACAGAGCAATACCTCCATCCTCTATAAAAACGCCTTTATCCTGAAAATGTATCGAAAACTGGAAGAAGGGATACACCCGGATGCTGAAATCACAAGGGTTCTGACAGAAAAGGCAAATTTTCCATACAGCCCCCCCTTTGCCGGAGCCATCGAATACAGACGCCCGGATTCGGAACCGGTTTTTATTGGTTTGCTTCAAACCTTTGTGCCCAATGAAGGGGATGCGTGGCAGTTTACATTGGATCAGGTCCGGAAATATTATGAGAGGATTCTGTATAAGAAATCGGAAATCAAGACCATACCACAAATATCCAATGGCCTTTCAGGAAAAGATCCAAAAGAGGCGTTTCCATTCCTATATGAATTGACAGGTCCCTTTTACTCTGAGATGGTTCGGCTTCTTGGTCAGCGGACCGGAGAATTACACCTTGCGTTATATTCTCAAAACGATGATCCGGCCTTTACCCCGGAGCCGTTTTCACTCCTGTATCAGAGATCAGTTTTTCAGTCCATGAGGAGTTTGGCGCGGAAGGTATTTCAACTGCTGAGAGAAAATATGAAAAATATTTCAAAAAGGTTTGAGGAAGATGCTTCCGAGGTTTTAAACGCGGAAAATAAAATCCTGAGCAGGTTTTCAAAGATCCTGGAGAAAAAGATCTCAAGTGAAAAAATACGTATACATGGGGATTACCATTTGGGGCAGGTCCTTTTTACCGGGAAGGATTTTGTGATCATAGATTTTGAAGGGGAGCCGGCAGTCGCGTTAAGCGAAAGGCGGCTGAAACGCTCACCTTTGCGTGATGTAGCCGGTATGGTCAGGTCTTTTCATTATGCTGCCCAGGTCGGATTCCTGCAGTATTCCTTTATGTATCAATCAGACATACCATTCCTGGAACCGTGGATAAAAGTATGGTATCAATATGTAATCAGCTTGTTCCTTCGATCGTATATACATACGGTCAAGGATGCTCCTTTTCTGCCTGGAAATGAGGAAGAGTTTAACATATTATTTGATGCCTTTCTGTTACAGAAGGCGGTTTATGAGCTGGGTTATGAGCTGAATAACAGACCGGATTGGATCATGATACCCATAAAAGGTATTCAGTATATCCTGAGTATTAAATAGGGTATTAAACAGGATTTGGGAAATGCAAAATGAAAAATGCAAATTGTAAAATGCAAAATGCATAATGAACTGACTTCGCAAGTATTGAAAAAGAAGCGTGCATTTTAAACAACTAAGATCTTATTTTTTCCTCAATTAGTTTAAGTAACACTTTAAAATCCGATCAAAAAATACTTTAAGAATTAGGGAGAAAAAATCTGTGAATTCAACAGGATCGGGAAATATCGTCCATGGATCGACACTTTTTACTGACCAGGATATTTATCTGTTCAAGGAGGGAAACCATTTCAGGCTTTATGAAAAATTAGGCTCCCATGCCATGATTGTTGATGGGGCGGAAGGGACCTATTTTGCCGTATGGGCTCCCAATGCAAAGCGGGTATCTGTTATAGGGGATTTTAACGGATGGAATCCGGATATCCATCCTTTAGAAGCCAGGTGGGATGGTTCGGGTATCTGGGAGGGATTTATCCCGGGAGTCGGAAAAGGTGTCATCTATAAATACCGTATTGTTTCAACAAACAATAATTACATGGTTGACAAGGGAGATCCCTTTTGTTTTTTATGGGAGATATCACCTAAAACAGCATCTGTTATCTGGGACCTTTCCTTTGAATGGGGTGATAAAGAATGGATGAATGGACGTCACAGGAGCAACGCCCTTGATTCCCCTTTTTCCATTTATGAGGTTCATCTGGGTTCCTGGCGCAGGGTCCTGAATGAAGGCAACCGCTCCCTCAGCTACATGGAAATGGCCCATCAGCTTGTGGAATATGTCAGGGATATGGGCTTTACCCACGTGGAGTTTCTGCCGGTCATGGAGCATCCTTTCTTCGGATCATGGGGGTACCAGGCATCCGGCTATTTTGCCCCTACCAGCCGTTTCGGAACTCCCCAGGATTTTATGTACCTGGTGGACAAACTTCACCAGAACAATATAGGTGTCATATTTGATTGGGTGCCTTCGCATTTTCCTTCGGATGAGCACGGATTGGTCTACTTTGACGGGACCCATCTCTATGAACATGCCGACCAGCGGAAGGGATTTCATCCGGATTGGAAAAGCTATATCTTTAACTTTGGCAGGAACGAGGTGCGCAATTTTCTTATCAGTAACGCGCTTTTCTGGCTGGATAAATACCATGCGGACGGCCTCCGCGTGGATGCAGTGGCATCCATGCTTTATCTGGATTATTCAAGAAAGGCTGGGGAATGGGTCCCGAACCAGTATGGGGGTAAAGAAAACATAGAGGCCATCTCCTTTATAAAACGGTTCAATGAGATGGTTTACTCAACTGTCCCCGATACGCAAACTATTGCCGAGGAATCCACTGCCTGGCCCAAAGTGAGCCGCCCACTTTATGAAGAAGGGCTCGGATTCGGTATGAAGTGGAATATGGGATGGATGCATGACACGCTCGATTTTTTCTCTAAGGACCCTGTTTATCGCAAGTACCACCAGGAAAAGCTTACCTTCAGTATATGGTATGCCTTTTCGGAAAACTTTGTCCTCTCCCTCTCCCACGATGAAGTGGTTTACGGGAAGGGCTCTCTGCTCGGAAAGATGCCCGGAGACGATAAACAGAAATTTGCCAATCTCAGGCTCCTTTTCGGCTATATGTATACCCATCCCGGGAAAAAACTCCTTTTTATGGGCGGGGAATTCGGACAATGGCAGGAGTGGAACCATGAACATGCCCTCGACTGGCCTCTTCTTGACTATGAACCCCATCAAGGGATCAAACGATGGGTCCATGATCTCAATCACTTTTACAGGTCCGAGCCTGCCCTTTATGAACAGGATTTTCAGCCCGAAGGCTTCGAATGGATTCACTGTGAGGATGCTGAGAGAAGTATAATCAGCTTTGTCAGAAAGGGAAAATCGCCAGAGGATGCTTTACTTGTAATATGTAATTTCACTCCCATATCCAGAGCAAATTACAGGGTCGGTATACCCTATGGGGGGTTCTGGAAGGAGGTCTTGAACAGCGATGCCAAAGAATACAAAGGAAGCGGTTTCGGAAACTTTGGAGGTCTAGAGGCCTCACCCGTCCCTTTCCATGGAAGATATCATTCTCTTTCCCTCAATGTCCCGCCTTTAGGGGTCCTCGTTTTCAAGAGGCAGGGGAGCCAATAGACTAAGGGGGATTTTTTCCTTTTATTTATTTCAAGCCTCTTAATCGTAAGCTGCCCTGAGGGCCGTAGGATCAAAGGAAATTAAAAAACGGGCTTTATATATTATATTATTTACGATAGACACCTTGATTTAACATGGTGGTTATTATTTCTTCAGACAAAGGTTCAAAGAATCTTGTAGTTGGTGCGTTCACAAAAGTAAACCACTGCCCGTTTTGTTTGCCTGAAACAGAACCGGAAAGTTCACAATTCAGTGTATTATATACATCTACAGACAGCGCTGCGACATCGACAGTTCCGGACCACTGAGTAGCACCATCAATCCATTCAGTAACTGTTCCTGTTATAAACATGTCATACCCATTATTAGCTGCGTAATTACATGCCTTTTTCAGATCTATTTTATTTGACGAGGAAAAATCATTACTCTGCACAAGCTCCGCGGAGATGCCGGCTGATTGTAACTTGTTGATAAAGATTGTAGCAAACGGACCACCGATATTATTTATCCTGTTTCCTTTGTACAAGGGATCTTCAAATGGGAATACAACAATTCGTTTATTGTTGTTAATTGATGATCTCATTGGAGAACTGATGTCGGTCTTTAAGCCTGCACAACTGACTAATATAACTGCAAAAAAACAAACTGCGCTAAGATTCAGAATTGATTTTTTCATTTCCAATCCCCCTGTCTTTTTATAGTTATGTAATAAAATAACATGCGAATATCACCATATTCGCACCCTGATACCCTGAGCTACATATTAACGAACAGGCCAAGGAGTTTTTTTAATGAATTTAAAACATTTTATAAATTTTATCTAATGATATCAAGTGATTTTTTCTGGGACATCAATTTTCGCCCTAAAATAAAAGTGACGTAATCACTTCTATAAGTAATCCATAGATCATTCCTAATACTATGGCCCATACAAACATACTCACTTTAGTGAATTCTGGATTGTCCGGGGCCATTAGGCCAGTAAATGCCAACGGAAAGCTGAATATCATCCCTATTATTAGTCCATGTAAGGACCAATGACCTATTGATAGACAACTTATTCCGATAGCAAATCCTATAAGCGTACAGCTTGCAATTATCTGAAGGACCACTTTTTCAAATCTAAATCAAATCACCGGTACAGATTTTTGCGCCCGCTGAATTTGATTATACGGTTGCACAAGACGCTTTATAATTAGAAATATTAATTCTGTATCTTACCCGTAATCGTTTGGTCAAAATAGTCGGTCGGATCATCGAGTTCTACCACTGCTTCTTCACCTTCAAAAGTTATATTGATTCTGAAGTTGTTGATCCTGGCCACCTCGTTGTAGTAGAGAACAAACCGGTTACTGGTTTGCCAGAAACCTTCGAGGGCGACAGGTAAGTTGGAGGGACCGTCTGTTGAAAACCTGTAAATACCATCAAATCCAACCGATCCGGGGGTTGATTATAGAATCTTGCTAAACCTTCTACTGCAGACACATAGGCCTCTTGGGTATTTGGTGCGAATCTTCTAAGTTTCATCTCATCGATCATTTTAGCTCTCAGTGGGGTCATGATATGCCTCCTCCTTATGATTTAGGGGTTATTTTTTACATGCAGATAGCTGAATTAGGTATTTTGGTAAATATAGGTTATGATTTCAATGCGGATATATCTTGGAGGTGTTTGAAAAAAGGATCCGTTTGATTATAAATGGAATATCAGGAATGAAGGGTACGGAAGGTCACCGCGAAGCGGTTTAGTTCAACGACTGCGCATGACCTGTCTTGTGGACGCAACCGGAAAAGGCTTCGCAATTCATGATCAGCTCCACAACCAGGTCAGCTGTGGTTAGGCGATTTTAAGGATTCACATTTTACTCTTTTTTATGTTTTTGATATCGATTCATCTCTAGGTATATCATTGGAACCGAAGAAAGCGCACGGAAATCGCAAGGCTTCAGATTTAGCAATTAGCACATAGAATGCTGCTAATCCAAGCATATTACATATTGCTAACATTACTGTAGTAATCTCACTAAAGTAAGGTATATCATCAGAAGCATTTTTAAAATTTTC
>JBLIRO010000046.1:0-38524 GCA_049472335.1 bacterium | reverse complement strand
TCCAAAATTATGTTCAAATTTTAGAAGATTTATTATTAGCCTTTCGAATACCTGTTTTTATAGAAAGGGCTAAGCGCAAGACAGTAGTTAGTGAGAAACTTTATTTATTTGATGCCGGCGTATATAGATCCTTACGTCCGGCAGGGCTATTAGACCGGCCTGAAGAAATAGAAGGAGCAGCGCTTGAAGGTCTTGTCGCTCAGCATCTAAGGGCATGGAATGCTTATCATGGCAATAAAAATAGTCTCTATTATTGGCGAACTTACCATCATGTGGAAGTTGATTTTATTATATATGGTGAAGATGGTTTTTGGGGCATTGAAGTAAAAAATACTGCCAAAGTGCGACCATCTGATTTGCGCAGTCTAAAAACCTTTCAGCAAGATTATCCTGAATGCAAAACTATACTTTTATATCGAGGCAAGGAAAAATTTTTAAGAAATAATGTAGCATGCATCCCCTGTGAAGAATTTTTAGAAAATTTAACTCCCCACACAATCATAAAAATATAATAAAATGTAACATAATATATTGCTTTTCAATAACAGAGAAAACAAATTAAGCCAGATAAGTATTTTAAACAGAAAGTTATACTACTTCTTCAAACCAGCCCTTATATGGGGCGTAATTGACTTTGACAGGAAACACCAATAATGGTATACTATAATCATGTTAATGGTATACCAGCTTGAGAGGTAAAAAAATATGTCAAAGGTTACTGCAAAGTACCAAATTACGATTCCACAAAGAGTTCGGGATGAACTTGGTATAGTTCCGGGATGCGAGGTAGACATAACCAAGGAGGGAGATAGATATATCATTATTGTAAATCCTATCCAGGAAATAAAAAATAAATGGCGCGGAAGATTTAAAGATGGAAAGACTTCTAATGAATATATTGATGAAATAAGGGGAAAGATTAATTGAGGATATGTATAGATACTACAACTTTAATTGATATTCTGAAAGATGAATTTAAAAGTAATCAGGAGAAATTATATATAGCTCTGGAGCAGAAGGAAGAGCTTATCACCCCATCAGTTGTATTTGCAGAACTTATGCCTCAATTTAAAGGAGATACTAAACTTTTAAACTTGTTTTTAAAAGACCATAAAATTAATATCGAGCCATTGGATGTTAAGTCTGTAATTGCCAGTGGAAATCGTTGGATGAAATATTTAAAAAGGAAAGAAAGGCTTAAATGCCCTCAGTGCGGGAACATAATTGGTGGTAAAGAACATTTTTTATCAGATTTTTTTATCGGTGGATTTGCTTTAACAAATTGTGATGCTATTATTACCAGGGATAGAGGGATATATAAAAAATATTTTCCAGACCTACGGATTATTTAAGTTTTTAAAAATAACCAGGCAGATAATATATTGGCCTTTCATTGAAATTCTGATGAAGGCTTTTTCAGGTACATGACCATTTTTATCACATTTCCTTTTTGGGGGACATATTTTATATCCACTTCATCCATGAGGTTCTGTATCAGGAAAAGTCCCCAGCCTCTGGGACGATTTTGGCCGCTTATTTTCTCCTTTATATCGGGATCGGATTTATAATCGTATTTTTCTCCTCCATTATCCCATACCTCAACTACCATGGAATCATCACCAGGGGTCATTGTTACGATGACATGAACATTTTGATTCATCTTGTTGCCGTGTTCGATGGCATTTAAACAAGCTTCTGTAACAGCCGTTTTCAGATCATCTATTTTAGATGGGAAAAATTTCATGTCTTTGGCAATTGAGACTGCGCAGCTTGCAGCTATTTTTTCAAAACCTAACTTGCTTGGAATATGTAATTCAATTGGTTCTTTTTTTTTGATCATAGAATCCCTTTCTTATCTCGCAAATAAATTTTCAAAAGGATTTATAAAACCATGTCTGAATCGATCGCCATATATCAAGAAAGCGAACCTATGTGAAAACTTTTCTTAATGTCTCTATTATTTTTTCGGCAAAAAGGTGGTTTTAATTTTTTTTTATTTCTCAAGTAGTTGTAAATAGTGATTTGATTAAAAAGAGGGTTTTTTCTAAATAAAAAAATCCTGAACAATGGGCTGAAAAATGTCGATAATTTTTATGAAGCGAGATGAAATTTTTAAAAGAAATGGAGCTTAAATAAGTTTGTTTTTCATACTTCATAGTATCCTGAAGGTGCTTCGAAGTTTGAATTGCATCCTGATTAATTCTTCTTATTAGAAAAATGAAACATTCATGAACATTCGGTTCAAAAGGGGAATGAAAAAATTTTAAATTAATTGATATAATATAAACCGATATTAGTATCTTATTGAACTTGTTGAACAGAGAAATCTATTTTGCAGATGAGAGCCAGCGGAACCCCGGAAATAATAGTAAATAAGAACAAAGAATTATCCAAAGAAAAGACCGATTTCAATAAATTTCTCTTCCAGAGATCCCCAGCCTTTTTCATGTCTATTAATGCTGACGGCAGGACCATGTTTATGAGTGAAGAGATGCTTCAGTTATTGGGTTATTCTTTAGAGGAGGTAATAGGTAAAGATTATGTTTCTGTCTTTATCCCGGCAAATGAGCGCGAGAGGATGAATGAAATATTTAGGATGTTGGGTGACTCACATAATCAGGTATTTGATGAAAACAGCCTGATCGCAAAGGATGGCCGGGAGGTTTGTATTAAGTGGCAATGGTGGCCGGTTTCAGGGCCGAATAATGAGATTGATTTTTACTTTGGTGTAGGGAGTGATATCAGTGAATTTATAAGATCAGAAGAGACTTTTGAAGATAGTGAGACACGATATCGAATTCTTGCAGAAAATTTACTGGATGTCATCTGGACCGTAGATATGGACTTGAGATTTACTTACATCAGTCCTTCCATAAGGACTATGTTGGGATTCAGTGCCCAGGAAATCTTAGGTTATCCGCTGGAAAAAGTTCTGATTCCTTCTTCTTTGAAGATTATGAAAGAAATACTCTCAGAGGAGCTTACTGTTGAGCATAGGGATCAAAAAGATCTGTACAGGACGCGCACCCTTGAACTCGGACTCAAGCACAAGGATGGCTTTACTGTATTGACTGAAAACAAAATGAAATTCATCAATGACTTAAACGGACGGCCAATTGGCATCTTGATCGTCACCCGTGATATTAATGAGCGCAAAAGGCAAGAGGAAGAGCTGCGTGAAAAAATTCTACAAACACTCTTCGATGAAGCGCCAAATCCTATTTTTGTCACGGATGATTCCGGCAGATATTTAGATTCCAACAGGGCCGGATTAGATTTTTTAAGGATTGACAAAGAATCGCTGCTTGGCAAGGAAATTAAGGATTTTAGCCCTTGTCTTTTGAAAAAAGAGAAACCGGGCAATCTCCCTTTATTTCATCATTGTACATTTGAAAACGATTATATTGTGAACGGAAAGATCAAAACACTTCTTCTTAGCGTTGTCCCTATAACTCTCTCCAACAGGACAATTCTCTTCTGTATAGGTCAGGATGTGACTGACAGGAAGCAGGCAGAAGAGGCCATAAAGGAGCGGGAGGAGAAATACAGGCTTCTGATTGAAAATCAGACCGATTTAGTGGTCAAGATGGATTCTGAAAAAAGGTTTTTGTTTGTAAGCCCATCCTATTGCAGGCTTTTTGGGAAAAACGAAAAGGATTTATTAGGAGAAAATTTTTTATCCTTTATACATGAGGAAGATCGTGAAGCCACTGCTCAGGCCATGCAGAAACTTTGCACCCGTCCTCATACCTGCTTTGTTATTCATCGCGCTCTGATAAAATCCAGGTTGATATGGATTGAATGGTCTTTAAAGGCTATAATTGATAAAAACGGGAATATTGATACCATTCTCGGGGGAGGAAGGGATGTGACTCAAAGAAAAAAAACTGAACAGGAAAAAGAGAGTATTCATGCCCAGCTCCTGCAGGCTCAAAAAATGGAAGCCGTTGGGACCTTTGCCGGTGGTATAGCGCACGATTTTAACAACTTAATAACGGTTATAAAGGGGCATTGCCAACTGATTAACAGAAAGATCTCCACTGATGATCCTATAAAGGAGAATCTGGAAGAGGTTTTGCAGGCTGCGTCAAGTGCCTCGACGATGACTGGGCAGTTCCTGGCTTTCAGCCGTAAACAAATGTTTCAACTGGTTTCAATGGACATCAACTCCCTGGTTTCAGATTTGAAAAAGATGATAGGACGTCTTATAGGCGAGGACATCTGTTTAAAAACAATAATTGATGAATGTCCGGCGTTTGTAAGGGTAGATCCGACGCAAATAACCCAGGTTATCATGAATCTCTCTTTGAATGCCCGTGATAGCATGCCCAATGGAGGAGATCTAATTATCAAAACCGAGAATGTCGCCTTGAAAAAAAAGAAAAAAGAAGCCATTTCACAGAATCAGGCCGGAAAATTTGTCTGCCTGACAGTTCAAGATACAGGAAGAGGGATGGATAAGGACACCCTTCAACATATATTTGAGCCTTTTTTCACTACAAAGGGTGCCGGTGAGGGAACGGGTCTTGGCTTGTCAGTGGTATATGGTATTATAAAGCAACATAAAGGATGGATAAATGTCAATAGCGAGCAAGGCAAAGGAACGACATTCAAGATTTATCTTCCCGCTTTTCCTGTGGTAATAAAAACAAAAACCAAAGGGAATGTCTCGGTGCCGGAAGGCAGCGGTGAACGTATACTGTTAGTGGAGGATGACAGTTCTGTTCGTAAATATATCAAAGAGGCGCTTATGGAAAACGGCTATTTGATATTCGATGCTTCTCTGGCTAAAGAGGCCCTGGATATTTTCGAACAGGAAAGAGGGAATTTTGATCTGGTATTAAGTGATGTGGTGCTGCCGGAAATAAATGGCCTTCATTTAATCGATCTTCTCCTGAATCGCAAGCCGGATCTTAAAGTCTTACTGACAAGTGGTTACATGGATAAAAAGTCCCAATGGCCGGTAATAATGGAAAGGGGTTTTCCATTTTTACAAAAACCTTATAATTTGAACGATCTTTTTAAAGTGGTTAAAGAGGTCTTGGTGTAGACTCGGGTCCATTCTCTCTTGATATAAGTCAAATCCTGTTATCCTCTGGAAACAAACCTTGTCAAGACCTGAGCTGATCGAAAAAAGGGTATTTTGCCCCGGTTTTAGCTCAAGGATAGGGGATTTAATGTAATGATCAAAATAGGCACATCGGGGTTTTCTTTTAAAGATTGGAGAGGAACAATTTATCCGGAGAATCTTTCACCCAGGGATAACCTGATATACTATCAGGAAAAATTGGGATTTAATTGTGTAGAAATAAACTCTACCTACTATACGCTTTTATCTGAGAAATCCTTTGTCGGTATGGAGAGCAAGACAGGAAAGGATTTTGAATTTGTTGTAAAGGCTTATAGAGGAATCACGCATGATCCTTTCGATAAAAGGCTTGCAGAAAAAAAACCTGATTTTGAAAAGGCAATGGAGGATATTGATAAATTTGTTTATTCCCTTCAGCCTATAAAAGAGAAGAATAAGCTGGGAGCGGTTTTGTTACAATATCCTGTGTTTTTTTACCCTGCAAAGCAATTCATTGAATATATCCTAAAGTGTAAAGAAAAATTCGAGGATATACCCTTGGTTATAGAATTTCGTAATCGTGCATGGGCAAAGGAAGAAACCTTCAAGTTCCTTAAAGAGAATGAATTGTCTTATTGCGCTGTGGATGAACCCGAACTTCCCCGTTTGATGCCTTTTATCAAAGAAGTCACTTCGGATATAGGCTATATTAGATTGCATGGAAGAAACAGGAATTGGTTTAACTCGTCTTTGGAGGAAAGATATAATTATTTATATTCTGATGATGAATTAAGGGAGATTATTCCGAAAATAAAAGAAATGGATATGAAAGCAAAAAAGACGTTTATCTTTTTTAATAATTGTCATGCCGGCTTTGCTGTAAGGAATGCCCTTGACCTTTTAAAACTTATCAATAAGGACACAAATTAGAGCGTATGGATAAATTTTGATTCATCATTTTTGTCCTTCTTAGGATATAGGAAGAGGATAAGAGGATAATAATAATGTTTAAAAATGAGACTAGGATGTTAAATAAATGATAATATTTCAGGAGGAATATTTTCCCATAAATGTTTAGTTCCTTTTAAAACAATAGGTTAATTTAAAAAAGATGTGGCATAAACCTTGCTTCAAAGAACAATTTGTTACATATGGGATTTCCAGTTGTTTTTTTATATTTATATATACAGATTGTTTTGTGAGTTTTGATTCAGATTCAAATAAGATGTCTTGATTATAATTAGCAGTATGTAGCGAATAATTTAATCTTATATTGAATGGAGGGGGGAATTTGAGTGAAAAAAGAAATCGCCAAGAATGAACCCGATAAACAATATAATGTTTTGGTAGTTGATGATGAGATTTCTGTCAGACGTCTTATAGAATACCTGTTGAAAGAAATGAAATACAATACCCATCAGGCATGTAACGGAGAAGAGGCAATTGAGATTTTAAAGAAAATCGATGTGGATCTAATTATTTTAGACATTCTTTTGCCGGGAAAACACGGACTGGATATTTGTTCAATGATTCGTGAGATGGATAAATCGAGAAATACCCCTATTATGATAATTACAGGCGTATATACCAAATCAAAATACAATTATCAATCCAAAGAATATGGTGCCAATGCATTTATGACCAAGCCCTTTGAAGTCGATAATTTTATCAAAGAAGTGGGCAGATTGGTTAAGCATGATAATAAAAAGCAATTATCTTGCTAAATAATTTTAAACAGGCCGCTGCATACCTTTAATGTAGTCTTTAAAAAATATAACAATGTTTTATTCATAGAAGACAATAATAAATGCCCTTCCCTTGCTATATAGTTCGTTTTCCCCTAAATATCCGAACATTAAATATGATGGAAGAGATCTAATGCCATAATTAGAATTGCTACATTCAAGGCTTATTTGTCTATGAATATACCAAAACACAGGTTAAGTATTTTTCTTGCTTTTCTCACCTCTTTATTTCTAATACTTTCTTTTCCCAAATATGATCTTTCTTTTTTTTCATGGATCGCCCTTGTTCCGCTGTTGTTCATAATACAAAGGATGAGGTGGTTAAAGGCATTTGTCTTGTCCTGGATGGTCGGGTTGATTTCATTTATGGGAATCTTTATATGGATTAACCAGGTTAAGGGATATTCCGCCATTTATTTTCTTTTTTCTGGTCTTTATTTGTGGATATATTTTGGCCTTTTTGGCCTTTTTTCCCGTCTTTTTGATTACAGGCGTTTTTTTTATCCTGTTTTGGTCGCTCTTGTTTGGGTGATATTGGAATATGCACGGTCAAATTTATTCTTTTTGTCCTTACCCTGGGCCCTTTTAGGACAGACCCAGTATAAGAATATCAACCTTATTCAGATTTCAGCTTATACAGGAGTTTATGGGATTTCTTTTCTTGTGGCTTTGGTTAATTCATCCATTGCTGTAATTCTTTCTCATCTTATTTTTTCCGGGAAATTGGAAAAAAAAGGTGTCGGATTTTTTTGTTACCACCTTTCTCCGATTTTACTTGTACTACTCATCTCTTTTTGGGGGAGAAGCGTCCAAAAAAATAATAATATCTCAGGTAGTGTCAGGGTGGGTTTAGTTCAAGGAAATATTCCCCAGGACATAAAATGGAATAAAGAGACCTTTGGATGGAGTTTTGAGCGTTACAAAGCCCTGACAAAAGATCTGGCAGAGGCGCACCCTTCGCTTATCATATGGCCGGAGACTGCCATGCCTCTGGATTTTCATTCCTCTCCGTGGTATTTGTGGAGGATTTTAGCTCTTGCGAGAGAGATAGATGTTCCGATAATTTTAGGCGCGGCAGGGGCGGCAAAGATAGAGAAATCAGATGACAGATCTAAGGGTATATATAATAGCGCATTTTATATTTCTTCACAGGGCAAGATGTCAGGAGAATACCAAAAAATAAAACTTCTTCCTTTTGGTGAATATATCCCTTCGATTGGAAAATTCTCATTATCATTTCTTACTCCCGGCCTAACAGGTAAATTCATAGCCGGGAGTAAAGAAAAAATTTTCCCCCTTAATGAGAAACCCTTTGGTGTTACTATTTGTTGGGAGGGTATCTTTGCGGATCTTTTCCGGAGATTTGTTTCGAAAGGGGCCTCATTTATGGTCAATATTTCAAATGACGCATGGTTCAAGGATTCAGCAGGTCCCTATCAACATTTTGTTTGTAACATCTTTAGAGCTGTCGAAAACAGGATCTCTATAGCCAGGGTTTCAAATACCGGTATCTCTTGTATTATTGATCCTTTTGGCAGGGTTATTAAAAAGGTTGAAAACAAAAATGGTGAACATCTTAATATAACAGGTGTGGTATGTGATGATATGCCCCTATATCAGGGGGCCACTTTTTACACAAAATATGGTGACATTTTTGTAATCTTTTGTATAACCTTATTCAGCCTGGCACTTGTCTTTAAATTTACAAAATATATATGTTTTTCAAGGACTCGCTCAAAAAAAGTTGACAAAATTTGAAGCCATTTTTGAATGAGTCCTAAGAATAATGAAAGGAAGATCTTGTTAAATATCAGAAGAAAAAGTAGTTTGGCCCATATATTAGCTACAATATTAATTTGTGTTATAGGGATTTTATCTATTATTTATATAATCAATATCTATCTTTGGAGTCTTGGGCCGTCATTTGGTTTCACATATCTTATGTTCAGTGGTTGGGACATCGTGGGCAGTGTGTCTGATGCTGGATACAAAGCAGGTTTCAGGTTAGGTGATAAGATTTTGGAGGTCAATGGAAAATCTGTAGATAGCCTGGAGAAGTTAAGGTCAAATGTTGAGAGAAGTATCGGATCTATAAATAGATTTACTATTACAAGAGATGGTCAGATCCATACTTTTTCTATTGAGACAATGTATTTTGGCTTGATAAACGCTTTTTTGACTTTTGGCATTCCATTGATTATCGGAATACTAATTGTTTCAATAGGGAGTTTTATTTTTTTTACAACCCCAATAGAAGACAAACCATGGTCATTCTTTTTTTTCTGTCTATGTGCTGGTTTGGTTATGATATTTTTCGATCATGGTTCAATTAAACCATCATGGATACAGATTTTTAAACTCGTGGGTTATTGTTTTCTTCCGGCAACAATATTCCATATGTGCATTAATTTCCCGCTAGAGGTGACCGATCAGGGAAAAAAATCTCTTTATAGGTTTTTCCCCTATATCCTTTCACTTTTCTTGTTGATTAGCATAGAGGCACTTTCCCCATTCTTAGAGAGTTGTGATAAATGCCTTCGTATTTCAGTGATTTTCTATTTGTTGTTTTCAATTTTAGTATTTGTATTTATCCTATTTTATCGATATATGAAAGCCAGGTTTCGGCTTGCTAAACTTAAAATAAGGATAGTTTTACTGGGTTTTTTCATAGGTGTGCTTCTTCCATTGATAGAACCTATCTTGAATTCTTTCAATCTTTATCTAATCCCTAATATAAATCTGGCAACGCTCCCTTTTATCACCACGTTTCCTCTATTTATAGGATACGCGATTGCAAAGCATGATCTTTTCGAAATAGATATCTTTATTAAAAGAACTACCGGATATATTCTTACCACAGCTTCTATTATCTGTATATATTTTATATTTATATTTACTGCAAATCGTTTTATGGGATTCATATTTCATAATCAACAGATAATATCGATTATTTTTATTTTAGCGATTGTTCTCTTTTTCAATCCAATTCACAATAGGGCCCGGGTTATTGTAGACCGGGTTTTTTACAGGAAAAAGTACGACTATAGCGAACCTGTAAAGCAGCTTCTGAAGGAGATAACTTTTTCATTTGAATTAAATCATATTATAGATAAGTTGCTGCAAATACTAACAAATTTAATGTTTATTGATAATGTGGCCATTTTTTTATACAGCTCCGAAAAGAATGAATATCTTCCATATGATCATCAAAAAAACCATATTCATAATGATAATGAGCTTGCTATTCCTTTTGAACATCCATTGGTTGAACATCTGGTTGAAGAGAAAAAAGAAGTAAATAGGGAGGACTTCTATGAATCCCGCCAATTCGCTTCCCATAGGGAAAAACTGCTCAATCTGTTTGACCGGTTAAATGCACAATTGATTTTACCCTTTATAACCCATGATAAAATGTCAGGCTTTGTGTCACTTGGAAAAATAAAATCCGGCAGAGAATATAATATTTCAGATATTGAAATCCTTAGGATTATTGCAAATTATTTAGCTATAGCTATGGAGAATATCCATCTTTTCCAGGACAAAATAGAAAAACAGAAGCTTGAAGAGGAATTAAAAATAGCCGGAGAGATTCAGAAGAGAATGTTGCCGGAAGTATCTCCATATACTAAATATTTTTATGTATACCCAAGGATTACTCCTGCTATTGAAATCGGCGGAGACTTTTATGATTTTTTTGATATACCCTCAGAAGAGGGGAAAGATCTGGGTATCATTGTGGGTGATGTCTCAGGGCATGGAATCCCGGGGGCATTGCTCATGAGTGCTGCTCATACAATCTGCCAGACACAGGTATTAAATCTGAAGGATGTTGGTCAGGTGATGGAGGAGGCAAATAAGCTGCTTGTAAGAGAAACCAAAAAGAGGTCTTTTGTGGGCCTTATTTATGCCCGTCTTTTGTCGGACAAGACAATTACTCTTGCTAATGCCGGCCTTCCTTTTCCGCTTTATTATGATCACAGCAAAGATGAGGTTAGTTTTATTGAGACTAAAGAGGGACGCTTTCCTTTGGGGATATCTGATGAGCCCCGTTATTGTCCCATTAACCTTTCAATTGATAAAGGGGATATGATACTTTTTTATACAGATGGGGTTGTAGAAGTCAAAAATAAGAATAATGAATTTTTTAGTTTCGATCGTTTAAAAGATGCTTTTGCCTGTTCTGCCAAATTAGAGCCCGAAGAGATATATACAAACCTTATTTCCGAGTTAAAAGATTTTTCCGGTAATACACATTTTGAGGATGATATGACACTTGTATTCCTTAAGCATGTAGATTCCTCTTCTTTTGACACAAAATTGTTCTTGCCCGTTTCTTATTATAATTCAGAGATAATCTCACAATGTTTAGAATCAGCGGCCCAATTATATCTATTAAATCAAGATGATATTTCTCAACTCAAGGCCTCCATGGACAATATATTTAATAACATTGCGGACCATGAAAGGATTTTTCTGGATTATAAGATGATTATTTCTCTTTTTAAATATAGTCTTGATTATGACAGATCCCTTGAAAAAGAACATTTTAAAATTATAGATCCTTCTTGCCGAATAACATCCGGGGAAATACTAAACGGGACTAAATTTATAGGAAAACGTTTTTCTTTGGGGCTTATGAGGAGAGATCAAAAATTAGAAAGGATAGATACCGGTAATATTACCAGGATAGTTATTGACTTCAATCATTGACGTCGTACCTACTCAAAAACCGTGTGGATTTCGTAAGGGTAATGCAAATAGCAAATAGCAAAATGAAAAATGAAAATTTAAGGAATACATTATTTTGCATTTTAAAATTTGCATTTTGCAATTTGCATTTTTCTCAACATGTCATCGGGATTTTGAGGAGTTACTTGACGTCTCCCTAACTGATTGATTTTTCCTTATTTTTTAAAAAGCCCTAAGAGCAAAATTCAAAGAAATGTCGATAAAAAATATGTGATTATAAAATATTCTTTATTTTCTGATCAAATCAAGAAGCTTATGATTGCTCGAAGAATAAAACAGGAGGATATAATGAAGAGATGGAAAATTGAAGCAGGGTATAAGTACTTTTTTATGTTTTTTATGGTTGTTGTTCTTATTCTTTTTTCCTCTAATTTTTGCCGGGCGGATGATGCAATGGTTTTACCCAAGGGGCGGTGGATGATTGATGAGGCATTTAATTATTATCCTTCCTGGGATAAACAATTCAATGATCAGGGTGAATTAGAAAGTCTGGCCAATGATTATAACCAGGAACTTGATTCACGGGTTTTTCGTGACTTGGAAATGTTTGATCCATTATTAACTGTTCCTGCATCATTGGGGCGAAGTATTGTTGATTTTGAAAAAAATGCCAGCATTTTTAATATCTTAGTTTCTCATGCTTTTTCTGATAAACTTACCGTTGGTATTAAAATCCCGTACTGGACTTATAAAAATAAAGTTAAGGCATCACTTGATTCAAGTTCAGCTAATTTGGCAGGGAATCCAATACTTCAGGATCCGAATCTTGTTGATCCTCGAAATGCTGCTATTGTATCCAATTATCCTGCCTTTGCAGATCCAAGTGTGACTTTTATTCCAACTGATTTGCTTTATGCAGTAGGATATTCGGATAATGAGATTGATCAATTAAAAGCAACTAGTGATGATGTGATAAATCTTTTAAGCACTGAGTATGGATATGAAAGGTTTGAGACCTGGTCAGAGACGGGTATTGGGGACATTGAGCTTGGTTTTAAATATAAATACTTTGAAAATGAGAAATGGCGTCTGGCCCTTCAGGCAGGTGGCAGCTTACCAACTGGACGGGAGGATGATCCCGATAACCTTGTAGATTTTGGTTTTGGGAGCGGCGCATATGGTTTCGTCCTGGGCTTTCAAAATGATTTTATCGGGATCAAGGACTTTGTTTTAAATGGCACCGTTCGTTATACAAATATGCTTTCTAATAAGGAGACTCTCCGTGTCCCCGATGATCCTGATTACCCAATAACCGATAATAAGGAAAGGGTTGATTTAGATCAGGGAGATATACTTGAATTGGAATTTTCTGCCGGTTACAAGCTTTCTGAAGGCTTTGGGTTAGATGCTACTTATTGTGGTTTTTTTAAAGAAAAGGATAGCGCCATAGGTGCAGATGGAGAGCACCTTCCAGGCCTTGAGGGACAAACGAGCCAGACTGGACACACCCTTCTTATCGGGATCTCCTACAATAATCTGGACCGGTTTCAGAAAAACCTTGCACGTGTGCCATTTCAAGTCTCCCTGGGGCATTGGCATAGGTTTGCCGGAAAGAATTTAAACAAGGCCCAATACATCTCTTTTAAAGGTGTATTATTCTTTTAAATGACTATATGGCCTGATTGAAACTTGATTTTGAATATTTGTTCTAGATTGAGGAGGAAAATAAGGAGGTAATTTAAGTGTTAAACGAGGCAATTAAGATAAAAGAAATGAAGAACATCGCTGTTATCTCTATAATGACGGATTTCACCACCGCTATGGAGAAAGTAATGGATGATGCATATCGTGACCTAAGTGATAAGGATTTCAAGAAGATACTTATTGAGTTCCATAAGGACAAACATATTACCAGTGGTGGGATTGCAGTGATAATAGGACTCCTGAGCAAAAGCCAGCAGATGGGACAACAAATATGCCTGACAGGTCTTTCCGAGCATTTTACAAAAACATTCAACATGGTAGGCATAAATCACTATACTACTATTTATCCTTCTCAGGAATTGGCGATTCAGGAGATGTCGAAAGCTTCCTAAGGACTGAAAAATAATATTGCGACTTTACATGTTCAATAATAGAACTTTTAACTGTTTATTTTTTGTTAGGATAAAAGCTCAAAATATAAACAGTTTTTAATATTCGAAATAAGCAGTAAAATCAAGAAATCTTCACGAAATTGTATAATTTATGAACAAAAAAATTGATTTTTAGATACCTTTATTCTTTTTTAGCATAAACCCAAATCTTACATTTGAAATCTATTTCGACTTGAAATCAGCCCCAAAATACAGCGTTGCCCAGAACGATTTTAACATCATAATACTTCAATATTCCTTCAGCCAAGATCGTCTCAGATCCTTGCCTGTCAAGCTTCTTCTGTGTCTCATGAAGATTTTAAATGCAGATTTGGATTTAATCAACACTTGGCTTTCAATAAAGATAAAATTATATCTTTCTGCCTAAAATATTGCCCGCACTCTATATAAAAAACATAATTGGCATTTGCTTTGCATTCAAGTTTCCGAATCAGTGAAAAAGTTTGTTGGATTTTTTTAATCCGGTAATAAGAACAATTTTAAGAGAAAAACCTGAAGGAGGACAAAAATGACAACAAAATCAAAGTTATTTAGGATTTACATTTGTATTTTTTTGACCTCTTTTTTTCTATTGTGTTCTATTTCCAGCAGCCATGCAAGAGGGCGATTTATAGAAAGTGATTTCCCTCAGGATTACCTGAATTTACCGGCTGTCGGCTCGAATGTAGTTGGTTACATGATTGGTGAATTCAGAGATCCCGCTTTGGATTCCAGTTCTATTCACTTGTTTGTTAGAAGATGTGAATGCCTCAGGAGGCTTGCCTATACAAGTGAAGGCTTTTTTATTACCTATAATGAATATTTGACAAGGGACGAGTTTGATGGCATTTTGCCGGAAACATTAGTTGGAATGATAGATATTGATGGAGGCATTTCCAGTGCCCTTGCCGGCGAATCAGGTGTTATTGCTGTAATCGAGAAAGTCCTGGAATATAAAAAAGAGGATACAAGATTTGTTGCAAGGGTGAGTATCAAGTTTGTATCCGAGGTACAAGCAGTCGAGGCAGAAGCCCATTAAAGGAAAGCTAACCAGGATTATATTGGATCTCATGTCTTGTTTTTCAGTAAAAACAAGATTGTCAATATAAAAAAGAATTTACGAAGCAAGGGGGGCTGGATAATTATGAGAATGAGAAGATTGCCTTATTTACTATTGAAAGTCGGCTGTCTGGTCTGCCTGTTTTCTTTGTTCATTTTTGGTAAGATTGCTGATAGAGCGGAAAATAAAAAACTAAATGATTCTAAAGGGAATACATCGTTCAAGACCGGACTTTCCCAGGAAAAGACCTTACAAACCAAAAAGATTTACAATGAAAAGCCATATATGCCTTCATTCGTTAAATCCGGAGACAAGATAGATAGTCACTTAAGCCATAAGGTTGCTCAATCCCATAGTGAGACAGTTCAGGAAGAAGCTTATCAAACAGATGAAGATCCGGATAAGGTAAGATACCACAAGGGCAGGATATTAGTAAAATTTAATACCCAGGAAGAGGAGCAATTGAGGCAAGGTAAAGATTTGAATCTGTCCGGTACAATAGGACGTATGGCTACAAAAGGAGGATTCCATGAAGTAATCCCAAATGAGGGTGAGACCGTTGAAGAGCTTCTGGAGAAATATAGAATCGATTTTTCCCATATGGTTCAATATGCTCAACTGGATTATGAATGTGAAATTCAGGGTAGAGATGAGCCCTACCTTAAAAGATTTAAAAAAAATATAAAAGGATTAAAAAACAAAAAGTCCAAAGAATTAGAAGAACTTATATGGTATATGGATGCGATTAATATTGCTGAGGCATGGAAGAAAACCAGTGGAGAAAAATCGGTTGTTATTGCTCTCCTGGATACCGGTATAGCTTTTGAAGAGTTTATTGTGCCTGAATATGAGGCAGAAACGGTTGATTCAGATCATTATCTTGAAATCCCATATTTAACAAGAACGAGAATATGGCAAAACGAGGCAGAAAAAAGTTACAATGAAAAAGATGATGATAACAATGGCTACATGGATGATAAACACGGATACGATTTCGTGAATAAGGATGTTCACCCCAATGACAACAATGGACATGGAACCCATCTCGCTAATATAATTGGTCATGATTTCAGCATGTATAATAATCTTAATTTGAACGACGCCGGTTCCAAATATAAAGCCAAGCTCGGACAAAAAATGAACAAGGATATTGGTTTATCTTCATCAGACCTCGATTATACAGGGCAAATCGAAGATATAATTTATGGAAATTCCAAAACGGATAAAAATATACTTGCCGGAATAGCTCCCAAATGCACAATCATGAATCTCAAGGTGTTAAATTATAAGGGCAAGGGGTTTTCTTCCAATATAGCAGAGGCTATCTATTATGCGGTTGATAACGGAGCGCATGTGATCAACCTGAGCTTCGCCTGGCCGCCAAATTTGAATCCAGGGCCGATTATTCATGATGCTGTAATATATGCAGCCAATGCGGGTGTAATTATTGTCTCAGGTTCGGGTAACAATTCAAGATCAACCGTTTGCTATCCTGCGGCCTATGAAGAAGTTATTGCCGTGGGCTCAATTCAATATGATTATTCTCGTGCCTGTTATTCAAATTACGGGCATGAATTAGAGATTGTCGCGCCAGGAGGAAACATCTGGGAGGATCAAAATCTGGATGATTTCCCGGATGGAGTCCTGACGCAAACCTTTGAGCCAAGATACAGATTTTCTGTCGATGGTGAGATATTAGCCAATCCCTCAAGATTTATGTTTGATTTTATCCATGGAACATCGGTAGCGACTGCCCAGGTCACAGGTATTGTGGCCTTATTGCTTTCGGTAAAACCTGAGCTTAGCTTAGCTAATATTCGATCCCTTATCAGCGGATGTGCATTAGACCTAGGTCCTGCAGGTTGGGATCCGGAATATGGCTATGGTCTTATTAATGCAGGTAAAGCAGTGAAAAAGGCCATAAATGGCGATTATGATGAATCCCCGGTGGATAATAACAAGGGAAATGATGATGAATATGATGATTATATTATAGACACGGATGATGATGGGTATAGTAGTATATTAGAAGGTGGTAATGACTGTAATGATTATGATTCGGCCATCTACCCGGGGGCAGCGGAGGTCCCCTATGATGGAATAGATCAGAATTGTGATGGCAGGGACCTCGCCGATGTGGACAATGATGGTTATAATTCCGTTGAAGTTGGCGGCACAGACTGTGATGATCATAATATGGCTATCCATCCGGGGGCGCCGGAAGTAAGAAGTGACGGAATAGATCAGGACTGTGACGGAGATGATAATACCAGCACCAGTGTTTATTGGGTTGAAGATCCTGATTCCTGTGATGGTATGGGCTGGGAAGGTGACTGCGATAGTTGTTCAAGCGAATATGAGATAGAGATGGAGTGCCCTGAATTTTAAAGATAAATGTGCCGTTTTACTTAATGCACTTTTTACTCTTTATTGCAGCAAGTCCGGTGGTATTGCGAATATTAGCTCCCAGGCCCCTGTTACTTTATATTCAAGACAAATAACCCCGCCCTGTCGAAAACCGACTATACTGGGGGATTCCGAATTAAGAAGGGCCAGTGAAACAAGTTTCTGAAGAAATGGAAGATGACTTACTATCATTAAATCTAAGCTTGCGGATAAAATATCATCAAAGACCTTTTTTACAGGGTCGTTCGGGGCAAGCCCTTCCTTTTGATTTATAGCATCCCCGGGCAATGAAAATTCTTTAGCTATTATTTGAGCGGTTTCAATGGCTCTGGTTTTTGTGCTGTGCCATATAAAGTCTAAACCGGCTCCGGACTTCTTTAGAAAATGAGCCGTTTTTATTACATCTAGTACTCCCTTTTTAGTTAGTGGACGTCTTGGATCTAAGTCCCCAGATGTGGCTTCACCGTGTTGAACCAGGTATAATCTCATTTTCCGGTCTCCTTTCTGTTTATTTTTTACTCATAGTAAATGATAATTTACTTCATCGAAAATCCTGAATCCAGGTTTAATCCTTTCTGGTGAATAGGAGCTTCCTTATTGTTTAGTCTATAATTCCTCCCCATCTTGGGTTATAAAGATCGAGCCGAATTGGATGCTTTTCACGTCTTTCAAATTTTTCACAGGGCTGATAAATGTAATTAATCCCTCAGACAAATCAATATGTTTTGTTATGGCAAGCGAAAGTGTATTATTATCGCAATCACATAGACCTAAGAGGAGATTGTGCCAGTTCTGTTTTTTCTTAAAATCAGGTATCATCCCGTGTAAGCCAATTTCCCCCATGGACAAAAACCTCAATTTTGAATCCTCAAAATAGCTTTTGAATCTTTCCTTCCTATGTAGTTTTCTTGTTTCAGGTGATTTGCATTTTACCAACTCAGGGGAAATCTTGATTCGGCATATCCCGATCCCCTTTCTGTATGATATATTTTTTAGCAGGGCACTGAATTCTGTGTCCTTCTCTAAGGCAATTACCAGGGTCGGACTAATTAAATCTATCTTCTGGAATTTAAATTCTTGTCCAATGGGCCCTTCTATAAAGCCCGAAGTATCTATCACTATATTTTTTACTTTCATCTCTATGGCTTTCTCTACAAATTTCTTTGCCGCTACGATAGTCTGTAGCATATGAGCCCTTGGAGATGTTGATCCCACGAATCGCATGTGCGCCGGGTAAAGCATGCTGGAAGAGGTTTTGCTGATTGAGAGTCCCACGGTAGCAGGAGGCCCTATTACAGATTGCCCTAAATCAGCGTCTATAATAGCAGCAAGCTCGGATGAAGCACTTAGATTTCGATATAAAAATTGAGAAAGTGTTGATTTGCCCGAATCTATTGCCCCTATTACCATGATAATATTTGAAATGCCACCTGTATTGATTCTTTTCAGCAACTCTTCCCAACATTTTGGAATAACAATGTCTTTCAAAAGGAGATCCTCTTTAATGGGAATAAATCCAAAATGTAAAATGCAATTCGCAATTTGAATTATTCATTTCACACCGATACGGTCATATAAATGTGTATGATTTTTACTGTCTAAGTATACCAGCACCATGTATTTTCAGATAATTGCCCTTTAATATAACTTTGGCACCCAATATCTTTTTAATCAGCCAGAGATTTGAATCTATATGGTCATTCATGAAAGGTATGATATATTCGCTTTCTCCTTCGGCTAAACCTGCATATAAAACCAACTGATCCGCGGCAAAACGATCCACCGTGGCACCGGACCGAATGTCATCCAGTAGATTATTTGCAACGGACCGGCCTATAAATTCGGCTGATCTCCCCAACCTTCCCGGCATGTCAGAGCCTATTATACATCCTTTGTCTGTTATTGCATAAATAAACAATGCCGCGCCCTTCTGGTCGGCGGATTCATCCTCTATAATCCTAATCGAGGCTTCATGTCCGAATTTAGACAATAACTGGTTACAGGAATCCGCCATCCTTTTGCTGACATTTCTTTCATTCAGATGTGAAGAAATAGCGATACCTTTTATACCGATTATGTTTCCCTGCTCCGACAATTTTAAAGGTTTTAGATTTCCAGTTACCGGTTTTACCTTTACTTCTAAAATCCCTCTGCCAAGCGGGACATAACCGGGTTTTACTATTTTTATTTCAGCATTAATCGAAAATCTTTTTAGGAGATTTAAAAGAACATGTTTCATGTGAAAGGCATTTGGTGCAAAGTCCTGAAAAAGTCCTCCGGAAATTGTGTAACAGGATTCACCGTCTGACAGGCAGCCTAGAGGTAAAAGACAAAGGCACATCATTGTAGTTGATCCTGCGGTTCCTATGTCCCAATTAAAGTTACCGTATCTTATTTTATCACCCGGGTTAAATATAATCTCATCGGATCCGATTATTGCTTTTTTTGCCGATCCGCCGGTCAGATCACAGCAAGCTTCCACCGCCTTGAGATGCTGGGGGCGAAGTCCCGGCTTTTTCCTCTTCGCGCGAATGTTTATGATATGCAGGTCCTTTTTAATTATGGATGCCAATGCCAGACAATGCCTGACAATGGTGCCGCTGCCGGATTTTTCAGACCCGTCGATATATATGGTTTCCCTCATAATTTTAAAATTCCTTCAGCATGAAGATTGTTTTGATTTATCGGTATTGCTTAATGCTTATTTCTCCTTAGCTACAAGTTTTATCAATACGACCTCCGGCCGGGAGGAAAGCCTAATTGGCGGTCCCCATGTCCCTATACCGCATGTAGTATAAATAGATGAGGATTTATAGCGATATAATCCATATGAATATCGGTATAAAAGAAAATAAATCAAATCAATTGGAGGAACTTGGCTGGCATGGGTATGCCCGGAGAGCTGAAGATCGATCCCTGAGTCCACAGCCTTCCTGAAATGATTCGGTGCGTGCGAAAGGAGAACCGAGGGTTTTGTAAGATCACAATCTATTAAAGCCTCCTCCAGATTTGATCTACTATGTGAATTATTCTCTCTTCTTTGATAGTCGATCCCTATTAGTTCGATTTGATTATTGATAAGTATATGCTCATTTCTTAAAACCTTTATATTTGAGTTTCCACAGAATTCAAGGAGATTTGATATCCCTGCACAGTGATCATGGTTGCCTGTTACCGCATATATTCCATTTTTGCTTTTAAGCTGCTTCAAGATCCCGGAAAACTTATCCGGAGCATATCTGTCTCTGTTTAGAATATCCCCTGTTATAACAATCAAATCAGGGTTTAATTCATTGGTGGCATTAATGATTCTTTTCAACCATTCCTTTGATTTCCGGCTTTCTAAATGCAGGTCAGATAACTGAACTATTGAAAATCCGGTTAGGCTTTCCGATAGAAATTCAATTGGGACGTCTATTCTCGTTATTATTGGGGGGAGCTGGCAGATATATAATGAGGTAGCGATTATAACAAAAAAGACTGAAATTATAACAATCAGTTTTTTTAGATCTCCCCTGAGTATAAGTATTACGAGATATTCTAGGAAGGATGCCAAAACTGCAAGGGTGATAATCCCCAGCCAGAGAAAGCCATAAATGGCAAAAATGAAAAAGAGAGGGGTGCCTTTTAAGTATCTGATTGTAAAAAGTATCGAAGCAGATATACAAAAGAAAATTATAAGAAGAATTTGGCATTTGAAAGAAGGTTTAAGTCTTTTTACTATAATATAATAGGCAGAAACGTGTATAAGAAAAAATTCGGAAAATATTAAGAAGAAGAATATGAAAAAATTTAATCTATTCAAGGTTAATGACTGATATTCCTTCTTTAAAGGTTCTCATTGGAAAAGCAAAAGGGGCTACTTTTACTTTATATCTATATCTAAACCTGAGATTTTTTAAGTAAAGTTGATAAGATCGTAAAAAAGTCATTGAAGGAGTCATTGGCATTTTTTGTTAAAGGCCTTTAGCGTAGCGAAGCGAGCTTTAGGGCCTTCAAAAAAGGCCCGGAGACGACGAAATGACTTTTTTACGAATCCATCAAAGTTAAAAAATACCAAATTTTTCTTTTTCCCGCAATGGAGATAGATACAGACCTTTTTAAGCCGGAATTTATATTCTAAAGGATTTCCCCTTTAAATGCTAAAGATTTTATATTCTCCATTGACATAATTGATGATCGTTAGATATACTTTTATTTGTAAAAAGGAAATCCTTATCTGATATTGATTTTGCTGATTGACAGAGCATAATAAATTATTATTTTAGTTGGTTTTTTACAAGAATTTTTTGGAGGCTGTAATGAAAATGAAAAAGAGAGGCTTAAAAATTAATTTTTTAATAATAATGATAATAACCTTGATGTTTGGAATGGCATTTTCGGTTATGGGAGCGGAGACTGAGAAAACTGAATCAAAACCAGACGAAATAATTGTGTGGGGGAAGACATTTGGGGGAAAGCGTATCGATAAATCTTATTCCATTAATCAGACATCTGATGGGGGCTATATCATCGCCGGAGAGACATTCTCATCCGGATCGGGTAAGGCAGATGTGTACATTATAAAACTCGACAGTAAAGGCGAAAAGGTTTGGGAAAAAACATTTGGTGGAAAAGAAATAGATAATGCTACGTTTATCCAGCAGACCTCTGACGGTGGATACATTGTTGCGGGGAGTACGCAATCATTTGGGTCGGGCAAGGCGGATGCCTATGTAATAAAAATCGACGGTAAAGGCGAAAAGGTTTGGGAAAAAACGTTTGGAGGGAAGGAATTGGATAGCGCCCAATCAATACAGGAAACCTCAAAAGGCGGATATATACTTGCAGGAACCACTTATTCATTAGGATCGGGTAAAGGAGATGCCTATATAGTAAAACTGGATGGAAAGGGGAATAAGGTTTGGGAGAAGGCGTTTAAAGGGAATGATACCGCAAGGGCGCACTCAGTTAAACAGGTTTCAGATGGTGGATACATCTTTGCCGGAACCACTTATTCTTTCACCTCGGGTGGGGGAGACGCATATATAGTAAGACTTGACAGTAAAGGCAACAAGGTCTGGGAAAAGATGTTCGGGGAAAAAGGACGCGGTTTAGCAAATGATATCCAGCAGGTCTCCGATGGTGGATACATTGTTGCCGGACAGATTTCATCCAGCGAGCCGGATAAAACTGCGGCCTATGTCATAAAACTGGATAATAAAGGGAATAAGGAGTGGGATAAAAGGTTTGAGACAAAGGATCTAGATGCGGCATCCTTTGTTTCGGGAAAAGAATTGAAAGGGGCCAATGCTAATTCTATCCATGAAACCTCCGATGGTGGATACATTGCTGTCATGTATATATACTCCAAAATCAGAATCGATGATGCCTATATAATTAAGCTGGATGGCAAAGGTAATGATATTTGGAAAAAAACAATCGGGCTGAAGCAACTGGATAAGGAATATGCTGAATTATTCAGGGGATCTGCCAGTGTTAATGCATACTCCATCAATCAGACTGCTGATAAGGGATTTATTGTTGCAGGAGAGATTACCGATGCCAGTCAGGGTATATCCGATATTTATATCATTAAAACCGATCCGAATGGAGTCGTCTATTAGACGGATCGCGAAATGATCCGGTGAATAAGGACTAAAGAGCCGCTAAACCAAAAAAAGTTAGAGCTTGTGCTTGTTTATAAGTTTTTGATCTTTAAAAAGGAAGTATTTCTACCTCTTCTCCCTCATAAGCTCCTTCTGAATCCGCTGGGATCCTTAGTATTCCATGGGCCTTGACCAGAGTGGAAATGAGCCCGGATTTTCCAAACAAAGGAGTGGCTAATATTATGCCATTTTGCTTTTGATCCAAGCTTAAGGCAACCCGAACAAAGTCCTCCTTCCCTGTTGGTGAAGGAACATTCCTGGTTAATCTTGCCCAGATTTTTCCTGTTAAATTTCGAATTTTTGCCTCCAATGGGGATAGTGAGAGCCCGGACAGTCTGTGCACAAGAGGGCTAACGATTGTCTGCGCCACAATCATAGCGGATGCCGGATGACCCGGGAGGCCGATTATGGGAACGGAACCCGATTGCCCTATAATAGTAGGTTTGCCGGGACGTATGGACAGCCCGTGAATCAAGACCCCCGGTGGACCAAGTTGTGTTATGGCCTGAAAGGTATAGTCCCTGCTGCCGACAGAACTTCCACCGGATATGAGCACACAATCTGAACTTTTTAGAACGGATTGGACGGCATCTTTTATGTGGTCAAGGTTGTCGGGGCAGATACCCATAAAGATAGGGTCCCCGCCAGATTCCCAAACAATTGCTGCCAGGGTATAACTATTTATATCTCTTACCTGAGCGTTTTTTGGTTTTTTATCGATAGGGCATATTTCAGGCCCGGTGGAAAGAATGGCAATCCTTGGCCTTCGATATACCTGCACCTGGGTCATTCCAAGGCCTGCCAGCACACCGATATCCTGTGTCCTGATTTGATGCCCCTTAGGAAAAAGGGACTCTCCTTTTCTTATATCCTCTCCCGCCCGGATCACATTTTCACCAGGGGCTATATCCCGGGTCACTTCGATCATATTCCCTTTATCTTTATTATTGCAACAGGGTTGAGTATATTCTATCATAACGACCCCATCACTGCCTTCCGGGAGCATGCCACCTGTAGGAATTCGTATGGCAGTATAGTCTGAGATGCTAATTTTCTCCGGAGAAACAAAAAGACGATTGCCTTTTATGTCCATAACCTCTCCGGTGCCCATAATCACTTCGCCAACAACCTCCATAAAAATGGGTGTCCCCTCAGATGCTCCAAAGGTATCAGAGGCTCTAACAGCAAATCCGTCAACAGTTGACTTGGAAAATTGAGGGAGATCTTCTTGTGCGGTTAATTCATTTGATGTGATCCTTCCCAGGGCGGCTCTTAAAGGAAGAGTTTCAGAAGATATGCCTAGAGGTATATGTCTGTTAATCACTGAATGGGCATTTTCCAGGCTTGAAGTGTCGAGAAATTCTGCGGACATCATTCCCCGGAGGTGCTTTCTTTGTCAGTCTGCTTTTGTCTGAATGCCATACGGCAGGCGATAACACTGATTTCATAAAGAAAGATCAAAGGGACAGCCATAAGGATTTGAGTGACCACATCTGGCGGGGTCAATATGGCGGATACTATAAAAATGATCAATATGGCGTATTTTCGGTTTTTGGTTAACATAGAAGGCTTCACTATTCCTATTTTGGTAAGAAAAAAGATGATAAGAGGCAATTCAAAGATTATTCCGAATACCAGAATGAGGCGAAAAGTGAAACCGATATAGTATCCTATAGTAATAGTGGGTGTTAAAGAGTTGGTTTTGTAGGTAAGAAGGAAGCGAAGTCCAAGGGGTAGAATCAGAAAATAGGCGAAAAGAGCGCCTAATATAAAAGATATGGTTGAAAAAATGACAAATGGGAGGGTATGCTTTTTTTCCTTTATTTTCAGGCCCGGGGAGATAAATTCCCATAGATGATATAATATAAAGGGTATCGTAAGCGCCAGGGCAGTGAAGAAACCAAGTTTGAGATGGGCAAAAAATGCCTCGGTTGGAGAAAGAAATACAAGGTTATATCCCTTTATGGGCTCTCGGATAATATCAAGAATCGATTCGGAAAGATAGAAACAGATCACAAATACAACTGATAAAAGTATGATTACCCTGATAAGACGGGAACGGATTTCTCCGAGGTGCGATGTAAGGGGTATCTTTTCATCAAACTGGATCTTTTTCAGCTTCATGGTCAGCCGTGATTGTCGGGTTTGTTTTCAGGATCGGATTCGGAGAACGGTATCTGGTCGGCTATAGGCCCCTCTTCGATTCCGGTCTCGGGACTGTTTTCCTGCTTTTCTTCGGCCTTATCCTCTGTTTTTTCAGGCTTACGTCTTTCAAACTGACTTGTTTTTTGAAGAAGTTTTTTCTTTTCTTCTTCTACCTCAAGGTTTTCATGAATAGTGTTGCGAAAATCTTCTGCAGCCTTTTTGAATTCGGCCAGACCCTTACCTAACATCTTGGCAAGTTCGGGGAGCTTTTCCGGGCCGATTACAAGAAGTGCGATTATAAGAATAACTATAAGCTCTGTCATTCCAATGCCAAACATCTTTTTTTAACCTTCTTAAGGATTTAATCCTTGGATAAAAATTTTATCATGGTGAACTTTAATGGATTTTAAAAGTCATTTCATCGTCTCAGCACCTTTGTTAAAGACCCTAAAGCTTTTTCGGTGCGCTAAGGACCTCTGACAAAAAACGCCTAAGGCTCTTTCAATGACTTTTTTATGATATCATCAAGGTTTATTTCTCCGCAGCTTGCTGTTATTGATATTTTTAAAAACAAGGACATTTTATGGTAGCTTTGGTGTAAAGTCAATATAATTTCTTATGCATATATTGGGCAAAAATGCTCAATATGATAAAATATAAAGTAAAAGAGTATATTTCTTTATTTTTAAAAGGAAAAGAAATATAATAGTAATAAGTAATTAAAATCAAATTAATTTAACATTATGGGTGGTTGAAAAGCATTATGGTTTTTGTTCCTTTTCATATAAAGGTATTGTGATGTCAAAAATGGCGTATGAAAAAGAGGTTATTCTTCTTGTTGAGGATGAGCCGGATATAGCAAACCTGATAGAGCTTCTTCTGGAAGGGTGCGGATATAACATAATCTGGGACAGGGAAGGAAAAAAGGTTTTAACTATACTGGAAAAGGAGCCACGGGTTGATCTCATTTTACTTGATCTTACACTTGGTGAGATGGACGGCCTGGAAATTGCCAAACATATAAGAAATAATAAACGCTGGCGCGACCTTCCGATAATAATGGTTACCTGTCATAATCGACAGGAGGACAAGATAAATGGTTTGATGGCAGGAGCTGATGATTATATTACAAAACCCTTCAATAATGAGGAACTCGTTCTTAGGGTTAACACAAGGCTCAGGATCAGGGCCCTTGAAAACCGCTTGCGAATTTCTGAAGAGAAGTTTCGTCGGTTGAGCGAAAATGCTCAGGATATAATTTATAGAATAAACTCTGATCATCAATTTGATTATGTGAATCCGGCAGTGAAAAAGATCACTCATTATAGTCAGAAAGAGATATTGGATATGGGTCTTCGGGGCTATCTTAAACTCATACACGAATCTAACAGAGATATGATGGCCAGAGGTCTGGCAGGATTTCAAAATAAAAAAGGCAGGACAGAGATAGAATATAGACTTAAAAGCAAAGGGAGGGGCTGGATTTGGCTGCATGATAAAAGAATCCCCATATATGATAAAAATAATAAATTGATTGCAATTGAAGGAATAATCCGGGATGTTACAGAGCAGAGAAAGATGGAGGCGAAAAAGATACAGATGGAAAAACTGAAGGCGCTTCAACATTTGGCCGGTGGCGCTGCTCATAATATAAACCAGCCCCTGTCATGTATTAAAGGGTTTTTAAAGATTTTCGAAGACAAATTATGCCAGACAAAGACAAATGAGGATCAGGAGACATTAGCGGATGTTAAGCTGGTTGAGGAGGCTGTGGACCGGATTTCCGAGATAGTTAAGAAGCTCCTTTCCATTGATACTATAGAGACAGAGTCATATCCTTCAGGAGGAGAAATCCTTGATCTGGAGCGTTCGAGTCAGATGGATTAATAGGATCAGGCAGATTAATAAAAAAATAAGGGCCGGATATTATCCGGCCCTTTCTGTCAGATAAATATAAATAGTCTTAATACCAATACCACAAACCGGAAGCAGTCGCAGCAGGTGTTGTGGTCGCGGGAGTAGTTGTGGTAGTAGTTGGTGTAGTCGTTGTGGCCGGTGTCGTTGTTGTCTGATTCCCTAATAAAGACTGCAACAGTAAAAGACTATAGATACTGTTGCCACCCATGCCCATCATGCCGCCATATAGTCCACCATATAGTCCCAAGCCAGAAAGACCGCTATATAAACTACTGGTAAGTCCACCGTATAATCCGCTATAAAGGCTCCCGTATAGACCTCCATACATTCCCATCATTCCACCGAACAATCCGCCATAAAGACCGCCTAGGCCAAACAATCCTGATTGGCCGGTAAGGCTTGAGAGATCAAGACCGCTTGTTCCGGTTGTGCCAAGTTGTCCCAATAAAGAGAGAAGGTAGAGGCTCCTCAGGCTGCTGCCACCCATCATCCCGCCATACAATCCTCCATACATACTGCCATATAATCCACCATACAAACTGCTGCCATACAAACTGCTGCCATACAAACTGCTGCCATACAAACTGCTGCCATACATCCCACCGTACAATCCTCCATATAGGCCGCCTGTCAGGCTTGTTGTGCCTATGCTGCTGCCGAACAGGCTGGAGCCGTAAAGTCCCCCATACAGACCGGAAGAATAATATGCAAATGTAGAATGCGGAGATATTAAATGTGGAGTTATTATAATAAGAACACAGACCCAAATTAGGCTTATTAGCTTTACTCTCATTATCCGTTTTCCTTTCATATGCTTTTTCTACAGTATCATTAAAATTAACCTTGCCTTACGCTGAATCTCAAAATTCCCTCAAAAGAATCAAGATCTTTGGGAAATTTGCACCCCCTTTCCTGTACCAGGCATAAAATTATCACTCTATTTTGCAACTTGTCACTAATGCTTGATAGATTCGTATGCAATGGATGTGCCAATAAAAAAATAGCAAAAAAAGGGTGGATATAAATTGGAATGTTTCAATAAATTTAATTGGTTAAGCCATTTTCAAAAAGTGAAAAATTTTTTATACAATATTTTTTTATGAATTTAAAATCATGATATGAAAAATAATACATATTATAAACAAAAAGTGAATTAGAATGATTATTATTCTTTGAGTTTGTTTAATAAAAATAGTTCTGTTTTTGAATATTCATATTCCGAAAGGGAGTCGATTCCCATAGACCTGCATTCCGACAGCATCCTAATCCCCTTGGATTTTTTGCCTTCCCGTATATGTTTTAAACCTGAATAAAATAGTGCCTGACACTTATTAATAGGGTTTAATTCGGCTTTTGAAAAGAGATCTTCCTCTGACAAATCACCGGTATAAAATTTTATCAGAAGGACGTCCCATCGTGAGGACATGATTAAATTTTCAGGCAATGAGTTTAGGGCACGGTTCATTAGAGGAGGAATTTCATCCTTTTTTCCGGCTTTGCCCAGGGTGACTGCCAAGAATAGATAGTTGTAAGGATCCGAAGGCATTATTTTTATGGCTTTATTGTGTTCAGCAATGGCAAGGTCATACTTTTTTTGAAACTCGTAAACCTTTCCAAGATTCCGGTGGATGTAAAAGTTGTTGGGATCGAGTTCCAATCCTTTTTGATATGACTGGACGGCCAGATTAAAATCCCTTGTATCATTAACATAGGCATCTCCAAGATTAAGATAATTGATGGCATTACCAGGTTCAAGTTGAATAGCCTTTTTGAGGGCCTCCAATGACTTGTCGTATTTTTTCTGAAGTCTGTAAATCCACCAGAGATTCCTATACCCCATAAACAGATCGGGTTTTAGACGTATTGCCTCAAGTGTTTCCTGAAGGGCCAGATCATATTCAGACCTTTTCATCACATAGCTCCACCCCAAATTCAGGTGGGCCTCAGCTAAATCGGAGTCCAGATTTAAAGCCTTTCGGAATTGCTTTATGGCTTCGTCCCAGTTTTTTTGTTTTGCATATAACTCACCTAACTTGTAGATTTCCAATGCCTCTTTTCGCTTTTCTTCTGCTGCTTGATCTTCAATAATATCAGGGGTTTCGGGTGATTGAACTGGAGGATTTTCAATGCTGGCCAATGCGCATGGAAGATTTTTCGGGCTTAAAGGGAAAATCAGACTAAGCCCAAAAAAAATGATTATAAAGGCCAATGAAAAAGAGGTAAATAAAAGATTTTTTTGTTCCATAAAATAAAACTCCCAAGTTTGTTAATTTTTTCCTTTGGCTTTTTCTGTTTTTTGTGATAGTAGAGAACCCTGGAATATTGTGGATACCTCCTCAGACGGGACGCCATTTTTGTCCCATCCTCTCTTTTTATAATAGATATCAAGCATCTTATCGTATTCTTTCATTTCTACTTTTTTGCCGCCATATTTTCCCGACCTGATGGGACTATCGAACACTCTGCTTGCGGGGTAATCATCTTTCCTGCCTATTCCCAGGCGGTTGTTGATAAGACGGGTAAGGTCATATATCTGTTTTGATCTGATAAGCAGGTCGTCCAATGTGAGATCGAGTCCGGTTGTAGCCTGAAAGAATTTTTCATAAGAACGCTCCGGGAAACCCAGTTCGATCCAGGGCAGACGGCATACACCTAACATATCAAAAAGCGGTCTGATGGTTTGGTGATAGATTACCAAGTTAACCTTTTCTTCTAACCCCCAATCTGCGCCCATCTCCATTTCCTTTGCAATAGTCCATGCCCTTGTATGATGGGCGCCTATATCGGATGTCCCATAGGCAAGGGCCATAGAGGAGGCAATTCGGGCCTCATAGGCGGATTGCTCCAGGCCTTTTGTTTGTGAAAGTATAGGCTTAAGCTGCGGCCATTTTTCAAGCACCTTTTTTGATCCATCTGCCAGGATCGCACCAGCCCCAGTGCGATGAGCAATATTTTCTATAAGCTCAAGGATGCGATCTTCATCTCCCCACTGAATGGGTGGTCCGCCCAAATCCTTATTTGTAAGAAGCCCTGACTGAGAGCCTTCAATAATTGCGGCGATCAGATTCCCTGTGGAAATGGTATCTATGCCATAGTCATCACAGAGATGATTTGCTTTAATTATAAAAGAGAGATTTCCCACTCCGATATTAGAGCCCAGCATGCAGGCTGTTTCATATTCAGGGCCTTCGCACACTGTCCCCTTGTACTTTCCTTCTTTGACGAGACATATATTGCCGCACGCCATAGGACAGGCAAAGCAAGCCGTATCCCCAATTTTGTAATGATCTTCCATTGTATATCCATTTATTTTTTCCGCATCGTTAAAACAACCGTCAGCAAAATTATAAGAGGGGAGGGCATCATGAACCCTTAAATAATCAATAACTGTCATTAAGCCCTGGTGTTGCCATAGCTCAAAATAGGGATGGGCCTTTAGCCTGGAAAATGCCTCTTGTGAAAGCTCATACAGCATATTAATATCGAAGACAGGCAAATCTCTGGTGCCTCGAACAGCGATAGCTTTTATATTCTTTGAACCAAGGACGGCTCCCATTCCTGTTCTGCCTGCGTTTCGACTCCAGTCAGAGTTTATGGTTGCAAAACGTATCTGATTTTCTCCTCCAAGTCCGATTGTTGCGATCTTTACGCATGGATCGCCCAATTCTTCCTTGATCTGGCCTTCCGTCGCCAGGGTGTTTTTCCCTTTAAGATCGGGACCAGGGACAATCTCCACGTTATCATCATCTATCCAAATATATGAAAGCTGCTTTGCTTTTCCAACCAGGCATATGGCATCGTATCCGGCCTGGCGTATCTCTACTCCAAAGCTCCCTCCCATGCTGCTGTCGCCATAAATGCCGGTGGCAGGGGACAAAGAGACAAATGACACCTTGCCGGAAGAAGGTAAAAATAGACCTGTGAGAGGTCCCGGCGCGATTGAGAGAATATTGTCGGCAGATAACGGTTCAAGCCCTGGTTTTAGATGGTCCCAGAGAAATTTTGCTCCGAAGCCTCTGCCTCCTATATATTGGATCGCAAAGTCGTCATCAAATTTCAAGACAGAGGGCTTGCCCGTGGAAAGATTTATATAAAGGACCCTGTAATGGTAGCCTCCTTTAATCTTCATCTCTTCTCCTCTCGATTTCCGCATATTTAATTATCTTCTTTTCTCCCTTTTCTTCATATTCCACCTCTTTCATGTGGGCATACTTAAGAAGATTTGCCATCCTTTGAGGCTGTCCAAGCATGTGCTCAGGAATATAAACGATTGCCTTCTTAGGGCAGGCCTTAACGCATTCCGGATTTCCCCCGCACAGATCACACTTGAACGGAGTCCTTATATCATCATGGACAAAAATGCATCCAAAGGGGCAGGCCATAACACATTTGGTACATGCTATACATTTTTCCTGATTGATTTCCACCACTCCGTTGTTTTTAGTGATGGCTTTCATCGGACAATTCTCCATACATTTAGGGTCCCCGCATTGATTACAGACAATGGGCATCCTGATAACGGGATGTGGATAAACCACCATAACCCTTATGGAGCTTTTTTTAGGATTATTGACACTAAAATGTTTAATAGCGCAAACTAGTTCGCAGACTCTGCATCCGGAGCATCTTTCAGGAATAATCGTCAACTTTTTTTTCATTGTCTCTCCATTATGGATGGTTGCGTGAGAACTGCCGAGATTTATATTAAATTTCGAAAGGATACGCTAAACCATAAAACTGTTCAATACATTACATAGATAAAATTTGTATTAAATTCATCATTATATCAATCAATCACTTCAAATTTAACATATTTGCCTGTTTAGAATCAAGGCAAATTTTATATTTTGTATTTTTTTATAATAATCATGCATATATTAAGATGGATCAAAGGGATAAAATGTTCAAAAAAGGATAGGGGGAATGAATTAAAAATGAACACCTGAGGAGTAAAAATTGGCTCAAGGATATAACATATTTAAAAACAATATCTTTTAAAAGGCTGATTTTGAAAAATACATTTTTTATTGGCACTCTTTTTGCTTTAATTGAAGTGGATCAATAGAAAACTGTTCTTTTGGGGGGGTAAAATGTCTTATAGAAAAAAAACGGCTTTTTTTACCATAAAACTGTTTATTATAATCTTTATAATCATTTTCTCGGGGCCAATAAAATACGGAAAGGCCAGCCAAACAGGTGATTTAATTTGTGGGAGCGAAGATAATCAACAGTCCCCTGCGGTGGCTTTCTCCGATTTTGATAGCTATATCATAGTCTGGCAAGACTTCCGTTCCGGAACATCCTTTGATATTTATGGCGCAGGTTCTATTGGTGGAGAATCATTCGGGCCCGTGCCTATCTGCACTGCTTCCAGAGACCAAAAACACCCGGTAGTGGCATGGGACGGAGTCCATTATATAGTAATCTGGGAGGATGACAGAAGAGGGGAGTTTTATGATATCTATGGTGTTCGTCTGGCTAAAAATGGCACACTGATGGACAATGATGGTCAGGCGAGTTCCTCGGGGATACCCATATGCACTGCACCTAATGATCAAATGAATCCCGATTTGGTTTGGAATGGAAGGGATTGTTTTCTGGTTGTCTGGGAGGATTACAGAAACAGCGATGCGGATATATATGGGGTAAGGGTTTCCGAAGATCTTAAATTATTTGAAGGACCTGCAGGGGATAGCGGATTTATTCTGTGCCAGGTTGGAGGCACTCAATCAGCTCCGTCAGTTGCATGGAATGGAAAGAATTTTTTTGTGGTATGGGAGGATTTTGTTTCAGAGGAGACAAGGGATATAAGAGGATCCAGGGTGTCCCCGGCAGGCGAAGTTTTGGATGATATCTTGGGAGGCGGGATTGCAATAAGCATGGATCACGATATACAGTGCAATCCTTATATAGCTTCAGATGGAGATGGTTTCTTTGTGGTTTGGAATAACCATACATTGAATCATGGATATCCCGATATCTATGGCATCCTGATTTCAAATGAAGGGCAGGTATATCAAAATGAACCATTAGCCATAAGCACGGCAGTATATAATCAGGTCAATCCGGCAGTTTTCTGGGCGGAAAATAATTATATCTGCTTTTGGAAGGATGATAGGGATAATATTGTAGACATCTATTGGACCAGAATGAATAACATGGGTGAACTTTTGAATGGAAACCCTGATGATGGTGGAACAGCTCTAGGATTAGATATGATGCAGGATATAAGAAAAACGGATACGCCTCCCGGTGCCGCCTTTTTCCATTCAAAAGGGATAGTCGTATGGGAGAAGGATTATGCAGGTCAGTTGGATATTTATGCAAAGCAACTGATTCCTCCGGTTCCTCCGCTTATTGATTGGACTGCTGAGTCAGGCTACGAATCCGATGGTATAGAGCCTGATTCGGGTTATGGCGGAGAAATCTTCACTTTCAGGGTTCTCTATAAAGACAATGAAGGTACTCCCCCGGAGACTGCACAGGTTTGGATCGATTTAAATGGTGACAGGGAATTTACATTTCCAGGAGATAGTAAGATAGATATGGTCGTAGCCCCTGAAGAAGTCAATCCTGTTTATACAACCGGAGTTGTGTATCAAGCGGAGATAGCTTTAAATTTTTCAGGGGAAGAAGGGATTGCATACCGTTTTTATTTTGAGGATGACATTGATATAGCCACTGGCCCTCCTGTCAAGATTTCCACAGTTATGGTGGAAAACAAACCCTCAGTTCTTTCCTGGTGTAATAAGGAAGGTTATATCACTGATGGGGTTGATCCCGATCAGGCAGAGGGAAGCTTTTATTTTCAGTTTATGGTTAATTATATGGATATTGAAGGTGATCCGCCTGAAGTAGCGGAAGTATGGATCGATATGGATGACAGCGGGACCTATGAGCAAAGAGAAAGGTTTCTCATGCTGGAGGCAGACCAGGAAGAGATAAAAACAGGGAGAGATTATAAAAAAAGAATAAAAATATTATACGTAGGTGATGGTAAGATCAATTATCGATTTCTTTTCACAGACGGATTTCACCTGGCTGAAAGTGATCCTAACCAGGATGATCCAACCAAAAATCATACACTCATTGTTCAGCCGCATCTAATGGCTCCCATTCTTTCCTGGCCGACGGATGAGAATTTTGTAAAGGGTGTCCTTAAGGGGGAAGGTGATGAAGAGAATCTGTTCACTTTTAAGGTTGGTTATCGGGACCCTGATAATGATCCTCCGGTAACGAAGCAGGTTTGGTTGGACTTAAATGGAGATCAGATTTTCAAGGAAGACGAAAGGTTTGACATGTCAACTGATGGTCTGCAAAATGGAGATTTTACCGAGGTTAAATATTATGTACTGCAAAAGACCATTTCCTATTCAGGTGAGGGTGAAATGTTTTATAAATTTGTCTTCGATGATGGTTGGAATATAGCGACAGGCGACCCTTTCCTGATGGGAGGCACAATCATGGTCAAATCTCCCATTAGCCTGGAATGGTCTTCAGCAGATGGATTTGGAACTGACGGGGCAAATCCTGATACCGGATCTTTTGACTCTTCTTTTGAATTTAGGGTTATATATTTTAATCAATACGGATATCCACCTACTCTTAAGGAAATTTGGCTTGATGAGGACACGGATGCTGAGTATGAAGAGGAAGAAAAATATATCATGGAGGATGTGGATGCAATAGATATGGATTATACTGATGGTAAAGAATATTTCAAGGTCATCCAATACAAAGGAGAGACATCGGGTGCTATTCCCTATAAATTTGTGTTCAGTGACATTTATATGTCCGCAGAAGGGCCTCCTGCCGAGGAGGGGTTAAGTATTCAGGTTTTAACAACAGGTGGTCCAGAGGGGGGCGTTGGCGATCCGTCAAATACATCCGATGAGGGCCAATTGACTTGGGATGAATTAAGTTCAACAGGGGTGGGCTGCTTTATACAAGGTCTTTGGACAAGTATCCATTTCACCTTGGAGCCTCAAAAAGAGATGGATTATACCCTTGTAAGAAAAGAGCTTCCATTTATCAAATTGTGGTTAAAGGTTTTTAAATTCGGTCTTCTCCTGCTCCTTATAATGGCAATGATTTGTTTTATAATTTTTGGCTATAGTATTTTAAAAAAAGGATATTCAATACCTAAAGGATATTGATTGATTTCCGGACGCCCTTTTGTTTTCCCTGTGAGGATTTTGGCATATTTTTGATACTGGATTGAAAAGCCAACACCATATCTACCTTCATAAAGAGATTAGCATTTTTCTTATTCAGTCCACAATCCCATTCTTAATAAATCATGATATTTGCCGTCGAAAAAAACTTCATTCCTGAGTATACCTTCAACTTTAAAGCCAAGTTCTTCGTTTAGCTTTATATTTCGTATATTGGTATTTAATGTGTTTAAATAGATCTTTTTTAGTTTCAATTTTTTTATTCCATATTGAATCCACAATTGAGTTGCCTCTCTAGCCAGCCCCATCCCCCTCATTTTGGATTCACCTATTAGCTTCCGCAATTCTGCCTTTTGTTGAACCGGATCATAATTGAGAAAGCCTACGGAGCCTATAGGAGTATGATCCTGCAGGCAGATGATTGTGATAATATTGAAACTTTTGTCAATAAGATCATCAAAGTCAAGCTTTTGGGCTGTAGTCAGTGATAAAAGAAAGTATCTCCCATATTCATCTTCCAGCCACTTTTCAAAGATGGTCCTGTCTCTGGAAGCATCCATTTCTCTTATAATTATCCTATCCCCCTTCAACGGTAAAGAGATTGGTTTTGAATTTTTCAGTTCATGATTTTGCTCCTTCCCTATCTTGGTCTTTTTCTTATTTTTCATTGCAAAATCAAGTATTAAATTTACGAAGCGAAGATAGTCAAGTTTTGAAAAACCATATGATGATGATTCTTTAAAAAAACTTCTTGCCAACATTTCTATTGTTGCGTGAGGGATCTCTTGTTTTTGATTTTTCATCTTTCCGTCAAAACTTTTTTGATTGCTTGCAAGGGTTTGAGGCCTTTCCCGAAAATCGACCAACTTGATATCTTCCCTGGTTAAGAAATGGGTTATCTGATCTTTTATTGATAAGCTGTAATTCCATTTTTATAATCTGTCAAAATTATAACCCATAGTTCAATACCATGTCAATAAAATCAAAAACCTTTTCTATTACTTTATATTAAGGTAGTCAGGGATAAGGATAGTAAAAATCAGGTTGATACTTGACAATTGACTTTGTTCATGGTAAATTTTTTATATAAAATAGGGGTTATTTTTAAAAATTTATTAATAATTGCATAAGGGTTTGCTTGAAAAACATTATATAATCATTTCTGGGGATAAGGCGGTTAATTAACTTAACCTAATTATTTATATTAAAACCTCTTAGTTTTTGCTTCTTTAGGGACACATCCTACAATTTATTTAAGTTACACCCAGATATTCTTCAACTTCAAATGTTATGGTTAAATATCTAAATAATCATATTAAATATAATTATAATAAAATTTAAAAACAGGGCCTGCCCAAAGAAAATATGTGTAAAAGTATTTTTTATAATTTTGTAATTATTTGAATAAAACATGTCAAAAATAGCAGATAGTTTAGAGAAAAAAGAAGATTGTAAATGTGAATCCGCCATTGAAAGAAATTGTAAATTATTTTTTGATTATCAACTCTCCGAAGACCCTATTAAAAAAGATGAAGAGATTGATCCATTATGCTTATCATCCATATTTTTAGATCCTAGTGCATGTAAATATATAGAAAGGAAGTTTGTGGAGATAAGCGAGAGGGAGCGGCGCAGAATTGGACAGGATTTGCATGACGGCTTGGGGCAGATTCTCACAGGAATTTCCTTTATCAGTAAGGTGCTCGAAAGAAAGCTGGCTGTAAAATTGGTCGAGGAGGCAGATCAGGTAGCAATAATTACAAAACTTGTCAACGAGGCAATATGTAGTATGAGCAGCTTGGTCAGAACCCTTAATCCTGTGCGTCTTGAAGAAGACGGCTTTATAGTTGCTTTACAGGAACTGGCAAAAAATATAAAAAAGACCTTTGGTATCTCTTGCAGGATTAATTTCGATCGACCTGTTTTTATAAATGAAAATCTTATGGCCACACATCTATATCGAATTGTGCAAGAAGCTACTAACAACGCAATCAAGCATGCTAAGGCTAAGAATATCGATATCGATATAGTATCTTCTGATGAAAGACTGGTTTTGGCAATAAAAGATGATGGCGTAGGCTTTACTCCGGGTCCGAAAATGAAAAAGGGTATGGGGCTCAATATCATAAAATGCCGTGCAGAAATGATCGGAGCGTCATTAAGTATTGCTAAGTGCCCTGAAGGCGGAACCATAGTTAAATGTAGCGTTAGACTTTAAGAAAGCTCTCTAGAAGAGAAAGACTTATATGGAAAAAGAGCCTGAATCAAAGAATAGCAAAAAAAAGGTTCTTATTGTTGATGACCATCCCATTGTATGTATGGGCTTATCATGCCTTTTGAATCAAGAAGAAGATATGCTGGTATGCGGGGAAGCCCATAACGCGCATGAGGCTCTGGAGGCTATTGATGTCTTGCATCCTGATGCGGCCACTATTGATATTTCCCTTAAAGGCCAGAGCGGCATCGGATTAATAAAGAACATAAAGAATCATTACCCCAGGTTTCCAATACTTGTTCTTTCTGTCCATGATGAGTCTATTTATGCAGAGCTTGTTCTGCGCGCCGGTGCTATGGGTTATATCATGAAACAGGAGGCAAGCGAGAGAATAGTGACTGCGGTTCGACAGGTTCTTAAGGGGGATTTATATGTAAGTAATCATATGGCTTCAAATATGTTGCATAAATACCTTAATGGGCGTTCCGCATTTAATGAGTCCCCCTTGGAGCTTCTTAGTGATCGCGAATTGGAGGTATTGAGATTGATGGGACAAGGCTATGGAACCCGTCAGATTGCCAATGAATTGATTGTTGGGGTAAAAACAGTCGAGACCTATCGTTCTCATTTAAAGAGAAAATTAAATTTAAAAAACTCCCCTGAGCTTGTTAAATACGCAATTCAATGGGTACAAAGCGAGCTTATTTGTTGATATCAAAAGTCGTTGCACAGCATGATATCATCCACACGGCCGCTGCCATAGACCATAAGGCCGTTTACTTCCAAAATGCTCACTCCCTGCTGAGCCTCTTCAAGATCGGCCTGTAAATTACGTTCAAAGCTGTACCAATGTCCGTCTGTAACCTTTGAGCCCAGCCCGTGATGGATAAAATACCCATCCCCGAGTGTGTCAAGATCAACTGGAGTGTAGTACAGGTATTTGTCCCCTGCTGTTGTATGTATATTGAAATAAACAATGAAATATCCGGAAGATTTCATGCTCCACACTGCTGTAAATTGAGTCGAATTATTCCATTTGCTTCCGTCCACATTATGTAAAAGATAGCAATAGTCTCTGAATGAGCTTTTAAGCTCGATCACACGGTCTTGGCGGTCAATGTCGAAAACATTGCTGATGGATGCACCCGAAGGATCTTCATCGTAGATGGTCCATCCTTGAATGGTCCCGTCTTCCGAATCTTCATAGATGCTGCAATCCGCAAGAGGATCGTCATCTGGGGGATCGTAGACAGGATATATGGTGATGCTTACCTGTGCGGTGTTGGAGTCAGCAACGCTGTCATTGACCTTGAAGCTAAAGC
>JBLIRO010000045.1:0-39653 GCA_049472335.1 bacterium | reverse complement strand
TACTTCAGATTAAACATTGATATATAAAAGATCAATAAATTTATCCTGGAGTTAAGCTTAATTAAGGGATGCCACGTATAACAGGAAGTTAAAGTTCCAATTTATCCATTCTCAAAGGATGAGAAAGGAAAAGGTATCATATAATATGTAAAAAACGCCAAAAAATGATAAGAGCTAGATTATAGATATTTTAAAAGAATTTATTTTATTCCATATATGTTTGCTTGTGGATTTGTGGATAAGTGGCCACTCCGTCTGTGGAAAAATTTAAAAAACAAATTTTCCCACAGACTTCGTAAACACGGCCACTTACCCACAAATCCACAAGCACGGCTACTATCTATTACTCTCTTATTTTATTTTAAATTTTATTTTAAAAAAAATTAAAAAAAACTTGACACTTTACATAACAGACACAGAGGCACTGAGAAATGATTTTAGAAGGAAAACTTACAGAGAAGATAATTGGGATAGCGAGAAGTTCATCGGTATTGAGGGAATCAAGAGGATTGTCTTTTGATTTTTCTCTGTGTCTCTGTGCCTCTGTGGTGAACTGAACTGTTACAAAAATTCCAACAAGAGGAAAATATGACATTCGAGAAATTCAGGCACCATCTCCGCAATAAATTCTTAACCGGGCTCCTGGTTATCCTTCCAGCTTTTATTACTATCCTCATGGTCCGATTCAGCTTGGGAGTTTTTCAAAACCTTTTTGCAGGGCCCTTTTCCTTTTTTTCAAAGCTTCTTGGATTAGATGAAAAGGTTACTTATTATTTATCCGGGATACTTGGTCTGTTCAGTCTTTTTATAATAACCTATCTCATGGGACTTCTTGTGACAAATGTTATAGGCAGAAAAACCATCCAACTTGGAGAAAAGCTGCTCAGCAAGGTTCCCTTAGTATGGAACATTTATCATTCCTCAAAACAGCTTATGGAATCAATCTCTGTATCCGGCAAAAAGGCATTCAGACAGGTTGTATTGGTGGAATATCCCCGCAAAGGGATATACACATTGGGATTTCTGACCTCTGATTCACGGGGGGAGGTTCAAATGGTCACCAAAAAGGAAACTGTCAATATCTTTGTTCCAACGACACCGAATCCCACATCCGGTGTTTTGATAGTTGTTCCCAAGGAAGACCTTATCCCTCTCTCAATGAGTATCGAGGAAGGGATCAAGGTTGTTGTCTCTGGCGGAATGGTTGTGCCACCTCTTCCTGAAAAGACACAGGATATGGTCAACTTGGAAAAAAATTTGAATTTACCTGCTCTTGATGCGGGGAGGGATAAGTCTTAGTAGTACCATAAAATATACAAAGGTTGTGCTCAAACAGTACATACACAAAGCGGATATCCTCCTGTCATTGGCATACATAATGAGATAGTAACCGTTTAATTTGTTAATTACCACATCTTGGAGAAAGTTGCTCATTATAAAGAACCTCAAAACTCTTAAGAATATTATTTGCTTTATGGTATCCATTTTTCAATATCGATTTTTTATTCTTTTTATAAATCGATTTTTTCCCTGTTACTATAAAGATTGGCGTAGATATGTTAAAAATCATTACGTTAGGGGAAAATTCATAATATGATCAGAAGCTTTCCTCCAAAGGAAGATAATAGCGGGCATGATCTTCTCAGGATCTCTTCCCCAGATGAAATAACGAGTTCTTATAATGCCTATCTAATAGATGAATCCCGATTCGGACCCGGCTGGGCGGAGGAAATTCTTTTTCCGACCACAGAGTCACAAATCTGTAAAATCCTCAGGGAAATGTCCAACAATCGCACGCCAGTAACAATATCCGGTTCCAGAACAGGTATCACATCCGCCGCAGTACCGATAGGAGGTGTGCTGATAAATCTGGAAAGGATGAATCGGCTTCTCGATCTGATCTATGAAACAGAGGGAGAATGGTGCGTATGGGTTGAGCCGGGGCTAAGGCTTTCAGAGTTTCAGGCAATGATAGAATCAAAAGATATTCCTTTACCAGAGGAGAAAACAAAGAAATTCATTAATGATCCTTTCACCTATTTTTACCCACCCGATCCGACTGAGGAAACGGCACTTATAGGTTCTACTGTGGCCACAAATGCTTCTGGAGCCAGATCCATGCATTACGGAGCAACAAGGGATTTTGTACAGGCCCTTAGAGTGGCACTGACTAACGGAGAGATTCTGGAAATCGAAAGGGGGATGTGTAAACCTTCACCTAATGGACTTTTTCAAATAATAGACTCAACAGGCAGAGAGATTTCCTTTGCACCACCCGGATATACTACCCCCTCGGGAAAGTCGGCTTGCGGTTACTTCAGCAAACCGGACATGGACCTGATCGATCTTTTTATCGGGGCGGAAGGGACCTTGGGAGTCATTACAGCCATAAAGGTAAAATTAGCGAAAAAACCCGAGGCCATATTGAGCGCTTTATCTTTTTTCACTGGAGAGGAACAAGCCGTTTCCTTTGTCATAGAGGCCAGGGAAAAACTTACACCTCTTTGCCTGGAATATTTCGATTCAAATTCCCTGAATCTGATTCGCTCACAATCCCGGGAAGGATTAAATTTTTGTCCGCCGGATAAGGCCAATGCCGCCATTTTTTGGGAGGCTGCTTACTTAGAGGAAGAATTGGAGGAATTATATGAAAACTGGGAGGAACTTTTAGCTGAAAATGGTTCTTCCATGGATGAGACCTGGGCAGGTATGGAAAAAAAGGATTGGCTGAAATTAAAGGAATTTAGACATTGTATCCCTGAATTTATCAATCGAATCATCGGGCAGAGAAAGACAAAAAACCCGAAAATACATAAAATAAGCACAGACATGGCAGTGCCTGATCATTATCTGAGGGATATTATGAAAGAATATAGATTGACACTCAGTAAGGCCGGTCTTGAATATATCATATTCGGTCATATCGGAGATAATCATCTCCATGTCAATATGATCCCCGAAAATGAATCGGATGTCTCCAGGGCCAAGGATATTTATATTAAGCTTGCCCAAAAAGTCGTTTCCCTGGGCGGCATAGTGGCTGCCGAACATGGTATTGGAAAATTGAAACACGATCTTGTTCTGATACAATATGGGGAAAACGGAATAAATGAGATGGCAAGGGTCAAGAAGGCCCTTGATCCGTCCGCCATTCTTGGCAGGGGAAATATCTTTCCGGAAACCCTTCTGGATAAATAATTTAAACAATTTATGTTTTTAGATTAAATCAGAAATGTTGCCTTTATGAATAAATATAATGCAACATGGTTGCAAGCTTTTTAAAAATTGGAGCTATTGAAAAATCATGGCAATAATCTGTTTTTATGAACATATTGTTATAAATTATTATATATTGATCTTTTAACTTTATCTATAATCTTATAAACTTATTAGTTCCCCATTTGACATGCTCGTCTATCCCTCATAAAGCTTGTCTTTTCAATAAGGTGGAGCCTAAAAATATAATCGATCAGGGTTTCCTCCCCGGCAAAATAAAATCCATTAATTGAATTCGGACTGATAAAAATTATCATTATTTATTCTGGCATAGCAGTTGCTTTTTAAATAAAATGGTTATATAAAAAAATGATTAAAAATAGTGGGAGAATTTATGATACCACATAAACAGAAGAATAGTTACAAACACGCGCTGGCAAATCGATACTTATGCGCGTTTTTCAATCAGACCTGTATCTATCCGGTTTCAAGTATTATTATAAATTCTTCTTCTGAAATAAAAGAAAGCGGGGCTTCATATAAAGATATCATCAAATGCCTCAGATGCCCTATATTAAGAGCAAACATCTCTTCAAATCCAAGGCTGGCAAGGTTCTTTAATTCTCTTGGAAATCAATTTTTATCCCTGCTGAAAAAGATCGAGCTTGATCAAATGATTCTGAATAAACAAAAATTCAGTCTAAAGAATATTCAAAAGGTAACCGCAGACCACAGAAAGGAAAAAGACCGCCAGGCAAAGATATTACAGAATAGAATCGATAAATATGAGTCAATGCTGGCGAAAAGGGATCTTTTTCTTCGCACCCTTCAAACATTAAGCACAATCATCGGCCAGGCCCCTGACCCTGATACAATGTGGAAGCGGGCATCATTACTATTAACAAGCAAACTTCTTGATCTTGATGCAGTAGGTCTGCTACTATTTAATATGGATTGTTGCAGTATCCAGAAATGTTTCATAGACCTTCTTCCGAGAAGTCTTTCTTGTCTTATCCACAAATGTTTCGGGCGTGAAGACTTTTGTTTAAGATTCTCTGAAAGGGAGGTTTTTGTGAATCTTTGTCAGATTTATTGGGAAAGCCCGGGCTCAGAAAAAAGACCGGGCCCGCGCATAGAAGAGATGTTGGAACGTTGTCTTCTTTTCCCTATAAAAGAGAATCTATCAATTGTAGGAGTATTTATAGTTCTTATGAATAATCTCTCTTCATCTATGGAGGACCTGGCGCCATTTTTCTCTACCGCAGCCAGACTGATCAAAGAGGGATTATTTGCTGTTTCCTGAGAGTTTTTGAGAGGAATAACATTTCAGTGCAAAATAATAATCTGTCCGACAGGGCCATAAAGATCTTTGATCGCCTGATAAAGGAATATCCTGATGCCAGAACCGCATTACAATTTAACAGTCCTCTTGAATTGTTGATAGCCACTATCCTCTCTGCCCAATGTACCGACGTTCGTGTTAATCAGGTAACAAAGGGTCTTTTTCAGCAATACCGGTCTGCTCAGGATTACGCAAAGGCGGATCTGAATGAATTGGAAGAAGCCGTCCGGCCAACCGGATTCTTTCATAACAAGGCAAAGGCTATCAGGTCTTGTTGCCAGGAGATACTGGAAAGACACAATGGAAAGTTACCGGAGACAATGGATGAGCTCACTAAATTGACAGGGGTGGGGAGAAAGACAGCTAATGTTATCCTGGGCAACGCATTCGGAATACCAGGAATTGTTGTTGACACGCATGTGAAGAGGCTATCTCAGAGACTTGGCCTTACGAAAAACAATGACCCGGTTAAGATTGAATTTGATTTGATGGATTTACTGCCTGATGAAAAATGGACTTCCTTCTCACACCTTTTGATATTTCACGGCCGCAATATATGCAAGGCTCGAAAGCCTCTCTGTCCATCTTGTAGCCTTTCTGAACTTTGTCCTTCGGCCATCCTTTGAAAATTCTCTGTAAGCAAAATCTAAAGGCATAATCAAACCGATTTCAGATGGTTTATAGACCGGTATAGGATTAGAAATTAGACTTTAGATATAAAAAAGGTCGCTGGACCTTTATTTGAAAAAAATCCAGCGACCTTGGAATATTCGTTTTAAAGCCTTATTAATAGCCTCCACCAAAGAGAGCAAATAACTCTTGAGGATTGGCCTGCCCGTAATAGACCCCTTCCTGTTGTCCATACTGGGTATAGGGTTGCCCTGGTCTCGGAAAACGTTGTCCAGTGCCGGTGGCACTAGAAGTATTAGGGTAATAGGGGGAACCGCCATATTGCTGCATACCGTAGCCTTGCATACCGTAGCCTTGCATACCGTAGCCTTGCATACCGTAGCCTTGCATACCGTAGCCTTGCATACCGTAAGGCTGCATTCCATAGCCCGCTTGCATTCCGTAGCCAGGTTGCATTCCGTAGCCTTGCATTCCGTAAGGCTGCATTCCATAGCCCGCTTGCATTCCGTAGCCAGGTTGCATTCCGTAGCCTTGCATTCCGTTAGGCTGCATTCCATAGCCTACAGGCGCAGAATATGGATTCATTCCATATTGCTGCTGCATTCCATAAGGTTGCATGCCATAGCCACTACCATACTGCTGCATCGGCATTCCATACTGCTGCATCGGCATCCCGAACTGCCCCGTTGGCATTCCATACTGCTGCATCGGCATCCCGAACTGCCCCGTTGGCATTCCATAGCCTCCGCCATACTGTTGTGGCATGCCATATTGCTGTGGCATTCCATAGCCTCCGCCATACGGCATTCCGTAAGCACCGCTATAACCACCAAACTGCGGCATACCAAAGCCTCCGCCTAACTGTGGCATACCAAAGCCTCCACCAAACTGTGGCATGAATTGGGCAAAGCTGTTTGAAACAAATGTGAAAATTGCTATCAGGCAGAAAATACTTATAAATGTTAAAACTTTTATAACCTTATTCTTCATAACCAACTCACTCTTTCCTTTTTTTATTTGATTACACTTAAGCCGTTAATTTACTTAAACGCTTATAAAATGTTTCACCTCGCTCTCTGTTTAAGAAAAATATATAACTAAAGTTAATAAGATTTTATTTATCGAAGTTAATAAATTTTCAATTAAAAAATTTATCTTTTTTCTTAAACACAAAACTTAATTACTTAAATACACGCTTTTCTTTTTAGGAGCACCCCCTGTTTTGAAAATTTATTAAATTTATTATTATATAACAATTCATATATAAGACGGATAAAATAACACATCATTATGCTCTGCAAAAAAAATGCCGATTATTTTAAGCAAATTATCCTGATGTCAAGTTTTAATCCTGACCACACAAATCCAGGAAAGGATGCTCATTCAAGCCAATCTATTTAAAATTGGATACGTTTATATAAATTTATAAATATTGCTAAAGTGAATTCTTTTTCACAATTCTATAAAATTGGCAATACTAAAATTGCTTATTTATCCCGGCAGGCATCTTCCAAAAAACTAAGAATTGAGATTCTGGGTTACCTTATCCCTGATAAGAAGTGTATTGGGGTCCAAAAGAAGGTTCAGGTCTAACAGATTAGGATTGTCGTGATCCTTAAGGAGGCGGAGGCGAACGGAATTTTCAAAAGGTTCCAGAAAAACAATTACGCTTAGCAGTGTATCTACAAGATGGCATGGAGCGGGTATACCTCTTTCATTGGTGGTAAATCCTTCACGATGTGTTTGAACGGCAAACCAAATCTCAAGTCTGTTCTTATCGGCTATTTTCTTAATCCTCTCAAGATCCTTTTGGGACAAAGCATCGAAAAAATGTCCGTCAATAAATACTACATCCGGAACAAAGCCTCCGTGTTGACTTAACCTGATGAGAGCTGTTTCCATTCTGTCTGCGCTGAAAATATTATCCGTATAACTCAGGATCATTCTCTTCGACTCAATCTCCTCTCGAATAAGCTCCGGTTGAGTCAGGTTATATGACCGTATAATATCTTCAAGGATTTCATTGTACCAGTCTCTGACATCATCAACCTTTTTGCCGACAGAAAAATGCAGGACATTCCGTCCCCTGAAAAGATTGTCAAGGGAGATCTGAATAAGGCAGGCCGTTTTTCCCACACCTGCTCTTGCCATAATAACACCCAGGTTCCCCCTTCCCAATCCTCCGTGGATACATTTTTCAAAAATCCTCATCGGATTTCTCCTGGACACCGTCTCACGCCACATAAATCTATCCCTTCTTTCTCATAATATAACATTATAGTTGTTTTTAAGTAACTAAAATGTTACCTCAAAGTTATATTCCTATATATTAATATAAATCCTATCTACAAAAACCTTTATCATACAATAGCTGTCTGCCGTTGCTCACTACTATCATGCGGCCTTCTGAGAAGGATCTTTCTGATTATACTCCTTTTTCAGCTCTTCCGCTATATTTTGAGGTACCTGTTTATAACGGCAAAATTCCATTGTAAATTCTGCCTTACCCTGTGTAGAAGACCTCAAGATCGTTGAATAACCAAACATCTCCGCGAGAGGGATTTCAGCCTCAATGATTGAAAAGCTCATTTCCTCCGTTGTTCCTATTATTATTCCCCGTCTTTGATTTAGGGTGGCCATAACCGCACCCTGAAATTCGGTAGGCGCTTCAACCACAACCTTCATGATCGGTTCCAGAATGATCGGATTTGCCTTTTGATATGCCTGGCGGAACCCGCCTATTGCTGCTTGCCGAAAGGCAATGTCCGAAGAATCCACAGAATGGGCTGCGCCATCCGTCAGGGTGACCTGTATATTTGAGATAGGGGCGCCAATCAGGCTGCCTTTTTTTAAACAATCTTGAAATCCTTTATCACATGAAGGTATATATTCACTCGGAATATGACCTCCTACCATTTTATTGACGAAGTTATAAGGGCCATCTAAATATGGTTCGATAACACCAATAACCCTGCCGTACTGGCCGGCCCCTCCTGTCTGTTTTTTGTGCAGATAATCAAACTCGGCAGGCCGTGAGATTGTCTCCCTGTAAGCAACCTGGGGCATTCCACTTTCCACTGAGGCCCCGTACTCCCTTTTCATCCTTTCAATATAAATATCCAAATGCAGTTCGCCCATACCGGAAATAATTGTCTGGCTTGATTCTTGATCGTAATGTGACCGAAAAGTAGGATCTTCTTTACAAAAACGGTTGAGGGCCTTATTCATTTTTTCCTGAGACTTGTTGTCCTGTGGAGTTATGGCAAGGGATATCACGGGTTCCGGCACATGCATGGAGGCCATGACTATTTCCTCTCTGCCATCAGAGAATGTATCCCCCGAGGCACAGTCTATTCCAAACATGGCAACTATATCACCCGGGCCGCAATCCTCTATCTCCTCCATCTTATCTGCATGCATCCTCACCAATCTTCCAACTTTTAATTTTTTACCGGTTCGTATATTATGTATTGTACTACCTTTGTTTAACCTGCCTCTATATACCCGCAAATATGTCAACTGCCCGTAGCGGCCTTCCTCCAGTTTAAAGGCAAAGGCTACGAGAGGCGCGTCAGGGTCCGCATTTACGATAACTTCTTTATTATCATTGCCGGGATTCAATCCTTTATTACTAACATCCAAGGGACATGCCAGATAGTCTACAACCCCATCCAGCAGAGATTGAATCCCTTTATTTTTATAAGCAGATCCAATAAAAACCGGTGTCAATTGGAGAGATAGTGTCCCAGCCCTAACAGCCTGATGAATCAAATCAGGAGTCACTTTTTCATCCAGAATGGCCTCTGTCAGTTCATCAGAAAAAAGTGATACTTCATCCAGCATCGCTTCTCTTCTTTTTTCAGCCTCATCCTGAAGGTTTTCAGGAATTGGCCCACGTTTAACGATCTCACCTGAAGTGCCCTCAAAATAAACAGCCTCCATAGTAATAAGATCCACGACACCATTGAAGCCTGCCTCCAGACCAATGGGAATTTGCATAAGCATGGCATTCTGATTTAGTTTTTCCCTTAATTGCTGAACCACACGTAAAGGACTGGCCCCGCTTCGATCACATTTATTGATAAAGGCAATCCTGGGCACCTTATACCTTTCCATTTGACGGCTCACTGTAATGGACTGTGATTGCACACCTCCTACCGCACATAGCACAAGAATAGCACCATCCAGGACACGCAGAGCCCTTTCAACCTCAATAGTAAAATCCACATGCCCGGGTGTATCAATTATGTTAATAAAATGCCCTTCCCACTCACAATAAGTGGCAGCAGACGTTATTGTAATGCCTCTCTCTTTCTCAAGCTCCATAAAATCCATTGTGGCACCGACGCCATCCTTACCCTTGACATCATGAATAGCATGGATCCTCTTCGTATAATAGAGGATTCTTTCCGTGAGGGTAGTCTTTCCCGAATCTATATGGGCACTGATACCTATATTCCTTAATTTTTTTAAATCATCGATCATAATTCAACATACCTTTCAACTTCATCTTTTTTATGAAAGACATTGTCAGGATTCATTTTTTTCCAGACCATCATTTTTTCCTTTTTCATACGTTAAATCTAAACGAGATTATGTCTCCATCTGAGACTTGATATTCCTTTCCTTCTAACCTCAAGAGGCCTCTTTTCTTGGCATTCACAAAATCTCCGCATTGAATAAAATTGTCATACCCGATCACCTCGGCGCGAATGAATCCTCTTTCCATATCAGAATGGACCTTTCCTGCGGCTTTAAGGGCTTTTGTTCCACGTTTTATAGGCCAGGATCTGACCTCATCCTCCCCCACAGTAAAAAAAGAGATTAAATCCAGAAGCATATAGCTTGCATGGATGAACCTAACACTGGCAGGTTCTTCGACACCCAGATCAGCAAGAAAAGCAATTTGATCTTCTGTGTTAAGCTGGGCGATCTCTTCTTCCAAAGATCCGCATATTATCAAAAATTCCCATCCCTGTCCCTCACAGATTTCCCTGATCTTATCCATTGAAAAATCTTTATCCCCGTTCTCTCCTGTATTCAAAACAACCAGCATAGGTTTCCTGGTCACAAAGGAGTACCCTGAGATAGACATCTCTTCATGCTCATCCAGACTCAAAAGTGAAAGACACATGTCATTTGACAGATGTTCATGAATCCTTGTCATAACCTCGAGCAACCTGGGGTCACGCCTATCCTTTTTTAATCTCTCAATAGTCCTTTCAGCCAAAATAAGATCGGCCATTATCATATCAGCGAAGGTAGCCCTCAGGTCCTCCAATGGCGAAGGCAAAACTCCGGCAAAAAATCCTTTGAGAACCAATGCCAGGGCATCCACCTCGTTCAATTTTCTGAGCGTCTGGTCACTGAATCCCTTATCGTCCTTTACAGATCCCGGGAAATCAGTGAAACGGATCTTGGCATATACCGTCTTTTTAGGTTTAAATATAAGAGTAAGTTTGTCTAACCTTTTATCTGGTACCATGGTAAGACCCAAGACACACCCCTTTTTGCCTTTCGAAGTGTCTGAATCAACCATCTGACCTGTTAAAGAATTAAAGATTGTGGTCTTACCAGAGCCATGAAGGCCAATAATTCCCACATTCATGGGCTGCCTCCTTTCCAGGCAAAAAAAGGATAATAATTATAATAAATTTATTTTTAAAATGCAAGTACTGTTAAGCAATTGGATTATGGATATTATTTCATCCCTGATATGATCTTCGATTTTTTTGTGGGAGAAAGCTCTCTTTTTATATCCTTTAAGAATTTTTTTATCACAGGGACTTCATCTGCTGCAAAATTTCGATTCTCCGGTGAGCCCATGGACATGAGGCGAACATAGTAAAGAAATTTGATGACAGGATTTTTCGGCCTGCAATGCTCCATCATAAAAAAAAGGTGATTTCTTTTCAGGACCCTGTATATTTCATTAAGGGCCTTCATTCTGACATCCGGTTTCAATTCATACATGGCATGAGAACATGTCAAACAATCAAAGGTATTCTCTCTAAAAGGCATTTCAGCCACATCCCCCACAACCAAAAAAAGTCGAGAAAAGCCCTTTTCCCTGGCCTTCTCTTTGGCCTTTTTTAGCATACCATAAGAGAAATCCATACCTATAACAAATCCCTCAGGAGCAACAGCCTTATGGGCAGCCATACATACTGCTCCTGTACCTGTACATATATCCATCACCCTGTCCCCACTACTCATCCCTGTTTTTTTAATCAAAAAATTCCTCAATGCTGAACTCTCATCTTTGGAATGTAACCGGATGATCAGGTCGTAAAAATGTGAAAAAATATCATAATAAAACCTTCTAAAACTTGTCATTTTAGGCCTTCTATAAAGATTGAGTCTTAAGATTAATTAATTAGTTAACAACCACCCCTAAAAGGGTCTTTTACTTATTCCATAATGAGAGTTGATCCATGCTTTTGTCTCTTTCCAATTGCCATCTGACATATTTTCTTATCTGCTCTTCGTCTAAGCCTACTGTACTCACACAGTATCCTTTTGCCCAGAAACGCCTCCCCCAATATCTCTTCTTCAATTCCAGATGCAAATCGAAAACTTTAATAGCACTTTTGCCCTTCAAAAAACCCACCATTTCTGAAACTGAGTATTTTGAGGGAAATGACAAAATCATGTGTATATGGTCTACTTGTACATTATGTTCTAGTATCTATATCTTCTTCCATTCACATAGCTGCTTTATTATGTCTCCTACTGATTTGCCGATTTCTCCCTCTAATATCCTGAAACGATACTTCGGACACCAAACTAAATGGTATTTACATTCCCATATTGCATGTGCTAATCTCTTAAAATCACTTATCAAATACCTCCTTTTGATCTTTAGGGTCACCCTTATGATCTTAAGGAGGTATTTTCTATATCACTACCATACCCCCATAGCAAAGCTGGGACCACCACTAAAAGTGGTGGTTTATGGTATTAAAATTAAAAAAGACAGTAGGTGATGATTTACATTCCATTTTTTATGCTTCCTCAAGAAAGAAGGCTCTGGAGTTTTTTGCCCAATTTAAACGAAAATGGAAAAAGGAACTTCCTTCTGTTGTTAAATGCCTTGAAAAGTCTATAGATTCCTGTTTGACCTTTTTTAATTGCCCTGAAGAAGAATGGATTTCATTAAGAACCACTAACATTATCGAACGCCTCAATAAAAATTTTAAACGAAGAACAAAGTCTATGGAGATAATTGCCGGTGAGAAGGCCTGTTACAACCTTCTTGCTTTTATCAGTTTGAAAGCTGTAATTTTTTTAATGTGTCTTGATCTAGTTCTCCAGAAACATCCAGATCAGAATCTTTTTGAAATTTCATTATAGCCGCCTTGGTTCGTCTACCAAATATACCATCTGCCTTCCCTGGATTATATCCTAATTCTTGTAGTTTTATCTGAGCTTTGCGGATCATATCTTGATTGTCATCTGTGAATATGCTCTTTCCCTCTAATTCCGGAAATATTATTTTAGTTACTAGACCTTCTTGGCCATCTGCTCCGGGATAGTAAAAAACTGTTACCGGTCTTTTTAACTTTGTAGCTAAGGTGAGAGACGTCTTTAATTTTTCATTATCTCCTGGGAAATAGAATTCACATGTTGTTTCACTGTCTAGTTTGAAAAAACATGTTGCTTCTTGATTCATTGGTATTTGGGAACCATCAGCAAAAACGCCTAACGATCTAACCTGTTGGTATGATTCGGTTACTTTACCAGTTACACATTTAATGTCTTGCGCAACAGATTTCTCCTCTTTTATAGGAGAATCCTTTATGTTTGGATCTTCATCTTTATCTTCTTTATATATTTTCCTGGTTGAATCATCCACAGCTTTAAAATCGTTGGGTATCTCAAAGAGTTTAGCGTCTATGTCCATCTTTTTAAAATCCACCACCGTGGATACAATTTTTATCTCTTTATCATGAGCCTTTATGGAGAGGACTGTTTGAACGGGATATCCTTCATATTTAGCAAGTTCTTTTGATAGTATTATCTGGTATTCCCCCAGAAATTTCCCAATTTTTTCTCTATTCTCACTGGGAATATCCACATCCTTTGACAGCCAACATTCGATTTTAAAAGAAATCTCCGTGCTTTTTATGTTTATCTTTATTCCATAACAAGACCATTCCCCACATTTTTTTTCCTGATCCATTTTCTGACTATCGATATAAAATTTCTTCTCCTCAGGGAACTCCACTATCCTGTAAGTCCTGTCCTGATAATTAAGTTTGTAGATTTTTTCTTTCGATACATCTATTAGATGCACAATATCCTTTTCCATAGTGTTCTCAATCCTGGCATTTTCATCGGTTAACCACTGTTTTATTTGCCAGGTTATCGATACATCCTTGTTTGGATCCCAAAAACTTTCATTATCTTTAACAATCATATAGCCTTTAACGCCTGCCAAAGAGTCAGCAGGAGAAAGGCATAAGAAAGCGATAACAAAAAAAGCGATAATAATTTCAATGATTTTATTTATGCGGATGACTTCTATTTTTTTTGATATTTCCTTTATATTTATATTCATGCGACATAACCTCCCTTTCTCAATACTATCAATACAAAATCCTTTTTATTTAAATAAACAACTACAAATTATTATACCAATTATCTTAATCTCTTAATAATTTAAAATAATCTATTAAAGAATCTATAATAATCATAAAATTATTCTCTTCCTCTGTCAATCAGAATTAAGGTATGTCGATCATACACCTTAATATAATTACATATTGGCAGGAAGAGAAAGATGCAAAATTCAATTACTTTTTCATCTTGAAATTTGAATTGTTATTTCAGCTTTTATGGAAATTTATATAATTTTATTGTTTATTTTTTGGTCATTAGGTTCCATTAGATTGATCTAAAATAAGACAAATATATACATAAAGACCTATAATTTCCGAAATAGAATAAGGTCTTTTACTTGCCATTTACCTGTTTTTCTCCTCCTTTTATTTTAAGAAACAGTATTATTTAATAAAGAAACTCTATATTTTTCTATGCATTAAGTAAAACAAACAAAAAATAAAATACCAAATCAATACAAATCCACATTAAGGTCAACCAAGTTGGCACACAGATTGCTTTTCTTAACCTGAATAGTTGAAAATAAGATGAAATTAATACTATTGATCGAAAAAATTCACTGTTTAGAGCTATTCAAGGAGGGATTCATGAAACGAGGATATCTCATGATTTCCATTTTGTTAACATTTTGCATATTGTGCATGACAGGGTGTGGGGGCAGTTCTGAAACATATGACTCAACAAGCTCCTCTTTTTTAGGCGGGGGTAATATAGGCAGACAAAACTCCGGGGCAGTTTTTGGTCAACTCGACCAGGAACTTTTAGTTAAAAGCAGATTGAGAGGCGGCAGCCCCGGGCCTACAGGGACAGGCGGCCCTCCCGAGAGTGCCCCGGAAGATTCCCAAAGCGGAAGCGGATCACCGGATGGCATACCCGGACCTCCTGATGAACCCGGGCCAATATTGCCCGATTTTCCCTTCATGATAGTTCTACAGAGGACTAATCAATACAGCATACCAGATTCAAATGGAAATTTCGCTATACAACATTGTCCTCCGGGTGATCATACACTTAATATAGTTAAAGATGGAGAAATCATAGCCAGCAAATTTGTCCGAATAGGCCCCAATCAGGATCTCAATCTTGGGATGCTTACACAAACTTGTGAAAAACAAATGAGCTGCAACCAATATGATGGATATACCTTTGGATGGGCGGATGAAAATGAGGACGGAATAAACGATAATTTCACGGATTGTGATGGCGACGGAATCTGTGATATTTCCGGAAACCCATTTTGCCATGGGTATGGATGGAGTGATGAAAATGAGGACGGAATAAACGATAATTTCACGGATTGCGATGGTGACGGAAATAACGATGCAAACGGGATGAGTTATGGGTATACCTTTGGTTTTATCGACAAAAATAGCGACGGGAAGAATGATATGTTCTCTGACTTAAATGGAGATGGAATCTGTGACCAAAGCGGTGTCATGTATGCGCACGGCTTTGGTTGGAAGGACAGCAATTTTGATGGAATAAATGATCGGTTCACAGATTCTGACGGAGACGGCATTAATGATGTAAATGGCAAACGCGTTTTTTTTGGATATAGATTTGGATTTGTTGATAATAATGGTGACGGGATTAATGACAATTTTGCTGATGCTGATGGTGACGGAATTTGTGACACCGGAAAACCATGTGAAGGAATGGCTTACTCTCACGGGTTTGGATGGAAAGATGAAAATATGGACGGCATAAATGATTTTTTTACGGATGCCGATGGTGACGGAGTAAATGATATTACAGGACGACCCTACAATTTTGGGAGCGATCGTTTTGGATTCAGTGACTTGAATGGTGATGGATTAAACGATCTCTTCAAGGATGAAAATAAAGACGGGATTAATGATTCGTTCAGGGACGGCAATGGCGACGGGTTTAATGACCTTAATCCTGAAGAGAGCTATCGTCATGGATTTGGTTTTGTCGATGAAAATGAAGATGAGACCAATGATAATTTCACTGACGCAGACGGAGATGGAGTAAATGATGTCACAGGCGCCACCTTTGGTAATGAAGGAGGTCAATACCGAGGAGGTAACGACGACTCTGACGATTCAAGAGGTCAGTACCGAGGAGGAAAAGGGGCCTGATCTAACAGGCCCCCCTTTGGATATTATAAAATTAAAGGGCTATAACCTCTTTAATCTCAGGCAGTTTCTGCTTTATTTGACTTTCTATCCCGAGCTTTAATGTCATTGTTGACATAGGGCATCCCGAGCATGCGCCCTTAAGACGAACCTTGACAATACCGTCTTCCACCTCTACGAGTTCAACATCCCCTCCGTCCGCACGCAGGGAAGGCCTTATTCCATCCAAAACCTCTTTGACTTTATCATAAATCTCCATTATATCTCCTCCCAATACACATATATTTTACCTGCTATACCCACTTTGGCCTGATGATCTTTTATTATCTCCCCACCAAATAGGTTCTCCATTCTCATTACGTAATATCACCTTCCTGCCCGTGTTCATATCCTGGATTTCAAAGGCCGCAAGGACCTCACTCCCCTCGACCTTAACGGGAACAGCCCAAACAATTAAATGCTGCCCATTTCGGATAGAAAAGCCCTGTTTATTCAAGAATCCGGGTGGGCCAATAAATACCTTCGGGGAGCTCCATACACCAGTCTTTATTTTTATCAACGGTAAATCTACTAATATAACCTTTCCTTTGTACATCTTCTTCTCAGATTTACCAGGTGGAACTAATCCCTTAAAACCAAGACTTCGTCCCTGTCCCCAAGACGAAGAAGGATAATAGCTAAGTGACAGCAGGAATAAAAATAGTAAAAAAATTAAAAAAATTTTTAAACTCGAGTGAATAAAAGGATGCTCTTTTTGTGAAGCCATAATTCTTTCCTCTTATATATAATTCTTATACATAAAAAAAGAAAATAATTACATATATTAATAAACATGTCAACTTTGTCTTTTTATTACTAATATTTCATATTTTGTTGACCAAAAAATCCAGCCAAAGTGATACATATGTAAATAGCTTTAAAAAAAGGGATTTTGGATATATCCGGTCATAATTGAGACTATTATACAGGTTCAAAATAACATTAATTACGGCCTCTTTGATATATAAATTTTTGCATTTTTTATGGCAAAAATTTTGCAAGGATTTCTTAAGTTTATAAGGATTAAGTTAAACGTTTGGTAAATTAAAAATTAAAACAGACAGAAAAATTGCAACAAAAAGAGTAATTATATGAACGAAGTTCTAATAAAGAAGACGCTGGGATTAATACCCATTCCCGCATTTTTTGTTGATTCACTCAGTAAAATCAGGTATTGCAATAGAGAGTTCCGAAAGACATTTGGTAATGGTTCTGGTAAAAGCTATTCATCCTTTCTTTTGAAATCCAAATCATCTGAAAAGGATCAAAAGGATGTTATTAGATCCCAACTAGGACATCTGTTTCATCTGGAATTCTATCCTTATAAAGATGGTAATAAAAAAGAAGGGCAAATAGGAATACTGAAAGATATCAGTGAGTTAAAAAAATTGGAGGGATACGTCCATTATTTAGAAGAACTGAACAAAGGATTAAATCGGATCTATCATGAACAACAAAAACTTATTGATAAACTAAGTCATCAAGCCTTAACCGATGGCCTTACAGGTCTTTATAATTATCGTCACTTCTGGGAAAGGGCGGATGTGGAATTGAAAAGGGCCAATAGGTATTCTGAGCCCTTAAGTTGTCTCATGATAGATATTGATGATTTCAAGTCTATCAATGACCAATTTGATCATCAATTCGGGGATTTTATTCTGAAAAAGATTTCACAAATTCTAAAAAGCCCCCTTCGAGCGACAGATATATTGGCAAGATATGGAGGGGATGAGTTTTCTATACTTCTTCCTAATACAGATTATGACGGCACCCAGGTAATTTCGAAAAAGATAATCGATCGTATTCGTGGATTACACTTTAAAACAAAAGGGCCTTCTGATACCACTGTTACTGTGAGCCTTGGCGTATCCTCCTACCCCATAGATAAAATTATTGATTCCTCTCAGTTGGTGGAATATGCTGATGTTGCTTTATATGAAGCCAAATCAAAAGGCAAGGACAGGATATGTTTCTTTCACGAGATGATGAAACCAGCCTCACTCCACTGATATTAAACTCATTGGTCCTATTGAAAACCCTACCTTAAAAGTATAAAATTCTCTTGTATTTTTAATTTTAAATAATGGTAAAAGCCGTACAACAAATACATAAATTTTTCCCTTTACAATTTTAAAAGTAACCTGTATAATACATCGTTTCTAATTTTCAACCTTAGGTTTTTAAGTTTTAATTTTTTCAGTCCAATGAATTATTTAAAGAAAGGGGGTTGAAAAATGAAGGCTTTGGGACGCCAAATATTAGCAGAATTCTTTCAATGTGACAGCCAGATTTTAAATAGTATAGATGCCGTTAAAATGTTTATGCAAGAGGCCGCTGCCATAAGTCAGGCTCATATTGTCCAGAGTGTTTTTCATATATTCAATCCCCATGGTGTGAGTGGAGTAGTAGTTATTGCGGAATCACATTTTGCTATACACACATGGCCGGAATATGGATATGCTGCAGTCGATCTCTTTACCTGCGGAGAACAAGTTGATCCCTGGAAGGCTTTCGAATTTCTAAAGGAATCTTTTAAGGCTTCAAAGGTGATCACCATGGAAATAAAACGTGGTCAATTGGATGTGAAGGGAACAGACCTTCACTATAAACCGCCTATTATAGAGGACAGAAAAAATCTTGTCTTATTAAACGAAGTTGCTTAAATAAGCATTAAATAGCAATAACTTAAATCTTAAGTTGAAACCACTACTAATATGCTGGCTTGACAAACTAATATTTTTTTATATTTTAAGATAATCAAACTTGTCAGAACAATTTAACTCAAGATCTCTCTATAAATAATTTTTTGTATAAATTATCTTATCTTATGGCTTTAATAAAAATTTCCTCCTGCAAATGGGAAAAATATCAATTATTTAATAACTTCTCAATATCCCGATAGGATCTTGAGAAGGATTGCAAAATGAAAGTTTTAAAACTAACTAATGAGATAATTTCAGGAAAATTTTTATGGTAAGAAAATTTAAATTAGAGGAGATCCATACTCGCATCATTTCTAAAGCAACCCTGTTTAAGGTATTCAACTTTCTGGACAAAAAAAAATTCGAAACTCCCTTTCTGCTTATTGATTCCGAAAAAGTCAATGGAAAAATCTCTTTAATTGGCTCAAACATTAATCAGTCAAAAGTCTTCTACGCTGTTAAAGCAAATCCAGATCCAAAGGTAATAAATTTTCTAAGCAAACTAAATAAAGGTTTTGAAATAGCCTCCGAGGGAGAACTGAAAATCCTGGCAAAAATGGGAATAAGGCCAGACAGAATAATAACAAGCAATCCTGTTAAATCAATAAAATTTCTAGAGATGGCTTATGCCTATGGCATAAAATATTTTTCCTTTGATTCAATTGATGAAATTGAAAAAATCGCTCAATTTGCTCCCAAATCCAAAGTCTATATAAGGTTATCAGTTCCTAATGAAGGAAGCGAGTGGCCTCTCAGCAAAAAATTCGGGGTTGAGCTTGATGATGCCATCGAGTTGTTGACCCATGCAAATAGTAAGAGACTAAATCCTATTGGCATCACTTTTCATGTTGGCTCACAATGCACAAATCTGTATAACTGGAATATTGCCCTTGATAAAGCTAAAATTCTATGGGATATGGCTTACAGTAAAGGTATTAAGCTTAGAATGTTAAATATTGGCGGTGGTTATCCAATCAATTATACAAAAAGTGTTATTGAAATTAACACTATTGAAAAAAACATCGATAAACTTATATGGGATAAATTTCCTAAAGATACTGAAATACATATCGAGCCGGGGAGGGCAATTATCGGAGACGCCGGCATATTGGTTTCCAGAATTATCGGAAAAGCAAAAAGGCTTGATAGCTACTGGCTCTATATTGATATAGGGGTTTTTAACGGATTAATGGAAAGTCTTGGAGGGATTAAATATACTTATCTTATTGAAAGTTATAATCAAAATAAAAGAAACTGGACCTTGGCGGGTCCCAGTTGTGATAGTTTTGATGTTATTGATAAAAATGTAAATCTTTTTGAACCAGAAATAGGCAATCTCTTTTTGATATTGTCAGGAGGGGCCTATACAATATCTTATGCATCAGAATTCAATGGATTTTCAATACCAAAAACCATACTTATTTAATTAATAGGAGAATAATTAAAATGATAAAAATTTTTGAAAAAGAACCTTATTCACCAGTTGAATATACTTACGAGGTTGAAAAAGTCTTATTTAAAACAAAGAGCAATTTTCAGGAAATCCTGGTTATTCAAAATCAATATTTTGGCAAAATGCTTTTTCTTGATGGAATTCTTCAAATATCCGAAAGGGACGAGTTTTTTTATCATGAAATGCTGACACATATTGTTATGCACGCTCATCCAAATCCTAAGCGAATTCTTGTAATCGGAGGCGGTGACGGAGGTGTTGTAAGGGAGGTGTTGAAACATAAACATGTTGAAAAGGTTTATTTTGTAGAAATAGATGAAGAGGTAATTAATGTTTCTAAAGAATTTTTTCCTAACGTATCATGTTCTATTGATGACTGCAAAGTTGAAACGAAAATTATGGACGGTGCTGATTTTATAAAAAAATGTCCTTCCAAGATTGATGTCATAATTATAGATTCCACCGATATTATCGGATTTGCCAGAAGTCTTTTTTCAGAAGATTTTTTTGTTTCCGCAAAAAAGGCATTGTCCAACGACGGATTCTTTGTTACACATTCAGAATCGTTACACTTTCATCAAGATATGGTAATCGAAATTCAAAAAACACTTAAAAAAGGTTTTCCTATTGTAGATCTTTATACAGCACCAATTGCCACCTATCCCGGAAACTGGTGGACTTTCGCTGTGGCATCAAAGCAATTAGATCCAAGAGAAATCAGGAGACCATTTGAAATAGAAACTCGCTATTACGATAATGAGATTCATGCACAGTCTTTCCTTACAAAAAGCTTATATATGAAATTATTAAATAAAAAACTTACTTGGTAATCCTTTAACCCAAATCTTGCACTTGGGTTAACTGCAGCAGCCCTACAATCAAGGATATAAGATTAAATAGAATAGAGCGATAGGGAGAGTCCCTTTTTTGACTTTTTCAAGCTATCTGGACAGATAGATCTTTTTGGGAGAAATCTCTTTCCACGGGGTGATCGGTAACGGATATCATATCCAGGTCATTTTCAAATTGATTATAGGTCACCATTTCCCAGCGGTTTTGATTTTTAAGTATCTTATCAACCAATGTGGCATGTAATCCATGACCTGTTCGATAGGCGATAATGTGTCCGATGATGGGATAACCGAGGAGATATATGTCTCCCATAGCATCAATTATTTTGTGACAAACAAATTCATCCTTATATCTCAAATTACCATTTAAAATCCTGTAATCATCGATAACCACGGCATTATCCAATGAACCGCCTTTTGTGAGGCCCATTTTTCTCAATTCCTTGATTTCACTCAAAAATCCAAATGTTCTTGCCCGGGAAATCTTCGTAGCAAAAATTTCCTCATCACAGATGTAAGAGGCACTCTGTGAACCAATCACAGGGTGATCAAAGGCAATGGAATATGAGATTCTAAAATGGTCATCCGGAATAACCTTGATGAATTTATCTTTGTCTCCAACCTTTATTGTCCGTTTAATTCTTAAATACTTTCTCAATTTATCTTGTTGCAGGATACCCGCTTCATGGATTAAAAATACAAAAGGAACGGCACTACCATCCATTATGGGTATCTCCGGAGAATCGATTTCCACAATAAGATTGTCAATACCTAGTCCCATCAAAGCCGCCAAAAGATGTTCCACCGTCCTGACTTCACATCCATTCTGTCTCAAGGTAGAGGCATAATTGACATTATCCAGATTGCTTGCATGTGCCTTAATAATACAATCTTCACTTATATCTATCCTCTTGAATATAATACCTGTATCCGGCGGCGCAGGTTTAAGATTCATTCTAACCTTTTTCCCGCTGTGAAGGCCGATTCCTGAACATCCTATACCTAACTTGATCGTTTGTTGATAAATTTGCATTTTTTTACCTTTTCTTTTTATATCTTTTTTTGTGTTCTTGGTTATTATGTTTGAGTGTTTTAAGCTAATCCCTCAACAATCACAAAATAGCAACGGTCAGATTCAATTATAGATTCCCGGAAATTATCTTTATTTCGTTTTTGTATTTTAAATTTTTAAAGTATAGCAATCCTCATACCAAACTTCAATATAATTCAGTCATTAAAGCATAACTATTTATTTTTATTGATCAATAATTGGTTTGCATTCTAAAAGTCCTCTTATTCCCCAATCCCAATTATATACTAAAAATCAGAAAAAACAATCAAAAAAGGTTCTTAAGTCGAACAAGTATTTTAAAATCAATGCAATAAACTGTATATTAAAATATACAGGCCTTCACAAATCGATACTTATATGGTTATAAAAAAGTCATTGAAAAGATGTCAATCATCCTTAATTTTTTCTGATTTATAATCACAGTCTTTACGGCCGCATTTGCGTAAAGGCTTCTTCCCGCTTGATTCATACATAATTGGATAGCCGCACTTAGGGCATTTGACAGGTATCGGCTTTTCCCAGGTGGCAAAATTACATTCAGGATATCTGCTGCAGCTATAAAACACGCGCCCCTGCTTTGAGCGTCTTTCCACCAGTTCCCCTCCGCAGCCGTCCTGGGGGCAGTTAACTCCAATCCCCAATGGTTTAACGAATTTGCATTTCGGATAATTGGAACAGGATAAAAACCGCCCGTACCTGCCATTCTTAATAACCATTGGCTCACCGCATTTTTCGCACTTTTCCCCGGTTACCTCTTTCTCCTGCTGCGTCTGATCCGTCCCTTTTAAGGAGACAACATTTTTACATTCAGGATAACCGCTGCAACCAAGAAAAGCGCCGTAACGACTATGTTTTATAACCATATCCCTGCCGCATTTTTCGCATTTCATTTTGGCAGTTTCGGGTTCTGCTATCACTACCTTTCCATCCTCCGTTCTCTCAAATTGTTTGGTATTTTTACATTTAGGATAACCTGAACAGGACAGGAACTGGCCGTTCCGTCCCCATTTAATGACCATAGGCATGCCACATAAATCACATGCTATATCGGTTTGGATGCCTTCATGTTTGATATCCTTCATTTCATTTTTAGCTTTTTCAAGAGCGCCATGGAAGGTCTCATAAAAGGCGTTAAGTGCTCCAATCCAATCCTCCTTACCCTCTTCTATCTGATCCAAACGATCCTCCATCATGGCTGTGAATTTCACATTCAGGATTTGAGGGAAATTTTCAACCAACAGGTCCGTAATAATAAAACCCAACTCAGTAGGATAAAGTTGTCTTTCTTTAGAGATAACATACTCCCTGTTGAGAATCGTGCTTAGGATTGCAGCATAGGTGCTTGGCCGGCCAATGCCCTTTTCTTCCAGTTCCTTGATTAGTGATGCCTCAGTATAACGGGGGGGCGGCTGAGTAAAGTGCTGCTTAGGAGACAATTCTTTAAGAGTCAAATCTTCGCCTTCCCTGAGTGGAGGAAGTACTTTTGCTTCTTCCTTTTCACCTGAATCTTCACTCTCCTGGTCCTTGCCTTTGGATTTTTGCTGATATAGCTTTAGATAACCATCAAACCGCATACACGAGCCTGAAGTCCTCAATGTATAATCACCTGCCTCGATGTCTATTGTGGTTATATCGAACAGGGCGTCGGACATCTGACAGGCCGCAAACCGTTTCCAGATTAAAGAATAGACAGCATATTCATCCTTGTCTAAAAATGGTTGTATGGACTCGGGTTTTCTGTATACAGAGGTTGGACGAATTGCCTCATGCGCCTCTTGAGCGATCTTTCGACTTTTATACATCAGGGGTTTTGAAGGACAATATTCAGGACCAAACTGTTCCTTAATAAGCGCTCTGACTTCTTCAACCGCCTCTGCCGCCAGCCTGGTTGAATCGGTTCTCATGTAGGTGATAAGCCCGACACTTCCCTCTTCTCCCAGGACCTTTCCCTCATAAAGCCTTTGTGCGACAGCCATTGTCTTTTTTGCAGGGAAACGGTAAACCCTGGAAGCCTCCTGTTGAAGGGTACTGGTTATAAATGGAGGCAATGGACGTCTTTTTTGTTCACGCTTGGCAACCTGCTTAACTTTATAGGTTTCCGTTTTTAAAATATCCAAAATTTTGTCAGCATGTGATTTATCAGGAATGGACAGTTTTTTACCTTTATATTGGTGGACCTTTGCGGGAAAAACAGGGGGATTATCTCCCTCCAAAATAGCAGTAATACTCCAGTACTCCTCAGGCACAAAGGCATTTATCTCCCTTTCCCGCTCACAAATAATTCGGACAGCCACAGATTGCACCCGTCCCGCACTAAGCCCCCATTTTACCTTTTCCCATAGTATAGGGCTGATTTGATATCCCACAAGACGATCCAAGATACGCCTGGCCTGCTGCGCGTTTACCTTATTCAGGTCTATTCTGCTTGGAGTTTTAAGGCCCTTTAAAACCGCTCCTTTTGTAATCTCATTAAACAGAACCCTATAAATTTTATCCTTAGGGGCCTCGATCTCATTTGCAATGTGCCAGCCAATTGCTTCTCCTTCACGGTCGGGGTCAGGGGCCAAAAAGATCTTTTCGGCCTTCCGGGCTGTATTCTTGATCTCGTTTAAGATTTTAGCCTTTCCACGTATGGTTATATACTCGGGACGGAATCCGTTTTCAATATCCACACCAAGCCTGTTTTTGGGTAAGTCCTTAATATGCCCAACTGATGCCTTTATTAGATAATCCGAACCAAGAAATTTTTTTAAAGTCCTTACTTTTGTTGGTGATTCCACAATTATGAGAGATTGTGCCATATAAAGTCCCCGTATTAATAATATCCTAAATGGACCCCGGCTAAAGCTTCGAATACATATTGCCGGGAAGTTTTCTGATTATACCCTGCATCTCAAGTTGAATCAATCTGGATACCATTTTAGGAGCAGGGATACCCGTTTTTTCAATAAGTGCATCAATATGAACAGGATCATTTATAAGAATCGACAATATAGGATCATTTCCATCATCCTTACTTATTGTTTCCTTTTCTTCATCCTTTTCCTTAAGTAATAGAGATCCCAAATGAGGTCTCAATTCCTCGATTATGTCTTCAACCTCTTCCACCAGTTTTGCGCCTTGTTTTATAAGCCCATTTGTCCCTTTACTGGCCCACGAGCTAATGGGCCCCGGCACCGCAAACACTTCCCGGCCCTGATCCAGTGCAAGACGGGCGGTAATAAGAGCCCCGCTTACAGAACCTGCTTCAACAACCAGTGTCCCTAATGTCATACCGCTTATTATCCGATTCCTTAATGGAAAATTCTGTTTGAACGGTTCAGTGCCCATCGGAAACTCGGAGACCACGGCGCCATTGGCTGAAATAGCCTCCATCAGGGATTTGTTCTCGGGTGGATAGACACGATCAAGACCGCTTCCCAAAACGGCAATAGTCCTTCCATGACCATTGAGAGCGCCTCGATGTGCCTGTGTATCGATTCCCCTTGCCATTCCACTCACAATCGTAAGCCCTTTTCCGGCTAATTTTTTAGCTATATCCTGGGCCACAGATTTCCCATAAAGGGTTGGACGGCGAGAACCCACAACAGCCAAAGAAATCATGTCATCCGGCAAAATGCGGCCTTTAAAATAAAGAATCAATGGAGGATCAAAGATATGACGAAGGAATTCAGGATAATCAGGATCCTCAAACGTTATAAAATCAATCCCGTGAAGCACCATAAGATCCTTCTCCTTTTTTAAAGCCTTTTCAGGTTCAAAGGAAGAAATCCTCTTTGCCAGTGCGGGACCAATCCCTTCGATATTGGATAATTCATTGGCCGAAACCTTGAAGATTTTATCTACAGAACCAAACGAATTAAAAAGTCTCCGTCCTAAACAGCTTCCCATTCCGGGAATAAGATTCAGAGTCAGCCAGGAATCCCGTATATCCATTTTTTTTCTTATTATGTTATATAGTAAATAATCTCATTAATAAGCGCTCTTTTAAGAAAGAGCACCTGTTTATATGCTTTATGCCTGATTCTATTTTATTTTATTATCGACAAATTAAATTCCCAATCATTTATATTTTATATCCATAAAGATGTCAACCTTATAGATTTATATCTCTTAGGCAGTAATTCCCATTTTGAGGTTCTCACTGAAATGCTTAAAGGATTATGGATATAATGTGCCGAGAGGCATGATTTTCTTGACTTTTTAATCAACTAACTTTAAAATTTTTATGTCTCATCTTATATGGAAGATAGAATGAAACAATATACAATTTTGATTGTCGATAATGAAAAATCCGTTGTAAATGCATTAAAAAGGGTTCTCTGGAAAGAGGGGTACCGAATTCTAACCGCGCATAGCGGCGATGAGGCCCTTTCCAAATTGGAGACATTTGACTGCCAGCTTGTATTAGCGGATCAAAAGATGCCTGAAATGAAAGGGATTGAACTTTTGGCCAGAATTAAAGAAAGGTTTCCTGATACAATAGGAATACTCATAAGCGCCCAGATCAATCTTGATAATTTCAGCGAGGAAATCGATCAAAGCTATATTTATAAATGTATAAGCAAGCCTTGGGAGCCTGAAGAATTAAAAAACATTATTCGTGAAGGATTGAAGGAATACAGACAATCATGTAAAAAATAACGAAGCAATAGGTTTGACTTGTTAAAAAGTTCTTTAAAAATCGGCCAAACCGCGAATAAAAGGCCTTAAAAATGGATACTAATCAAAGGTTGGAAGATACACAGTCCCAGAGTTATATAGATGCGCCTGAAGAAGAAAAACCAGAAACAAAGCCCACCGTTTCAATTAAAAGTCTTCTTTCGATCTCCATTATTTCTCTGATCCTCTTTATATCCTTAAATTTTTATATCTTCTTTTTCCGGCTTCACAAAAAGATAATAGATTATCATATCCGCTCCAAGGCAATTTTTGTGGTGCGCATATTGAGTACAGAGTCGCTCCCTCATCTTCTAAACAATAAGTTCGACTATATACAAGAACATGTCAAAAGTATAGTCATTGATCAGGATATTCTCTATGCCTCCGTGCTTAATTCCAAAGGAGAGGTGATTGCCGAAGCGCCGAAAGACCATCCCTATAATTTGAAAAGTTCCGGTTCACAGGATATCTCCGGGAGCGATCCGGTTCCGATCCCTTTTTCAGGGCCCAAAGGAAAACAGATCGGATATGAAGTGTCAATGCAGATCAAGTATCAAAATAAAGAGGTTGGCGTAAGCAGATTAGTGATCTCTTCTCTTGCAATAAAACAAAGCCTTTCTAATATGAAAACCGAAATCTTTTTTGTTATCGGTTTTATAACTTTGATTGGAATTCTGATTGCCTTGGCCATTTCCAGCTTTATAACCAAACCGATACTAAATTTTGTAAAGGCCTCGGAAAAGATTGCAAGGGGGGATTTTGAAACAAATATCCCCACAATTTCGCGAACCGAAATCGGACTGCTGGCCGAATCATTCAAAAAAATGACAAGGAATATCCGCCAATACCAGGACAAAATAATCTTTCAAAGCAATGAGCTAAAGGCAATCATTAATAGTATGGGTAACGGCTTGTTCACGATTGATAAGGAATGGCGGATCACTTCCTTTAACAAAGCCGCTGAACGGATTACCGGGTATAAAGAAGAAGAGGTCTTAGGGAAAAAATGCGAAGAGGTCTTTCATAGTGATGCCTGTCCCAGTGATTGCCCTATAGAGAAAGCATTAAAGGAAGATACATTTATACACAGCAATGATTTCTTTATCAAGAACAAGGATGGACAAGATATTCCCATTTCCGCAAGCACATCTCCCCTGAAAAACGAGACCGGCAGAATCATTGGCGGGGTCGAGGTTTTCAAGGACCTGACAGAGCTCAAAACGCTCCAGAAACAGCTTATCCAGTCCGATAAAATGGCCGCACTGGGACAAATGGTCTCGGGGATCGCGCATGATATAAACAATCCCACAGGTGTCATTCATAGCAATATGATAGCCCTGTCTGAATATACGAGCGCCATAAAAAACCTTCTTATTAAGTATAGGGATTTTACACAAAAATTTTCACAAGAAAGGCCATCTTCCACCACATCCTTATTTTCTGAAATCAAGATTTACGAAAAACAAAATGATATTGATTATATATTGGAGGATCTGGATTGTCTGGTTGAAGAAAGCAGGGAAGCTGCCAAGAGAATAACCCAGATCGTCAAGGATCTCAGGGATTTTATCCATATTGACATGGGGCAGCTTCAATTGGTGGACATCAATCAAAGATTGGATATGTCTTTGAAGTTAATCAAATATAATATCAATATACGCATCGTAAAAGAGTATTCCAAACTGCCAATGGTATATTGTAATGCCCAACAGATAGATCGCGTTTTTACAAATATTATTCTTAATGCTGTTCAGGCTCTGGGGAGTAAGGGAGAGATCAGAATTAGAACCTCCCAGGCGGACGAGCGGGTAAGGATCTCTGTTTGGGACAACGGTCCCGGGATACCTGAAGAGATACAGTCAAAAATCTTCGACCCTTTTTTTACCACAAAAGAGGCAGGCGAGGGGACCGGGCTTGGCCTTAGTATTTGCTTCAAGATCGTTGCAAATCACGGAGGGAAGATCTGGGTAGAGAGCGGGCCAGAAAAGGGTACAGAATTCTTTATCGAGCTTCCCATAAAACCTCAGGAAAAAATAATACTGAAGGAAAACCAAGAATAAAGCCAGAATTTTCCTGCTGCTGTCCTTACTTACACTTAATTACTTATCCAGCAGACCGAGGGCCATCAGCCCCGAGGTCCCGTTGCAGCCGCTTGTTTGTTGAACACTTCTTTTCGGCTTAACGCTCAAAACACCCGCGATGAAAAATGTTGTCACACCTCCTATCGGGTGTGGTGCTCCCTCAAACAGTAATAGCAACCGTCGTAACCTAAAGACAACCCTTCTTCCTTTGTTTCCAGAAATAGTTGGTTCTTGAAGTGCATGCGCTCGACCCATTGGCAGTTGCGTTCGTGCAGTTCCCCAGTATTCTTGTTGGCCACATAGGCCATGCGCACGTCCAGGTCGTCGCGCCACACCGGCATCTCCGGATCTCCGATCAGGTTCTGTTCGACGGCGTGCCAGCGGGTCCAGTGACCTCCGCTTGCCAGGTTGAAACGGCTGTCATTGCACTGTGCCAGGTGCCGGGCGCCACACGCCCGGGTGCGAAAGAATTCCTTTCGGAAGTCGTCTCCGACTCCAATCCAGCCATAGCGGGAATATCCGATGTAGGCGACGGCGCCCTTGCCCGCCTTGATTACTGCGCGCTCCGAGATTGCGTCCTCGTTGTCGAAGGCACTGGTTGAACATGAATCGGCAAATATGATAAAGGTCTTGTTGCCGTTGGACAGCGAGTTGACCATGCCGGTACCGAAGTGGCAGCAGCCGCCCCAGTTGCCATGCCCGGAAAGCGACACGAAGTGAGGGCCAAAATCGAGTTCTTCGCGCAGGGTGTCATCAGAGAGGTGCCGGATCGGCGCGACTGCCATCCCTATCAGTGATAGGTCTGGCTCGTCGGTGTACAGGCGCCGGACGTTGTCTATGCGATGGAACCACCCCGCCATTGCTTCGCGCAGTTCCTCTTGTTCTCGGATGGCGCCATCCAGTTCGTTGGAGTCGAGCACGATGTGCATCGGGGTAAGTTCGGCCACTAGGCCGCTGTAGATCACGATCCAGCGGGTGGGTAGCGGTACGTCGAACTCGAAAAAGAATAAGTCGATGTGTATCTGACTTGGGGTCAGATCAGTGTCGCTTTTGGCATAATACCAGCCACGCCGTGCGGGACTCGCTCCCGCATCGTAAGGGATGATGCGGTAGTCGGTCTCCGATACGTAGGAGATCACCTCTATATTAAGCCCCTTCTCCAGCACGTCGGCGTTGAGCAGCACACGGGAATTGGCAGAGTCATAGGAATAGCAGTTGTTATTCGGGGGCATCGGATCGCCCGAATGCCTGGTAATGCGCCGGAACTCCCGCTGCCAGTGTTCACCCACGTACAGCATGCGCCGGAACCGAGTGTAATCAACGGGACGCTCCGAGGCCTTTTCGTAGTCGATGACCTTGTCGATGAAGGCATCCACCTCGGTGACGCTTTGGACCGGAGCGCGGCCTACCCCGACATCTACCTGGTAATCCACACCGTCCAGGTTCTCAGTTTCCGACCACTGGCCGTACAGTTCGTTGCCAGTCAGATCCCAGTCATGCTTGCCGGATTGGTTATAGGTCGGCGCATAGAGGCTGGCGTAATAGAAATCGGCCGGGATCAGGTTCTTATTCGTATACCACTGGACCTTGTCATTGATCAGCGCAGCGCTGCCATCAACGCGAATGAACTCGGTACGGGCCGCAGAGAAGGTGGTAAAGGTGTCATCCGTAGTGTGGTACCAGCGCGAAGAACTTGTACCGGTTGGGCCTCCGGCGTCGTAAGGCACGATGCTGCCATTCTTGAGCATCGTCAAGACGTGATTGGCCGGATCTCCGATCTGATTTTGGTCTACGCGCATGCCCAGGAAGGTGCCCTTCCAGACGACGCTTCCTTCGGGCAGTTCCTTTTCACCAGCCGCTTCGTCCCCTTCAGCTTCGGCGAAGCCCAGACAGCCCCACTGAACCGATCCGCAAATCAGGCGCGTGGGGATGATGCTGACATCCCCGCCCAGCAGAACCCACTCGGTGCCGTAGCGCCACACGAAGTATTTGAGGAAATTGCGGATGACTTCTTGCAGGTCGCGGGCCCCGGAGGTGAAATCACCGTAGGAACCGCCGACAATATTTGTCACCTTGGCGATGTGGATGCGCAGTCCGCGGCTTTTCTTCCAGTTGGCCAGCCGGGCGAACGCCCCGGGAAGGTCGCCCGCGGCTGCGACCACCGTAATCGTATCGGCGTCCCAGGTGTTTTCGTCCGTGATGATCAGGTAGTCGACCTCGTTGGGGACGCTGACCGGAGTGGACCCTGTTACGGGTGTCCCACCTGCTGCACCCTGAGGAGGTGTACCATCCCCAGAGGGAGGGTTGCCACCGGAGGTCTTAGTGGGAGGTACCTCGCTTAGAGAGAAGGTGGACTCCGCATCCTTTGTATCCGCGAGGACGGCGGTCCCATCATCGAGCAGAGTTGTTCTGGGTAAGGTAATCCGCAGGGATTCGAGAGCCTTGGGATTGACCACCCGAGTAGAGGCCAGCACATAGCGGCGTTCGGACCATGCCGGGCGCAATTCGGCCAGCAGCATACGGGGATGCATGACCGTCAGCGGTTTGAGCGTCACGGTGAGTTGCAGCTCGCTGATCAGTTCCAGCGCCCCCGTATCGTCGTAGCGCACCGGCTGGACGGCCACTTCAGCGACGTATATACGACCTTCGAGCTTTCTGCCCGCAAGCCGGGCCACTGAGCGTTTCATCGCTTTGATTGCCTGTTGGTACCTGGAAACCAGAGGTGGGGCCCAGTCCCCAGTAGGGGCGCCTGTCTCTTCATAGTCCCTTAGAGTGATCCCCTTCTCCCGGACTGGCGCCACGAATGTCGGTGAATAGGTAAGCGGCTCGGTACTCAGCACACGCCCGGTGACGCGTGAAGCTTCATAGCCCGCTGGCAGGGCGACATATACGATACGCGTCGGTAACCCCGGAGCCCCCGGTTGCGGGTCGACCTGAGTATTGTCCATCTTTATGGTGGTGCCAAAGATGGAGTGAACAAGCCGCACCTCTCGTGGCGAGAAGTTGACCCGTATTGACATAGTTTTTCTAAACATGGTGAGTCCTCCTCATTTCTGCGGGCAACTTGACCTTAGTCGCTAAAACGTTATAGATTTTCATTTCTGAGTGCCCAAAACGTAGAGTTAAGCTGACTGGCAGCAACAACAATCATCAGGCACCACGAGGGCCAAAGGAACAATGCGAAATTAAAACTCAGACCCAAGCCCGAAAGCGACTGAATGAACTGGTTATTTAAAATTATACATTAATCCCTTGTTTTAATTTAAGTTTTGTAGATTATCATTATCAGGATGTGAATTAAAGTGAAAGGGAAACTGTTCCGGAAAGAATGTTCATTTTATTCTCATATCATCATTATTTAGAATTATATCAATCATTCATTTAATTTTCAAATAACAAGACTGTCGGAAAACTCCCTTTTTTGCAAATTTCTAAAAAACATATTCAATAAAATCAAGATGTTACAGATATAATATTCTAAATTTTGACTTTTTCGACAGTCTCAACGATTGAAGTAAGGCGCCTCACGCCCATTTAGCAAAAGGCTGTCCATTTCACGGACAGCTAAGTGAGGTCGCCTTCACTGAAGTGTTGTACTAATCCTTTTTTTGTTATCCTCTTTTTGTAACTAGGTCACCCTCAATGTAGCGGTGAATTATCCCGGAAATAAGTGTTTGATAAGGGATGCCCATTTCCATAGCTTTTTTCTGGATACCTTTAAAATCGTGGTCATAAAGTCGTATAGTGATTCGCTTATCTTTTTTAAATGTATTCTGTGCTGCTTCTTTAATGGCTTCTATTTCTTTTTTCGCTGGGGGAGAAATCTTCATCTTTCCGCTTTCATAGGCATCCAAGATATCTTTTTCCTCTTTATCATATTTCATATTAATCCTCCTGTTCTTTTTTGTAAATCTTGGTTGCTTTTCTACTTGGGATAATGGTCTTTAAAAATATATAATCTTTTTGAATGATATATGGAACAAGATAAATGTAATCTTCAATGATAACAAAATAAATTTTTTGTCCAGGATATTTCTTTTGATCAGGATGATCCGCAATTTTCCAAACATCGCCCTGTGATAAATGGAAAATAACCTGTTCAAAGGATATTTTTCTTTCTTTTTTTAACCTTTCATTTTTCTGGGGATTCCATTCGTATTTCATGTTCCAATTGTACATTATTTGTATGTACTAATCAAGCATGGTTTATTTAAAAAATTTTTTAGGATAACGATTTGTTATAAGTTTTTATTTAAAGCATCTTTAACTACATTAGCAACGGTATTTTTATTTATACCTTTATTTTTACAATATTTAGAATTTATCCACTCTGAAAGTTTTTTAGTTCCTTTGCTTGAATTACAGGCGACACAACAACGAGCCATGTTTTCTCTGGTAATTATACTAGCATCGTTAATTATATGTTCCCATGTTGCTTGTGTTTTCCTTGATTCTTTTGATGATCCAAATTTAACACCACAGTATATACACACTTTACCTCTTGCAAGCACTTCTTTTTCTAGCCATTCAGGAATATTCCAATTATTCATTTTTTCTTTTTTCTTATAACGCTAAACTTAACCTGCCGCAAATGGCGGCGCGCAAGCGCCGGGAACCATTTGCGGTCAACGGTTCAAGTTTTTGTTAGCCGTTCGCCAAAAATGCTTGGTGAAACTGAACTGTACCTTCCTGCACTTCTTCGGTGAATGGTAAAGCAAGAAAAACTTCTTGTGGAATTCCTTCATGAATTAATTTCGGATAATTTTTAAATCCAAACCTTTTATAATAATTTGGATCTCCAACAAGAACGCAGCCCTTGCTTCCTAAATCTTTCAATAATGACAATCCTTCATTAACAAGTGATTTTCCAATTCCCTGTTTATGCAATTTTGGCAATACAGAAATAGGTCCAAGGCCATGCCAGCCTAAGCTGCCGTCAGAAATAGTTACGGGTGAAAATGCAATGTGAGCAACTATTTCCTTTTCAATCTCTGCAACAAGAGAAATTGTCAGGGCATTCGCTGAACGCAATGCATTAATAATGAATTGTTCGGTATTTTTGCTTATAGCAAGTGTTTTAAATGCAGCTATTGTAACATCAGATATAGAATTAATATCTGAAAGCGATTCTTTTCTTATAATCATTTATGCTCCCTTTTGTCGTTAATGTATTTTTCTGCCCTTATTCTATAACTTAAGTTTTTTTACTACTTCATTAAGTGGTGTTGTAGGTAAATCTTTCGACTTTTCCTTTTCTGTTCTCAATTCTTTTAAATCTTCGAGATCTTCCAATGACTCAAGAATTTTTAAAAATTCTTCGTAGGGTAAAATTACAAATTCTTTTTTACCGTCTTTTTCTATAATTTGGGGATGAATAGTCATAACAGCCTCCTATTTATAAGCTTCTTTTCGATGACGGATCCGATAAACGATTATTTTTTTATCGTCCACTTCGAAAAGGACACGCCAGTCTCCTACCCGCAGTCTGTATTCAGGCGTATTGTTTGTTAATCTTTTTACGTTACCCTGAAGGTCATCTTCAAGAAGCTTCAATTTATCTATTATTCTTTTCCCTTCCTTTTTGGGTAAATCTTTTAAGTCCTTAATAGCTTTTGGTTTAAGTTCAACTTCGTATTTCTTTTTATATGCAGAACGAGAAAGCTCCCGTGAAGCGCAGTGTTAGCCCATTTTTTTTTCAATTAAATATCCAGATACATATTTGTGTATGATGCTGGATATCAGGGTTTGATAAGGGATCCCTTCTTGAGCAGCAATTACTTGGACTTGATCTAAATCTTTTGAAGATATACGAATATTTATTCTTTTGTCTTTATGGAGTGTATTAGTCGCATACTCACGGAGTTTTTTGATTTCCTGTTTTGAATTTTTAACAGGTTTCCATTCTCCCCGATCATATGAATCTAAAATATCCCTTTCTTCATCAGACAACACATTGTTTTTCATTTCCTTATCCCCAAATATTTATTAGTAGCTTTCCTACTAGGAATTATGGTTTTTAAAAATATCTCTTCTCCTTTTTGTATATATGGAACTAAGTATACGTAATCATTAATTCTGACTATTGCAATCATCTGATTTGAGTATTTATCAGGGTTTGGGTGCTTAATCACCTCAAGAACATGTTCTTGTTTCAGCAATATAATAACCTGCTCAAAGCAAACTCCTCGATGTTTTTTTAACCATTCATTCTTCTCATTATTCCATCGAAATACCCTCATATTATTACTTTATGACAATGTCTGCCTCATGTCAATATTATCTGAAAAATCGAAACACACCACTCCCCGAAACATCAAAAAATATGTTTCATCTAAATTGTCAGTTCAGACAATTAAGGCTGCTATCGATTCGATCCTTTTTATCATCGCAAGATAATGGTTAAATTTTTCTGCCACGGTTTCTATTTTAAATATGATATACCTGCTGGTCTTTATTATCCTTGCCGGTACCTGAATGAGTTTCCAGCGTAGGGTCTGGATTGTCTTATTTTCATATCCCTGTTTTATGACAAAATGCTTTTGTGCCACCATCAAATTATAGGTTAATACCCCTATACCAAAATACATCGCATTAGCTTCAAACTTCCCGCAAGGCATGTGCTCCATCCCTATACCTATCTAAAGCTCCTTGATCAAATTCTCCATCTGAACCCGCTCATTATATCTCCATACCCCTCCCTGTACATGCTTCCGGGATGCTTTCTCCATGAATCTCTACAACCCGCTCTGCTTCTATATCTAAGTCTGTGGCTATTGCATGATAGTAATATCCGGATGATTTGAATAAACTTAGTTGTTTTGTCTTTTCCTTCCATCTGAGCACTATGAGTGTAAATGCCTCTGTCTTGTTCATGCTGTGGACGGTAACCGCTATTTCTCTGTCTGTTTTTATGCCGTATCTGTCTATGTATGGCTTCCATTCATCCTTCGGGATAGCATTTATTGTTTCCTTAACTGCAGCATCCTGATCTGCCACGATCGTGAATGGTGTCCCCTTTTACCTCAAAAAATTGATTAAATCCGCTATATAACATTCGCTGTCCCCTGAAAAATGTTTTATCTTTTTACCAGCGGATTCTACAATTTTATAAGCTGATTCTGCCGCCTTTAATATGCCTCTCATTGCATTGCCTTCCCTATATTCCGCATGCACAAAAATAGGAAGCTCTCTTAATCCGACTAATATCGGCCTATTTCCCTTTACCCCGGTATATGTCATCAGTGCCTCTGATTTGTAACTTAAATCTATAATCGTGGGATCAATATACAATGTATATATTACTTTAACCCTTTGAACAAAAAGATGGGGGACTTTTTTTGTAAGTTCTATGTCTATTTTTCAGTTCATATTAATACCATGACCCATTTTTTAACAAATTTCTCGAAAAAGAGGAATTTTTAATTCAAAAGAAAATTGATTAGGCATACATTAATCGGCCTTTGGGTTCCGGAATAGGACGGCCCAATTTTTTTGCAGTTTCAATCCATTCATTGATCACAATTTCAACATTTGAGATAGCTTCTTGATACGTCTTTCCATCAGCCATACATCCAGGCAATTCAGGCACTTCTGCAATAAATGCTTCATCATCTTTGCTCCAATAAATAATGATCTCATATTTACTCATCTTTTTCTTCCTCCAGCCTTAGTTTATACTTAAGGATGAGATTACGAACCTGCTTTACTTGATATGGCTTTGATTTTGATCCTTTTGGCTGTAAATTTATTATTTCTTCAATATAATCTTTTGTAAAAATATGGTGATCACCCTTAATACGTTCATCAAAACCAATTCTTTTTAATAATTGACACATATCCGAAAAATGAATATCCCGATCAGACGTGCCTCTTAATATTTTTGCTAGTAGTTTTTTATATCTGCTCACTGAAGATTCTCATTGAATAACATAAATAAAAGGTTTTAAATCAATGATGATATATCGAATTTAAGCATTTGATTATGAAAATTCTTACTTCAATTAAAAAAAGTATATCCAATAAGTTATAATATTGTCAATGCAATATGATGAATGTTTGTACAATTAAGATTACTTGGGAACTCCTTCAATCACCATGGCAAAATCATTTTGTTGAAAGGCCACATTGGAAGTCTCCAAAGAGACTGTCTCAATCATGTCTGATGGCTTAACAAAATAGATTTTTCTCTATTCCTTTGTTGGATTTGGGAGGTACTTTTGTCCAAAATCTGACAAAAATATAAAAATATACAAAGACATGACAAAATCTGCCAATTACAAGTGTTTGTATTTTATGCAACTTATTGAAATAGAGGAGGTTCCCAAATTCAGGGGAATTAACTCCTAATCCATGTGCCGGAGGTTCGAGTCCTCTCGGACGCACCATAATAGTCAAGGGATTAGCTGATTTTGGTTGATCCCTTTTTTTATTTGGGTGTGACTTTTTCCAAAATATCTAAAAATCAGCCATTTTTAAAAAATAATAGTTAATAACATCAATACAAGAAATTATCAAACAACAAGCTATGATCCAAATGGAATACCATATGGAAATGAATTCAATATTATGAACGGTGATGGATATATTGTCTACACGAATGTAGACAAATCAATACCTCTTGATGGATCGTACATAAATCTTGAGATTTTGTGTAAATACTTACATTCTCATTGTCAAGTATGGAGGCAGCAAAATGTCTCAGAGTATGGAATCTGAAATACCGGACCCCTGTTTTTCCTGCATAAGGTCTTCATAAATTTCTTTCTGTCCTTATAAGGCCTGTGCCTTGTCAAAATTTCATCTGAATAGAAAAAATATTCTATTTTTTCAACTTGAATTATAAAACCGAATCTATTTTTATGGTAATGAAAGGGTCCATTTATCTGAGTAGTAAATTTTATAGGCTTTTTAGCATTTTTTTTCTAACTTTTTCTATGATCTTAATTGCATCCGTAGAAATTTTGGGAGAGGAGAATTTAGATAAACTAATAAACTAACTCCGTCCCTTATCCCTATACGTCCCCTATCCCTATAACCTTCCAGAGGTGGAAGGTTTTCATCATCATTATGAACGGAGGAAGGCGGCTTAACCTTTCAAAAAATTCTCCCTTAGCGATCAAGGGACTGCTGTCACCACTTGAATAGCTGTATCAAATTACAGCTACTGCTGTAACTTGAACAATGATCCTTTTACCTTCTAAAGATTCCTGGAAATCGAATTTCTGAAATTTTACTTCACCGATTTTTCGCAAAATGAATTTCCGGGAAAAACAATTAGGGGAATTTCCTGCTCGATCTCAGATTTTAGGATTTAAAAATTAATTGATAACTTATCTTGTATGTGTTAGAATTAATCAAAAAAGGGAGAAGAAATTAATGCTGGTTATACAAGTATCCACTAAAGGACAAATTTTAATTCCTAAAGCTATTAGGGATAAATATGGAATCAAACCGGGTACAAAGGTCCAGATTCTTGAAGAATCGGACAGTCTTATTATCAGGCCTGCTCCGGAGGATCCTATAGCAGAAGCCTGTGGATTTATAAAAGGCAATTTTTCCCTTACTGAAGAATTGATAAGAGAACATAGAAAAGAATTGAAAAATGAATGATCTTATTGTTCTCGATAGCTTTGCGTTAGTAAGCTTTTTCCACAAAGAGCCAGGGTGGAAAAAAGTTCAGAAGCTTTTTTATGAACTATCTTCCTCCGGCAAACAAGCTCTTCTTAATATTATAAATTGGGGAGAATTCTATTACATTATCAAAAGACATGTAGGCAAACGAAAAGCTGAAGAAGCTCTTGTTCTTCTGATTCAGCTTCCTATAAAGATTCTTTCAGTAGATGATGATTTAGTAAAAGAGGCGGCCGAAATCAAATCTGATTATCCTGTTTCTTACGCAGATGCTTTCTGCATAGCGACAGCACAACGATCTGGTGGTAAAATTCTTACTAATGATCCCGAATTTGAATCAATTCAACATTTAGTTACAGTAGAGTGGTTAAAGTAGATTTAATTTATTACTCTTCTTTTCCCTCATCTTTTTAGCTTATGGTTCCCGAAAACCTCGCAAGTAATTAATTTGGGCTAAATGCCGGTTAAGCTAGAATTTTTTAGTGGTTTAAAAATGTTCAACGTTTTCAAGTAGGACGGATTTCTCGGGAGGCACAGAGTTACTAAATCGCGCCGGAAATTGCTGCAACACCGAATCAGTACCTGACAAAAATATTATCTAAAAATTATGATGAACTTTACATTAAAATTAGAAAATTTATTACCTTTATTGGCTAATATGCCCCCCTTATTTAAAAAAACGACTTTGTTTTTACTAATAATTAATATCATGTTTGTAATTATACTTATTATTTTTAATATTATTCGGCTTATTCGTTTAGGATTCTTTTATTACAAAAAGAATAATAAGTTTAAATTGGTTAAAGTTTCAACAAAACTCAATAGATTATTTGAGGATTATGATGATGAAATAGAAGATATCAAATATGGATTCAATAAAGAACGAAGCACGGTAGAGGCAAATTTAATTCATCATTATAAAGGATATGACGGAACTCATGTCCCAAGAATATATAAGAATAGTTTAAATGATTTTTTGGAAAAATTAGATAAGAGATTAAAAAAATTAATACAAGATGTTGAAAATATTTTATTAGAATGTTACGAAACTAAAGATATTAATTTAATAAGCAAATTAGAAAAAGAAAAACTAAAATTTGAATATATGATAAAAAAAACAAACCAGCGGGTTCTTATTGTAGACGATGAGGAATCGATCCAAGAATTATTCTGTAAAGTACTGACTAAACACGGGCATCATGCGGAGGTTGCTGAAGACGGAAGATTGGGATTCCGCATGGCAACAACCTTTGA
>JBLIRO010000044.1:0-40529 GCA_049472335.1 bacterium | reverse complement strand
TTAAAATACTTTAGGGTGCAAAAGGGTGCAAAAAAGTAAAAAATGTGGCCTAGCTAAACTTGATCTCGGATTTTGGGATAATAGAAATTGTTGACAGTTTGATAGTAAAAAAATATAATTAAGATTTATTTTTAAAAAAGGAGGTTAAGATGAAAAGAACATATCAGCCAAAAAGAAGAAGAAGATTAAGAAGACACGGTTTTATAAAAAGAATGAGCACTAGAAATGGAAGGGAAATTATAAAAAGAAGAAGAAGAAAGGGAAGAAAAAGATTAAGTGTCAGTGTGTAGGTTAAAAACATGAAAAAAATGTTTAAAAAAGAAGGTATAGATAAAAGGGAAATTATAAAAAAGAGAGCACAATTCATTAAAATATTCAAAAAGTGCAAAAGGATAGACTCGGAAAATATAAGAATATATTTTACCGAGAATGAGAACGAAAAAGAGATATCAAGATTTAGTGTTGTAACTGGAAAAAAATTAGGAAAGGCCGTTCTAAGGAATAGAGTAAAAAGGATAATAAAAGAGGTTTATAGAAAAAACAAAGAATATTTTGGAATGGGTATAAATTGGATTTTTATTCCACAGGGAAAATGGGAAAAAATAAAGTATAATAATGCGGAAAGATTAATTTTAGATGTCATTAAGGGTATCAAAAAAAAGAAAGGAATTAAACGAATACAATAACGATAAAAATTACAGGAATATTAAAAAAAATATTTTTTTAAATTTCTTTATTTTATTGATTATAATATATCAAAAAATAATTTCTCCTTTTTTCGGTCAAAAATGTAGATTTATTCCTACCTGTTCAAACTATTCAGTTAAAGTATTAAAAAAATACGGTTTAATAAAAGGATTTATTCTTTCAATAAAAAGAATCATTAAATGTCATCCGTGGAATAAAGGAGGATACGATCCGGTGCCTTAATGTTTTAAAAATTAAAAGAAAATAGATTTAAAGTAAATATTAAAATAATATGTTAGAAAGGATAATTAAATGGAAGAAAGGGCTCTTTTAGCTATTATTATTTCAATTATGATAATAGTCTTATATCAATATTTTTTTATACCAAAGCCAGAAATAAGAAAAAAAGAATTAGAAAAGAAGGAAATAACAACTGATAGAAAAGAAGAAAGAATTCCATTTTCAGAGAAGGAACAGGAAAGTTTTAATAAATTAAAAGAATATCAGAAGAAACTTAAGGAAAAGCAAATTACAATCGAGACAGAAAAATATGTGGCAAAAATCTCAAATAATGGGGGACGAATTACAAGTTGGAAATTAAAAGACTACTATAAGGAAAAAAGTTACGAAACCTGGCCATTAAAAGGGGATTTCTGGAGACAGGTTAGAGATTCATATAAAGGAATATTTAAGAAAAAGGATAATGAAATAGAAGATAAACAAATAATAGACTTAATACCTGATATAGAGAAAGATGTTAAACCTCCGCTTGACTTAAAAGTATTATCAGAAATAGATGGGATAGAATCTTTCGGCGAAGGAATATATAGCCATGATATAGTTTATTTTGATAGCAATAGTAATGATAGAAGAATAAAGTCAATAAGAATGTCTTTTTTGGATGATAAAAATATTATGATAGAAAAGGAGATGAGATTTAATGAGGAAAGTTATAAAGTCGATCTTGAAATTAAAATAAGAAATGAATCGAAAAAGAATCAAAAAATCGATTATGCAATTTTTTGGGGCCCAGGTATTGGTAAAGAAAAAAATAAAGGCGGGCATCATAGATTTATTGGGCCTGTTATATGGATTAATGGAAAAAAGACAAGAATAAAACCAAAAAAAATAAAGGATACAATTTCTAAAAAAGGCCAAATAGAATGGATAGCTTTTGAAAACACTTATTTTGCCGCCGCAATTATTCCGGAAAATAAGGAATCGGAAGCAATTATTTATAAGAAAGAAATTGATGATAATGAGATTATAAATATAGGTTTAAAACATGATAAAGAATTATTTGAACCAGGGGAGGAAATAATAAATAAATATGAATTATATATTGGTCCAAAAAGAAAAGAAGACCTGATTGGAATTGCAAACAATTTTACTGAAATAATAGATTACGGATGGTTTTCATTTCTCGCAAAGCCGCTGATATGGTTTTTGAAAAAATCATATGATTATATTCCAAATTATGGAATTAATATAATAATATTAACAATCATTATAAAAATAATATTTTGGCCCTTAACGGAAAAGAGTTTCGGTTCTATGAGAGATATGCAAAAAATTCAACCAAAAATGACCGAATTAAGGGAAAAATATAAAAACGATCCAGCAAAAATGAATAAAGAAATCATGGACTTATACAAAAAACAAGGTGTAAATCCACTTGGAGGATGTCTCCCCATGTTGCTTCAAATACCGGTTTTCTTCGCTCTATACGAAGGCCTTCTTGTCGCAATAGAGATGAAAGGAGCTCCTTTTATGTTATGGATAAAGGATCTTTCGGTAATGGATCCTTTACTTATTACTCCATTATTAATGGGAGTTACTATGTATATACAGCAAAAAATGATGCCAACTGGAATGGATCCAAAGCAGGCAAAAATGATGAATCTTATGCCAGTACTTTTTACTGTATTTTTCCTGGGCTTTCCATCTGGTTTAGTAATATATTGGTTATTAAACAATGTGTTGACTATTGGTCATCAGTACCTTATACAGAGGAAAACCAGTGTTAATGCATAAAAATTTTATGCTTAATGGTACGATAGTAGCTGTATCAACTCCTTTTGGAGAATCGGGTATCGGAATAATTAGAATGAGCGGTGAAGACTCATTATTGATTGCAGATAAAGTATTTAGAAGGAGGGATAATAAAGGGGTATTTGAGCTTAGGGATCATAGTATAAATTATGGTTGGATTATAGATCCAAAAAGCGGAGAATTTATTGATGAAGTATTATTAAGTGTTATGAAAAAACCAAAAACTTACACAAAAGAGGATATAGTAGAAATAAACTGCCACGGGGGATGGTTTGCCTTAAATCGGACAATGGATTTACTAATAAGTTTTGGCGCACGTATAGCATTACCAGGTGAATTTACAAAAAGGGCATTTATCAACGGAAGGATTGATCTAACTCAAGCAGAAGCTGTTATAGATATTATAAGATCGAAAAGTGAAATAGGATTATGCTCAGCTGTAAAAAGGTTAAAGGGAACCATTAAAAACGAAATAGAAGATATTAGAGAAAAATTATTACAATTATTATCTTATATTAATGCAGGTATAGATTTTTGTGAACAAGTGCAGGTGGAGAAACAAAGGGAAAAGAAAATAATTGATGATTTGATAGGTAATATAAAAAATCTCGTGGAACGTAGCGATAAAAAAAGAGGGATAGAAGAAGGATTAAAGGTAGTAATTTGTGGAAAAACAAATGTTGGTAAGTCTTCAATTTTGAATGCTATTTATGGCGAAAAAAGGATCTTAACTTCAAGGATTTCTGGAACAACAAGGGATAGTATACAGATAGATATATATTTTGATGGGATAACGTACCATTTTATAGACACTGCCGGAATAAGGGAAGGAAAAACAAAACTGGAAAGGGTCAGTATAAAAAATTCTAAAAAACAAATAAAAAATAGTGATTATATTCTGGTAATTTTCGATATTTCAAGAAAATTGGATAGAAATGATAAAAAGATTGTTGAATGGATAAATAAATTAAAAAAAGAGGTAATTTGGGTCGTAAATAAAACGGACTTAAAGGCGAGGCTCGATTTACATGAATTAAAACTGTTAATAAAAAACAACGGAATAATTATGACCTGTACTAAAAATTATTCAGGTATAGACAAGATCCTATCAGAATTAAAAAAGAAAAAGCAAAATATCTCTGAACAAATAGTAAACGGTTTATTAATTAATAAAAGACAAAGAAATCTTTTAACAAGTGTAGCTGAAAGATTAAATAATATAAAAGATTTTTATAAAAACGGTTTGAATGATGAGTTAATTTCAGAGGAATTAAAATATTCGCTGAAGGACTTAGACTGTATAATAGGTAAAGAGTTAGAAGAAATAAAAATAGAAGAAGTATTTAATCAATTTTGCATTGGAAAATAAAGAGTCCTTTAAAATATAAAATGTTCATATAGAAAATACGCCTTGAAAATAAAAATAGAAATTAATAAAATTAATAGAAAGAAGGATGTTTCACGTGAAACATCCTAAATGTTTCTCATAAAAAGTTTCTAAAGAAATAATGACTGTTTCGTTAAAAGAAAAACTATGTCGCATTATCACAATCTCAAACCAAAAGGGAGGGGTTGGGAAAACAACTACTGCTGTAAATCTCGCTTCATGCCTTGCTGCTGCTGAAAAAAAGACGCTTCTCATAGACATAGATCCTCAGTCTAATTCATGCAGTGGCCTTGGATATAAGTCATATAATGGTGAAAAGCATATATATGACGTACTTCTTGATCTTGAACCAATAGAAAATGTTATTAATTCAACTCAGATAGAATGTCTTGATCTATTGCCTTCTAATATTAGGTTAATTGGTGCCGAAATAGAACTTATTAATTTTTCTTCAAGGGAATATTGCTTAAAGAAAGCTATTGATAAAATACGAAAAAGATATGATTATATTATTATAGACTGCCCACCCTCTCTTGGTCTTCTTACTGTCAATTCCCTTACAGCCTCCGATTCATTGCTCATTCCCATACAATGCGAATATTACGCATTAGAAGGTATTTCACAATTACTAAGAACGGTGGAATTTATAAAAAAAGAATTAAATAAGCGCCTTTTGTTCGAGGGAGTTCTATTAACAATGTTTGATTGTAGAACTAATTTGTCAAATCAGGTAGCTGAGGAAATTAATAATCATTTTAAAGATCTTGTTTTTAAAACAGTTATTCCAAGAAATGTGAGTTTAAGCGAAGCTCCTAGTCATGGTAAACCTATTATACTTTACGACATTCGCTCTAAAGGCGCAGAAGCCTATCTCAAACTTGCACATGAGGTGATATTTGATGGCCCGAAAGGCTCTTGGAAAAGGGCTTGAAGCCCTCTTTCCCACTTATCAAGAAAAGGTTAATGAAGAAATTCACGAAGTCCCAATTTCAGATATTTTTCCTAATCGGCAGCAACCGCGCCAGAATTTCAATGATCAAAAGCTTCTGGAGCTGTGTAACTCAATAAAATCCCATGGAGTTATTCAACCCATCTTTCTTAAGCGTCATGTTCATGGATATGAAATTGTCGCTGGTGAAAGACGATGGAGAGCTGCAAAAATGGCCGGATTAACTAAAGTGCCGGCAATAATAAGAGACGTTTCAGAAGATAAAAAACTGGAAATTGCACTTATTGAAAATATTCAAAGGGAAGATCTTAATCCGATTGAAGAAGGCCAGGCCTATAAACTTTTGATGGAACAATTTGAATATACACAACAAGATCTCGCTGATAAGATTGGAAAGGACCGCTCAACCGTTGCAAATGCAATAAGACTTTTGAAATTGCCGAATAGAATAAAGGAATATATTGCAGAGCAAAAATTGTCTATGGGGCATGCAAGGGCAATTTTAGGGATCGAATCCGATGAGGACAAAATTTTCTTAGGTGAGAGAATAATTAAAAAAGGCCTTTCTGTAAGAGACACCGAGTTACTTATAAAGCGATTAAGTCGTGAAAAGGAAAAATCTAAAGAGACTTCTGACCATAATGATAAGGGATCAGCTATTCCTTCCTTCGAAGAAGTCCTCTCTCGAATCTTTAAAACAAAAGTCAGGCTTTTTCATAAGGGTGGCAAGGGACGAATAGAGATTAGATTTTTTTCTGAGGATGAATTTGAGAGGATAATTGAATTATTACAATCAATATCAAAAACAGATATGGTTCAATAAAGGTTGAATTTATAAACTTCACTAGTTAAGTATTATTTTTAAACTCAAAATTTAAAACCGAAAAAATAAAAATATAGGAAAGAATGAATAATCCTAAAAAGGGGGCATTTTGTGGCAAAGAAGGATCGAAAGGATGAAAGGGTTGAGTTTTCAGGTTTTATGGGAGAAGGAACGAATTTTAAAGGCATTCTCGGTTTTAACGGAACATTTAGAATCGATAGTGAATTTGAAGGGGAAATTGTAACGAGTGATACATTGATTATAGGGGAATCTGCGGTAATTTCGGCAGAAATTACCGTTGGAACCATATATATAAGTGGAAAAGTTATTGGAAATATTAACGCTAAAGAGCGTGTGGAGATAAACTCAACAGGGGAAGTTTATGGAAACATAAAAACTCCGATACTCGTAATTGACGAAGGTGTGATTTTTGAGGGGAATTGCGCAATGAAAAAGGTAGAAGAAAAGGAAAAAAATAAAGAAAAAAAATTGGCTGTTGTTCCAAATGTTTAATGTAAATTTGTTTTGGCTGACAAAAATCTCCATTTTTTTAATATTCTTTCCGCCTCATTAGTATATTTACCATTTTTTTTAAATAAGTAAACTGGAGGAAGTATTTTTAGTCCGATTCTGCCCATTTTTATAGCTTTTAATAATATAAGATTTGCATCAGAGTCCCTTTTTGAGTGAACATTTCTTATAATTTTCGGTTCTAAACCAAATTTTATACACTCATAAATTAATTCAGTTGCTCTTTTAGCAGTATAAATAATATAAAAAGAACCTTTAGGTCTTAAAACCTTTTCAGCCGCGCCAATAAAATCTCTTAAACTCCCGATTATTTCATGTCTGGATGAGGCTTTACCAAAATGTGGATTTATTCTTCCGTCACCTATTCTATAATAAGGAGGATTGGTTACAACAACTTCAAATTCTTCATTGATGAAATATTTTAAGATTTCTCTTATATCTCCATGGATAAAGCATATTTTTTCCTTTAGCCTATTATTGAGAATATTTTGATTCGCAAGCATAATTAGTTCTGATTGTATTTCGATACCTGTTATTTTTGATTGTGGAAATGACATTGATAAAAGAATAGAAATAATTCCACATCCTGATCCCAGGTCCAATATCCTGGAGCTTTTAGGTGATGTACAAAAATCAGCAAGCAGAAAGGAATCAATTGAATATCTGTATCCATTTGAAGATTGGCAAAGGTTTAAAGACATAAAAAGAAAATATCTCTTTTTAAGTTATAGATACTAGAGTGAAAAAACGCATTATTTGGCTTAAAATTGAGAGACTTGTAATTAAAACCATAATCTCTAAACAATGCTTAGATCCTTTATCTTTTTTCTGAGAGTGTTTCTGTTTATACCTAAACATTTCGCAGTCTTTGATTGATTATGGTCGAATTCCTTTAGGGCTGTCATAATTACGATTTTTTCTGTTTCCCTGGATATTTCATGGTATATATTTTGTTCAGGAAGTAATTGTGAAGAAAAACGGCTTATAATCTCTTGCATTCGCCATTCAAGAAGCTTTTTAACAGATATTTCGTTATTTACCTTAATACCGAAACAATTATTTAGAATATTTTCTTTTGAAGTTATCAGATTATTTCCTAAACAAGCGGCAGTGACATAAGCTCCAATTGAATCTTCAATGATATTTTCTGCAGATAAAGAATTGCTATTAGCAAAAAAAATCATCATTCCGAGAGGATTTACTTCAAAATGTATTGGAATTAAACATGCTTCAAGCTCTGGATCAATATTTATTCTTTTATTTGAAGCTAAGTTTGGATAATTCTCTTTAAATAGCGTCTCTGAAATTTCAGAAATTTTAAAATTAAAAGATTTTTTGTCCTCATCTAAGTAATTACTAACAACTAACATTTCGTCATTTTGTTGCTTGTAATAAATGAAACTAGCAAAAATTGAAAGTTCAGAATTTATTATCTCAAGTATTTTATTAAGACATTTCTTTAAGTTCGGCATAAGATAATAAGAGCCGGTTATCTGTTGAAAAAGGTTTTCTATTTCAAAAGAGCAGTTTTTTATTGAATTTTTCATAATATATTAATTCCTGGTTATATAAGCATCCCTGGTTTCCGAGTCGAATATCTTTACCAATACTTCAGTCGCATCCTCCCTGGTTTTAAATTGTCCAACTCTGACTCGATAATAAATATCATTATTGCCAAGATCTATTTTGGTTTGATAAGCAGAAAAACCTTTCTTTTTAAGCTCTTTAACCTTCCTTTCGGATACATCTTTTGATCTAAAAGAATATAGTTGGATCGTATAAATAGGTAACTCTGAAGGTAAAATATTTTTTTGAGTCGATATGTCTGTATCATGGATATCTTCCTGATTTTTGTTAATTTCTCTTTTTTCATTAGCTTCTATTTTATCATTTTTTGATTTTGTTTCTACACTTGGATTTTTTAAACCATAAAAAAAAGAAAATTCATCATTCGTTTTTATATTAGCATTAATCTCTTTACTTTTTGTATTGTTAAGAGGCGAAACCCTTTTTTTTACAAGATATAAATTTTGGGCATAATTTAAGCCTAAAGCGAACCCTAAACCGAAAATAACTAAATTCCCGAGAATAATTATCGAAACTCTAAGCAATGACCATTTTTGTAATATCTGAGTTATCGAAGAAGATATCTTTTCCATGATTACTTTGTATAACTCCTTACATTTTTTCAGGAGCGAATACCCCTAAAAGCGATAGACAACTGTTTATAACAATTTTTATTGCTCTTATTAATTTAATGCGTGCCAAGGTTATCATCTGATCATCAGAAATTATCCTGTATGCATTATAATATTTATGGAATAGCGTAGAAAGCTCTATTAAATAAAAAGTTATTCTGTGAGGTTCAAGAGCCTGAGCCGAATTAATAATTATGTAAGGATATATATGAAGCTTTTTTATAAGCTCTTTCTCCTCTTCCAATTTTAAGAATGAAGAATCTGCCTTAAAATCAGCAATTGGAATTCCTTCGCTCTTTGCTTTTCTTTCGATACTACAAATTCTTGCATAAGCATACTGACAGTAATAAACAGGATTTTCAGCGGATTTTTTTTTGGCTAAATCCAGATCAAATTCAAGATGACTATCATGCCTCCTGAGCAAGAAAAAAAATCTGGCAGCGTCTGGACCAACTTCGTTTAGAACATCTTCTAAAGAAGTAAAAGTTCCTTTTCTGGTCGACATATTAACCTGAATACCATTACGAATCAATTTTACCATCTGGACTAATAAAACGGAAAAAGATTTTTCTTCATAATTTAAAGCCCTTAAAACAGCCTTTATTCTGCCCATATATCCATGATGATCTGCGCCCCAAATGTCAATAATCTTTTTGTAATCACGCTCGTATTTATTTTTGTGATAAGCTATATCAGATGCAAAATAGGTTGGTTCACCGTTTGATCTAATTATTACTCTATCTTTTTGGTCTCCAAGAAGAGCGGCCTTCATCCATTTAGCGCCATCCTTTTCATAGATAAATCCCTTTTCCTGGAGTATTGAGAGAGCAGTATTTACCTCACCCTTTTCATAGAGATAACTTTCTCTGAACCAGTTATCAAAATTTACACGAAATATTTTTAAATCATTACAAATATTCTTTATTATTTTTTTTGAGGCAATCTGGCTGAAGACATTTACTATTTCCTCATGTGAAAAAGATAAAAAAGAATTACCGTGCTCCTTATAAATCTCAAATGCAATATCTTTTATATATTCACCATGATATCCGTCCTCAGGAAGTTCCGATTGTATATTAAGGATTTGTTTATACCTTGAAAATATCGATTTGGCAAGAAGCTTTATTTGTCTGCCTGCATCGTTTATGTAATACTCTTTAAATACATTATAGCCCGCCATCTTTAAAAGATTTGCAAGAGTATCTCCAAAGGCTGCGCAGCGCCCATGGCCAATGTGTAATGGTCCGGTAGGGTTTGCGCTAACAAATTCAATTAAAACCTTTTTTCCTTGACCGATGGAGCAATGACCATATTTATTGGCCTTATTTATAATTGAGTCGAGTATTCCTTGCCAATATAGATCCGAAAAAAAGAAATTTATAAATCCAGGAGGCTCAACCTTAACTTTATTAATAAACTCGGATTTAAAATTGATATTGCTAATAATTTCATTGGCAACGTCAAAAGGGTTGCGTTTTAGTTTTTTACTCAAAGTAAAAGCTATATTTGAATATAAATCACCATGTTCCTTGTTTTTTGTTGGTTCCAAGTTAATTTGAAAATCCTCTGCTGTATATGAGGGCAAAATTCTTTCCAAAAGGTTATTTACTGAATTATTTAACAAATCTATAATTGTTTCTCGCATAATAAAATTTTATTAAAATAAAAGGTTAATTTAAGGTTAAAAACGGATACGCAATACATTAAATAAATATTTCTTTATTGGATTTCTTGAATTGTAAAAATTCCTTGCTCATCAAAATAAGAAATTGAAAAATCTATTTTAAGTATGGGATATAACTTTCCGTGATTCTTTTATGATTTAAAATGTTAAAAAACTATGTACTGTAAACTTATTGGCGTCCTACTGAAGGGATTTAAGTCTAATTTTTTTTCTATAAAATCTTTAACAGTCTCAAACATTGAAGGTTCTTTTTCCAAATTAATAATTTTTGGCTTTCCCGTTATTCCTGATAATTCCGCAGCAGAATCTATTGCATCTTCAAGTGTGCCAAGACTATCTATCAAATGGAATTCCATAGCCTGTTGGCCAGTAAATATCCTACCATCCGCAATTTTTTTAATATCCTCTATTTTGAGATCCCTCGATTTAGCAACAGATTCAATAAATTGCTGATGAATATCGTCAACCAACCCTTGAAACAATTCCCTTTCCTCATTAGTCAATTTTCTTGAATAAGATCCAATATCCTTAAATTTTCCGCTTTTTATTACTTGTTCTTCATATCCGATTTTTTCGAAAAGATCCTTTAAATTTTGCAGTTTTATTATGGCCCCAATGCTACCTGTCATAGAACCAGGGTTTGCAATAATCTTATCAGCAGCACAAGCAATATAATATCCACCGGAAGCACCCATACTAGCAACTGAGGCGACTACCTTTTTTTTTGTTTTTTCTTTAAATTTTAATAATTCCGAGTATATTTCCTGAGAGGGCGCTACGGCTCCTCCTGGGCTGTCTATTCTTATAACAATGGCAGGCATATTATCATCCTTTTTGACTTCCTTAAGCTGATCAATGAAAGAATTTGAAGAAATAATAACGCCTTCAAGATTTATTAGACCAATCTTGTTTCTCTTTTGACCACCGATATTTAATCCGAATAACATTGATAGTATTATGGTTAAGAAATATACTGCTAAAAGCGAAATTGCAAAATACAGTATATTTCTTTTAATATTTTCTAATTTCATTTTTTAACTAGTAATATATTAATATGATTGAAATTCATGGTATTCTTGTTGATTAAAAGACGCACGCTTCTTCTTTATCACTCGTGGGGTCAGTTCTGAAATTATGATCTGACCCCGCATATATCTTTAAAAAATTAAAATGTTATTAAAAATTAAGCCTCTTTAGGATTGGCTTCTTCTTCTGTGGGGCCTTCAGACTCTTCAATATTCTCAGATATACTTTTTTCTTCTGATGAATCAGTCAAAGTATCTTCAGCCCCGCTAACCTCCGAAGCTAAACTCTCTTCTTCTAAGACCTCCTTTTTTTTAGCCTTTTCATGAGCATCTATAATCTCTTTTAATGGCGCAGTATCGATAGGATTCAGTTTCTCTCCTTGCTGATTAGTATATTTAGAGAGTTCGGCAGCTGATTGTTCTTTCTCGTAAGCCCTTATACTTAAACCTATCTTCTTATTCTCGGGATCAAGCCGTATTACCTTTGCTTTGATAACTTCATCTATCTTCAATACATCTTTAGGATTATTGATATCCTCCTCAGATATTTCTGATATATGAATATATCCGTCAATTCCCTCCTCAAGAGCTACTATAACACCATTATCAATTAATTTTACAACCTTGCATTCGCAATCTGTTCCAATGGGATATTTTTCGGGCACATCCAGCCAGGGATTAGGAGTAAGCTGCTTTAATCCGAGAGATAATCTTTCATTCTTACTGTCAATGTTTAATATAATAGCCTCTATCCTCTCGCCTTTTTTTAAAATATCAGAAGGATGTTTTACCCTTTGAGTCCAGGACATGTCGGAAATATGTATGAGTCCATCAATGCCTTCTTCTAATTCGACAAAGGCACCGAAATCGGTTATATTTCTAACTTTTCCTGTAATTTTTGACCCTACTTCGTATTTGCTTTCTATAATAAGCCATGGATTTGGCTCAGTCTGTTTCATGCCAAGAGATATTCTTTTTCTTTCTTTGTCAACATCTAAAACGATCACTTCAACAATATCCCCGATAGCTACAACGCGTGACGGATGTCTTATCTTTCTTGTCCAGGACATTTCAGATACATGAATGAGCCCTTCAACTCCCTCCTCGAGTTCTACGAAAGCTCCATAATCAGTAAGGCTTACAACTTTACCCCGTATCCTGCTACCTATAACATATTTTTCATCGGCCCTTTCCCATGGATCAGTAGTCTTTTGTTTTAGGCCCAATGAAACCTTTTCGGCATCGGGATCAAATTTTAGGATCTTCACCTCTACTTCGTCCCCTATCATAAAAAGCTCCGAAGGATGTCTGATTCTTCCCCATGACATATCAGTAACATGAAGCAATCCATCTATCCCGCCAAGATCGATGAAGGCGCCGTATTCAGTGATATTTTTGACTACACCCTTAACGATGTTTCCTTCAACTATGTTTTTGAGTGTTTGTTGCCGCTTTTGATCCCTCTCAGCTTCGAGGATTACACGCCTGGAGACAACAATGTTTCCTCTTTTCCGATTGAGCTTTATTATCTTGACATTGATTTCCTGTTCCTTTAAAGAATCTAGATCCCGTATAGGTTGGGTATCTATCTGAGACCCTGGTAAAAAAGCAGGGATACCAATATCCACAGTTAAACCGCCTTTAATTCTTTTTAAAACCTTACCTTTTATGGTCTCATTTCTTTCATAAGCCTGATTGAGATCTTCCCAAATTTTTATTTTGTCGGCCTTTTCCTTCGATAATACAATTAACCCTTCGGAGTCCTCTATGCTCTCTAAATAAACATCTAAAACATCTCCTACTTTAAGATTGGAAATATCATCATGCCTTTTAAATTCATCAAGAGGAATTGTGCCTTCAGATTTATATCCTACATCTATTAGAACCTCATTTTCGGTAATCTTTATGATAGTTCCTTTAACAACCTCTCCTTCCTCTATATTTACCATAGTCTCTTCATATAGAGAGCACATTTCATCATAATCAAGCAATGTATCATCATCGACTTCAGAATCATTGATCATATCTTCTGTTTCTTCGAAATCCATATCTTCTTCAATCGTTCTTGATCTGTCTACGGTTTGGAAACTCTCGTTAGTGGCTGCATTGTCCTTAGCCGAATCATTTAAATCCTCCTGTAATGTGCCTTCGTTATTAACCTTATTTTCTGAATCCATTGGTTTTTAAACCCCCTATAACCGAAAAATATAGGTCATAATCATAAATGACCTTTTTTATCATATATTATAACAACATACTTCTTTTGTTAAATTTTCAATTTTCTTGTAAACCTGATCAATAATCCACTTTGGCGTTGAAGCGCCGGCAGAAATACCTATACTTTTGATCCCGTGAAACCATTCACAATTAATTTCATTAGGTTTTTCAATAAAATATGTTCTTTGGTTCACCGAAAGACTTAAGTTGGCTAATCTATTAGTATTTGCGCTGTTTTTTCCTCCAATAACAATCATCAGATCGACATCCTTCGCTAACTTTAAGGTGGATTTTTGTCTTATAATGGTCGAATCACAAATAGTATTATATATCTTTAAATCTTTAATGATATCTAAAAGGTACAAGATGATTTTTTTAAAGTTTTCATAGTCCTGGGTTGTCTGAGCCACTATACCTAATTTTTGAGGAAAACTTAAATGCTTTAAATCCTCTGGAGTCTGGCATATCATTATATCGTTCTCGACATACCCTCTTATTGCCAAAACTTCAGGATGTTCTCTGTCTCCAATCAGCAGGACAGGATAACCCTCCTTTTTTAAGGACAAAGCATATGTTTGAACCTTTTTTACGAAAGGACATGTTGCATCAATAATTTGTAATCCTTTATTCTTTACAATATTTATTATATCAGGAGGCAATCCATGGGATCGAACGATGAAAATACCTGATTTTACATTATCAAGACTATCGACAACATGAACCGATCTTTTTTCCAGTTGCTCAACAACATTCGAGTTGTGAATAATCGGACCCAAAGTAAAAACTTCTCCCGGATGCTGATCTCCAAGTCTAAATGCAATATCTACAGCCCGCTGGACACCAAAACAAAAGCCGGCATTTCTTGCAATTGTTATTTCTATCCCTGAATTACCCATAAAGACACTTTGTTCATTAAGATATATTAAGCCTATTTGCTTTTTGCTTTAAAAAAAATTTTTTACAGCATTAAAAGTATTAAATCATAAAATTATATCATAATCTCATTTTATCATCAATATTAAATGATTTTCTATTATCTGGGTATACAAGAATTGCCGATTTGAGGAATAATGGGTTGATTCGTGAAACATGCTCTCGTATAATTCATTAAAAAGTCCGATTGAGCGTTTATTATTAAGTTTATATTAGGTTTTTAGAATACCCAATTAATAAATAGAAAGGAGTTCAAATGCGAATTCTTTCAGGCATTCAACCTTCCGGCTCCCTTCATCTTGGAAATTATTTTGCTATGATGAAAAGGATGATAGAATATCAGAAAAATCACGAACTTTTTTGTTTTATAGTGAATTATCATGCCCTGACTACAGTATTTGATGCTGAATTACTCAGAAAAAATACATTCCTGGCAGCCTGTGATTTCATTAGTCTAGGCATTGATCCTGAGAAGGCAATTTTTTGGGTTCAGTCAGATGTACCGGAAGTCACGGAACTGACATGGCTGCTTTCTAATGTGACAGGCTTGGGCCTTCTTGAAAGGGCCCATTCTTTTAAAGACAAGCTATCGCGAGGGATTAAACCGAATCACGGCCTTTTTTCTTATCCAGTTCTCATGGCAGCAGATATTCTTCTCTATGGGGCAGAAAAGATTCCTGTAGGTAAAGATCAAAAACAGCATGTAGAAATGACTAGAGATATTGCGATTAGCTTTAATAATATTTATGGAGAGACATTTATTATTCCGGAGCCTGAAATCCCGGAGCACATAGCAACTGTTCCTGGAATAGACGGACAGAAGATGTCCAAGTCGTACAACAATACCATAAGAATCTTTTGCAGTAAAGAGGAATTGAAAGACAGGGTAATGTCAATAAAGACGGATTCAACACCTGTTATGGCCCCCAAGGATCCTGATAAATGTATTCTTTTTAGTATTTATTCTCTCTTTATTGATGAAGCAAAAAATGCACTTCTCAGAGATCGTTATCTTACACCCGGATTAAAATATAGTGATATAAAAAAGGAATTGATAGATGTTATTTGGGAGTATTTCGCACCATACAGAAAAAGGAGGGATGAATTGGTGAAGGATAAAGATATGGTTTATGAAATACTCAAACGGGGGGCACTTAAAGCCAGGTCTATTGCCGTTCAATATCTTTCTAAGGCAAGAAATAATGCAGGGTTGGATTATTGGTTATAAAGTTTTAGTGCCCGGGGACAGAAATTTTTGCATCAATATAATTTTTTGCTTTATATATAAATAAATCTGAATATTTTCTTGGGAATAAACCGATAAATATATGGAGATAGCCGAAAATGTAGTTTGAGAAAATCAAAAAAATTCATTGAAAAAAATTATTATGGATGTGACAGATCAGGTTTGTTCACAAAATAGTAAGATTCTACTCGAAAATTACCTCACGGCTGATTTGGACCCTATTGTCCCTGAACAGGTGAAAGAGCTTGAGGATTTTGCCAGAAAAGAAAAGATGTTAAGGCATTTTGAAACGGCAGGCAAACTTTTTCATAATCTGGCTAACTGGTATGAAGGCCAAAACGAATCTATATTCAGAAATAAGTGGGATAAAGCCGGGAATTTTCATTTTATGTCTGCCGAGTGCTTTGTGGCCTGCGCTGAAAACGAGATTTTAGGCCATAACTGGCATGAACTTGCGGGTCTGGAGTATTGCAGATCTGTTGAGTGCTATTTAAATAATCCTGAGGATATCTATTTTCATCTTGAAGCCTTTAACAGGGGAATCAAACAGTTTAAGCTTATTCCCAGGGGTCAGCAGGAGTTTTTATTCAATCGTATTGAAGAAGCACAGAAACTAAGCTATCACCTTGTTGATGTCAAATATAAAAAAATCATTAGGATGCTGGAAGAATATGGTTTTGCCAAAGAGTTTGATCGTTTGACCATAGAATATACAAAGTGGAAGGCCAAAATTAGTAATAGCACACCTAAAAAGCTTTGGTACTGGTTTTGGGGCCTCACCAGCAATTATGGGACGAGTTTTGTCAGATGGATTGTGTGGTGCCTTTTTGTGATAAGCTTTTATACCTGCTTTTATTATTTTACATATCTGGACACAGATAGAGGACTTACTGGATTCAGCCGTATCATAGAAAGATTTTATTTTAGTGTCGTTACCTTTACTACTCTTGGTTTCGGAGACATACTCCCTCAGACTTCATTTGGAATGTGTTTGGTTATCACAGAGGTTTTAGTCGGCAATCTTATGTTTTGGGTTATGATGACGATTCTGGGGAAAAAGGTCTTTCGTTAGGAGAGAGTTTGTTTCCACTCATTTAGTTTCTTCAATGCCTTTAAAGGTGATAGCCTGCTTTGATCAAGGGCTTTGATCTCCATCAGGATATTTGTTTCAGGATCAGAAAAAAGCGAGAGTTGTGTAGGCCGGTAAACCTCCTTGTAGCTAGATATTTTCTTCGATTTAGAAAAATCAATACCCTTTTTGTCTTCCATATCTTCCATAATTTGACAGGCCCGTTCAATTACCTCTTTGGGCAAACTGGCAAGCTTAGCAACATGTACCCCATAGCTCCGGTCACTCCCGCCTTCAACTACATGATATAAAAAAACCACCTCTCCTTTCTCCTCGTCGACCGAGATATTATAATTTCTCGCTCTTTCAAGATAGTTTGGTAATTCTGTCAATTCATGGTAATGGGTTGCAAAAAGCGTCCTGGCTCCAAGATTTTTATTGCTATGAATATATTCAGCCACAGCCCAGGCGATACTTATTCCATCATAGGTGCTTGTTCCCCTTCCTATTTCGTCCATAATGATCAGACTTCTTCGACTGGCTTGATGAAGAATGTTGGCCGTTTCAATCATTTCTACCATAAATGTGCTTTGTCCTTTATAAAGCCTGTCAGATGCACCCACACGTGTAAAGATCCTATCGACCAATCCTATTTGGGCACTTTTAGCAGGCACAAAGGAACCGATCTGGGCCATAAGGACTATTAATGCAACCTGGCGCATATATGTGGATTTGCCTGCCATATTTGGACCCGTGAGAATAATAAGCTGCTGTTTTAAGCAGTCAATAAAGGTATCGTTAGGCACGAATGGCCGTTCATTATCCCTTGTTTCCAGAACAGGATGCCTTCCCTGCTTGATTTTTAGTGATAAGGAAAGATTGATATTTGGTTTTATATAACCCTGCTTTGCAGCTACCTCGGCGAATGATATAAGGCAATCCATTTGCGCTATGGCCTTAGCGGTCTCCTGTATCGATGGAATATGTGAAACAAGAGAATCCAGAAGATTATCGAAGATCTCCCTCTCTAATTTCAAGATCCTTTCTTCGGCTCCTAAGACCTCGTTCTCGAAATGCTTTAAATCTTCCGTAATAAACCTCTCGCAATTAACCAGGGTCTGCTTTCGTATATATTCCGCAGGGACATTTGCCAGATTGGATTTGGTTATCTCAATATAATAACCAAACACCTTGTTGTAACCTATCTTGAGTGAAGAAATGCCTGTCCTTTTCCGTTCCTTGGATTCCAAATCGGCTATCCATTTTCTTCCATTGTAAGTTATCTCATATAGTCTATCTAATTCCTCGCTAACGTTTCTTTTTATTATTCCCGTCTTTTGAGCTTTTGATGAAGGATCATCTTCAAGGGTATTATCAATCAGATCGAAGACATCCTGTAATAAGTGGCATTGATTAATTTTTATTTTCAGAAGCCGGGTCTCAAAACAGCCTCCTTCCCCTTTGATTTTTTGAATTAATGGGATCGAAGATTTTAACGCAAGAAGATTCTGAGGTGAAGCCATTCTCAGAGAAATACGTCCACAAATTCTCTCGAGATCATAAAGATTTTTTAAAAAGCCTTTTATCCTTTCCCTTATATCCAGTTTATTTACTAATTCTTCGACAGCATCGAGTCTGTTTTGAATGGATTCAATCATTAGTAATGGATGCAGTATCCAGTCCTTTATACATCTTGCTCCCATAGGTGTGGATGTACGGTCCAAGACATTCAGAAGAGTTCCCTCCCGCGCTCCCGTATCACTGCTTCTGACCAATTCAAGGTTAGTAAGTGTTGTGTGATCTAAAATCATTTGATCGCTCAGACCATAAAATTGGGGGGGCATAATATGACAGAAGCGGTTTTTTTGAGTCTGTTTCAGATAATGAATAATATAAGAAGATGCCAAACAAGAAAGAGGTTTATCATTAAGCCCCAGCACATCAATCTGATTAAGGTCGTAAAATGTTTTTAGTAAATCCGATGCCTCTTTTAGGCCAAAATCCACTATATCGACAGGAGAGAGCTCAATGGAAAAAGAGCTTAATATTCTCATTAAATCTTTATCATTCTTAAATTTTGAGGGAAAAAGTATCTCTTTTGGCTCAAGACGGCTAATTTCTCCCTGAAGTCTAATAAGGCGATCATCTTCCAGGTGTTCTGTAGTTCTAAACTCCCCAGTGGTCAAGTCAAGAAATGCTAAACCCAGCCCCCTTTCTCCAGGGAAGACAGAAGCAAGAAAATTGTGCTCTTTTTCATTGAGCAGATCCGATTCCATAACAGTACCGGAAGAGATTAAACGGACAACATCCCGTTTTACAATTCCCTTGGCTTTTTTAGGATCCTCCAACTGCTCACAAATCGCCACCTTCAAGCCTTTATCCAGTAAGCGTTTTATATAAATTCGGGCAGAATGATATGGTACGCCACAAAGAGGGATAGCATCCTCCTTTTTTTTATCCCTTGTTGTTAATGCGATGTTAAGTATCTTGGAGGCGGTTATGGCATCCTCGCCGAACATCTCGTAAAAATCGCCCAAGCGAAAAAAGAGGATATGGTCAGGATAGGTTTCCTTGATTGAAAAATATTGCCTCATTAAAGGCGTTTCTTTGTAATTCATCAGGAATCTTCATTAAAAAACGTGTCCCACTCCTTGCATTGAGGACACTTCCAGATAATCTCAGAGGTCTGGAAGCCGCATCTGCTGCAATAGGATAGAAATTTTTTGTTCTTCATCTCTTCTATAAGCGTTTTATATTCCTTTAGCGCTTCCTTTTCGAGTTGTTCTTTCAGAAGTATTTCTCCCAGCTTTTGACGTATACTCGGATGAGTGGGTTTAAACTTTAATGCGTCTTTTAATTCTTGAATGGCCTTATTGCTTGCACCTTTTTTTTGATAATATTCTGCAAGGATCAGCCTCGTTGTATAGTCTTCAGGCCTCTTATTCAAAACCTCTCGATAAATTTCTTCTATTTGATCATAATCTCCCCGCTTGAGGTAGGCTTTTTCCAGTTTTTCATATACCAGATGGCTGAGGGGAAGATCTAAATGAACGATTTCTTCCCATTTTGATATGGCCTGACCTAGTTTTTCCTCGGCAAAATAGATATCACCAAGGACAAGATAAGCTTCCGTACATCCTTTATTAATACCGATCGCCCTTTTTAGCTCTTTTTTTGCCTGAATAATTTCGCCTTTCCTGTAAAAATCCTTTCCCAGTTCGGTTATTATGTGAGCAAGAAGAGGTGAGTTATCCTCTTTTGACAATTTTTGGCACAGTTTGGCCTCATTAAAGGCATTTTCCCAATCCTTTTCCTCCTCATAGAGCTTTTCCAGCTCTCTATGGGCCTGTATGTTGTTTGGATGAAGAGAGATAAGCTGCTGAAAGGTTGAGATGGCACGATCAAAAAAACCTGCAGCCGAATAATCAAGCCCAAGACACATAAGTGCAGATTCCTTTGCATCAGGCTTAAGATTTGGCCTCAACAAAATACTCTGATGTATACGGATGGCCCTTTCTATCTCACCTTTCTCTCGAAATAAATTTCCTAGATTGATATATATTTCCACAGTATTGGAATTTATCTGAACAGCCCTGGTGAATTCAGCAATGGCTTTGTCCGGCTCATTGGATATGATATATTTCAAACCCTTTATATATGCTCCCTTTTCTGATTCCAGATTCTCACTTGTTTCTGTAAGTGAGAATTTAGGCAAGAAATAGTGACCCAGGAGGATACCAATTATTAAAGATGCAAAACAAGCTAAAAGTATTATTACAGGATAAGCAGTCATATTAAATGGCTTGTAAGGAGGCGTTCTTTTCCTCCTGGTTATCAGTAATTGGAAGATTGCGCAGAGAAACTAATTCCTTTTCCATCTGTGCGATTCTTTTTTTGTTTTGATAAAGAGTTCGTTTAAGTTTACTATGCTTAATAATATAACAGCAAGTGCATAACAAGGTGCCCATGAAAAAATCGATAAGGAGAAGAATCCAAAGATATATCTCGGGTGTGTTATAAATAAAATAATGGATGGAAAATTTTTCTTGGATGATCCATTGGTTCTGAAACACGAAAATCACAACAAATATTACCAGGACGATGAATAAAATTATTTTTAGTATCTGCATAGGACCATCTCCTTATCTCAATTTTTTTATTCGGGTTCGGCAAACAGAGACAAAAGGGTTTTATAAGTTTTATGGAGGTGCTGAGGTATAACCTTTGTGTCGGTCAGCACAGGCATGAAGTTTGTATCTCCTTGCCATCTTGGAACTATATGAATATGTAAATGATCTGTTATGCCTGCACCCGCAACAACACCCAGGTTTAATCCGATGTTGAATCCTTCAGGCTTATAAACCTTTGTTAAAGCGTTGACTCCCTTTTGTACCAAATCCATAATGTCGATGATCTCTTTTTTATATAAAAATGTAATATCACCCACATGTCTGACAGGTGCTGCCATTAAATGGCCTGTATTATATGGATAAAGGTTTAACATCAAAAAACTTAAGCTGCTGCGAAAAAGGATATAATTTTCTTCATCCTTTTTTTCTGAGTGTTTTTGACAAAACAAACATCCGGATAATGGTTCGGACTGAATATATTCCATTCGCCAAGGCGCCCAACTGACGTTCATATTTCCCAAATTTTTATTAATAGTGATATTTTAAAATTGTTGCTCTACAGTATAATTTTCTAAGTTTTGATTGTCAAACATAAAAAATAGTGCCCAAAGTCTCAAGTTCCTAAAGTTTCAATTACGTGTTACTTGGTTTATTGACTTTCAATAGACGATCATATACCCTAATTGTCTAGTTTATTAAAGATAAAGGAATCTTATTTTTGTAACATGATAAGGAGTACATGATAAGGAGTAAATAATATGCAAAACAAAAGGTCGTTAGGCCTTTCAAACTTTAATTTGCTCAGGGCGATAAAAAAACGTCTGTATATAAAGGTTATCCTTTTTATGGTATTTATCCTGATGATCTGGATCGGGGCTTCAACATATGTAGGAATAAGGATGCAATCAAAACAATTTTTAGAAAATTCCCGCCGCAGGATAATCCTTCTGACACAGACCATCGAAAACAGCATCGTTCATTCAATGCTCATAGGAAAACATGAAGATGTGAGAGATCTTTTGGTCACCATAGGCTCGGAAAGCGATATGAGGGACCTTCGTATTGTGACTGAAGAAGGTCTTATTCTTGTTTCTTCAAAGATGAGTGAAGAAGGTGAAATAGTCGATATCCCTGATTTAGAGAGGATCCAAGAAGGAGAGCACCAATTCGTCAGGTTCGATTTGGAGAAAAAGAAGATGTCCATGGTCAAGTCCATTATTGGTAAGCCGCCATGCTATGAATGCCATATGAAAGATGTAAATATCATGGGTGTTCTTGATGTGAATGTGTCTATAGCATGGATGAAGGTTCCGATAATAGCTACAAGGGCATTTATGATATTGTCTGCAATTTTCACGCTTGTTTTGATTTCTATCTCCATCTATTTCATACTAACGCGTTTAGTAGATCATCCCATAAGAAGACTGAAAAAGACAATGGACATCGTTAGAAAAGGGGATTGGGAGGCCAGGGCAGAGGTCGATTCCGATGATGAAATAGGACAGCTTGGAAACACCTTCAATTTTATGATTAACGAAATAAATCTGCTTCACGAGGACTCTTTACAAAAACAGGAGGCACTGGTAAGAGCGGAAGAGGAGTTAAAATACAAACATCAAATCGAGGAAAAAAATCGCTTGCTTCAAAGAACAATCGATATTTTGACCACACTTAACAATATCGGGAAGGAGATAAACTCTGTCTTGGATATCGATAAACTATTGGAATCTATTCTCCAGATGTCATCCAAGATCCTTAATGCAAAGATCGGACTAATGACAATAAAAGAGAGAGATACGGATAAGCTTCAACTGAAATATCTGGCTAATGGGGGCTACGATAAGGCATTCTGGGAGGATTCAATACATAAGGACCTTGCAAGATATGTAGATGAAAGCGGTAAACCGTTACTTATTCCTGATCTCAAATCAGACGGGCGGTTTAATAACAATCACGGGAAATATACACCCAATACTTTACTTTATGTACCACTGCAGGCAAAGGGACAGGTTATCGGCATTATCGGAATGATAGACAACCAGGACGAAAGGAGTTTTTCCGTAAGTGATCTGGAGCTTCTTACGACTATATCCTGTGAGGCCTCTGTTGTCCTTGAAAATTCAAATCTTTATAAGGCACTTAAAAAGAGTTACTTCGATGCGATTACCGCTCTGGTTAATGCCATAGAGGCTAAAGATCCATATACATTTGGACATTCTGAACGTGTTACTAAACTCGCTCTTGCTGTTGGCGAGTATTTAAATCTTAGCGAAAAGAGTTTGGAGGTAATTCGTCACGCAGGCATACTGCATGATGTAGGCAAGATAGGGGTAAGTTTAAACATTCTTCACAAAACCATAGATCTCACTGAAGAAGAAGTAATGATCATCCGGGAGCATTCTCAAATAGGCTGCCGTATTATTGATCATATCGACTTTTTAAAAGATGTTAAGGATGGGATTCTTCACCATCATGAAAGACATGATGGCAAAGGTTATCCCGACGGTCTGGGGCCGTCGCACATATCTTTGGAAACAAAGATATTATCGGTTGCGGATTCGTTTGATGCAATAACTTCCGATCGTCCTTATCGAAAGGCACAAAACTCTGAAAAGGCTATCGAAGAGCTAAAAAAATGTGCCGGAACACAGTTTGATCCGAAGGTGGTCGACGCCTTTATCAAGGTTTGGAAGGAACAGTTTGAAGAAAAGGAAAAACTGGAAGAGAAGAAGGAAAAAAGGGAGTGGTATCAGTGGAACAAAAAATAGTACAGGACAGAATCTCTGAACTGGAAAATATCAATAAGATGCTTCATCAAAAGGTTTTAGAGCTGTATACCCTTCACAATATAAGCAAGGTGTTGGGATCTACGCTCAGCCTTGATGAAGTTTTTACACGCACTGTTGAATTGGTCCATCATTCCCTGAAGGTGGATATGTACTCCCTAATGGTTTTGGATGAAGAAAATAATACCATGGTCACAAAGGTTTCTTCAGGCCTGAATATATGTATTAAAAAAGAATGCGTTTTGGGAGAAGGTTTCTTCGGGAATATAGTCCTTACTAAAAGCCCTAAACTTATCAAAGACATAAGTAAGGACGAATCTTTTAAAAAGGCCACGAACCGGACTATAGAAAAGGGTTCATATCTCGGCCTTCCCTTGATTGGTCAGGGATCTATGGTGATTGGGCTATTGAATGTCTATAAGCAGAACGTAGAGGGATTCTCGGAATCAGATCTTGGATTTTATGCCACAATTGCGGAGCATGTGGCTATTGCCATTGAAAACGCCAGATTGTACAGAAAGATTCAAGAGCTCTCCCATCGAGATGATCTGACAGGGCTTTTCAATCGCCGTTATTTTTTTGAAGTGGCACATAAAGAAATAAAAAGAGCCCAAAGGTATGATAGAAATGTCTCAATGATTATGCTGGATATAGATAACTTTAAGAGATTTAACGACAGGTTTGGCCATATGGAAGGCGACAGAGCGCTGAAACAGGTCGCCAGGATATTAAATTCCCATGCAAGGCATGCTGATGTAGTAGCAAGATATGGAGGAGACGAGTTTTTGATGCTTCTTCCAGAAACCGGGAAAAGGGGAAGCAAGATCCTTGCTGAAAGGATCAGACAAAGACTATCACAACACGTTTTCTTGTCCGGAGATAAAAAATCCCTATTCAAAAAATCTGAAGAAACAAGTAAATTGACTGTAACTATAGGTATAGGTACATATCCGGATGATGGGCTTTATTCCGATGAACTTACTGATTACGCGGATATGGCATTATATGCGGGAAAAGCTCAGGGGAGGAACCGTGTTTGCGTATCTCCGATTTCGAGTTTTTCCGTAAAAAAGAAGATTCACTGATCCAATGTCAATCCTCATATATCCTTACATGGTCACCCAGTAAAATAGGCTGATAACTCTTGGTTATAAGGGCCGTTGATGTCCATTCCTCTCCTCTTAAAACAAGAAGTTCGCCAAGAGGTCTTATAATCCTTTTCGTTTCCTGCGCATCGGGGGGTCCGATCTTAATATTCTCAAATCTGTATATTTCCAAAGGATTACCAGGTTCTATACCAGTCCATTTTCCCATATTGAGAAAAACGATATCAAATTCGGACAGGTTCACCTTCGGTGCCTCTGATTCCAGGATCTCACCGTACAATTCTTTTATCTTGGGCGGTTTTAAAACAGGTCTGGGCATTGCCTCGTATTGTTTTACCATATCCCCTATGGAGATCTCAGAATAGGATTTTATAATCTTTGCAAGACTTATATTGTCATACACTTCTTTTATCTCAGCTTTGCCGAGGATGCTTACCATATAATGGGGCATATCCAATTTTTCATTATCCTTAAGATCCCGGGCTATCTTAAATACCGTCATTATTTGTCCGGGAACAACATCCCCTTCTCCAAGGTCTATATAGATATAATCCAGATAACTTAGGCTGATCTTTTCTTCCTTGCTTTTTACTATTTTTCCCCACCCTTCCTCTTTTTCTTTTTGATGAAAAACCGCTTGCGGTAAAAGATAGCTGCAGCTATCTATCTTGTCCTGGGTAACGGCATAGACAGGTTCTTTTGTAGCAGGAATCTCCGGCTGAATCTCACCTTCTGTTATTTCCTTCAGGGGTTTCAAAGGTTGTTGTAAAGGAACGGACGAAAGAGAGGGAGGTGTAAGTTTTATAAGATTGATGATTTCGCCGGGATATATCCAATGAGGGTCTTTGATATGGGGATTTATTTGCCATAGTGCCGGCCAAAGCTGAGGATCTCCGAAGAATTCTTCGGAAATATTCCATAAGGTATCCCCTTTGGTGACAATATAAATGTCCGAAACAGATGCGGCCTGCTGGGCTGTTATATCGCGGATGCCCGGAAAAAAGACTATAGCGGATAAGAACAAAAAAAGCATAATATAAAAACAGATTTTAAAACTTCCCAAAAGAGATTTTTGTCTCATAGACTCACCTTTCTGATAGTATAATATCGATCTTTTTTTGGGCTAATGAATATACAGGATCATTCGGATATTGATTTATTATTCTTTGCAGGGATTCCAGTGCCTGAGCTATCTGACGGAGTTCATAAAAGGAATATCCCAATTTAAGAAGGGCGGCTGGTATTTTGTTGCCGCTGGGATAGTCATCCAAAACCTTCTTGAATCCATTTATAGCATTCTGAAAGTCCCTTTTTTTATAGTAACATTCTCCAAGCCAGTATTGAGCGTTATCAGCCAATTCCGTTCTGGGATAGATTTCGACATATTGCCGTAACAGAGGAATAGCGTCATCTATTTTTCCTGAGCGAATAAGATCCAGGGCATTATTATATAGTTTGGTAGGACTTTCATAGATGATCGACTTGCGGGACTCCGGAGTTGCAGGGGCAAGACCGGACGACGCCTCAGATCCCACCATTTCTATCTTGGTCTCAGGGGTGAGTATCTCAGGTTCGACAGCATCTTTGGTTTTGAAAAGATCCTGCTTAAGTTTCTCCTGATTACTAATGACCTTCTCTAGCTCTTTTTCTTTTTTCTCCAACCGCTCATTCAGATATGAAATATGAGTCGAAGTCTGCTCCACCTTTGTATTAATATATGCTTGATCCTGCTGCAGCTCGAATATCTGCTTCTGCAGGTCATCCAGGTCCCTTTGTATGGTGTCTTTTACAACATTCGACTGGCATCCGAGAAAGACAAACGCCGTCAAAATAAACAGGGTGTTTATCATTGCTCTAAGAAGATGTCTGTTCATAACTAATCCCTTTTATATCTTTACGTTTTGATCCTATGGCATTTTGATTTTAGTGTCAAGTTTTTTCTTTTTCTTCTTTCATAGAATCGTCCTGCGGAAAAATAAACAATATATTATCCTTATTTATACTTAAAAACGGGGTGTAATGAATGAGGCTGTCATCTGAAATACTATAGATACTGGCATCGGTGACAGGTATAAAAACCTCCCCTTCCGCGCCAAGACCCTTTGTGTTTAAAAAGTCAGTCAATCTCCCTCCCAGGGGAAGGTAAACGGTCCCGAGGATTTTATAGCCCGAGACATAGACTATTACATTAATACTATCCTTTTTTGTTTTTGCAGTATACTTTCTGAATTCCACCATGATTTAAAAATTTTCAGTTTTTATATATATTAAAGGGCGCCCCCCAATTTAAATATCGGCAGAAAGATAGAAAGAGCTATGAATGCCACAACACCACCGATAATGATTATTAATACAGGTTCTATAATGGAGGTTAATGAAGCTACGGTGCTGCTAACCTGCTGCTGATAAAAATCAGAGGTCTTCCCCAGCATGGTGTGAAGGGTCCCGGATTCTTCACCGGATGATATCATCTGTATCAGCAGGTTGGGGAATGCGCGTGATTCCGAAAATGCCTGCGAGACGGATGCCCCTTTTTGTATATCAACTGAACATCTATCAAGCACATCTTTCAGATATCGATTGCCTACCGAATTGGATACAATTTGTATGGACTGGATGATAGGCATCCCGCTGTGAAGAAGAACCGATAGTGTCTTGGTGAATTTTGCAAGTGTGCTTTTAATAATCAGAGGGCCAAATATGGGAAAATGAAGCTTTGCCTTATCCCATAAGAACCCAATACTTTTTGTATGTAATGAAAAATAAAAAAGGATTAATATCATCAAAAAAGAAAATATTAATAAAAGAAAATTTTGTTTGAAAAATTGACTTCCTTTAAGAAGGATTTGGGTCGGAAGGGGTAAAGGCGCCTTTAGACGCTGATATATAACACCAAATTTTGGGACAATTGCCATTATAAGAAAAGAAATAACCAGAACAGCGAAAGAGATGATGGCGATGGGATATGTTATGGCTGCCTTTACACGTCCCCGGATTTCAATGGTCTTTTCCAGATAGGAGGCGAGCTGTGGAAGGATAATACCAAGGGTGCCGCTTACCTCTCCGGATTGGATCAGACTAACATACAGTTCATTGAATACTGAGGGGTAGCGAGCCATGGCCTGGGACAAGTCATCACCGGCTTCGATAGACCGGTATACTTCGGTTATAATCTCCTGAAAAGACTTTTTTTTTGTGTCTGTAGCAATAGACTGAATGCTTTTTGAGATAGGTATACCCGCACCGAACATTGCAGATAATTGGTTTGTAAATAAAAGTAAATCCTGAAGCCTGATATGTGTAGAGAAGCGTTTCAGGCTTATTAAAAGGTTTTCCCGTGAAGTACTTTTTTTGATATGTTCATCGATAAGAGTAACTGATAACGGAACGGCGTTTCTGCGGTGCAGCCTTTCTATTACTTCATCCTCGTTTTCTGCCTCCATTGTTCCCGAGATAGTCTTACCATTGAATTCCCGGGCTTTGTAAGTGTAATAAGGCAAGATTTTTCTCCTTCATGTACAGTTTTGTTACATACTCATTGAGACCCTACTATAACAAATAGTAAGTATTAATAAAAGCACATGAGAAATATATCAGCAATTCTAATTTTGGGCAATAGCTATTCCTCTTCCACACACGTGCTTAATACTTCATCAATGGAGGTTATCCCCTGGATAACCTTATTTAGTCCGCTTTCCATAAGAGTAGTCATGCCTTTTTCCAGGGCCTTCCGTTTTATAACACTGGGCAGAGCGTTTTGAAGCACAAGGTTGCGTATCTCCTGGGACATGACCATAATTTCGAAGATTCCCACACGACCTCTATAGCCGGTTTGATTGCAGGAATCACACCCTTTACCGCGATAAAAAAGTAATTCTTCCTTTTGATTGGGTTTGAGACCTATACTTTCAAGAAGGGCAGGGCTTGGTACATATGCCTCTCGGCATTTAAGGCATACACGACGAACAAGCCGTTGTGCTACAGCCAACGTGAGTGAGTTACAGACAAGAAACGGCTCGATTCCCATGTTAACCAAACGTACAACGGTACCAACGGCATCATTGGTATGTAAAGTGGAAAAAACCATATGACCGGTTAGTGCGGACCGGATTGCTATTTCAGCAGTCTCTATATCCCTGATCTCTCCGACCATTATTGTATCGGGGTCCTGCCTGAGAATCGCTCTCAGTCCATTAGCAAAGGTGAAACCCGTCTTGAAATTAGCTTGAATCTGGTTTATCCCTTTGATCTGGTACTCTACAGGGTCTTCGATAGTAATGATATTCTTTTCCGGAGAGCGTATCCTTGACAGCATTGCATAAAGGGTGGTGGATTTTCCGCTCCCTGTGGGACCCGTAAGAAGAATCATTCCATAGGGCACATACATGAATTGTTTAAAGATCTCAAACTGGTGCGTGTCCAGTCCCAGCTCTTCGAGCTGAAAGCTAAAGGCCGTTTTTTCCAACAACCTCAAAACTATCTTTTCTCCAAAAATGGTCGGTACACATGAAACACGGAGATCTATTTCCCTGTTGTTGAACCTTATAGTAAAACGACCGTCCTGGGGAAGCCTTCTTTCCGCAATATCAAGATTGGATAAGATCTTGATCCTGGAAGTTATAGCCATCTGGAGATTTTTAGGCGGAGAGATTATGTCATAAAGGACCCCGTCTATCCTGTATCTAATGAGAACGTTATCTTCCCGGGGTTCTATATGAACGTCGCTGGCCAGCCTATTAATGGCATTGGTAATGATATAGTCGACCAGCTTGACAATCGGCGCCTCCTCCACCTGCTCCTTAACCTTTTCCAGATCAAGGCCTTCTTCTTCCCTTTTTTCCTCCACCTCAAGATGAATCGACTGAAGGTCCTTCAGAACCTCCAGTATTTTCCCTTCTTCCTTGGGGATAAAGATACGGGTAATTGCCGCTTCAATATTCTTTCCGGAGCTTATGGCAGGCTTAATATTCATGCCTGCTATCCTCTGGATATCGTCGATAGATAGCAGATCGAAAGGATCAGCCATAATTACCGTCAGTGAATCGAAATTTTTCATTAATGGGATAGCCAGATGCTTTCGGGCAATATGTTCAGGTATAAGCCTTGCCAAATCAGGATCTATCATGGAAAATTTTTCGGGCGGAATATAGTCTATATTTAATTGTCTTGCAAGGGCCTTTAAAAGGTCATGCTCGGATATTACGCCCATATTGACCAGTATGACACCGATCCTCTCACCCGTGCGTTTTTGTTTATTATAAGCCTGTTCGAGCTGGGTCTCGGTAATAAGCCCTTCCTGGATTAACAACTCTCCGATCTGGTTATATCCGGCTATATACCTCTTGTGCGCCATCCCTGGTTAGTTTTCTATTATGTGGGGAGTGATAAAGATCAGAAGCTCATCATAATTGTTGGATTTAAACTTGCTCTTGAAAAGGATGCCGATCAACGGCAGGTCGGCAAACCAGGGGACTTCGTTTTGAACCTCGGATTTGTCAGAGATGGAAAGGCCGCCAATTACCGCGGTCTCGCCATCCTTTACTATCAGTTCGGTCTCAGCGCCTTTCCGGGATATCAGGGGATAACCCAAAACTGTTTTAGAAAAATCAGGGCGGTCCTTGCTTGCATTGATCTTCATTTTTATCCTGCCGTCAGCAGTAATGTGAGGGACCACTTCAAGGGTGGTAAAAGCGTCTTCATAGACTACTCTGTAAGTATCTACTTCATCCGTTTGTTCTTCTCGCACTAAAAAGGGGATCTTGGAGCCTATTTCAATGAGCGCCTCTGTATTGTCCATGGTAGCAATCCTGGGATTTGACAAAACCCTGCCTTCCCCCTCGGATTCCATAGCATTTAATTGTATGTCCAGGAAGTACTTGTCTTTAAGATGCCCCAGTGAAACCCCAATGCCTCCGTATGAGGTGCCTCCTGAAATAGGGAGATTGACAGCAAAGTTTTCAGTTACTTCGCTTGTTAAATCACCCGCTACGCCGGTTATCGTGGTCCTGGGAAACAACTTTCCCGATGGAGGGCCGGTGGTATATTTACCTCCCCATTGGATACCAAGATCTTTGATGAAATTTTTCGTTGTCTCAACAACCCTGGCTTCGATAAGCACCTGGCGGGAAGGCATGTCAATCTCATTTACCAATGTCTTTATCTGCCCCAGATTTTCGGGCAAGTCAAGAATTATAAGAGAGTTCTTCTTTTGATTGACTTCAACCTTTCCTGCCTCGGATAGCAAAGCCTTTATATTTTTCCCCATTTCTTCCGCATCGGCGAATTTTAATGTGATTACCTCTGTCTTGACAGGGCGAACCGTTGTAACCTTTTCTATATCCAGGAGACGGAAAAGGGCTTCCATTTCGTCCAGCTTTTGGGAAATGTCCTTGATTACAATGGTATTGGTTCTTTCATCCGCGTCAATAAAAGCCCCCTCCCGCTTGGACAAAATATTCTTCATACTATCCGCCAGCCTTTTTGCGCTGGCGTAATTTGGCCTGAATACCCTTGTTTCCATCTCTACGGATTCTTCCCGAAGCCTGTTTTCCTCAGCCATCTTTTCCAGGGACATAATCCTGTAAATCTTGCCCTCTTTGATATAGGCCAGTTTAGCAGTACGCAATATGGTTAAGAATGCCTGATCCACAGGCACCTTATTCAGAATTAGATCGATCTTTCCCGATACATCACTGCCAAGAATCAGATTAAGCTTATATTGATCGGCAAATGTCCTTAGAACATCAGCGACATCCGCACCACGTATCTCCATGGAACAGCGTTTCATGGGGAAATCCAGATCAATACCGTGGTATCTTCTTCTGAGCTGAGCATAAGAAGAAACAGCCAAACACATTAAAAGAAAAAGCATTACAGCCAGATAGCCTAATACTCTTTTTGGTTTACTATAACCCGTCATAATTAAGGTTCTCCTCGCTTCTTCATTATATTAACTGCCGTCTTTCTTTATTTTATAGGTGAATCTGACCTCTCCTATTCCCAGGACGACCTTGTCATGAGTAATGTCCAGTACATCCATATTAAAGATCCGATCCCCCTTTTTTACAGTATTACGCCCGATAATGGCGTGTCTTTGTCCTTCAAAGTCGATAATGCCGAGCAGTTGACTCTCTGCCAATTCAGTTTCCATTTGTTTTAGTTTTTCCTGTATCTCACGGATTTTCGGCGGTTTTTCAAAAGGGTCCCTAAACTCTTTTTTCAATATATTGGATGCTGCGAGCCGGTCCTTATCCCTTTGTGCTGTATCCAGTTTTATATCTTGCAGTCCTGGTTCGGATTTAAGATGTAATGCCCTCAAACCCTCCAGATCTTCGGCCTTTTGGTCCTCTTTGTTTATCATCTCAATTGTGTTTATCTTCATTAAACAAATTATCTCAAAAGTCGCATCGTTTTCTATCATTTCCATTTTCAACTGGTCTATATTCAAACCCAGGTTGTCCTGAAGATGCAACAGAAGACGTAATAGTCTTTTAAAGTCCGTTTTTAATTTTATCTCAAAAGCCTCTTTGATATAACCTGTTTTATCTTCGGGAGCGACAGGAAAGACTGATATCAACTGAATTCCCAGAGTGTTAGCTATCTTATTTAATTCCCTTAAGAAGAAGGGGGTTTTTTCTTCACCACTGATCCTGTTTCGTACAAAATAATTAAGATTGGCTCGGCCAAGCTCCATTTGGGCAATTGCTTCTTTGTCCCTGACAATAGAATCTCCCTGAATCTTGATTTCAGATTCTAAGTCCTGGATCTTTTTACTGACCCTTAAAAATTCGTCTTGTTTCGGTTTATAGGAGAAAAAATAATAAGATAGTGATATTATAAGAGCTAAAATAAGGCTTATGACCAAGACAGAAAAGCCACCTTTTTTCATCAGAAGCAAATCTCCTTCCGGGTTATTGTTTTATAAAGAAAGATCTTTAGCCTTTCCAATGATCCGAAACCGTATCATTCCCCACTCCGTCTCGGATTTTTGTGTATATTCCAAACGTAATGGTTCAAAATCCCTTTTAAACGTCTCAGCTCGATTGAGCCCTATGATAAGATCCCCTATCTGGTCCAGATTTTCCTCAGATAAACCGGAAAAAGTCTGTCCGACAATCAGAAGATCTTGCCCTCCTTTGCTTGTATCAGCGCGGCCCGGAAATGCTATACTGGAAAACCAGATTTTTTCGGATAGATTTTGACTCAGGGACACCAGCTTTTCCGGCCAGGAGACACTCTCTACCTTTATTTGAAGGTATAAATCTTTTTTACCTGCAAGACTTTCAGCCTCAGCCTTCGTTTCCTGAAGCTTAAGATCCATCTCTTTGGCCTTAGACAGGGCTTTTTTCAGGTTTCTGTCCTGTGGCATATGGAGGCCAAAGAATAAGTAAATACAGACAATGAATAATAAAAATAATGAGATCAAAATCATTATACCGCTATATATCTCTTTATAAGGAAGTTTCCACTCCTTTTTCTTTTTTCTTTCAGGTTTGTAAATATTGATATTAAAAATAGATTTTTTCATATAATACCCCTCAATGCCAGACCCAAACTTAGTGAAAGTCTCTCTGCATGCTCTTTCATCAAGAGTTCAGGGTGTCCGGCCTCATCCACATGAAGCCTATTAAACGGATCCAGAAAATCCACTTCAAGTCCCAGTTCAAAACCTATAACCTGGGATATACCGGCAAGAAGGGCCCCTCCTCCGGTCAATATAAGGTTACTGAATCCCATTTTACCTGTTTGATTGTCATAATAAACCAGAGATCGGCGAACCTCCTTTATTAATTCATTAATTACGGGTTTGAGGACTTCCTGTATGTCCTTTTTCCGGGCTAAAGATTCATCATCCACCACATTTTCTCCGTGCTTTATGGACTCGGCCTGAGCATAAGAAATATTCCATTTCGACTGGATATGTTTTGTAAATGCATCGCCTGCGATATTAATGTCTCTGGTGAAAAACAGACTGCCCGGCCTATAAATACTCAACAGGCTCGACTGTGCACCAATGTACATCAAAGCTACTGTTTTATGCTTTTTGTCAGGATGTGCAGCCAAAAAAGTGTTAATAAGAACAAGAGGGGCTATATCCACAATATCCGGTTCTATCGAAACATCTTTTAGTATTTCCAGATGTGAATGCAGCAGCTTCTTTGTCACGGCCACAAGTATAACATCCATACCATGATTGTCGTTCTTTCCGGGCAGTATCTGATAATCAAGATTTACTTCATCTGCCGGGAAGGGTATATAACTTTTCGCCTCCCATTTCAAAGATTGAATGAGCTCTTTTTGGCTCATCGGGGGAAACTGTACATGTCTGACAATAACAGACGGCCCGCTTACAGAGCTGACAATCTTGGTATTGCTCAAATCGGTTCCGGCGAGCAGGGACTTCAGGTTTCTTTTGAAAATTGTTCTATCCTCTTCCTCTATTCCATCGGGCAACTTAAGGATCTTGAAATCAAGCACCCTTATCCCGCTCATATCCTTTTGTAGTATTACATATTTAAGGCTATGAGATCCTATATCCAGACCTATGGCTCTATCCTCACGTCTTTTTAACAATCCCTGCCATAAACCCTTTGATTTTCTTGACAGATGCCGCTTTTCCGTTCTAACTGAACTCTCGGATGACAGAACAACGGGCCTTGAGTGTGGTTTTTGGATTCTGTGGCCCGTTTCCCGGTTTTTTATTTCTGCGTTTGTGGAGGTTTTTCCGAAGGATTTTTTTTCGGATCCATGCTCTGGTTTAATTGTTAATCTGTTCTTATATACACTTTTATCCTTGCCGTGATCATCCGAAGATTCAACATGTCTCCCCTTTAGCTCCTCTTTTTGTGCTTTTTGAATCACGGGTTGAAAGGATTCAGTGTCCGAACCGGTATCTGATTGTACGGATTGTTTATCCCCCCTCCCCTTTTTTTCTCCCCTGATTATATTAAGGAGTTTGTTGGTTGCGGCTAGCTCTTTTTCTTTTTCATCCATATCAAGGTTTTCCATAATAAATCACACACATTAGCGTTTGCTAAAAACCCTTTGGCGCTGGTATGTCCTGCCAAGTCGTCTCAAATTTCGTTTAAGTTGCACAAGATCATCATCGACCAGGATCTGATCCTCTTGAAGAGACTGGACCGTATCAAGGTCCACACAGCTTTTATTCTTAGAATACATGGTAATAAGCGAATGGTGGCATAACTTGATAATTCTTCTGGGGAACCCTCTTGTTTGGAGATGTATAAAGCGGATTGCTTCATCATTAAAAAGATCATTCCCTTCAGAATGTCCGGCCTTTTCTAATCTATATATTATAAGCGATTTTGTCTCTTCAAGTGTAAGTGGACTAATTGTATAAGTAAAATTTACCCGGTCAAAGAAATTTTTATGTTCTGCGATCAGGTCAAGGAACTCAAGCTGCGCCAGGATAACCAACTGAAGCAGCTTATATTCATTTGTTTCAAAATTAAGAAGATTTCGAAGGACCTCTATCTGGCTGGAATCCAGCTTTTGTCCCTCGTCTACTAAAAGCACCACGATTTTATCCTCTTCAACCCCCTTCTTGAAAAGGAACTCCTGAAGAAGCTCCTTATAGTCCAGCGTGGATCTTCTTTTGGTTTTTATGCCAAAAAGCTGGATGAGCGCGGAGAGAAACTGAAACTCGGTTTTGTATGAAGGGTCCAGTATTAGAAAAAACAGGAACCTGTCCCGCTCATCCTTGAATCTATTGATCAGGATTCGGCTGATGGTCGTTTTTCCTGTTCCCATGTCCCCTATAATTAGATTCAAACCACGCCTGAGCCTCACGGATATCTCCAGCCTCTGTAAACATTCCGTGTAATGATTGGAATGATAAAAAAAATCAGGGTCCGGCGAGAGTGAAAAGGGTTCTTTTTTTAGTCCGAAAAGCTCAAAGTATTCCATTTAGGGATTCCTTACCTCTCTCCATGAACCGGCGATTTCCTCAATTTGGTTATTTGTATATTCTTCGAAAATAATCCAAATTGGTCCAAATGATGCACCCGCATCGCATCTGGACGTGACAAGCCGTTCCGTCAAAATAGAACCATAAACCCTTGTCCCTTTACCCATAAAACCTTTGCATATAGTTACTTTTAAACTAGGCGCAAAAATATGCCCACATATAGTGGCAGTTGATCCGATTTTTATCCCATCTTCCGAATCCTGATAAGCAAGATTCCAACGTTGAGCCAAAATAACGAGATCGTTTGGACTGGCATCATCAGGCTTTTCACTTGGTCCTCCCATTAATTTTGCATTTCTTTCTAATTCTAATTTTTTAACGTAAATTAGCACATCCCCCTCTGTGTTGAGTATAGAGTTTTCTTCTAGGATCAACCATTCAAAAAAATAGAGACCCGGCTTGAGAATTTTTTTTTGATTCCTTTTAAGAACCATTTTTGATGATTTAATTGTAACTAGGTTCTTTTGTTTTTTATTATCCCATTGTATACTACGTGACTCAGTAAGCTCAAATGGACAATCCTGACCACAAAGCAAAGGAAGTTCTTTATCACGAGTTATTTGATCTGTTGAAATATAATTAGCCCTTTTTTCTTCAGGAAAAAGTTTTTCATTATCATTTATGTCAATATCTTTGGCCAATCCAATTCTATTTATGCTAATAGCTTTAAAATTAATATAAGCGTTACGTTGTTCCGTGGTCATTTCATAAGATGTTAAAAGAATGTTTTGGTCTCTGGTTATTTCCTCATCTCTGCCCTTCCTCTTAAATACAAGTTTCTCGTATTCATTGGGTTTGAACCAACTAGTCACAACAGGGTATTTTAGTGTTTCTAAAGTTTTCGTTATCGGTAATCGATCTTCTTTCTTCCCAAAACTTTCTTGCGGCAAATCTTTTTCACCTGGTAATCCACCACTTATAAAAAAAAACCTGTTCTCTATCTCTCTCCTGTTTTCACTCTTTTTTTTACATATGTCGCCAATTTGGGATTCATTTTCATCCACCCAACCAGTACCTGTAATAGTTATTATACCCATAATGTCGGAGTCAGGAACATTAGGATTTAACCTATATTCATAGTAAAATATTCCCTCTTTATTAGAATTAGAAGCAAGCCTTTTCTGATTGCAACTGTTTAACACAGGATTGTTGTATACAAGCTCACCCTTTTTTTCAAGTTCATCTAGTATTTTTGTATTTGTATTTGAATCTAACAATAATTTTCTGCCTTTCGCAAGACCGGCTTCCGCCAGGTAAAATGCCTGAAGATTTTCGGTTTCTTTTGCAATAAGATTAACTTCTAGAAACTGAAGATAAAAAAATGTAATTGTTAAAGTTGCAATAATTAGAAGAATAAACAGAGTGAAAAGCAAAACGAAACCGTTTTGAATATGTCTTAGGTTAAATTTATGATTACCAATCTTTTTCATAACTTCTGCTATATTTTTTAGAGGATTTTAATCCACATAATAATTATTGATTTAGAATTATTTTACAGTTAAAAGTGTCTATTTCTCCTGATAATAATTCCTCAAATTAACCGTTGAGTTCATTCTAGCATTAAGATTCCTGCTATATATATTTTGATCAATCTCCAAACTTATATTAACAGAGGAGTGTATATCGGTTTCTTTCTTTTTAAAATATATCGATATTTTATATGGATCATCAATGCCCGTTCCTGATGGTCCTGTAGGGATGATCCTGTACTCATTCCCATTTCTGACTTCATCCCTATCAAACAATAACAAATTATTTGGATCATCTACCGGATATGGATAAATTCGCCCAATAATGTCATTTGCATCATTATATAAACAAATCTCCTCTCCTTCGGTACCTTTAATTCTTCCACCCGAAGATGTTTTATATACTTTAGAGTGATGAGCACTAATAATTCCACCATAACGATATATTTCATTCGTAACGTTTTCCATTTGTCCATTTATCATAAAATCCATAGCGTACCTGGCTTCCCTTTGAAGATAAACATTCTGTTCGAAAATACGAGAATTACGCCAGGATGAAATAAAATAAATACCGCCAAAAACAAAAATGATACCAACAATAACAATAAAAATTGTTATCTCTATAAGGGTAAATCCTTTGCCAGCCTTTTTTTGATGAGACTTGCTAATGATCTTATCTGCTTCCTTCAAGATAAATTTCTGTATATAAAGGTAAAGGCAAACCGTCCAGATTAATACTGGATCGTATAATTACCATACTATTATTTGTATCAACCCTAATATCAACTTCACTTGGATCAAAAATATTGGTATCAATATCGGGAGCAAAATGCTGCAAAAGGATTGCAGCGATATTTGTGTTAGCTGAATTATTAAGGTTAGATGAATTGTTGGGATCCGATACATATAATCTTGTTAGTTCCATCCAACCTTGAATTCTGCCTAGCGCTTCTCTTTGATCGCGTTGAGATCTTATCCTCTGATAAACAAAACTATATGAATAAAAAGATCCTATAACAATTAATCCTAGAATGATTATAGAGATTAACGCCTCAAGTAAAATGGAGCCATGGAAATGCTTTAACATATTCAAAAGTAAAGCCCCATTATAAAAAAATTACCAAAAGTTCAGAAGCTTCATGCTGGATCTCCTGTTCTCTGTTTTAATAAAAATACTATAAATTGATTTTATTATGAAGCAGTGTTTGCCTTTGGCAAATGACTTGCGTAGTTATCCCTAATATCTCCAATCCATCCGCTATTTTTTCCATCGTCCAAGTCTATATATAACCCGAAGTTTCCAGGCTCGCCTGTTTTCAAATCAAAGTTTGTTGTATTAGCTGTTATATTTACCGTAATTTTCTTATTGCCTGTTCCGGCGTCGGATGATAGGGTAGGCTTATTGAAATAATACAATTCTTTAAAATCATTAAACTCTGTATACATATCGGATTGAATGGGCCATTTACCTGTTGCGTTACGTCTTTCCATCAAAAAGGTTTTTATGGCCCCAAGAGTAGATACCGCCTCACTCACCCTGGCTCTACGGACATAATTAGTATAGATCGGCAAGGCAATAGCCGCCAGGACACCCAACATGATGATTACAACCATGACCTCGATCAAGGTGAATCCAAATTCATTTTTTCTAATCTTTCTCATATTTTTTATCATAACATCTTCCTCCTAAGCTTAAGCTGTGAAATATTAATCATATAAAATGTATAATTTGTTATATTTATCATAACAAAGAGGGTGTTTTTCTATAAGTTAACTATTAAACACAAATAAAATCAATAATATTTATGATATTTCCATTAAAACTAACAAAATCCATTAATTAAATACAAAGCAATATTCATGCCAACTTGAAAACAAGATAAAAATGAAATATTATAATGTTATATATAGCTCACCCCCCCAGATGTTATAAAGGTTATCAAATATATTAAGATAAATTCTTGCTTAATGGAATCATGCACAAAGATTTCTCCACAAAGCTGTTTTTACCCATATATAACCAATCAGAATCTTTTGAATTGATATTATCATTGGCTATAATCTTTGTCAAGAAGAACCGGCTCGAAATATAAGGATGTTACAGGCTTCATTATATACATTGGGATGTAAATTGAATCAATTTGAAACTGCTTATTTGGCACATGTTTTTGAAGACATGGGTTATAAGCTTGTGCCATTTCCACTAAGGGCAGACCTCTATATAATAAATACCTGTACCGTAACGGCAAAAAGCGATCATCATTCCAGAAATGCCGTAAGAAAGGCGCTTAGGGCCAATCCGGAGGGGATTGTCATTGTTACAGGCTGTTCCGCTCAGGTGAATCCTGATGAGTTTGCTAAAATACCGGGAGTGAGTCTGGTGATCGGTAACCGGGAAAAGTGCCGTATACCGTTTTTCCTGGATTCTTTAAAAAAAGGGGAAGGTGTCAAAGTAAGCGTTACAGAATGGATCGAAAAAGAAATCCCCATTTCTTCATTGACCATAAACAGGTTTATAGATTATACCCGCGCCTTCATAAAGGTTCAGGAGGGATGTGATGCGCACTGCACCTATTGTATTGTGCCAAAGGCAAGGGGCCCGGCAAGAAGCGCGGTGTTTGAAGATATTGTAAACCAGGTGCAGGAGTTGTGGGAGGCAGGATATCAGGAGATTGTCATGACAGGTATCCATCTGGGGCAATACGGGAATGATATGCGGCCTGTAAGGCATCTTTATGAATTGCTTGAAAGAGTATTGCCGGATAAAGGATCTCAGAGGTTGAGGCTGAGCTCCATCGAACCAAACGAATTTACACCCCGACTTTTAAACATTATCGGTAATTCGTCGCGTCTGTGTCCCCATTTTCACATTCCCTTGCAGAGCGGAAGCGGATCGGTTTTAAAGCGTATGGGCAGACAATATACCCCGCAGGAATATTCGGATGTGATATTCCGGATACTGAATAAAGCCCCCTTAGCTTCCATAGGTGCCGATGTAATGGTAGGATTTCCGGGGGAGAGTGAAGAGGATTTTGAGAAGACATATATGCTTGTGGAGCGCCTCCCTTTGGCCTACCTTCATGTATTCAGCTATTCCCCCAGACCCGGCACCCCTGCCGCCCTGTTTTCGGACCAGGTGGATGGCTCGGTAAAGAAGGCCAGGAGTCAAAGTTTAAGACGTTTGGGTCAGAAGAAAAAAGAGGCTTTTCGCTCAGGCTTTCTAGGAAAGGACCTTGAGGGATTGGTTTTG